>NZ_JAHLEK010000019.1:0-280583 GCF_020131375.1 Pseudonocardia sp. ICBG1034
ACACCGACGGGCTCGTCGAGCGCCGCGGCGAGGTCGTTCGACGAGGGGCTGGACCGGCTGGCCCGGATCGCCGCCGAGGTCGCGGGGCTGCCGCCCGAGCAGTTCGCCGACCAATCGTCGGCCGGGCCCCTGGCGGGGCCGCCCCACACCGACGACGCCGCGCTGGTCTGCGTCCGCGTCCTCCCGCCCGACATCGACCTCCCGTCCCCGGTCCGCCCGGGAGCTGCCGGCGATGCGCCGCCGGGTCCGGCGCTGGGCCGGCCATGTGGGCCTGGCCGAGGACCTCGGCGACGACCTGGTCCGAGCGATCGACGAGGCCGCCGCCAACAGCGTCGAGCACGGCTACGCCGAGTTCGACCCGCCCGGCGAGGTGCACCTGCGTCTCGGCTACACCCCGCACGACGGCGTCCGGGCCCGGGTCGCCGACACCGGCCGCTGGCGGCCGCCGCCGCCCGACCCCGGCTACCGCGGACGCGGCCTGCAGATGATCCGCGCCATCGCCACCACCGCCGAGATCGACACGGCGGGCGGGGGCACCGTGGTGCGCATGCAGATCACCCCGGACCCGCGCACGCCCGCCGTGGCGCAGCACCCCGCGCCGCCCGTACGGCCCTCCCCCGGACGCCGGCGCACCGAGCTGCACGACGACGGCCGCAGCGGCGACGCCCGCCGCCTCACCCTGGCCGGCGACCTCGACCTCGCCGGGGCAGCCGAGATCCGCGACCGGCTCCTGGAGCTGGTCACCGCCGGGCCGGTGCTCCTCGTCCTCGACGGACCGACCTACGTCGCGAGCAACGGCGCCGCCCTGCTCGCCGAGGCCGCCGACCGGGCGGGCGCCCGCGGGCACCGGCTGCGGGTCGAGGTGCCGCCGGGTCCGGCGCGGCACGCGCTGGAGCTCTCCGGGCTGCTCACGCTCCTGGGGTGAGGGCCCGGCGGCCCGGCACACAGCTGCCTGCCGAGCCGCCGCGAGCCGGTCAGCGGCAGACCACGTCGTCGGGCGGGAGTGTCCCGTCGACCAGGTACGACGTCGTGACCCCCAGCGCGCACGGGGTGTTCCCGACGCCGGCGTAGACGCCGTGGCCGCTCCCGTTCTCGACGACGAGCCGGGCCCGGTCGCCGAACTTCTCCCGGAGGAGCTCACCGCCGCGCAGCGGGGTGACCGGGTCGTGGCGGTTCTGCACGATCAGCACGTTCGCCGGGCCCTCGTCGAGCACACGGACCGGCGGCTCGGCCGGCTCGTACGGCCAGAAGGCGCAGGGCAGCACGTTCGCGCTCGCCGCGCCGTACACGGGGAACCGCTCGCGGTCCTGCGCCACCGCCCGCTGGTAGGCCGCGACGTCCCGCGGCCAGGCGACGTCGTTGCAGGTGGTGGCGAGGAACGCCGTGTACGCGTTGTCCTGCGGCGACGGGCCCGCGGGCGGTGCCGGGGCGGGCGGCGCGTCGCCGGACAGCAGCGACTGCCAGGCCGCGGCGGTGCTGCCGTAGAGGGTCGGGCCGTACAGACCGACGAAGGTGGCGGCCCGGAACACCCGCCCGTCGACCCCGGCCGACGGCCGGTCGTCGAGCCGCGCGGCGAGCCGGAGATAGGTCTCCCGCACCTCCTCCGGGGTGGCGCCCAGCCCGTAGGTGTCGTGCCGGTCGGCGGCCCAGCGGGCGAAGTCCCCGAAGGTCTCCTCGGCGCCGAGTGCGTAGCGGCGGATGCCGTCGGGGTCGAGGTGGGTGTCACCGACGTTGCTGTCGAGCACGACGCGGTCGGAGCGGTCGGGGAACAGGGAGGCGTAGGCCGCCCCGAGCGCCGACCCGTAGGAGAAGCCGAGGAAGCTCGCCTTCTCCTCGCCGAGCGCGGCCCGGATCCGGTCCATGTCCCGGGCGACGTTGGCGGTCGTGACGTGCCGCAGGTGCCCGTTGCGGTCGTTCACCGCGCACCGCTGCGCCACCTCCCGCGCGACCTCGGCCGTCCGCAGGACCGCCGCGTCGTCGGCGGCGTACGGCGGGATGTTGCCGATGTAGTCCAGGTCGGCGCCGCCCCCGCCGGCCGGAACAGGCGCATCCGGGCGTCGTCGTCGAGCCGCAGGACGGCCGCGAGCGCCTCCAGCACCGTCGCCTACGCGGTCGACACCTCCCCCGAGATCGACGTCGACGAGATCCTCGTCCGGCCGGTCCGGCAGCGCTGAGCGCCGGCCGGGCCGCCTCCTGAGGAGGCTCCCGGCCGGGCTGCGACCGGGCGTGGGTGTGCGGGGCGGCGACCGGTGTGCCACATTACGGGGGCGTGACCGTGCCGTCCCGTGGTGCGGTCCCGGCCGTTCCCGCACCGGCCAGGTCGCGTGGTCGCTGTCCTGGCGGCTCGTTCCGACGCGTGAGCCGTGCGGTCGTGAGGACCGCTCGTCCCGTGTCCCGAGGGTCGACCGGAGAGCACGCATGACGACGTCCCCGCCCACCGGCACGTCCCCCCGTCGTACCCGTCCGACGACGGCGGGCGGGTTCGGCGAGCTGGCCGCCCTGGTGTCCGGGGCGGGTCTGCTGCAGGAGGCCCGCCGCACCTACCTGCTCCTGTTCGCGGCGAACGCGGTCCTGCTCGCGGGCGGCCTCACGGTGTTCGTGTGGCTCGGCCCGTCCTGGTGGCAGCTGCTGCTGGCGGTGTTCTTCGCGGTCGTGACCACGCAGCTGGCCTTCATCGGCCACGACGCGGGCCACCGTCAGATCTTCGCCGGCCGGCGTGCCAACGACGTCGTCGGCTACCTGCACGGCGGGCTGGTCGGGCTGAGCTACGGTGCCTGGGTCACCCAGCACACCGCGCACCACGCCCATCCCAACCACGCCGACGACGACCCGGACATCGACATCCCGGTGCTCGCCTTCAGCCCCGAGCAGGCCGCCGCCACGCGGGGCCCCGTCCGTTGGATGGTCGGCCACCAGGCGTACCTGTTCCTCCCGCTGCTGTTCCTGGAGGGGTGGAGCCTGCACCTCACCGCCGTCCGGGCGATCCTGCGCCGAGAGGTCCCCCGCCCGCGGCTGGAGGCGGCGTTGCTCGTCGCGCACGCCGTCGGGTACCTGGGGGCGGTGTTCTGGGTCCTCGCGCCGGTGCAGGCCGTCGCGTTCGTCGTCGTGCACCAGGGGCTCTGGGGCGTGTACATGGGCCTGGCGTTCGCTCCGAACCACAAGGGGATGCCGGTCATCCCGGCGGGCCGTCGACTGGACCACCTGCACAAGCAGGTGCTGACCTCGCGCAACGTGCTCGGCGGCCGGGTGCTCGACGTCGCGCTGGGCGGCCTGAACTACCAGATCGAGCACCACCTGTTCCCCCGCATGCCGCGCCCGCACCTGCGCCGCGCTCAGCCGATCGTGCAGGAGTTCTGCACCACCCACGGCCTGCCCTACACCCGGACCGGTCCCCTGCGTTCCTACGCCGAGGTCCTCCGTCACCTGCACGAGGTCGGCGCCCCGCTGCGGCGCCCCACCGGGCCACCGGCCGGCTGACCCGTCCCCGGGTCCGCTCGGGGCGACAACCCCGAAGGAGAACCACCAGCATGGACGACCCGACCCCCTCGACCGCCTCCGACCACACCCCGGACGAGCTGTGCCCGGTCTGCCCGCACCCCTGGGAGGACCACGACGCGATCGACCGGAGGTTCTGCTCGGCGAAGATCGCGGGTGGGTCCTCGCAGGGGTGCGTCTGCGCGAAGGGGTGACCGCACCGCGCCGTACCGCCGCCGGGGCGGGGTGACTACGTCGTCGCCACCAGCAGCTGCTGCCCCAGCGCCCGCAGCGGGTCCGTGTCACCGGGCAGCGCCGCGACCGGCCGCAGACCGGCGGCGGCGAGCTCGGCCCACCACTGCCGTTCGGTCAGGAAGATCCGGTCGGTGCCGGCGCGCAGGTCCCCGCTGCCCGCGGCGGCCGCGCCCGGACGCGCGGACATGAGGAACTGCATCGACACCAGCGCCGGGAGGTGCTCGCGGGTCGACTCGACCAGGGCGAGCACCCCGCCGGGGGCCAGTACCCCGCGGACGGCGGCGAGCGTCGCGCGGACGTCGACGGCGTTGTGCAGGACGTTCGCCGCGACGACGAGGTCGTGGCGGCCGTCGTGGGCGGCCAGGTCGGTGGTGACGTCGAGCAGCGCGGTCCGCACCCCGGGGAACCGGGTCGCGGCCAGGTCGAGGAAGAACCGTGAGACGTCGGTGAACAGGTAGTCGACCGGCGCCTCCCCCAGGCCGTCGAGGACGGCGCGGGTGCTGCCGCCGACGCCACCCCCCAGCTCCAGGACGCGCAGCGGCTCCGCCCGGGTCCGTGCGGTGGTCGCGGCGAGGTGGGCCAGCGCCCCGTTGAGGTAGGTGTTGATCGTGTTGTCCTGGTAGCTCGCCAGGGCGGTGGCGATCTCGCCGTCGGGGAACAGCAGCGCCTGCAGCGGCACCTCGTCGCGCAGCAGCGCGGGCAGGTGGGCCATGGCGGCGGCGAAGAACTCGACCATCGCGGGCGGGTAGCCCAGGTCGGTGCACGCCGCGTGCAGCGCGCCGTCCGGCTGCGGCCCGGGGTCGCCGTGCGCGGCGAGCTCGGCCCGCCACCGCCGCACCAGCCACGCGTGCCGCGGGGCGACGTCGGGGTCCCCGGCGTCGAGCACCGAGGCCATGGCACGCAGCGCGACGGCGTCGAGCCGGGCGACCGCGTCGGCAGGGCCCGCGTCGCCGGCCGGTGCGCCGCCGGGCAGCGCGGCCAGGCCCGCCGCGTCGGCCGCGGCGACGTCGTCCGGCCCGGCGACGGGCAGCAGGACCGTCGCGTCGGTGCCGGTGAGACGCCGCGCGAGCGGCCCGACCCGGCTCCGCACGAACGCGGGGAACGGCTCGTGGGCCCGGCCCGGGCCGGCCAGCCCGGCGGCGGGCCGGGCGGCCGCGGCGGCGGGCCGGGCGACCGCCAGCAGCTCGGGGTCGTCCGGGTCGAGGAGGACGGCGGCGTCGTGACCGGCGAGGTCGGTGCGCAGCCGGGCCGCGGTGACCGCGTGCGGGCCGGGACGCAGCAACGCGTTGGGGATGCCGCGCAGCAGGACCGGCTCCGCCCCGGCCAACGGGTCGCCGGTCCAGTCCAGGACCTGCGGGACCGGCGAGGGTCCGGCGTCGACGTGCAGGACGGCGTCGAACCGGTGGCGCGACAGCTCGGTGTCGTCGGTGAGGGTCTTGGCGTGCACGGCGACGGCGATCCGGCGCCCGCCCGCGAGGGCCGCCGTGGCGAGGGCGGCCGGGTCGACCAGCAGCTCACGGTCCGTCGCGGCGCGCTCGGCGACGGTGCGCGCCAGGGCGTCGTCGTCGGGGGCGGGCCCGGTGGCGGTGACGGTCTCCCGCCAGTGCCGCAGGTGCAGGCCCGCGTGCCGCACGTCGCCGACGACGACCGTCCCCCCGGCCGCGACGACCGCGGTCGCGGTACGGAGCACCTCGGTCAGGTAGGCGAGGTCGGGGAAGCACTGCGTCACCGAGTTGATCACCACGCAGTCCGGTGCCCGCCCGCCGAGCGCCTCCCGGACGGCGGCCGAGCCGGCCTCGTGCGCGGCGCCCCGCACGACCCGCACCCCGGGCGCGGCGGCGGCGCGGTGCCGGTCGACGACGTCGCCCGCGATGTCGGTGCCGACGTAGGCCTCGACGTGCGGGGCGATCCGCTCCAGCAGCATCCCCGTGCCGCAGCCCAGCTCCAGCACCCGGCGCGGGCGCGCGGCGAGCACGAGCTCGGCCGTGCGGTCGGCCCACTCCCCCATGTGCGCGGCGGGCAGCGGCGCACCGGTCCCCGAGGCCCGCCAGCCGGCCAGCGGCGACGGGTCGGAGTAGGTCCAGTCGTAGACCTCGGTCCAGTGCTCGCGGTGCTCGACGACGAGCGCGCCGTCCGGCGGGACGAGCGCGGCCGGGTCGACGACGACCCGGGTCAGGTCCTCGTCCCGGGTGATGCGCGCGATCCAGGGGTGGGTCGGGTCGGCGGTGGGTTCGGTGCGCACCGGGCGGTTCCTCTCGGTCTGGGTGACGGGGTCGGGGCGGGGTCGACGAGGTCGACGACGTGGTCGGCGCGTTCGACCAGCGCGCGGTCGTGGGTGGTGGCGAGCACGGCGAGGCCGTCGGCCCGGGCGGCGTCGAGCAGGTCGAGGACGGCGGCCGTGGTCGCCGCGTCCAGCGCGGAGGTCGGCTCGTCGGCGAGCAGGACCGCGGGCCGCACGGCCAGCGCACGGGCCAGCGCGACCCGTTGCCGCTGCCCGCCCGACAGCGCCGCCGGGCGCCGTCCCGCCACGTCGGGCGGCAGGCCGACCGCGCCCAGCAGCCGGACCGCCTCGGCGCGGGCGACGGCGGCGGGCATGCCGTGGAGCCGGCGCAGCGGGCGGGCGACGGCGGCCCCCGCGGTGCGGGCCGGATTGAGCTCGTGGACGGGGTGCTGCCCGACCAGCGCGACGACGCCCGGGGTGCGGTCACCCACCGGCCACGGCGTGGCGGAACCGGCCAGTGCGAGGGTGCCCCCGGTGACCGGCCGCACCCCGGCCAGTGCCCGGAGCAGGGTGGTCTTGCCGCAGCCGGACGGCCCGGTGACCACGGTCAGCCCGCCGGGCCGCACGGGAACGTCCACGTCCGCGGCGGCCCCGGGGACGGCCGTGGTGACGTGCCGCGCGTCGAGGACCGGCACCGCGGTGGGCGACGGCGGCGTTCCGGCCCGGGACGGCGGCGGACCGGCCGGGGCCGGCGGCGGCGCGGGGGCGCCCACCCGCACGACCCGGTCGGCGACCGCGGCGACGGCCGGGTCGTGGGTGACGACGAGGGTGACGCCGCCGCGGGCGCGCAGCAGCTCGACGACGACGGCGGTCGCGGCGGGGTCGAGGCCCGCGGTGGGCTCGTCGAGCACGAGCAGGGCGGGGTCGCCGGCCAGCGCCCTGGCGAGCGCGACCCGGCGGGCCTGGCCCCCGGAGAGCCGGTCGGGCCGCAGCCCCCCGACGGCCCCCGGGTCGAGGCCGACCGCACGCAGCGCCGCGTCCGGGTCGGGGACGGGCAGCTGGGCCCGGGCGTCGCGCAGCGGGTGCAGCGCCGGGTCCTGCCCCAGCAGCCCGAGCGTGCGCCGTCGCCAGCGGCGTCCCCGGGGCAGCGGAGCGCCTTCCCAGCCGACACCTCCCGAGACGGCGCGCAGGCCCCCCGGCAGGGTGCCCAGGACCGCGTGCAGCAGCGTGGTCTTGCCGCTCCCCGACGAGCCGACGACGGCGACGACCTCCCCGGGGTGCGCGTCGAGGTCGGGGCCGTCGAGGACGACGCGCCCGTCGGGATCGAGGACGCGCAGCCCGCGCACGGTGAGCCCGGGGCCGGTCTGCACCGGGCCGCCGGGGACCCGCGTCGTACCGGTGCGTGCGGGCACGAGCCGCAGCGACACCACGGCCAGCACCGTCGCGACCGCACCGAGCGCGACGGCCGGGGCGAGCACCGCAGCCGGGTTCACGGTCAGCCCCGGCAGGTTCTCCCGCAGCATCACCGCCCAGTCCGGGGCCGGCGGCGGCGGGCCGAACCCGAGCACCGAGGTGGCAGCGGCCAGCTGCAGCGCGAGCACCGCGCGGCCGGCGAGGTCGGCGGCCACCAGGGGTGCGTGCGCGGGCAGCACCTCGCGGAGCAGCACCGCGACCGGGCGTTCGCCGTGGACGAGTGCGGCCTCGACGTGGCCCGCGGTGCGCGCCCGGGCGGTGGCGTCGGCGACGACCCGGACGGTGAGCGGCGCGCCGCCGACGACGGTGCCGACGACGACCGCGGCCGGCCCGGGCAGCGTCACCGCGGCGACCAGGACGAGCAGCAGCAACGGCACCGCGACCAGCAGGTCGCTCAGCGCGGTGACGGCACGCGCGCGGCGCCCGCCGGTCCACCCCACCCACAACCCGCCCGCGGTGCCGATCGCCGTGGCGAGCAGGGCGGCGGCCACCGCCGTCGTGACCGGTCCGGTTCCGCCGTCGAGCACCCGGGCGAGCACGTCGCGGCCCAGGACGTCGGCGCCCCACGGCAGGCCGGGCCGCGGCGGGGACCACGGCGCGGCGACGACCCGCAGCGGGTCGCCACCGGCGAGCGGACCCGCGACGGGCAGCGCGACCAGCAGGCCGAGCAGCAGCCCGCCGGGCAGGAGCACGGAGCGCCTCACGGCCGGCCCGCCGCGGCGGCGACGAGGTCGGCGGCCAGCGTCCCCGCGACCACCACGGACGCGGCGAGCAGCGCCACCGCCGAGACCACCGGCAGGTCACGGGTGGCGACGGCGCCCACGAGCAGCTCCCCGAGCCCGGCGACCCCGAACAGCGTCTCGACGACGGTGCTGCCCGCGACCAGCGAGCCCGCGGTCACCGCGAGCACGCGCAGCGCGGGGGCCGCGACGAACGGACCGGCGTAGCGCAGGGCCACGACCGGTGCGGGGACCCCGCGCAGCACGGCGTCGCGCACGAACGGCCGGGCCGCGACGTCCTCGACGACCCCGCGCAGCTGGCCCGCGGCGAAGGCACCCGACGGCAGCGCGAGCGCGAGGACGGGCAGGACGAGCAGGTCGGGCCGGGCCCACGCCGGCTCACCGGGCGGCAGCAGCGACACCGGCGGGACCCAGCCCAGGACGCCGGACAGCAGTGTCGCGAGCCCGACCGCGACCACGACCGGGGGCACCGCGGAGCCGACCGCGGCGACGGCGGCGCCGCGCCGGCGGGCGAGCAGCGCGGCGAGCGGCACGGCCACCACCAGGGCCGCGACCACCAGCACGGCGGTGGTCCCGGCCCGTCCGGCGACGAGGTCGGCGACCGGACGGCCGCTGACCAGCGACCGTCCGGGGTCCCCGGTGAGCAGGCCGGCGACCCAGGTCAGGAACCGGGCGGGCCACGGCCGGTCCAGGCCCGCCGCGGCGCGCAGCTCCGCGAGCGCGGCCGGGTCGACCCGGCCGCCCGCCCGGACCGTCACGGCGTCGGCGGGCAGGACCGCGGTGGCGGCGGAGACCACCACCGCGGACCCGGCCAGCAGCCCGGCGGCCCGCAGGACGGCGCGGGCCACCGCACGGGCCACCGCCCGCCTGCGGCCCGGCGCCCGGCCGGGTCGGACGTCGGTCATCGGTCGTGGTGCACCCGGTCGAGGAAGCCGGCGCCGAACCCGATCGCCGGGGACACCCCGGTCACCCCGGGTGCGGCGAGGTCGAGCCGGTCGCCGACGCCCCACACGAGGTAGCCGCCCTCGTCGCGCAGGCGGGTCTGCAGGGCACCGAGCCCGGCGCGGCGCTTCGCGGTGTCCGGCTCGGCCAGCGCGGTGGCCAGCCGGGCGTTCCACGACGGGTCCGCCCAGGCGGTCTCGTTGGTCGGCGAGCCGGGGGTCAGTGCCACCCGCACGACGTCGAGGAAGGGGATGCCGCCGAGGAAGCTGACGTAGAACGGCTCGGCGCCGTAGACGGTGCTGAAGTAGGTGTCCGGCGGGCCGACCTCGATGCGCGCCCGCACCCCGATCTCGGCGAGCTGCTGGGACAGCAGGGTCGCCGCGGTGTCCATGCCCGGGTAGGCGGTGGTGGTGTGCAGCGTGACGTCGACGCCACCGGCCAGGCCGGCCTGCGCCATCAGTGCGCGGGCGCGGGGCACGTCGCGTTCGATCTGCGGGAGGTCGCGCGGGCTGCTCGGGTCGGTGGGGGTGATCAGGTCGTTGCCGAGCGTGCCCTTGCCGCCGAACACGGCGTCGAGCAGCTGGCGCCGGTCGACGCCGAGCCGGATCGCCTCGCGGACCCGGGGGTCGGAGAAGGGCGCGGTGTCGGTGCGCATGACCAGCGGGTACATCGTCGCGCCCGGTTTGCGGACGACGGTCAGGCCGGCGGCCGCGCCCTGGTCGGCGGCGGTGGGCGGGACGCTGCCGGCGAGGTCGGCCTCACCGGACAGCACGGCCTGGGCGCGGGCCTGCGGGTCGGCCAGCGCACGCACCTCGATCACCCGGCTCGGCGGCCGCGGCCCCCACCAGGAGTCGTTGCGTTCGAACACGGTGGTCTGGGCGTCGGAGCGCACCGGCCGGAACGGGCCGGACCCCGGGACGAGGCCGGAGGCGAAGTCGGTACTGCCCTCGGGTACCACGAACGTGGCGCCCATCAGCGCGGTCCCGACCTCGGCGTAGGGCGCCCGGGTGACCAGCGTCAGCGTGGTGTCGTCGGTGGCGCGGGAGGCGGCGAGGTCGAACATGGCCGTCCGGCCGAAGTTCTCCGCGGACTTCGACGCCATCCGGCGCAGTGAGAACAGCGCGTCGGCGGCCCGGACCTTCGCACCGGTCGTGAACACGGCGTCGTCGCGCAGCCGGACGGTCCAGCGGGTCAGCGTGGGGTCCGGGGTCCACGACGTCGCCAGCCGGGGCTGCGGGGAGCCGTCGTCGCCCGGGACGGTCAGCACGTCGTAGGTGAGCGCCATCCGCACGATGTCGCTCTCGGCGGGAAGCATCCCGTGCGGGTCGTCGACGGCCGCGCCGCCGGAGCCGGGTGCGACGTAGCGGACCGTGTCCGCCGGACCGGCGGCGGTGGGTGCCGGGGCCGCGCAGCCGGCGAGGACGGCGCAGGCCAGCAGGCCCGCGGTGAGCAGTCGTCTCATGCGATCCGTTCCAGGAGTGCGAGCAGCGCCGCGTCGATCGCGGCGCCGACGTCGGGGAGGGCGGGCCGGTGCAGCACGCCGTAGTGGTGGGCGTCGACTCCGACGGTGTGCAGCGGGCCGGCGAGGTGCGCCGACCAGCCGAGGTCGGGCCCGGCACCGGGCGGGGTGTCGTCGACGCCCATGCCGATGCCGGAGTTGCGGGGCGCCCGCCGGTCGGCCCGGACCAGGACGGTCGCGGTACCGGTGGCGTCGAGTCGCCGCGCCCGGTGGGCGGCCAGCGCCCGCAGGTGCCGGGCCATCACCGCGAGCCGCCCGACGACGGCCGCGTCCGGTTCGGCCCGGCCCAGCAGGCCGTGGTCGCGCAGCCGGTCCGCGACGGCCGCGACGAGGTCGGGCGGGGCCCCGGGTCCGGTGAGACCGTCGGCGTCGAGGTCCGCCCCGAGGTAGGCCTCCAGCGCCCGCAGGTGCCGGACGGCGACGGCGCGGTCGAGCTCGGCCCCGGTGCCGGGGACCGGCCGGATGTGCGCCGGGTCGTTGGAGTCGACCATGACCAGGAGCGGGACGGACTCCCCCGCCGCCGTCAGCTGGACGGCCATCTCCTGGGCGAGCGTGCCGCCCATCGACCAGCCGCCCAGCAGCCACGGCCCGCGCCGTCCGGCGGCGCGCAGCGCGGCCAGGTGGGCGGCCGCGAGGGCGGGCACCGTCTCCGGCGCGTCGGTGTGCGGCGCCGGGAGCGACAGGTGGGGGTCGGCGACGGCGAGCACGTCGAACCGGCGGTCGATCATCCGGGACAGCTCGACGTAGCAGAGCACGTCCCCGCCGGAGGGGTGGACGAGCACGAGCGCGGGCCGGTCCGGGTAGTCCCCGCCGCGCAGCGGGATGACCGCGTCGGCCGCGTCCGCACGCACCGTCGCCCCCGGGGCGGGTGCCGGAGGTGGGGCCGGAATCGGGGAAGGAGCCGGGGCCGCCGGGTCGGGGGCGGGTCCCCAGGCCGCCGGGTCGGTGGCCAGCAGGCGTACCCGCTCGGCGTGCCGGGCGGTGACGGCGTCCAGCTCGTCGTCGGGCAGGACGCCCTCGGGGCCGTCCCACTGCAGCCGCAGCTCGCCCGCGACCTCGACGACCTGGTGGTCCAGCCACACCTGCGGGGTGGAGGACAGCGCGGCCACCTGCTCGCCGATCCACTCCAGGGACCGGCCGTCGTCGAGGCCGAGCGCGCTGGTGAAGACCACGGGCACCCGGTGCACCGCGCCGGTGCGGGCGGAGCGTTCGGCCAGCACGTCGAGCGCGGAGGCCGCGCGGTGGTCGAGCTCGTCGAACAGCCGGGCCTGGGTGGCGGCGGCGCGCTCGGCGAACACCGGGTGCGGGGTCTCCGGCGTGCCGTGCAGGACCAGTGAGGTGAAGTCCCCGACGACGCCCGCGGTGCCCGGCGGGCGGTCGAAGAGCGTGAGGAGCACGCCGAACCCGCCCGCACCCGCCCACTCGGCGAGCACGTCGGTGAACGCGGTGAGCAGCACCGCGGTCGGTGTGACGCGGTGGCGGGCGGCCTGCGCGCGCAGCGCCGCATGGTCGGCCGGGGCGATCCGGTGGACCCGGCGGCGGAACCGCGGCGGCCGTCCGTCCGTCGACACCGGCGTCCGGACCGGGAGCGCGGGCGGGCCGGGGACCGGCCGTCCGCGCCACCAGTCCGCGGCGGCACGGCCCTCCGGTCCGGCGGCGCGCGCGGCCAGCGCGGCGGTGCAGGCCGCCGGGTGGACACGCGGCGGCGGGGGCAGCGACCGCGGCGCCTGCGGGGCTGCGGCGTCGGCGTAGGCGGCCCGCCACTCGTCGGAGACGATCCACCAGGACGCGGCGTCGCACACCAGTACGTCGACGCCGATCAGGACCCGTACCCGGCCCGCGGGGAGCAGGGCCGCCTGGATCGTCACCAGGGGCCAGCGGTCCGGCGGGCCGGGCCGGGTCGAGATCCGCTCGCGCAGCGACGCGAGCCGCGACCCCCGCCGCTCCGGGTCGGCGCCGGTGAGGTCGTGCACCCGGATCCGGTAGTGCGGGACGTCGTCGAGGACGCGGAAGCGGCCGTCGGCGGTGGCGACCACGCGCAGCATGGGGTGCCGGGCGACGACGACGTTCCAGGCGGCCTCCAGCCGGGGCACGTCGAGCCCGTCCGCGTCGTACTCCAGGTAGAAGTAGCAGGGCACGCCGCCGTCGTCGTAGCCGCCGTCGCGGCCGACCAGGTAGGCGTGCTGGACCCGGGTCATCGGGAACGTCCCGTCGGCGGCGACGCCGTCCTGCCCCGCCGCGACCGGCTCCGGGGCCGTGGGGGCGGCCGCTCCCCCGGTCAGCAGAGCGGCCAGCCCGGCGACGGTGGGGGCGGCGAGCAGGTCGCGCAGGGCGAGCGCGACGCCGTGGCGGTCGTGCAGGGCCGCGAGCATCCGCGTCGCGAGCAGCGAGTGCCCGCCGAGGGCGAAGAAGTCGTCCTGCGGGTCGGTGACCGGGGTGCCGAACAGCTCGCTCCACAGCGCCGCGACCTCCCCCTCGACCCCGTCGAGGGCGGGCCCCGTGGGTGCGGCCGCGGCCCGGGGCCGACCGGACGCGGCGATCCGGCGCGCCAGGGGCGAGGCGGTGACCGCCAGCTCGTCGACGGCGGGCAGGGCGAGCACCCGGTCGAGCGCGTCGCCGCCGGTGGTGGCGTCGAGCGCGGCCGATGCGGTCGCGCCCGTCCCGACACTCCAGCCGTCCCAGTGCACGGCCTGCCATCCCGGCCCGGCGACGGCGGCCAGCGCGGCGTTGGCGGCGGCGTATGCCCCGGTGCCGACGCCGCCGAGCAGCGTCGCGACCGAGGACATCAGCAGCACGCGGGACGGGCGCCGGTCGGCGGGCAGCGCCGTGACCGCCCGGTGCAGGGCCAGTGCCCCGCCGAGCTTGGCGTCGAGGTGGGCACGGACCCGTCCGGCGTCGAGCTCGCGGAGCGGGTCCAGCTCGGCACCGGCGAGCACCCCGGCGGCGTGGACGACGACCGACAGCGGCCCGTCGCCGGCCAGCTCGGTGAGCAGGGCCGTCGTCGCGGCGGGGTCGGTGGCGTCGACGGCGCGGGTGCCGTCCCGCCCGGTGCGGGAGGTGACGACCACGCGGTGCCCGGCCGCGGCGAGGCGGCGGGCGACGACCTGACCGACCGCGCCCGCGCCGCCGATGACGACCGCCGTCCCCTGTGCGGGGGCGGCCGCGGGGTCCGGCTCGGCGTCCCAGCCGCGCAGGGCGAGCCGCCAGCGGGTGCCGCCGCGCCAGGCGGTCACCGCACCGGCGCCACCGGCGGCCAGGGCGGCGGCCTCGGCCAGGACGAGCCCGGCCTCCCGGTCGGTTGCGGGACCCGGCCCGGCACCGGAGCCGGTGTCGGCGCCGAGGTCGGTGGTGGCCCAGGCCAGGCCGGGCCGTTCCTGTCCGAGCACCCGCGGCAGCGCACGCAGTGCGGCCGCGGCGGGGTCGGCCGGGCCGTCGGCGGCGATCCGGGCGCCGCGGCGGGTCACCAGCAGCAGCCGCGGCGCGTCGTCGTCGGGGAGGTCGGCGGCGTGGGCCCCGAACCCGGCCACGACCGTCGCGGGGTCGGCGCCCGGGTCCGGGCCGACGACGATGACGTCCGGTCCGGGGGTGAGCCGCTGCCGCAGGGTGTCGGCGAGCGGGCCGTCGCCGAGCACGGTCCATCCCCCGTCCGGCCGGCCGGTCACCGGGGCGACCGGCTCCCAGGTGAGGAGCTGCAGCGGTTCGTCGGGCGCGGTGCCGGTGGCCTGCTCGGGCGGGTCGATCCAGTGCCGGGACCGGGTGAAGGCGTAGCCGGGCAGCACGACGCGGCGGCGTCCGGACCCGGCCGGGGCGCCCGGGTCGACCGGGACGCCGTGTGCCCACAGCCGTCCCAGCGCGGCGCGGGCCGCGGCGGTCTCGTCCGGCCCGATGGCGTCCGGCCCGGCGTCGAGGAGCGGCACGGTCGCGACGACCCCCTCCGCGCCGGTGGCGAGCCGGGACAGTGCGGTGCCCGGCCCCACCTCGACGACGACGGCGGGCCCCTCCCCGACGGCGGCCGCCAGGGCGTCGGCGAACCGCACCGGGCGGCGCAGCTGCTCGGCCCAGTGCCGTGCGGTGCCCAGCTCGGCGCCCGCGATCCGGCCGGTGACGGTGCTCGCGACCGGGATGCGCGGCGCGGTGCCGGCCAGTCCGGCGAGCGCGGCCTCCAGCCCGGCCTGCTCGGCGTCCATCGCCCGGGAGTGCATGGCGGCGGACACGGCGAGCGGGGCGTGGGCGACGCCGTCGGCGGCGAGGGCGGCGGCGAACGCGGCCACGTCCGCGGCGGGGCCGGACACCACGCACGCCGACGGGCCGTTGACCACGGCGAGGTCCAGCGCGCGGGGCAGCCGGGCCACGAGCGCGTCCTCGGACAGGCCGACGGCGAGCATCGCTCCGCCGCCCGCGGCGCGGGACGCGGCGAGGCAGCGGGCCGCGACGAGCCGGGCGGCGTCGGCCAGCGCGAGCGCGCCGCCCACGGTGGCGGCGACGCACTCGCCGAGGCTGTGCCCGACCAGCGCGTCCGGGTGGGCGCCCCAGCTCCGCAGCAGCGCGGCCGCGCCGACCGAGACCGCGAACAGCGCGGGCAGCCCGAACGCGGGGTCGGCGATCCGGTCGGCGGGCCCGCCGGGGTCCAGCGCGTCGGTGACGTCGGCACCCAGGTGCGGGGCGAGCAGGGCGGCGGCCTCGTCGAACGCGGCGGCGAAGACCGGTTCGTCGCGGTGCAGCCCGGCCGCCATCCCCGGCCGGGGGCTGCCGGCGCCGGGGAAGGCGAACACCAGGCGGGGGGTGCCGGCGTGGACCGGTGCGGCCGCGGCCAGCGCGGCGAGCCCGACGCCGACGACCCGGTGGGGCAGCGCGACCCGCCCGCGGGCGAGGGTGTGCGCGGCGTCGGCGGGACGCACCCCGGACGGGCCCGGGGTCAGGGCGGCGGCCACCCGCGCGGCGGTCGCCCGCGCGGCCTCGGCGGTCGCGGCGGACACGCACAGCAGCTGCGGCCGGGGGTCGTCGGCGGCCGGGGCCCGCTGCGGGGCCGGGCCGAGGACGACGTGGGCGTTGGTGCCGCCGATGCCGAACGAGCTGACACCGGCGTGCACGGGTCCGGTCCACGGCGCGCAGACCGCGGGGAGCCGGAACCGGCTCCCGTCCAGGTGCAGCGCCGGGTTCGCCGGTTCCGCGTGCAGCGTGGCGGGGACCCTCCGGTGCGCCACCGCCAGCACGGCCTTGATCAGCGACGCGACGCCCGCCGCGGAGTTGGTGTGACCGATGTTGCCCTTCACCGAGCCGAGCGCGCACGGCTCACCGGTGTCGCCGAGTACCCGGCGCAGCGCGGTGACCTCGACCGGGTCGCCGAGCGGTGTCGCGGTGCCGTGCGCCTCGACCAGGCCGATGTCGGCGGGACCGAGCCCGGCGACGGCGAGCGCCTCGGCGACGACGCGGGCCTGGCCGCGTACCGACGGCGCGGTGAACCCGGCCTTGTCGGCGCCGTCGTTGTTGACCGCGGTGCCGTGCACGACGGCGTGGACCACGTCGCCGGAGGCGAGCGCGTCGGACAGCCTGCGCAGCGCCACGACGCCGACGCCCTGGGTGTAGACGATCCCGCTGCCCGCGGCGGCGAAGGGCCGCACGTGCCCGTCGGCGGAGAAGATCCCGCCGGGCACGTGCACGTAGCCGCGGCCCTGCGGCACGATCAGCGACACCCCGCCGGCGAGCGCGGTGTCGGACTCCCCGCTCAGCAGCGACTGCACGGCCAGGTGCACCGCGACCAGCGAGGTCGAGCAGCTCGTCGACACCGCCACGGCCGGCCCGGACAGTCCCAGCCGGAAGGCCGTCTGCAACGGCAGGTAGTCCGGCTGGGTCGCCATGGCGGTGGCGAGGCTCCCGAGCGGGTCCGGGCCCGCGCCGGTGGGGTCCCACCGGTCGGCGAGGTTGGAGGCCAGGTAGCTCGACTGCATGGACCCGGCGAACACCCCGACCGCTCCGGCGTCCCGGACGCCGCCGTGCCCGGCGTGGTCCAGGGCGTGCCAGGCGGTCTGGAGGAACAGGCGCTGCTGGGGGTCGAGCAGGTCGGCCTCGGCCCCGGTCAGCCCGAACGGGGCCGGGTCGAAGCGGTCCTGGTCGGTGAGGATCCCGGCGACGGGGACGTAGCCGGGGCGCTCGCGCAGGGCGCGCGGGACGCCGCCCGGGTCGACCCGGGTGAGGCCCTCGCGGCCGTCGACGAGCAGCTGCCAGAAGGCGTCGAGGTCGTCGGCCCCGGGGAACCGGCACGCCATGCCGACGACGGCGACGGGCTCGTGCGTGTCGCTCATCCGGCCACCGCCGCGGCGCGGGCGCGGGCGGCGCGGCGGCCGGCGGCGCGGCCGTCGCCGGGCTGCGGGGCCGGCGGGTCCGGCACCGGTGGGGGTGCGCCCGCCCCGGTCGGCTCCGTCGCGGTCGCGGTGAGGTGCCGGGCCAGGTCGCGGACGGTGGGATGGGCGAACAGGTCGACCACCGTGAGCTGCGGGTCCAGCTCGACCAGCCTCCGGTGGGCCAGGACCAGGGTCAGCGAGGACGCCCCGAGCTGGAAGAACGGGGTGCCCACCTCGACCGGTCCGTTGAGCAGGTCGCTGAACACCCGCGCGACGGTCCGTTCGACGAGCGGGTCCGGGGCTCTCGTGGCCGCGGGCGAGGAAACCGGCGCGGGGGGCGCGGCCGCGGCCGCCGGGGTCGGAACCGGGGCGGTGGACGGGGGCGGCGCGGTGGACGGGGCCGTCACCACGAGCTCGACGAGCCCGTCGGCGGGTGTCCGTTCGGCGACCGTCGCGCCGTGGGTGCGGAGCTCGGCGCGCAGCCGCTGCACCCACGGCGCGGCGACGGCGAGCGCGTCGACGGGTCCGATGCCGCCGCAGCCGACGGTGAGCCGCAGCTCGATGCCCTGCGGCGGGACCGCGGGCCATCCGGGGGCCACGTGCTCCTGCCCCGCCGTGGCGGCCGGGGCCGCGCCGGTCGACGGGACCGTGGGGGCGGGGACCGGTGCCGGGTCGGCGGGGGTGGCGGTCTCGGAGGCCGCTGCCGGGGACACGACCGGAGCCGCGGTCGGGGGCACTGCGGAGGACGGTGTGGACCGGGCGGCGAACGGGTTCGGCAGGGCCCCGTGATCGACCTTCCCGTTGGCGGTGATCGGCAGCTCCGTCAGCACGACGAAGCGGTTGGGCACCATGTACGGCGGCAGCGCCGCGCGCAGCGCGGCGGCCAGCTCGCCGTCGCCGGGCGGGGTCGCCGGGTCCGCGGGCACCACGAACGCGACCAGCCGGGGCCGGTCGTCCGGGCCGCGGACCGCCTGGGCGACGGCGTGGCGGACAGCGGGCAGCCGGTCCAGGGTCGCCTCCAGCTCCCCCAGCTCGATCCGGTGGCCGCGGATCTTGACCTGCCGGTCGGTACGGCCGAGGAACTCGATGGTGCCGTCCGGGCGCCACCGTCCGAGGTCACCGGTCCGGTAGACGCGGGTGCCGGTGGTCGGGTGCACGGCGAAGCGGGCCGCAGACTGGTCGGGGTCGCCGACATAGCCCTCGGCGAGCCCGTCGCCGCCGATGAACAGCTCCCCGGGCCGGCCCACCGGGCAGGGCCTGCCGTCGTCGGGGTCGAGGACGTGGAAGCTCTGGCCGCCCAGTGCGCGGCCGTAGGGGATGCTCGGCCAGGCCGGGTCGACCGCGTCGACCGGGTAGGAGATCGACCAGATCGACGCCTCGGTGGCGCCGCCGAGACCGATCACCCGTGCCTGCGGGGCGAGCGCGCGCAACCGGTCGGGCAGGGTCACCGGGATCCAGTCGGCGGACAGGAAGACCTGGCGCAGCGAGGCCAGCGCACGCCGCGTCGCGTCGGGCTCGATCTCGGCGTACTCGACGAGCATCTCCAGCAGCGCGGGCGCGGTGTTCCACACGGTCACGCGGTGGGCCGCCATGAGGTCCAGCCAGTGGCCGGGGTCGCGCTGCCGGTCGGCGTCGGGCAGCACGACCCCGCCGCCGGCGCCGAGCACCGAGAACACGTCGTAGACCGACAGGTCGAAGCTGTACGCCGACAGCGCGAGCACCCGGTCGTCCGCACGCAGCGGATAGCGGGCCTCGAGGTCGTCGAGGGTGGTGCGGGCGGCGCGGTGGGCGATCCCGACGCCCTTCGGGGTGCCGGTCGACCCGGAGGTGAAGATCGCGTAGGCGAGGTCTCCCGGGTCGGGGCGGCGCGGGGTCGCGGCGTCGCCGTCGAGGACCCCGTCGGCGTCGAGGACGTGGGTGCGCACCCCGTCGGGCCAGGCGGTGGTGTCCCCCGGCGCGACGAGCGCGTGCCGCAGGCCGGAGCGGGCGCAGACCGAGGCGATCCGTGCGGCGGGCCACGACGGTTCGACCGGGACGTAGCCCGCGCCGCTCGCGAGGACCCCGAGCAGGGCGGTGACCTGCGCGATCCCCTTCTCCACGCAGACCGCGACCAGCTCGCCCGGCCCGGCTCCGACACCGGCGAGCGCGGCGCCGGTGCGGTCCGCGCGGGCGGCGAGCACGTCGGCGGCGACGCAGCCGCGGGCGTCGAGCAGCGCGGGTCGGCCCGGCCGGACGGCGGCGCGCCAGGGGTCGTCGAGGAGCGGGCCGTACGCGGTGAACGGGTTCGGGCCGACCGGCCCGGCCGCGGCCGTCGACGGGTCGTGTCCCAGGGTGGGGTCGGTCCAGGCGGCGGGCTCGTCGGCGAGCCGGCGCAGCAGCGTGTGGTGGGCGTCGCGCAGTCCGGGCACGAACCCGGCGGGCAGGGTGTCCGCCCGCAGGTCCCAGTGCACCCGGAGCACGCCGCCCGCGTCGTGGACGATGTGGTCGAGCAGCACCTGCGGGGTCTGGGAGATCCCGAAGACCTCCTCCCCCAGCCAGTCCGTGGCCGCCGGGCCGTCCCCGGTGAGCCCCAGTCCGCTGGTGAACACCACCGGGTGTGCGGGGGCGGGCAGCCCGGTGCGCGGGTCGCGCGGCCCGGCGGTGCCCGCGGTGACCTCGACCCCGGGCACCGAGCGGTGCTCCAGGTCGGCCCAGAACCGCCGGTTGACGCGCTCGGCGAACCCGGCGAAGCCGTCCCAGGTGCGCAGGTCCGGCGGCTCGACGGCGACCAGCACGGTGCTGGTGAAGTCGCCGACCACCCGGTCCAGTCCCGGTGTGTCGTCACCGGCGGCGACGTCGTCGCGGTCGAACAGGGTGGTGTTGAGGGCGAAGGGCTCCTCGGCGCCGAAGCGGTGGAGCACGAACGCGAACGCGGCGAGCAGCGCGCCGGTCGGGCTGAGCCCGTGCCGGGCCGCGGCGGCGCGCAGCCGGCTCCACGCGTCGGCGTCGAGGACGGCGGTGTGCCGGGTCATGCGGGGTGCCGGGTCGCCGGGCGGGTCGGTCCACGGCAGCCCCGTCCACGGCAGGGCGGGTCCGGCCGGCAGCGGTGCGCGGTCCGCCCAGTAGGCGCGGTCGCGGTCGCGGCGCGCCCGCTCGGCGGGGTCGGTGGTCGTCCGCGCGGTGAGGGCCGCGAAGGTCGTCGGCAGCGGCGGCAGCGCGACGTCCGGGTCGGCGACGACCTCGCCCCACTCCCGCATCAGCACCATCCAGCTCGTGAGGTCGAGCGCGAGCACGTCGATACCGATGTGCAGGCGGGTGCGCCCGTCCGGGAGCAGCGCGGCCCGCAGGTCGTGCAGCGGCCACGTCCCCGGCTCGCGCACCTGGTGCGAGCACTCCTCGCGCAGCGCGCCCAGCCGCACGTCGGGGTCGGGGTCGGTGCGCAGGTCGGCCGTGGCGATCCGCGTCGCGGGGACCTCGGGGAGCACGCGCTGGCGGCCGTCGTCGCCGACGACCATCCGCAGCATCGGGTGCCGGCGCACGAGGACGTCCCAGGCGGTCGCGAGGCGGTCGAGGTCGGCGAGCGGGTCGCCGTCGGGAACCCGGTCGAACTCCTGGTACCAGAACGTCGCGACCCCGCCGAGCGGGAACGCCGGGTCCCGGCCGACCAGGTAGGCGCTCTGCACGGCGGTCAGCGGGAACGGGGTGCCGTCCGGCGGCGACGCCGGTGCGGCGGTGCCTGCGGTCGGCGGGTCCGCCGCGGGAGCGGGCTCCCCGGCGGCCGTCCCGGCCACCGTGCGTGCGGTCGCGCCGCCGAGGAAGTCCGGCAGCGGCAGGCTGAGCCCGGTCTCCTCGCGCAGCCGCCGGCGCAGCCGCACGGCGGTGAAGGAGTCGAGGCCGAGCTCGGTCAGCGGCACGTCCGGTGGGAGCTGGTCCGGCCGGTCGAGCACCTCCGCGAGGCAGGCGAGGACGTCGTCGAGCCGGACCGTCATGCGGTTGTCCCTTCGGGGTGCGGGAGTTCGGGGCGGTGGCGCACGCGTCACACGGGTGGGTGACGAACTCGGCGCCGGAGCGACTCTGACCTTATTGAGTCTGATTGTCAATATCGTCTAACGTCTCGCGCATGACCGCCCCACCGACCGCCGACCACACCGCCGAGATCACGACCGTCTGGTCCGAACTGCTCGACCTGCCCCCCGCCGAGATCCCCGACGACGTGGGCTTCCTCGTCCTGGGCGGTGACTCGGTGCTGGCGGTGCGCATGTCGGCGCTGATCCGGCAGCGCCTCGGCGTCGCGCTCGGCCTGGCCGAGGTCCGGGTCGACACCACCGTCGGCGAGATCGCCGCACTGGTCGCCGATCGGGTGAGCGATCCGTCGACCGGGTCACTCCCCGCGATCACCCGCCGTCGCGCCGACCCGCACGCCCCGTTCGCCCTGCTGCCGCTGCAGCAGGGCTACTTCGTCGGGCAGCAGGACGGCTGGGAGCTGTCCTACGCCTCGGCGCACTACTACGTCGACTACCCGCTCGACGGCATCGACGGCGACGAGGCGGCGGAGGCCCTCACCGACGCCCTGGAGCGGCTGGCCCGGCGTCAGCCCGGCCTGCGCGCCCGGGTCGACGCCGACGGCCGCCAGTACGTGCTGCCCACCGGGGCGCCGGGGGCGCTGCCGGCCCCGACCGTGCTGGACCTGCGCGACGCCGCACCGGAGGAGATCGACGCCCGGCTCGCCGCGCTGCGGGACCTGATGAACGTCACCGGGCCCGACCCGATGTCCGGCCCCGGCCTGGACATCCGGCTGACGCTGCTGCCCGGCGACGCCGGCCTGCTGCACGGCGCGTTCAGCCTGCTGCTCTTCGACGGCTGGTCGGCCGGCGTGCTCACCCGGGAGCTGCTGGCACTCGCCCAGGACTGGAACGCGGTGCTCGACCCCCTGGAGATCGACCCCGGCGACTACGTCGAGGCGGTCGGGGCGCTGCGCGGCACGCGCGGCCGGACCGCCGACCGCGACTGGTGGTGGGAGCGGATCGACGCGCTGCCCGCCCCGCCCGCCCTGCCACTGGTCGTCGACCCGCAGGAGGTGAGGCCCACGGTCATGCAGCACCGCGAGTTCCGGCTCGACCCGGCCCGCTGGGCGGCGCTGCGCACGGCCTGCCGCGACCAGCGGGTCACCCCGGCGACGGCGCTGCTCACGGCGTTCTCCGTCGTGCTGGCCCGCTGGTCGGGGCACCGGCGGATGCTGCTCAACTCGCTGCAGACCGGACGCCTGCCGCTGCACCCCGACGTGCACCGCATGATCGGCGGCTTCGCCACCACCATGCTGCTGCCGGTGGTCCCGGAGGCCGGGGTGCCGTTCGCCGAGCTGGCCCGGTCCGTGCAGGGGACCTTCGCCGAGCACGCCGCGCACATGCTCGTCCCGGGCGTCGAGGTGGCCCGGGAGGTCGGGCGCCGGCGCGGCACCCACCGCCCGGTGGCACCGGTGGTGTTCCAGTCCACGATCGGGATGGACGCCGCGATGGGCAGCCCGCTACCGAGCGAGGCCGGCCCCCTGGGCCGGGTGCGCGCCGGGGACTACACCCACCACCTGCGCACACCGCAGGTGGCGCTGGAGACCCGCTGCTTCGAGATCGACGAGCAGCTCGTCCTGGTGTTCTCCCTGGTCGCGGAGCTGTTCGTCGACGACGAGGTGACGGCCGCGTTCGCCGAGCTGGTCGAGCTCGCGACGGCGCTGGCCGACGGACCCGGCTGGGACGCCGTGCCGGAGCTGCCCGAGGCCCTCGACCCGGCCCCCGGGGAGGGGCTGCGCATCGGCGCGCTGCCCGGGACCGGTCGCACGCACGCCCCCGGACCGCCCGCGGACGGCGCGGAGCAGACGGTGGCCGAGGTGTTCGAGGACTTCCTGGAGGTCCCCGTGCTGGACCGCACCGTGCACTTCTTCACCGCGGGCGGCGACTCGCTGCTCGCGATCCGGGTGCTGGCCCGCCTCGCCGCCGAGCTGGACCACCCGGTGCCGGTACGGGCCTTCCTCGCCGACCCGACGGTCGCCGGGGTCGCGGCGGCCGGACGGGCGTCCTGATGGCCGGAGCCGCCCGTCCGCTGGTCGCCGTGCTGGGCGCGTCGGGGGCGACCGGGCGGGCCGCGGCCGGGCGGCTGGCCGCGACGGGCCGGGTGCGGCTGCGGCTCGGGGCCCGCGACGCGGGCGCGCTCGCCGCACCGGCGGCCGCGCTCGGGGCCGAGGCCGTGGGGGTCGACGCGGGCGACGCCGACGCCCTGGCCGGGTTCTGCGCCGGCGCCGCCGTCGTCGTGCAGTGCGCGGGACCGTCGCTGCGGCTCACCCCGGCCGTGCTGGCCGCGGCGCTCGCCGCGGGGGCCCACCTCGTCGATCCGGCCGGCGACCTGGACCCGTTCCCGACCGGCGACCGCTGCGTCGTCCTGGGCACGGGGGTGGTACCCGGGCTGTCGGGGCTCCTGCCGCGCCTGCTCCCGCCGGGGGCCCGGCGGCTGGACCTCTACGCCGGTGGCGCCGACCGGCTGACCCCGGCCGCGGCGGCGGACGTGCTGCTGTCGGTCCCGCCCCGCTACGGGCTGCCCCGGGCGCTGTGGCGCGACGGCGGCCCCGTCGAGGCCGCGCTGGCGGTGCAGCCCGCGGTGTCGCTGCCGGGCTTCGACGGTCCGGTGCACGCCGTGCCGCTGCTCACCGCCGAGGCGCAGCGCCTGGCCGCGGACACCGGTGCGGCGCAGCTGCGGGCCTACTCGGTGTTCCCGGGGCCGGGGCTGCCGGACACCCTCGCGTCCGCCTGGGCGTCGGGCGACCCGCTGGCGCACGTCGACGCCGTCATCGCCGCGGCCGACGCCGACGTGGCCGCGCACGGCGTCGCCATCACCCTGCTCGCGTCGGCGCGCTACGCCGACGGGGCCCGCCGCACGCTGCTGCGGTCCACCGACTCGCTCGCCCTGACCGGCGCGTTCACCGCGCTCGCCGTCACCGACGTACTGGCGGGCCGGGTCCCGCACGGGGTCGGCCGGGCCGCCGAGGTGCTCGACCCGGTGACGACGGCCGCCCGGCTGGCCGCCGACCCCTCGGTGGACGAGCTGCGGTACTGACCCGGGCGCCCCGGACCGCGTCCGGGGCGCCCGCCGGGCTCACCCCTGGCCGGGGGCGACCGGCAGACCGGTCCGGAACAGCTCCTGCTCCAGCCACACCGCCGCGGCGACGCCGCTCCCGGCGCCCACGCTCACCAGTGTCACGCCGTCGGGCAGCCCGGGCTGACGGGCCGCGTCGCCGGCGGCGGAGACCCCCGGGACCGAGGTCCGGCCGCACTCGTCGACGGCGATCGTGCCGTCGTCGAGCACGGTCGCGCCGAGGCTCCCGGCCAGCGCGGTGCCGGGGCGGGTCGGGGCACGGTGGTAGATGCCGTCGCGGGCGAGGGTGGTGCCGTCGGCGAAGCGCAGCTCGAGTGCGCCCAGGTCGCCGTCGATCGCCGTGATCGGGGACTCCACGACCCGCACGCCGCCCGCCTCCAGGTTCGCCGCGACCCAGCCGGGCAGCTCGGCGGGGCCGTGGGTGGCGAGGACGACGTCGTCGCTGAACCGGTCCCGCACGTAGGCGGCGAGCATCCCGGCCAGGCCGTTGCCGATCACCACGAGCGCCATGCCGCTGGTCTCGTAGCCGTGGCAGAACGGGCAGTGGAACACCGAGCCGCCCCACCGCTGCGCCAGCCCGGGCACGTCGAGCGGCTCGTCGACCTGGCCGCCGGCCAGCAGCAGCCGGCGCGCCCGCACGACGGTGCCGTCGTCGAGGTCGAGGGCGAAGTCGTCGAGGGCGCCGCGCACGCCGGTGACCCGGCCCGCCCGGCGGGTCACCGTCGGGTAGGCGTCGACCTCCGCGCGGCCGTCGGCGAGCAGCTGCGCCGGGTCCCCGCCGTCGCGGCCGAGGTACATGTGCATCTCGGCGGCCGGGGCGTTGCGCGGCTCGCCGGCGTCGACGAGCAGGACGCGACGCCGCTGGCGGCCGAGCACGAGGGTCGCCGACAGGCCCGCGGGCCCACCGCCGACGACCACCACGTCGTAGGTGTCGTTCACGCGTTCTCCAGTTCCGTGCGGACGGCGGGCAGGACCTCGGTCGCGAGGCGTTCGACGTTGGCGAGCACCGCGTCGCGCTCGCCGGAGGACTCGACGTGCAGCAGCACCCGGCCGGCCCCGCTCCCCCGGACCAGGTCGACGAGCCGGCGGACACAGAGCTCGGGCGGCCCGATCGGCTGCCGGGCGAGGATGCCCGCGGCCAGCTCGTCGGGGGTGGGCCGCTGGCCGCGGTACTCCTCGACCATCACGTACTCGGCGTAGCCGGAGGCGAACACCGGCGCCAGCCGCTCGTGGACGACCCGTTCGGCCTCGGCGACCGAGTCGGTGACATGGGCCAGGGCCGCGGTGCCGTGCACCGGCCGCGCCGCGGTGAGCTGCTCGTAGTCGGCGACCAGCCGTGCCTGCTCGTCGGCGGTCTGGGAGAAGAAGAACAGCATCGGCAGGCCGTGCCGGGCGGCCAGCTCCACCCCGGTGGCCGAGGTCGCGGCCACGTGCACCGGCGGGTGCGGACGCGTGTACGGCTCCGGGCCGGGTGCGACCTCGCGGAACCGGTAGTGCTCGGAGTCGGCGGACACCCGCCCGGTGAAGGAGTCGAGGACCAGGCCGAGCGCCTCGGGCAGCCCGGTGCGCCACCGCTCGATGCCGGTGCCGAGGACCTCGTGGTCCACCACCGGCCCGGCCCGGCCGACGCCGAGGTCGAACCGGCCGCCGGAGAGCTGGTCGAGCAGCGCCGCCTGCTCCGCGACGTGCACCGGCGGGTGCGTCGGCAGGATCGTCACCGCCGTGCCGACCCGCACCCGCCGGGTGCGGCCGAGCAGGAACGCGGCCAGCGTCGTCGCGGAGGGGTTGACGCCGTAACCGGTCAGGAAGTGGTGCTCGGTGGTCCACACCGACGCGAACCCGTGCGCCTCGGCCGCCTGCGCGACGTCCGCGGCCAGCGCGAACACCTCGGTCGCGCTCTGCCCGGGGAAGCGGTGGGTGAACAGCATGACGCCGAACGACGGAGGGGACACGCCTTAACAGTAGCGGATGTCGTTATCGACTGAAGGTGGTCGGTGGGCCGGTGCAGGGGTCCGGGCCGAAGGGGCGCAGCGGGACCTCCGGTCCGTCCCCCCCGGGGCGGTGGCGGGGCAGGCGTCGACGACGACCCGCCGCTGCACGCGGTCGTGGCCTCGCGCCTGGTCGCGGTCACCCCGCAGACCCCGGTCCGGACCGCGCTGGACCTGATGCCGGCCCACGACGTCCACCACCTCCCCGTGTTCGCAGGTCCGCACTGCATCGGCCTCGTGACCGAATCCGACCTGCTCCGGGGCGTCGCCGCCCAGTGGGGTCGCCTGGGCCAGGCCGTCCTCACCGTCGCCGAGGTCCACGGCCCGGTCGCGGTACTGCCGTCCTCGGCGCCCCTGTCGGCGGCCGCCGCGGCGATGGCGGCCGACGGGCGGGACGCCGTCCTCGTCGCGGACGGCGACCGGATCGACGGCATCGTCACCGCCTCCGACGTCGTCGGCGTCGTCGCGCGCGGGGCCGGCGGCCGTCCACGCACGACACCGCTGCGGCCCCCGTCCTGACGCACCGGGCCGGCACCCGCCGGCGGCGGCCGACCACGTGGAGAGGGTCCCGCTCGACGCCGGAGCGCCCTGCTAGCGTCCCGCCCGATGTCCGAGCGCGACGCGGGCCGGCGGCCGGGGAACCGCGGGGCAGCGTGATCGCGGACGGCATGGCGGTGCTCGCGGGCGAGCTCGGGACGGGTCTGCTCGTCGTCGCGTCGGTCGCGCTGGTCGCGGAGTCGGGTCTGCTGATCGGTGTGGTGCTGCCCGGCATCAGCGTGACGGTCGGACTCGGCGTGCTCGCCGGCAGCGGCACGGTGCCCGGTGTCGCCGCGGGTCTCACCGCCGCCGTCGCCGGCGCCGCCGGACCGAGCCTGGGCTACTGGCGGGGTCGCCGGGGCGGCCCGGCGGCGCTGCACAGCAGGCGCGGCCTGCCGGCCGCGGCCGCCCGGGTGCTCCAGTTGGCCGAGCGTCGCCCGGTGCTCGCGGTCGCGCTCGGACAGTGGTTCGCGGTGGTCCGCACACTGGTCCCGCGCGTCACGAGCGGTGTCCTCCCGTACCACCGGTTCGCGGCGGTCAGCATCCCGGTGGCCTCCGTGTGGGGGCTCGCCACGTTCGCGCTGGGGGGTCTGCTCACCCGTGGCTCGGCGACCGCCGCCCGGCTGGTCGCGGCGCAGCAGGCGACCGCGCACCTGCTCCTCCTCGCCCTGCTGCTGGTGGTCGTCGGGATGCTCGTCCGCGGGTTGCGGCGGCCGTATTCGCCCCGCCCCCGCACACCGGCGGAAGCCGGACGCCGCCGGGCGGGACGGGCGTCGACGTCGACGGGTGACCGGCACGCGTGAGGAGGGCGGGCCGGTCACCCGTCCGGGCGCGCAGACCGACGTCGACGACGACGGCCTCGGAGCCGTCCGAGGCCGGACCGGTCCCGTCTCGGGAGGGGTCCCGGGACCCCCGATCCAGCTTCGGTCCGTCCGCGACGACGACCGGCGGCGCACCCCGGAGGTGACGCCACGACGAGGCAGGAGAGCAGATGACGAAGCGACTGGGCATCCTCATCGGTGGAGCGGCGATCGCCATGGGTGCATCGCTCGCCGTGGCCGCACCCGCGTTCGCGGAGACGGTCGGCTACTACAACAACAAGACGGTCTGCCAGCAGCAGGGCGCGAAGATCGTCAACGCGGCCCCGGGGGCCCCGACCACCTTCACCTGCATCGGCAACGGCAACCCCACCACCGACTCCACCCGCTGGGAGCTGCGGGGCTACTGACCCCTCCCCGCGGCCCCGGGTACCGGGGAGACGACGCGCCCCCGCCGGTTGCTCCCGGGGGCTCTCGACCCGGAGCGCTGCCGGTGGTGCCCCCGGGAACCGCCCGGCGCGGAGTCGGGTGGCTCCCGGGGGGGGGTGGCCCGAGCCGCCGGGCCCGCCCACCCCGTGGATCACCGCCCCGGCCGGGGCGCCATCCACGCTGACGGTCGAGGCGGCCCAGCACGGCATCGCCCTCCACGGCGGCGACGCCTGCGTCGGCCGGGGCGTCTCCGACTACCCGATCGGCCTCGGGACGCCACGGCAGGACGCGCGGTGCGGCGGCCGAGCACCACCGGTGCGGCCTACTTGAGCAGGAAGCCCGCGTCCACGGGGACGGTCGTCCCGGTGATCCACCTCCCCGCGTCGGAGCAGAGGAACGCGATCACCTCGGACACGTCGGTCTCGGCCAGGGCGTCCACCGGCATCAGGTTGAACCGCATGGCGTTGCCCAGCTCCTCGTGCTCGGTCAGCCACTGCGGGAAGAAGTCGTTGTTCGACATCGGCGACGCGACGCCGGTGGGGTGGATGGTGTTCACCCGGATCGACTCCGGCGCGAGCTCCGTGGCCAGCGTGCGCATCAGGCCGACGATGCCGTGCTTGGCCGCCGTGTAGTGCGTGCAGCCGGCCACGCCGCGCAGTCCCGCGATCGACGACGTGATCACGATCGAGCCGCCGTCGCCGCCCGCCCGGATGTGCGGGACCACCGCCCGGCAGGCCTTGAACACGCCGGTGAGGTTGATGTCGATCATGTCGTCCCAGGCCTCGTCGGTGAGCTCCCAGGTGTTGTCCGACAGGCTCAGGATCCCGGCGTTGGCCAGCAGGATGTCGATGCGGCCGAACTCGCTCATCGCCGTGTCGGCCAGCCGGGCCATGTCCGCGGTGCGGCGCACGTCGCCCTCGAGCGCGATGCAGCGACGACCCAGCTCCTCCACCTGCGCGACGGTCTCCTCGAGGTCGCCGGGGCGCCCGGTGGCGAACGGGACCGTGGCCACCTGCTCGGTGATGTCGCAGGTGACGATGTCGGCGCCCTCGCGGGCGAGGCGGAGCGCGTGCGCCCGTCCCTGCCCGCGCCCGCCGCCGGTGATCACCGCGACCTTGCCGTCCAGCTGTCCCATCTCAGTTCCCCTTCCGGTACGCCGCGGCGCGGCGGTTGTGTTCGGTGATCGCGTCGGTCAGGGGCCGGTAGGGCTCGTCCCACGGGTCCTTGAGCCCCCAGCCGCGCCCACCGGTGTTCTCGACGTAGCCGCACCAGTGCCACCCGGCGAACCAGGGCTCGTCGAGCAGGACCTCCATCGCGGCGCCGTAGTCCGCGCCGCGGGCGGCGTGGTCGGGCAGGCCCTCGCGGTGCGGGTCGAGCTCGGTCGGGGTCCAGTTCCCGATGTCGGCGACGATCACCGGCTTGTCCCCGCACTGGGCACGCCAGCGGGCCAGGTCGTCGTGCATCGCCCGGCGCGACTCGTCGGTCGGCTCGGTGAAGTACTGCACGGACAGGACGTCGACGTGCGGGGCCATCGCCCGCAGCACCGGCTCCGGGATCCCCTTGTTGCCGTTGAACCGGTCGCCGAGGATCAGGTGGTGCGGGTCGTAGCGGCGGAGGGCCGTCGCGATCGTCTCGTAGTAGCGGCTGGCGACATCGTAGAGCGCGCGTTCCCGTGCGCCCGGCTCCAGGCCGGAGAGCTCGACGAAGTCCCGGCCGGACGCGTGCGGCAACCAGGCAGGGATGTCGACCAGGAAGTAGCCGAGCAGGTCCGGCGAGTCGGCGTGCTCGGCGGCGATCGCGCGGCCCAGGTGGTCGCACCAGTCGACGAAGTCGTCGTCGAGCGGCCGGAACGCCGGGTGACCGTTCCAGTCCTCGATCTCGGCCACCCGCACCTGGGCGACGTAGGGCATCCCCGCGCCGCGCAGCTCGGCAGCGGTCCACTGCTCGGAGTGCTTGAGGTCGATCGGGTCGCCGAACCAGTCCAGCGCCTCGCCCCAGCCGCCCGCGACGTACTCGCTCGTCCACCCCAGTGTGTTGAACCCCCACCCGCGCAGATCCGCGACGACGCCGTCACGGATCCAGCGCTGCCGCGACCCGTAGCGTTCGCGCCACACGTCGACGGCGCGGGGGAACTTCAGTGCCGCCTCGTCGGTGTGGTTGAGGCCGAGGGACAGGAACGGGTTCCCGTCCGGGTCGACGAGCCGGCCGTCGCGGACCGCGTAGCTCATGCCGTCTCCCCGGCGAAGAAGCGCAGGTAGTGCCCGGCCAGCTCCGCGGGCGACTCCTCGGCGAGCTGATGGCCCCACGGCAGGATCACCGCGCGGACGTCGTCGGCGACCTCGCGCATCTGCCGCTCGTTGTCGGCACCGATGAAGTGCTCGCTGCCCACGGCCAGCACCGGCATCGGGAGCCGGGTCCGCGCGGACTCCCGGTTCTGGTCACCGTCGGTGAGCGTGGCCCGGTAGATCTCGCACATGCACCGGACCCCGCCGGGCGAGGAGTAGCAGCGCACGTACTCGTCGAGCGCGTCGGGGGTGATCGCCGACGGGTCGTGGGTCTCGTGCTTCATGAAGTAGGAGAAGTACTCCCGCTCGTGGCCGCTGATCAGCATCTCGGGGAACTCGGGCACGGAGTAGAAGTTGATGTGCCACAGCCAGACGTAGCTGCGCACGTTGTCCGGGGTCAGGAACGAGTAGTCCTCCAGCCCGAACCCGGGGAGGATCATCTCCTGGTAGACGAGCTGCTGGACGCGGTCGGGGTGGTTGGCCGCGAGCTGGTAGGCCGCGGCGGCACCCCAGTCCTCGCCGACCACCCGGAAGCGGTCGTGGCCGAGCTCGGTCATCAGCTCCGCGAAGTCCTCGGCGACGTTCGCCATGTCGTAGCCGCCGACGGCGTGCTCGGAGTCGCCGAGGCCGCGCATGTCCGGCACCACGACCCGGTGGTGCGGGGTCAGCAACGGGATGACGTGCCGCCAGTGGTAGGAGGTCTTGGGCACCCCGTGCAGCAGCAGGACGGGCTCGCCCTCGCCCGCGGTCAGGTAGTGCAGGCGGACGCCGTTGACCGTGGCCCGGCCGTGCCGGACCCGTTCACCGTGGTGGTCGACGATCTCCATGGGGTTCGCTCCCTCGTAGGTGGTGGTCATTGCTCGGGGGCCGTCACGACCGGGCCCGGCGGACGTCCGCCGAGCGCAGGAACGCGATCGCGTCGCGGGCCAGTGCCTGTGGCGAGTCCGCGACCGGGCGCCACAGCGACACGGCGCGGGCGATCTCGGCCACGGTGGGCAGGAACGACTCGACGACGACCTGGCCGCGGTAGCCGATGTCGTCGAGCGCGTCGAAGAACTCCGCCCACGGCAGGTGCCCGCTACCCGGCGTCCCCCGGTCGTTCTCGGCGACCTGGACGTGGAACACCCGGTCACCGGCGAGCCGTACGGCGTCGCCCAGGTGCTTCTCCTCGATGTTCATGTGGAACGTGTCCAGCAGCAGGCCGACGTTGTCCCGGCCGGTGGCGGCGCACAGCTCCAGGCCCTGCTCGACGGTATTGACCAGGTCGGTCTCGAACCGGTTCAGCGGCTCGACCGCCAGCGCGACGCCCCGCTCCGCGGCGTGGTCGGCGGCCTGCCGGATGCTGTCCGCGGCCCACCGGAACTGCCGGGCACGCTCGTCCGGCGGGAGCATCCGGGCCCTGCCGGTCGTCGCGTACATCGGCCCGGCGACGTGCGGCGAGCCGACCTGGGCGGCGAGGTCGATGCAGCCGCGCAGGTAGTCCACCCCCTGCCGGCGCCGGGCCGGGTCGTCGTGGGACAGGTCGCGCTCGGGCCCGAACGCGCCGCACACGCCCACGGCCAGACCGGTCTCCCGGGCGGCCGCGTTCAGCACCGGTGCCGACAGGACCGCCGGGTCCTCCACGCACACCTCGACGAGGTCGTAGCCGAGCGCCGCGACCTGCTCGAACGCCGGCCGCACGGCGTCGTCGGAGAACGGGGACGCCAGCAGGAACGTGCTCAGGCCGAGTGGACGGCTCACGTGCGCTCCCCCAGCCCGGCCACGACGGCCCTGGTGTGGGCGATCGCGGACCCGGTGTAGAGGTCGCCGAACTCGGGGGCGCCCGCACCGGAGAGCACCCCCCACACGTCGCCGGCCGCGGGCAGCAGCTCGTAGGAGATCCAGCCCTCGTAGCCGACGTCGGCGATCGCGGCGAGGACCGGGGCGAAGTCGAGGTGCCCGTACCCCGGGGCGGCGCGGTTGGAGTCGGCCAGGTGCACGTGGGTCAGGCGGGCTCCGGCACGGCGGATCGCGGCCGCGATGTCGGTCTCCTCGATGGCCATGTGGAAGGTGTCGGCCATGACGCCGACGGCCGGGCGGGCGACCTCGTCGACGAAGGCGACGGCCTGGTCCATCCGGTTGATCAGGTAGGTCTCGTAGCGGTTCCACGGCTCGACCGCGATCCGCACCCCGCGCTCCGCCGCGTGGTCGCCGACCGCGCGGGCGGCCTCGACCGCCCACTGCCACTCCCGGGCGCGCTCGGCGCCGGGGACGATCTTCATGCAGGCCGTCGGGGTGAACGTGACGACCTCGGCACCCAGCGCGGCGGCGTGGTCGACGTTGCCGCGCACGTAGTCCACGGCATGTCGTCGCACGGCAGGATCGGTGCTCACGATGTCGCGCTCGGGCGTGAAGATGCTGATGATCGAGGACGCGACCAGGCCGTGCCGCTCCAGGTCGGCGCGGATCCGTCCGGTGTCCTGCTCGGCGGGTTCCCCGACGAGCTCGACGCCGTCGTAGCCGTACCGGGCCAGCCGGGCGATCCCCTCCGACAGCGGCTCCCGGCCGTAGGCCAGGGTGTTGTACGTGTAGCGGAACATGTCTCCTCGCTCAGCCGGTGGTCTCGAAGTCGTGCAGGTGGCGACCGACGTTGTCCCGGGTGAACGTGATCGGGTGGCCCATCACGATCTCCCCGCCGGGCCCGACGGTCCGGCGCCCCAGGCGCCCGGCGTCGAAGGTCTCGCCCGGCCGGCCGGTGATCTCGCCCGCGGTGTAGGCGGCGGCCGCGTAGTAGGTCAGGTAGCCCAGGTCGCGGGGGCTCCACAGCACGTAGGCCGGGACCCGGCCGCTGGTGAGCAGCTGGGCCTGGGTGCCCGGGTTGCCCAGGCCGGTGACCACCACGCGGTCGGCCACACCCAGGTCGGTGGCGGCCTTGACCGCGGCCTCCATCGCGATCGGGGTCGGCGCCATGATCCCCCGCAGGTCCGGGTGGGCCCGCAGCAGCGCGACGGCGGCGTCGTAGCTCTTCTTCGCGTCGTCGTCGCCGTAGGAGGTCTTGACCAGGCGCATGCCGCGGTACTGCGGTGTGGCGAGCTGGGCCTTCATGACGTCGATCCAGCCGTTGGTCACCTCGGCCGTGCTCTGGGACGACACGATGCCGAACTCGCCGGTGCCGCCCATCGCCCGGGCGAGGATGTCGAACTGGGCGCGGCCGAGCTCGTCGGCGGTGGCCATGTTGACGAACAGGCCCCGCGAGCCGTCACTGACGTCGGCGTCATAGCTGATGACCCGCGATCCGTGGGCGCGGGCGGCGTCCAGCGCCGGGGCGACCGCCGACGAGTCCACCGCGGAGATGCCGATCACGCAGGACCCGCGTTGGCGTCCACTCTGGATGCGCTGGATCTGCCCGGTGACGTCGCCGGCCGCGGGGCCGACGAACGACAGGTCACCGCCGAGCTCGCGCTGGGCGTCGACCATCCCGGTGCGCACCGCGGCGAAGTACGGGTTGTCGGTGCTCTTGGGGATCATCGTCAGGTTGCAGTCCGCGACCGGCCGCGGCGGCGGTGGTCCGGACGGCTCGGCGGCCGCGCACGCGGTGAGCGCCAGCAGAGTCGCCAGCGCGACGGCGGCTCCCATGCCGGGGCGCCTCACCGGACGCTCCCGGCCGAGCGGCGGCGTTCCCGCCACGCGGTCACCCGCCGGGACACCGCGGGCACGACGACCGCGCCGACCATGAGCAACCCGGTCACCATGTACTGCACGGCGGTCTCGGCGTCGGCCAGCGTCATCCAGCTCGTGAGGACCGTGACCAGCAGCAGGGCCAGTAGCACCCCCACGAACGAGCCCTTCCCGCCGTACATGCTGATCCCGCCGATCAGCACGATGCCCACCACGATCAGCTCCAGTCCGGTGCCGTTGCTGGCACGGACGGTGCTGACGTATCCGGCGTAGGCGATGCCCGCCACCGCGGCCACGACGCCGGAGACCACGAACAGGCCACGTTTGACCGCGCCCACCCGCAGCCCGGAGAAGCGGGCCACCCGGGCGTTACTGCCGATCGCGAACACGGCCCGGCCCACCGCTCCGCGGTGCATCAGCACCGCCGCCACGACGGCCGGCACGACGAAGGCCACGAAGCCGTAGGGCACCAGGGTGCCGGGCAGGTTCTCCTGGGCGAACGTGGTCAGCCCGGGCGGCAGGTCGCTGATGCCCCGGTTCTCCAGCAGCACGTAGGACAGTCCGCGGTACAGGCCCAGCGTCCCGATCGTGACGATCAGCGACGGCAGCCCGACGTCCACCACGAGCAGTCCGTTGACGAGCCCGGCCAGCGCCCCGGTCAGCACACCCAGCCCGATCGCGGGCCAGGTGCCCAGGCCCCCGGACACGGCCAGGCCGAACACCGTCGCGGAGAGCGCGAACGTCGACGCCACCGAGAGGTCGATCTCCCCGGCGACCATCAGCCACGCCATCGGGACGACCATCAGGCTCAGCCCGAGCGCGCCGGTCGCCGAGATGGAGAAGTTCTGGCCGGTCAAGAAGTACGGGCTGGTGACCGAGGCGGCCAGCAGGGCCAGGACCACCAGTGCGGAGAGCGTGATCTCCCAGGTGCCGAACCAGGTCGGGAGCCGTCGTCGCGCGGGGGTGGCGACGGGTCGCAGCTCGGTCGTCCGCGCGGTCATGTGGACACTCCTCGGGATTCCAGGCGGCGCCGCAGGACCAGGTCGAGGGTGATGGCCAGGATGATCACCAGTCCCTGGACGGCCTGCAGCCAGAACGCGGAGACGTCGGCGAGCGCCAGTCCGGTGCCGATCACGGACAGGATCGCGGCGCCCAGCACGACCCCGCCGACGGTGCCGACCCCGCCGGTGATGCTGACGCCGCCGACGACGACGGCGGCCAGGACGACGAGCTCGAAGCCGGTCGCCACGGAGGAGTCGACCGTGCCGTAGCGGGCGCCCCAGAGGACCCCGGCGAGGCCGCAGAGCAGCCCGGTGGCGGTGTAGGCCCCGAACACCAGCCGCTTCGAGGCGATGCCGGTCCGTTCGGCCGATGCGGGTGCGCTGCCCACGGCGAGCATCGCGCGACCGGTGACGGTGTGCCGGACGACCAGGTGCGCCAGCGCGGCGACGGCCAGCGCGTAGAGGACCATCAGCGGGATCCCGAGCACCGTCCCGGTGGCGATCGCCGAGTAGGAGGCCGGCAGGTTCTGCGCGGTGATCTGCGAGCTGCCCGCCCACGCGGAGTTGAGCCCGCGGAAGATGTAGAGCGTGCCCAGTGTGACCATGATCGAGGGCACCTTGAGCGTCGCGACCAGGGCGCCGTTGACCGCTCCGAGGGCCGCCCCGAGCAGGCAGGCGGCCAGCACGGACAGCACCACCGGCAGCCCGGGGACGGCTGCGGTGAGGCCGGCCGCGAGGTAGGCGGTGAGTCCGACCGTGGACCCGACCGAGACGTCGATGTTGCGGGTGAACAGCACGAGGGCCTGACCGACCGCGACGATGAGCACGATGGCCAGGTCGGTGCCGATCTGGGCGAACGTGTCACCGGTGGCGAACCGGGGTGTGGACGTCGCGAACGACACCACGAGCACGACCAGGACCACACCGAGGCCCGCCTCCCGGGGGATCCGACGCCGGATCCCGGGCGTGGGTCCCGCCTCCGGCGCGGTGCGCGTGTCAGATGTGGACATCGGCCACCTGCCCGGTCATCGCGGCGAGGACCTGTCCCGCGTCGAACGGACGCCGGTCGAACCCGGGTCCCTGGGCACCGCGGTAGAACGTCACCACGCGATCGGACACCGACAGCAGCTCCTCGAGCTCGTTGCTGATCAGGAGAATGGTCAGGCCGCGTCCGGCCAGCTCGGAGACGAGCCGGTGCACCTCGGCCTTGGCGCCGACGTCGATGCCCTTGGTCGGGTCGTCGAGGATCAGCACCGACGGGTCGGTCGCCAGCCACTTCGCGATGACGACCTTCTGCTGGTTGCCCCCGGACAGCTCACCGAGCAGCTGGTCCGGACCGCTGGTGCGGATGCCGAGCCGCTCGATGTAGTCGTCCGCGAGCGCCCGGTCGGCGCGCGGGGAGAGCAGACCGAACCGGGGCCGTCGCTCCAGCAGTGCCAGCGGCAGGTTGAAGGCGATCGAGTGCTCCAGCACCACCCCCTCGGACTGCCGGTCCTCGGGTACGTAGGCGATCCCGTGGCGCATCGCCTGCTGCGGTGTCGCGATGTCCACCGGGGTGCCGTCGAGCAGGATCTCGCCGGCGTCGGCCGGTTCGAGCCCGAACAGCCCGCGGGCGATCTCCGTCCGACCGGCGCCGACCAGCCCGGCCAGGCCGAGGATCTCGCCGCGGCGCGCGGTGAACGACACGTCGGTGTAGGCGCCCCGCCTGCCCAGGCCGCGCACCTCCAGGCGTACCGGCCCGAGCTCGACGTCGGCCTTCGGGAACACCGTCTCCACCGAGCGGCCGACCATGTGCCCGACCGCCGACTCCGGGGTGAACCCGTGCGCCGGACCGGTGACGACCGTGGCCCCGTCGCGCGAGACGCTCACCCGGTCGGCGAGCGCGAACACCTCGTTCAGCCGGTGGCCGACGAACAGCACCGCGACGCCGTCGGCCTTGAGCCGGGCGATGATCTCCATCAGGCGGTCCACCTCCCGGGTGGACAGCGCCGCGGTGGGCTCGTCGAGCACCAGCAGCCGGGTGTCCGCGTCGAGTGCCTTGGCGATCTCGAGCAGCTGCTGGTCCGCCGCGGACAGGAGCTTGACCTAGGCCGAGATGTCGAGCCGGACGTCCAGGCGGGCCAGTGCCTCGCGGGCGTGCCGGCGGACCGCGCCCCGGTCCAGCAGCCGGGTGCGCCTGCGGGGCGCGGGACCGGCCAGCATGATGTTCTCGGCCACCGTCAGGTCCGGGAACGTCACCGGGTGCTGGTGCACCACGGAGATGCCCAGGGACCGCGAGACGCGCGGGTTCGGGATCGTCACCTCGGTGCCGTCCACGGCGATCGTGCCGGCGTCCGGCCGGTGCACGCCCGCCAGCATGTTGACCAGCGTGCTCTTGCCGGCACCGTTCTCCCCGAGCAGCGCGTGCACCTCGCCGGGGAACAGCTCCAGGTCGACGTGGCGGACCGCGACGACGCCGCCGAAGCGCTTCGCGACGCCGGACATCTCGACCACCGGGGTGCTCACGACGCCTCCGGGAAGGAGCGCCCGCGGGCCGCGGCGGCGAGCCGCTCCGCGGTCATCACGGTGGGCAGCATCGTGTTGGCGGCGGGCTCCACGGGGATCACCGAGGCGTCCGCGACCCGCAGACCGGCCAGTCCGTGCACCCTCCCGTCCTGGTCCACCACACCGCCGCGCCCGGCCGGGGCCATGGCGCAGGTGCCGGTGAAGTGGTAGCCCGACGCGGTCATGGTCTCGATCGCGGCGTCCAGGGCGGAGTCGTCGGCGACGGTGGCGGCGTCGAGCCCGATCGGCTCGTGCAGCATCCCGGCCAGCGGCTCGCCAGTGATGACGGCCCAGCCGAGCCGGACGATCTCGCGGATCGCGTCCCGGTCGACCTGCTCGGTCAGATAGCCCGGCGCGACCCGGGGCAGCACCGTCGCGTCGGTGGAGGTGATCCGGACCGTGCCGACCGAACGGGGCTTGTTCAGCACGCACCCCATCCCGGCGAGCTGGCCGTGGCCCGTCCCGCCGGTGCCGGCCAGCCCCCGCGCGCCGGCCTCGGTGGTGGACACGTCGAGGTAGGTGAACATGGTCAGCTGCGCGTCGAGGGCGCCCGGCTGCGCCGCGGTCGAGGTGCGCAGCACCGTCTGCAGGCTGAAGTCCTTCGGAGCCCAGGTGCCTTCGCGCGGCGCGGCCAGCAGGGGCACCGAGAAGTGGTCGCCCAGGTTCTCCCCCACCGGAAGGTCCGCGACGACCGGGACGTCCAGCCCGCACAGCAGCGCCGCCGGGCCCACCCCGGAGCGCTGCAGCAGGGCCGGGGTCTGGATCGCGCCGGCGGTGAGCACCACCTCGCCCGCGTCGATCACCGTGCCGTCGGTCAGCTCGACGCCGGTCGCGGTGGTGCCCCGGAGGACGACGCGCCGGACGTGGAGGTCACCGCGCACCGTCAGGCCGGGCCGGCCGCGGGCCGGCGCCAGGTGGGTCGCCGCGGTGGACATCCGGGTGGTGCCGACCCGGTTCATCGGGGCGGGACCGACGCCCTCGGCGTCCGGGGCGTTGAAGTCCGGCTGGTAGCCGGCCCCGAGCGCCCGGCAGCTCCGCACGAACGCGGCCTGCAGCGGGGCGTACTCGTGTTCCTCGGCGCGTGCGATCGGGAACGCGCCGCCGCGGCCGTGGATGTCCGGGCCGGGGGCCGGGTCGTCCTCCAGCGCACGGTAGGCGGCCAGCACGTGCGCCCAGTCCCAGCGCGGGTTGCCCCGCTCGGCCCACTCCCGGAAGTCGGCCGTCGCACCGCGGAGCGAGATCATGCCGTTGATCGCCGAGCCGCCCCCGATCAGCCGGCCCTGCGGCACCGAGATCGGTGCGCCGCCGGCGCCCTCCGCGGCCAGCCCCCAGTCGTGGCGGGGGTCGACGTCCGCCGCGTGTCCGCGCATCGGGACCACCCGGCCCTCGAGCACGGCGGCCGGTACCGCGGTGGCGTAGTCGGGCCCGGCCTCGATCAGCAGCACCCGCCGGCCGGGGTCCTCGCTGAGCCGGGCCGCCACGATGCAGCCGGCCGTCCCACCGCCGACCACGACGACGTCGAAGGTCTCGCTCATCTCCCTAGCTCCTTTGCTGCGGGCAGTGCACGGGTGGGGGCCGGCCCCGGACGGGGCCGGCCGTCGTCCCGCCCTTCTCACCGAGGTGCGGGGGTGCAGGCGGGGCCCGGCCGGGCCCCGCCGAGCGGCTCAGGCCACGATCAGCGGCCGCAGGGTGCGGTGGGCGACCTCCAGGCCGGTGTGGATCCGGTCCTCGGTGCCGCCCCAGACGGGGTCCTCGTGCTCGACCGACAGCACGCCGTCGAAGCCGCCCTCGTAGAGGGTGTCGACGACCCGGCGCCAGTCGACGTCGCCGAGACCCGGCACCCGGTAACGCCACCAGCCGACGTCGAACGGGTCCTCGCGCACGACGGCCTTGCCCGGCCAGCCGTAGCGGTGGCGCCGCTCCGGGAAGAGCTGGATGTCCTTGGCCTGGGCGTGCGGGACACGGTCGACGTAGGGGCGCAGGGCCTCGACCGGGTCGATGCCCATCCACACCAGGTGGCTGGGGTCGTAGTTGAGGTAGAGCCCGAGCGAGAACATCCACTCCCACAGCTCCGGGGAGTAGGCGAGGTTGCCCGGGTAGCCGTCCGGGTGCCAGCCCTCCATCACGCAGTTCTCGACGATCAGCTTGATCCCGCGCTCGCCGGCCCGCTCCACCAGCGGTGCGAACACCTCCTCGGCGTCGCGCAGGTTCTCCGCGACCGTCCTGCCCGGGTGCCGTCCGACGAACGTCCCGACGGTCGGGCAGCCGAGCAGCGCGGCGGCGTCGATGCAGGCGGCGAGGTGGTCGTTGACCGCCCTCCGCTCGCCCGGGTCGGGATGCAGGTTGTTGTCGTAGAACGCCAGCGAGCTCAGCGTCAGGCCGTGCTCGTCGAACAGCGCGCGCGTGGCGTCGGCCTCGTGCTCGCCGAACGCGACGACGTCGAGGTGGCTGGCGGTGAACGGCCGGTCGCCGATGGCCGGCCAGGCCGCCACCTCGAGGGCCTCGTAGCCCGCTCCCGCGGCCCACCGGGCGATCTCGTCCAGCGGCCGGTCGGGCAGACAGGCGGTGAGCATTCCGAGTTTCACGAGGGCACCTCCACCCAGGTCGAGGACTCCGACGAGCGGATCACCGCGTCGGTCAGTTCGGCGGCACGCAGGCCGTCGGCGAACGTGGGCAACCCGTCCGGTGCATCGCCGTGGACTGCGGAGTAGGTGTCGGCCACGAACGCGTTGAAGCAGTCCTGGTAGCCCTGCGGGTGCCCGGGCGGGAGCAGTGAGTACCGCGCCGCGGCCGGCGAGTACGCGGGCGCGCCGCGGTGCAGCACCCGGTCGCCGTCGCGGTCACCGATCCAGAGCTGTTCGGGCGACTCCTGGTCGAATCGGTAGGCCGCCCGCTCGCCGTCGAGGGAGATGCGCAGCGCGTTGCGCCGGCCGAGCGCGGTCTGGCTGACCACGACCGAGCCGGTGGCGCCGCTGTCGGTCTCGAACTGGACGGTGCTGGCCGTGCCCCCGCCCGCGGTCGCGGCGAGCAGGCGGGTGATCTGGTGCCCGCTGGTGAACTCGACGAGGTCGCACCAGTGCACGCCGACGTCGGCGAACGCACGGTGCGCGCCGCCCTCGGCGGCGTCGCCGCGCCATCCGGCCGGCGCTCCGGCCGCCTGCCAGTCCTGGAGGTAGGCACCGTGCAGCAGGTGCAGCGGCCCGGCCCCGCCCGCCTGGACCCGGGCCCGGATCTCCCGGGCCGCGGGGTGGAAACGGTAGACGAACGGCACCGTCGCGACCCGGTCCCGGGCCGCGGCGACCAGCGCCCGCGCGTCGTCCAGCGTCGTCGCGAGCGGCTTCTCGCAGATCACGGTCTTGCCCGCGGCCAGCGCCCGGCGGGCCAGGGCGACGTGGGTCGAGTTCGGGGTGCACACGTGCACCACGTCGACGTCGTCGGCGTCGACCAGTGCCTCGCCGCTCACGGCCGCGGTGCGGGCACCGAGACGGACGGCGGCCTCCTCCGACCGGTCGGGGCGCGAGGCCGCGACGCGGGTCACCTCGCCCCCGGCCGCCCGGACCGCGTGGGCGTGCACGCCGCCGATGAACCCGGCGCCGATGATCCCGGCGCGGAGCCTGTCCGCCATCGCTTGCTCCTGTCTCAACTCGTCGTCACGGTCAGCCCGGCCCGGTCCAGCGCGCCGTCGAGCCAGGCGCGGCTGATCCGGGCCGCCTCGGCCGGGTCGCCGTCGTAGGTGTCCAGCTCGACGACCAGCCAGTCGTCGTAGCCGACCTCGGCGACGGCGGCGAGCACGCCGTCCAGGTCGAGCACGCCGCGGCCGAGCGGGAGGAACGTGGCACCGTCGGACCCGAGATCCTTGAGGTGCACGTGCCGGATCCGGTCCGCGTGGCGGCGGATGAGCGCGGCCGGGTCGCCACCACCGGCGGCCAGGTGGGCGGTGTCCGGGCAGAAGCCGATCGAGGACCGGGAGAACACGGCCTCGATCTGTTCCGGGGACTGCCCGATCGTGCCCAGGTGCGGGTGGTAGCAGGCGGACAGGCCGTGTTCCGCCGCGATCCCGGCGACCGTGTCGAGGGCCCGGGCGAGCCGGTCGTGGTCGCCGTCGGCGATCCCCTGCGCCCGGGGCGCACCGCCACCGACCACCAGCTGTGCCGCACCGAACCGGGCGGCGTCCTCAGCGGCCCGGCGCACCCGGTGCAGCTCGTCGGGCAGGATCTCGGGGTAGACGAAGTTCCCGCCCGTGTAGACACCGACCAGCGACAGCCCGGTCTCGTCGAGCAGCCGGTGCAGCGAGCCGGGGTGGTCGTCGCGGACCTCGGCGAACTCGCGCACGTTCCCGTCGAACATCTCGACGCCCCGGTAGCCGGCGGCGGAGATCTCGCGCAGCGCCCGGTCCATGTCTCCGGGGACCCGGTAGACGAGGTCCTTGACGCTGGTCACCCCGGCGGCGGCGCCGGTGACCCCGCCCCAGGTGATCGAGTGATAGCCGAGACGCACGGCCCACCTCCTCCGGTGCGGCGACCCCGCCGCACTTTCGATCGATGCGTGGACACTAAAGTTTGATCTGTGCAAAAGTCAATCGGCTAGTCTCCGAAGATCGGCCCAGGCGGAACGAGGAGGCCACCGAGTGGGACCGTCCGTGCAGGGGGTCGCGCCGGACCAGCTGGACACGCTGGTCACCGTGCTCGACCTGGTTCGTTCCGGTCGTGCGCGCACCCGCCCGGAGCTGGCCCGCCGCTCCGGGCTCGGGCGCACGGTCGTCTCGCAGCGGCTGGGACAGCTGGAGGCCGCGGGCCTGGTGACCGAGGGGGAGCTCGGGATGTCCACCGGCGGCCGGGCACCGCGCGAGCTGCGCTTCCAGGCCGATGCGGGGGTGCTGCTGGTGGCCTCGCTCGGAGCGACCGGGTTCGACGCCGGTGTCGCCGACCTCAGCGGGCGCCTGATCGACCACAGGAGTCGCGCCTGGGACATCGCCGCCGGCCCGGCGGCCGGCCTGAGCCGGGTGGAGAGCCTGTTCGACGAGATGCTCGCCGACCGGGACGCCGGCGTCTGGGGCGTCGGTCTCGGAGTGCCCGGGCCGGTCGAGTTCGCCTCCGGCCGTCCGGTGGCGCCACCGATCATGCCGGGCTGGGACGGCTACCCGGTCCGCGACCGGCTGGCCACCCGGTACGACGCGCCCGCGTTCGTGGACAACGAGGTCAACCTGATGGCGCTGGGCGAGTACCGGGCGGGCCGGGGAGTCGGGTCCCCGGACCTGGTCCTGGTCAAGATCGGTACCGGGATCGGGGCGGGACTGATCTCCGGCGGACGGCTGCACCGCGGCGCACAGGGCTCGGCAGGCGACATCGGACACGTCGGGTTGACCGGATCGGTCCCCGGCGCGGAGCAGGTGGTGTGCCGCTGCGGGAACGTCGGCTGCCTCGAGGCACTGGCCGGCGGCGCAGCCCTGGCCCGTGATGCGACGACGGCCGCCCGGGACAGCCGGGGAGGGCACCTGGCCGAGCGGATCGCCCAGGCGGGCCGGATCACCTCCGACGACGTCCTGCTCGCCGCCGAGTTCGGCGATCCGGTTGCGGTCGAGCTGCTGTCGCGGGCCGGTCGACTGGTCGGGGACACCGTGGCCGCCATGGTGAACTTCTTCAACCCGTCGACGATCCTGCTCGGCGGGCGGGTCGGAGCATCGGGCGATCTGCTGCTGGCCGGCGTCCGCCAGTCGGTCTATCGACGGTCCCTGTCGCTGGCCACCCGCGACCTGCAGATCGCACGGGCGTCGCTGGGCGAACGGGCCGGCCCGACCGGAGCGGCCTGCATGGCCGTCGACGAGCTGTTCGGGCGGGACCTGCTGGCCCGGTGGATCCCGCACGGCAGTCCGGCCGGGATGCCGGATCTGCATTCGCGCTCGAGCACACCTGCCTGACCGGACCCGGTGGACATGGCCCCGACCGGGCGACACCGGCGTGTGCCGGGCAGCGACGACGGCGAAGCCGCACCTCACGCGCGGTCGGTTCTCCCCAGCAGGGCGTCGGAGATGATCCGCAGCTGGATCTCCGACGTCCCCTCGAAGATCTTGGTGAGCCGCGCGTCCCGCCAGTAGCGTTCGGCCGGGAAGTCCGTGGTGTAGCCGGCGCCGCCGTGGATCTGCAGGCCCTCGCTGGTCACCCGCTCGGCCATCTCGGAGGCCACGAGCTTGACCATCGAGGCCTGCGTCGGGCTGGGCTGCCCGGCGTCGACCGCGGTGCACACCTGGTACATCAGGGCCCGCGCGGCCTCGACCTGCGCCGCCATGTCCGCGATCGTGAACCGCAGCCCCTGGTTGACGCCGATCGGGCGGCCGAACTGGACGCGCTCGCCGGCGTAGGCGATCGAGTCCTCCAGCGCCCCGCGGGCCAGCCCGATCGCCCGCGCCGCGGTGTGGATGCGGGCGGTGTCCAGGTCGCCCATGGCGATCCGGAAGCCCTTGCCCGGTTCGCCGACGATCTCGCTCGCCCAGGCGCCGTCGAAGGCGAGCTCCCAGGTCTTCCAGCCGTGGTAGCCGATCTTGCGGACCGGGGTGCCGGTGACGCCCTCGGGCAGGGTGCCCCGCTGCTTCGGCATCAGGAAGCAGGTCACCCCGCGCGAGCGGTGCGCGGGGTCGACGGGCTCGGTCCGCGCGAAGACCTGCAGGTAGTCCGAGCCGTCGGCGAAGGTGCACCACATCTTCTGGCCGGTGATCCGCCAGCCGTCGCCGTCCGGGACGGCGCGGCAGCTCAGGTTCGCGACGTCGGACCCCGCCTCGGCCTCGGACAGCGCGAACGCGCTGAGGAACTCGCCGCGCGCCATCGCGGGCAGGTAGCGGGCGCGCTGGTCGGCGTCGAACCCGGCGGTGAACTGCTGCCCGCGGGCGATCAGGCTGGCCACGCTCATCCAGGCGCGGGCCAGCTCCTCGACGATGATCGCGTACTCGGACAGGCCCAGGCCGAGCCCGCCGTACTCCTCCGGGATGAGGATGCCGAAGAAGCCCAGCCCGGCCATCTTCTCCCGCAGGGCCATCGGGATCTCGCCGTGCTGGGGGTCGAGCTCGTTGGCGACGGGCAGGACCTCCTTCATCGCGAACTCGCGGGCCATCGCCTGGATCGCCAGGCGGTCCTCGGTGAGGAACGGTTCGGTCATCTCTCCGTCTCCGTGGGTCGATCGCGCAGGTGGATGCCGAGCCCGGCCCGGCCGGGGGCGAGGTGGTCGCGCAGGACGAGGTCGTCGTCGTAGTCCCCGCCGTTCTGCCTGCGGAACGGGAGCGGCGCCGTGCGCGGGATGGCGAGCACCCGCTCGCAGACCTCCTTCGAGGCCGTGGCGAACTCCTCGTCGGACACCCGGTTCGCGCCCGTGACGACGACCGGCGGCAGGACCTCGTAGCCGACGTAGAACAGGGTGCCGTGCTGCAGGGGGAAGAGCAGCTCGTCGAGGTGCCCGTGGACGCCGCGGGGTCCGAGGTCCGGGCCGCGCCCGCCGACCGTGGTCACCACCAGCGCCCGCTTGCCGGCGAGCGGACCCTCGCCGTAGCGCAGGGTGCGGCCGGGGTGGTCGGGATCGGTGACGCCGTAGGCGAAGCCCTTGAGGAACACGCGGTCGAACCAGCCCTTGAGGATCGCGGGCATGCCGTACCACCACAGCGGGAACTGGACGACGAGCGTGTCGGCGGCCGCGACCTTGTCCTGCTCGGCGCGCACGTCCGCGCTCAGCGCCCCGGCGGCGTAGGCCTGGGCCGACACCGGCCCGACCCGGAACCGCTCGTCCGGGTCGTAACCGTAGTCCGCCGCCGTGACCACCGGGTTCCAGGCCATGGCGTGCAGGTCGGAGACGACGACCTCGTGCCCGGCCCGCTCGAGCGCGGCGACGCCCGCGTCCTTCAGCGCACCGTTCAGCGAGCGGGGCTCGGGGTGGGCGAGGACCCAGAGGACCCTCACGCGACGAGCTCGACGATCGCGGCGAGCCCCTGGCCGCCGCCCATGCACATCGTCTCCAGGCCGTAGCGACTCCCCCTGCGGCGCATCTCGTACGCCAGCGTGGTGAGGATCCGGCAGCCGGTCGCTCCGGCCGGGTGGCCGAGCGAGATCCCCGAGCCGTTCACGTTGAGCCGCGGCTCGTCCGAGGGGAGGCCCCACTCCCGCAGGCAGGCGATGACCTGGGCCGCGAACGCCTCGTTGACCTCGATCAGGTCGATGTCCGCCCACCCCAGCTCGGCGCGCCGGAGCGCCGTGGCGACCGCGGGGACCGGGCCGATCCCCATCGTCCGCGGTGGCACCCCGGCCAGCGCGGAGGTCACGATGCGGAGGAACGGGGTGAGGCCCAGCTCGGCCGCCCGCGCGGCGGTGGTCACCACACAGACCGACGCGCCGTCGCTCTGTCCGCAGGCGTTGCCCGCGGTCACCGTGGCGTCCGGGTCCTCGTGGCGGCGGACCGGCCGCAGCCGCGCCAGGTCGTCCAGGGTGAGACCGGCGCGCGGGTGCTCGTCGAGGGTCACCACGGTCTCCGGCGTGCGGCGGGTCCCGGGCACCGTGACCGGCACGATCTCCTCGGCGAACCGGCCCTCCTTCGTCGCCGCGACGGCCTTCTCCTGCGAGGCGAGCGCGAACTCGTCCTGCTCGGTGCGGCTGATCGCGTACTGGGCGCGCAGGTTCTCGGCGGTCTCGAGCATGCCGCCGGGGACCGGGAAGTGCACCCCGCCCGCGGTGGTGCGGCCCCGGGTGATCCGGTTGACCATCCGCAGCTCGTCGCCGCGGACTCCCTTCTGCAGGCCCAGCGCGTAGTACTCGGCCTGGCTCATCGCCTCGACGCCACCGGCGACGACCAGGTCCGCCCAGCCCTGCCCGACGGTGAGCGCCGCCTGCAGGACGGCCTGCAGCCCGGAGCCGCAGCGGCGGTCGAGCTGCATGCCGGCCACGCCGACGCCGAGCCCCGCGTTCAGCGCGGCGACCCGGCCGATGGCGGGCGCCTCGCTCGTCGGGTAGCAGTAGCCGAGCACGACGTCGTCGACGTCGCCCTCCCCCAGCCCGGTCCGGGCGATCAGCCCCTGCAGGGCCTGGGTGGCCAGGTCCGCGGCGGTCAGGGTGGCGAACACCCCGCCGTCGACGCCGACCGGCGTGCGCACCGGGTCGCAGACGACCACGTCGGACGGGCTCACGTCGGGACCTCCGTGCTGTACAGCCGCGCCGCGAGCTCGCGCAGCGCGGCGGCCTTGATCTTGGAACCGTTGGTGCCGACGGTGGTCGGCATCTGCTCGACGAGGTGCACGGAGTCGGGCACCTTGAACGTCGCGAGCGCCTGGGCACACCAGGCCCGCAGCGCGGCCGGGTCCGGGGTGGTGCCGGGCACGGCCTCGACGAACGCGACGGCCCTGGTGCCCCCGTCCACCGTCACGCCGACGACCTTGCTCCGGGCCACGTCCGGGTGCTCGGCCAGGCGGATCTCGATCTCGGCGGGCTCCACGAGGAAGCCGCGCAGCCGGAACGAGTCGCCCATCCGGCCCGCGTAGTCGAACGCGCCGTCCGGGCGGACCGTGCCCAGGTCGCCGGAGCGGAACCAGCCGTCGGCGGTGAACGAGCGCGCGCGGATCGCACCGTCGGTGTCGCCGAGGTAGCCGTCGACCACGGCGTAGCCGCGGAACTGCAGCTCGCCGGGCTCACCCTCGGGCGGCGGCCCGCCGGTGACCGGGTCGACGGCGCGCACCTCGATGTCCGGGGACACGGGTCGACCGCCCGCCCGCCAGCGCGCGGGCGCCGGGTCGTGCTCGAGCCAGAACGACAGCAGCGAGAACAGCTCGCTGGAGCCGAAGATCCCCGTGGTCGGGGTGCCGGTCTCCTTCTCGGCCCACTCCGCGACCTGGATCGACTTGCCGTAGAAGTCCCCGATGAGCAGGCGGCGCCACGCGGACAGGTCGCCGCCGTGGGCGCGGTGGCTCTCCATCAGCCTCCCGGCCACGTCGTCCGCGCCGGCCAGGTGGGTCACCCCGAACTCGCCCATGTGGGCCACGACCAGGTCGTCGTCGAACGTGGGCTCCAGCAGCGCCGCCCCGCCGGCGGCGATCGCGGCGAGCGCCGGGACGTAGCCGAAGACCCCGGACAGCGGCAGCACGACCAGGCTGACCGACTCCGCGTCCCAGCCGCCCGCGGCGGCGACGTTCCGGGCGTGGGTGGCCACGGCGCTGCCGAGGTGGGCGGCGAGCTTCGGCATGCCGGTCGAGCCGGAGGTCGTGAACGCCACGGCCAGGGCGTCCCGGGTGCCGCGCAGCGCCTGCGGGTCGGCCGCGTCCGACGGCGGGCCGGGCACCCAGGCCCCCGCGCCGACGTCGTAGGTCGCGGCGACGGCCTCGTCCGCGGGTGGACGGCCGGGTCCGGTCACGACGGCGATGCCGGGGGCGGGCACGTCCGCCTCGGCGACCGCCTCGCGCAGCCTCGCCCGCAGGTCCAGGCCGAGGAAGTCGTGGGCGATCAGCACCACCCGCGGCCGGGCCCGGTCCAGGACGTGCGCGACGTCCGCCACGCCGTAGCGGGTGTTGATGCCGATGACGTGGGCGCCGAGCGCGGCCGCGGCGAACTGCGCCACCAGCGACTCGGACCAGTTCGGCAGCCACACGCCCACGCAGTCGCCCTCGCCGACGCCGTGGGCCCGCAGGTCCTCGCGCAGCGTGAGGACGCGCGCGACCAGCTCCGCCCGGGTGACCCGGCGCGGCGCGGGCCCGCCGTCGATGACCACGGTGCTCTCCGGCGCGGCCGCGGCGGTGTCGGCCAGCAGGTCGGACAGAGTGGTCACGCGGCCGGTCATGCGGCACCCCGGCTCTCGCGGGCGCCCAGCTCACCGAGCCAGCCGTGCAGGACGTCGGCGAAGCCCTCGACCTCCTCCATCGGGTAGTGCCCGATGCCCTCCAGCAGGGTGTAGCGGGAGTCCGGGATGAGCTCGGCGGCCCGGCGGACGTCCGCGGGGTCGAGCCACAGGTCGTCGTCCCCGACGACGAGGTGGGTCGGGCAGGCCACGCCGTCGAGCGTCGCCCGCACGTCGTGGGTGGCCCAGCCGATGAGGTCGCTGGTCGAGATCTCGGGGTCCTCGCGGCGGTGCATGCGCGCGATCAGCTCCGCCCGCTCGGCCGCCACCCGCCGCCCGACGACGGCGAGCGTGCCGAGGTAGGTCCGGTCCGAGCGGCTGGGCGCGGCCGAGTCGACCAGCTCGCGTTCCAGCCCGCGCACGCTCAGCATGGCGGAGTCGGTGCCGCCGTGCGCCGCCATCGCGACGGCGCCGGCCAGGCGCGCACCGCGGCGCACCGCCAGCTGCAGGGTGATCGCCCCGCCGATGGAGCAGCCGACCACGAAGGGCCGGTCCATCCCGAGCCGGTCCATCAGCTCCTCGCACCACTGCGCGTAGACGCCCAGGTCCCGCACCGGGCCGCCGGCGGCGGGCTCCGAGCGACCGTGCCCGGGCAGGTCCGGGACCACCACGCGGTAGCCCAGCTCGGCGAGCCGCGGCTGGACCTCCCGCCACTGCACACCGTTCTGGCCCGCGGTGTGCAGGCACAGCACCGGCTGTCCCTCGCCCTCCTCGAGCACGAAAGCGCGGGTCCCGCCCACCTCGACGTAGTCGGCCCTCATCGTGTCCCCTCCGTCCGGGCGAACGCCCGCGCCTCGTCGACCAGCGCGACGACCGCCGCGGTCAGCCGCAGGTACTCGTAGGCACTGCCCTCGACCTCGAACTCGTCGCGCAGGGTCCGCTCGGTGAAGTCGTTGCGCGGACCGGTCAGCAGCCGGGCCCACACGACGTCGGGCGCGGAGACGACGAACGTCGGCCCGTCCGGTGTCCGGGTCCCGGCCTCGAGCACCCGTCCCTTGTAGACGCGGAACAGCACCAGGTCGCCGCCGAGGCGCAGGCCGAGGGTGCCGTCCCAGGTCCCGGTGGCCTGGGTGAACGCGGCCGAGTCGCCGAGCGCGGTGGCCAGCGCCCGCGCCCACTCCACGGACGGGAAGGACCGGCCGAGCCGGGCGCGGCGGTCGTCGACCGCCTCGCGCGCCGTGACCAGCGCGGTGGTCCGGCCCACCTGCACGACCTCGTCGTGCTGGTTGCGGACCACCACGTGCCTGCCGACGACACCGTTGCGCAGTGCCGACGTGCGACGGGTGCGGGTCACCGTCATCTCGTAGGTGACCGAGTCGCCGACGTGGATCGGCGCCACGAAGTCCCAGTGGGTGTCGAACGCCGCCTCGACGTGCGCCGACAGGCCGCGCTCGTGGTGCCAGCCGAAGAAGCCGGCCAGGCCCAGCGGACCGTGGACCAGCGGGCGGCCGTCGGCGGACCGGCCGTGCTCGGTGTGCAGCGCGGCCCGGTCCCCGCTGACCTCGGCGAAGGCCGCGACCACCGCCGCGGAGAAGTTCCGTGCCGGGCCGGTGTAGACCTGCCCGACCTCGAAGTCCTCGAAATGGGGCGCGGCCGTCCCTGCCCCGGGCCCACCGGCGTGCACCGGGGACCCGGTGGTGGCACTGGTGCTCATCGACCGTCCTCTCCGACGGGCCGTCGCGATCGTCGTTCCCGACCAGCTCGCGGCGACATGAACGAACGTTCTTACGTATCTCATGCAATCAGCAGCTCCCCGGCCCGTCAAGAGCAGGAGCGCCGTGGCGGGTGCGCTACCGTGAGCGACATGAACGACCGTTCCCCGACCCTGGTCGCCGAGACGGGGCGGCGGAACGAGGCCGCGATCCTGAACGCCGCGATCCACGCCTTCGGCACCCAGGGGTTCAACGGCGCCTCGATGCGCGACGTGGCCCGCGGCGCCGAGACCAGCCTGTCCAACCTCTACAACTACTTCCCGTCGAAGTCCAAGCTGCTGGCCGCGGCGCTGCGACACGCCAACGCCGAGCTGCGCAGCCGCGTCCTGTCGGCCGTGGAGCTGGCCGGCGACGACGCCCCGTCCCGCATGCGCGAGGCGGTCCGCGCGCACGTCGGGTTCGTCGTCGAACACCAGACGGCGACCCTGGTGGCGACCAACGAGCTCCGCTACCTCGAACCCGGGGACCGCGCCGCACTGGTGGAGGACCGCGACGTCACCCAGGACGCCTTCGAGCGCATCGTCGCCCAGGGCGTCGCCGACGGAGCCTTCCGCACGCCCTACGCCACCGACGCGGCACGCACGATCCTCGGTGCCGTCGCGGCGATCGCGAGCTGGTACCGCCCGGACGGCGCACTGGGCCGCGGCCAGCTCGCCGAGCAGTACGCGCGCTACGCCCTCGCCCTGCTCGAGGCCCCCCTCACGCACTGACGCCCGCCACCGGGGGGCGACCCGGCGAGATGCCTCTTGTCCGTGGTGACCCGAGTCGCTAGCGTCCTAAGAACGATCGTTCGTACTCGTGCCGGAGCTCGTCGTTCTCCGGCACCCTCACCGCCGCACCGTTGCGGCCTGGAGGTGGACCCGGATGGACCAGCACGCACCCCCGAAGAAGATGGGCCGGCTCGCTGCCGCGGCGGTCTTCGCCACCGCGCTCGAATGGTTCGACTTCCTCATCTACGCCACGGCCGCCGCCCTCGTGTTCGGGCACCTGTTCTTCCCCTCGGTCAGCCCGGTGGCCGGCACCCTGGCCTCCTTCGCGACGTTCGCCGTCGGCTTCGTCGCGCGACCGCTCGGCGGCATCATCGCCGGGCACGTCGGCGACCGCTTCGGCCGCAAGCCTCCGCTGGTCGCCGCCATGCTGCTGATGGGCGTGGCGACGTTCGCGATCGGCGTCCTGCCCGGGTACGCGACCATCGGGATCTGGGCACCGGTCCTGCTGGTGGTCGCCCGCCTGGTCCAGGGCCTGGGCGTCGGCGCCCAGTGGGGCGGCGCCGCACTGCTGCTCACCGAGCACGCCCCGGTCGAGCGGCGCGGGTTCTACGGGTCGCTCGTGCAGACCGGCGCCATCGCAGGAGCGGTCGCGGGCAACCTCTTCTTCCTCCTGCTGACCACCGTCCTGTCCGAGGAGCAGTTCGTCACCTGGGGGTGGCGCGTCCCGTTCCTCTCCGGCCTCGCCCTCGTCCTGATCGGCGCCTACGTGCAGCTCAAGATCGAGGACACCCCGGTGTTCCACGACCTGCAGCAACGGTCGGCGGAGTCCCGGCGCGACGCCGGACTGCGCAAGGCACCGCTCGTCCAGGCCGTGCGGCACTACTGGCGCGAGATCCTGCAGGCCGCGGGCGCGTTCTTCGTCGTCAACGCCACCTTCTACATCCTGATCAGCGGGATGCTGAGCTACGCCACCACACAGGTCGGCATGTCCCGGTCGGCGATCCTGTGGTGCGTCATGGGCGCGGGCCTGACACAGGTCGTCTCGATGCCGTTCTTCGGCGGTCTGACCGACCGGATGGGCTCGCGGAAGAAGCTCTACCTGACCGGCACGGTGCTGATGGCGGTCTGGGCCTTCCCGATGTTCCTGCTGATCGACACCGGCTCGCTGCCGCTGGTGTTCCTCGCCCTGCTGGTCGGGTTCACCATCCACGCGACGATGTACGGGCCCCAGGCCACCCTGTACGCCGAGATGTTCCCGGCGGACGTCCGCTACTCGGGTGCCTCGCTGGGCTACCAGTTCGCCTCGGTGTTCGCCGGCGGCCTCGCCCCGTTCATCATGACCGCGTTGCTGGCGGGCACGGGTGCCTCCTGGTCGGTCGCGCTCTACATCATCGCCACGTCCGTGGTCACCTTCGTCGCGGTGGCGACGCTGAAGGAGCGCTACCGCCGCGACCTCTACGAGACCTCCGACGCCGAGGCGGCCGGGACCGTCGCCACCCCGGGCTGAGCGCTCCGGCCGGCTCCCGGATCCACCGCGCTCGATCCGGTCCCCGGAGGACGGCCCCTGCCGGGAGCTGTCCGCCGACGCCCCCCGCCACACGCGCCCCGGTCGGCGGCCACGTTTGCCGCCCGGCTGCTCCGCCCGCGTCCCTCACCGGAGCGGCCCCTCCGCCGGGGACAACCCCCGCCCGTCCCGTTGTCCGGGCGGGACAGCGTGCCCCCCGCCGGACGGACCTACCGTGGGTCGGGCCGACGCAGGCGTCGGTGTCCCGCTCGAGAGGAGACGGCTCCATGTCGGACGCACGACGGGCCGGTGGCGCCCTCGGGATGGTCGAGACCAGGGGCCTGGTCGGGGCGATCGAGGCGGCGGACGCGATGGTGAAGGCCGCCAACGTGGAGGTCGAGGGGTACCGAACCCTGCGCAACGGCCAGGTCTCGGTGCTGGTCCGGGGCGACGTCGGCGCCGTGAACGCCGCGGTGGCGGCCGGGACGGCCGCGGCGGCCCGGGTCGGCGAGCTGTACAGCAGCCACGTCATCCCCCGCCCGCACGAGGACACCGAGGGCGTCATCGGCGAGGCCGTGCAGCCCACCCGCACCACCTGAGCGGGCGGGCCCCGGCGGCGGCCCGGGTCAGCGGCCCGGGTCCGTGTCCTCCGGGTCGTCGTGCCGGGTGACCTGCAGCAGCCGCAACGCGAAGTCCGCGCGCATCCGGTCCTCGTGGCGCCCCAGGTCCAGGCCGGTCAGCTTCCGGATCCGCTCCAGCCGGTAGCGCAGGGTCTTGTGGTGGACGAACAGCCGGTCCGCGGCCAGCTTCTGGGAGCAGTCGGCGTCGAAGAAGGCGCGCAGCGTGCGGATCAGCGAGCCGTCGTTGTCGCGGTCGTAGTCCAGCAGCGGGCCCGTCACCTCGTCGACGAAGGTCTGCAGGTCGGGGTCGTCGCCCGAGCCGAGCAGCAGCCGCACGATGCCCAGCTCCTCGTACAGGAACACGTCCTGCCCGCCGAAGCGCTTGGCGGCCGACAGCGCGGTGCGGGCCTCGTTCAACGCGCTCGGCAGGTCGACGGCCTCGTGGTACTCGCGGCTGATCCCCCACCGCAGGCGCAGCTCCGGGAGCTCGGAGTGCACGGCCCCGGAGAACGCGTTCACCAGGTTCTTCGCGCCGATGCGGTCCAGGTCGGCGGCGACCGCCACGAGCAGGTCGCCCCGCAGGCTGGCCAGGGACAGGCCGCGGCCGTGCAGGGTGCGGACGATCCGCAGCACCCGGCGCCGGACCCGGTCGACCTGCGAGGTGTCCCAACCGTGCTGGGCGGTGAGGACCTCGACGTTCTCGATCCGGCCGTGCACCACCCGCAACCCCCCGGTCAGGGTGATGCCGAGGTGCTGGGCGCGGGTGCGCGCGGCGAGCCGGTGCTCGACCGAGCCCTGCAGCAGGTCCCAGAGCACCTGCTCGGCGGCCTCGGCCCGGGCCCGGCCCACCGCCCGTTCCCGCATCAACGCCAGCGAGCAGGCCATCGCCACCTGCCCGGCGACGGCCGCCAGGAGGTCCTGCGACGGTCCGCACCGGGCGAACAGCACCTGGCCGACCTGGTCGCCGTCGGCGTAGACGGGGTGCGCCAGCGAGGTCCGGTCCTCCGGCGTCGGCACGATCTCCCCGCCGCGGGTCGGCACCGACGCGGGCAGCCGGGAGACCAGGTCCCGGGCCCGGTGACCCGCCACCCGCGCACCGTCGGGGCCGTAGACCGCGACCTCGCAGCCCAGCTCGGTCGCGACGGTCCGGGTGACCGCGGGCAGACCGCCACCGCCGACGACGATGCGCAGCAGCTCCTGCTGCAGCCGCGACGCCCGGTCGAGCAGCGTGTGCTGGTTCTGCAGCGCCTCGTGGGCCCGGCTCAGCTCGGCCGCGGCGGCCACCTGCTCGTCGTGCAGACGGGCGTTGTCGATGGCGATCGTCGCGAAGTCGGCGAGGGTGACCATCCGGCGCATGTCGCGGTCGGTGAACACCGAGTGCCGGCGCCGCCACACCTCCAGGACGCCGAGGAACTCCCCCTGCAGCTGCAGCGGGACGGCGAGTGCCGACCGGGTCTCCTCCCGTTCGGCGAGGGAGTTGAAGTCGTCGCTGATCGTCTCGTCGTCGAGGTAGGAGTCGATCCTGGCGGGCTCACCGGTGAGGAACACCAGCCCGGCGACGCCCTGACCGCGGCGCATCGTCAGCCGCGCGGTCTGTGTCGCCCGGTTGCCGACGCAGGCGCGCATCCGCACGACGTCGCCCTCGCGGAGCATCACCCCGCAGATGTCGGACTCGAGCAGGCGCAGTGTCTGCTCGGAGACCGTGAGCAGGACCTGGTCGAGGTCGCGGACCGACAGCAGCCGCCGCGACACCTCGCGGACCGCGTCGGCCTCGACCGTCGCCGCGTACTCCTCGTCCTCGGCGCGCGCCCCGGCCAGCTGCAACGACATCCACACCCGGGCCTGCTCGAGGAGCCCGACGGGCCCGGGGGCGAGCCGGACCTCGGGGTCCCAGCACAGCGCGGCGGCGCCGTCCGGCCCGACGATCCGGCCGGACCGGACCTCGGCCGCCGACGGGCCGCCCGGCGGGAGACCCGCCATTCCGACCCCGGAGCCGGCGAGCACCTGCCACCGCCCGTCCCGCCAGGCCGCGACGGTCATCGAGGTGCCTGCCAGCAGGGTCGCCGCGCCGACCAGCAGCTCGGCGGCCGCGTCCGGGGACGGCGGGACGGTGCCCAGGAGCCTGCCGAGGGCGTCGACGCCCGTCGTCGCTCCGACCCGGTCGAGTGTCGTCATCCCACCCCCAGCCGTCAGAACACGATCAGCGACTTCAGCGTACGTCGCTGTGACATCCGCTGATAGGCGTCCGGTGCGTCGGTCAGGGACACCCGGTCCTCCACGAGGACCGTCGGATCGACTGCGCCGCAACGGACGAGGGCGAGGAGCCGGTCGCCGTCGCGCATCAGGTCGCCGATCGCGAACCGGAGCGTGAGCTCGTCGCCGAAGGCCCGTCCGGCGGGCAGGTCCCAGGGACCGTCGTGCACGCCGACCGACACGACGGTGCCGCGGCGGCGCACCAGCCCGAACGCCGTGCCGAGCCCACGCGGGCCACCGATCGCGTCGACTACGACATCGGCGCCCCGCCCGTCGGTCAGCCCGTGTGCCGCCGTGACCGCCTCCTCCGGGGCGACGGCGACCGAGCCCTCCCGGCCCGCGACCGCGCGGCGGGACGCGACCGGCTCGACGAGCAGCACCGCTCCGGCGCCGCAGGCCTGCGCGGCCAGCGCCGTCAGCTGGCCGACCGGGCCACCGCCGACCACCGCGACGGTGTCGCCGGGCTGCAGGCCGGCGCGGCGCACCGCCGCGTAGCCGGTCGCGAGGGTGTCGCCGAGGAAGACGGCCGCGTCGAGGGACACCCCGTCGGGGACGGTCCGGAGCACGGTGTCGGCGTGCGGCACCCGGACCAGCTCCGCCTGTGTGCCGGCCAGCGGCGGGCCGAACGCGGTCCCGGTGCCGAAGAACCGCCGCTCCGCGCACTCCCAGTGGTCACCCCGCCGGCACCACCAGCAGGTGCCGCAGGCGACGAAGTCGGCTCCGACGACGAGGTCGCCGACGCGGTGCCCGCGCACCGCGGTGCCGGTCTCCACGACCTGCCCGACGAACTCGTGGCCGAGCACCGAGCCGGCGGGCAGCCCCTCGTCGTGCGCGAGGAGGTGCAGGTCCGTCCCGCAGACCGCCGATCTGCGGACCTCGACGACCGCGTCGGTCGGCTGCTCGATCCGGGGGTCGGGAACCTGCGCGACACGCACCGCGCCGTCGCCGGCGTAGGTCACCGCGCGCACGACGTCAGGCCGCCTCGGCCAGGTCGGCGAGCCGCTCGCGGATCCGGGCCGCGGCCTCGGCCAGCGCCTCCAGCTCGGCCGGCTGCAGGTCGATCGTCACGATCTCGGTCAGGCCGCCGCGGCCCAGCCGGGCCGGGAGCCCGACGTAGACCCCGCGGATGCCGTAGCTGCCGTCGGCGAGCACCGCGGCGGGCATGACCTCCCCGGAGTCGGCGACCATCGCCAGCACCATGCGGGCCGCCGACAGACCGGGCGCCAGGAAGGCGCTGCCCTTCTGCAGCAGCCCGACCACCTCGCCGCCCGATCCCCGGGCGCGCGTGACGATCGCGTCGAGCTCGGCTGCCGGGACCGCCGCGGCGAGCGGCCGCCCGTCCGCGGTGGCCCGCGACAGCGGGATGACCATCTCCTCGCCGTGGCTGCCCAGGGCCCAGGCCTCGATCCGGTCGGCCCGGGCGACGCCGGTCAGCGCGGTGAGCGCCTGGAACCGGGCGGTGTCGAGCACCCCGGCCATGCCGAGGACCCGCTCCGACGGGAACCCGGAGGCCTTCCAGGCGTGCTGGGTCATCTCGTCGAGCGGGTTGGTGACGACGACGATCACCGCACCCGGCGAGGTCGCCGCCACCCGCGCGGCGACCTCGCCGACGATGGCGGCGTTCGTGCTGATCAGATCCGACCTGCTCATCCCGGGGGTGCGCGGCCGGCCCGCGGTGACGACCACGTAGTCGGCCGGGCCTGCCTCCTCGACCGTGCCGACGCCGCGGACCCGGGTGTCGAACCCGGACAGCGCGGCGGTGTGGGTGAGGTCCAGCGCGACGCCCGCGGCCCGGCCGGCGTCGATGTCGACGAGCACGACCTCGGCGAAGACGTCGGCGTCGGCGAGCCGCATCGCGGCGATCATGCCGACGTTGCCCGCCCCGACGACGACCACCCGGCCGGTGCGCGTCGCCCCGCGTCCCCCGCCGGGGCCGCCGGGCCGCACCGCGGCGGGGAGCGGGGCACCGCGCCGGTGGAGCGCGCCCGAGGGCGGACGCACCGGCGGCGGCGCGGCGCCCCGGAGCTGGGCGACGGCGGCGGCCGACGGGACCGGGCCGACCGGGGACGGCGCCGGGGTGACCGGGCGTGGAGCAGGGGGCGGCACCGAGGCGATCGGGCGGGGCGGCGGGGGCGGACCCGCGCCGCGCACGGCGGACGGGGGCGTCGTGGTGGCCGAGGACCGGGCGGGGTCCGCGGCGGGTACGGGCGCGGCCGTGGGGGTGGGCGCGGCCGTGGCGGGGCCGGACACGATGTCCACGCCGAGCTCGCGCGCACGTTCCCGGGCGAGCGGGGTGACGACGTCGCGGGCCGCGACCCGCAGCACCCCTCCCACGGCGTCGTCGACCTGCGCCGCTCCGATGACGCTCATCGCGTGACCTCCCGGCCGTGGACGCCCTCCAGCGCGGCGACCGCCGCGTCGCGGGCCGACTGCACCTCGCTCTCGGTCCCGGACAGGAACATCCGGCCGAACCGGCCCACCGCGCGCAGCTCGATGACGGTGATGTTCGCGGCCTTCTCCGCCTCGTTGGCGGCCACCGCGATGTAGGCGGCGGGTGCGACCTCCATGACGAACAGGCTCTGGCCCGGCATCAGCATGGAGCCCTTGCGCCACTTGTTGAGCAGCTGCGCCTGGTAGGGGTGCACGTTGGTGATGAACTGGGTGGAGGCGATCGTCGGCCGGATCCGGTCGGCCTCGGTCATCCCGAGCTCGTCCAGGATCGCCTGCCCGGAGGCGAGCACCTCGGCCTGCTGCTCGGAGTGGATCTCCAGCAGCCCGAACTCGCGCTCGATGATCTGCAGGGCCGGGCGGACACCGGCCGCCTTGAGCGCGATGTCGGCGGCCCGGAACACCTCGTTCCCGGGGGCCATCTCGATGTAGAGCTCGGCCATCCCCGCGAGCGGGACGTCGCCGGGGCTGGTCGCGGCGATGTGCGCCGCGCACTGGGGCTGCATCCGGTCGACGAAGGCGTAGGTGCGCAGGGTCGGGCTCGCGTTGCTCATGCGGGCACCTCCGCGCGGGCGATGCCGATCGGGGTGATGAGCAGGGCGTGCGGATGGGTCACGACGGTTCGCTCCAGGTACGTGGCCAGTACGCGCTGCGCACCGGCGATCATCAGGGCGCCGCCCGCCAGGTGCAGCGGCAGGTCCTCGGCGCCCACGGTCAGCGCGCGGACGTTCTCCGCGATGCGTTGCAGCCCCGGGACCAGGAGAGGGAACGCCTCGTCCGGATGGGCCCGCTTGTAGGGCTCGGCCTCCTCGACGGCGATGCCCAGGCCCCCGGCCAGCACCAGGTCGAGGTGGTGGCCACCGCCGGCGCGGTCGTCGAGCGCGACCAGGGCGCCGTCGCGGTAGACCCCGACCCCGGTCGAGCCGCCGCCGACGTCGACGACGACGCCGTCGCGGATCCCGAGCGTGCGCTGCGCCGCCGCGACCTCGTCGACGAGCGCGACCCGGTCGAACCCGGCGGTCTCGCAGACGTAGCTGCAGGCCTTCGCGTCGGCGGCCGGGATGCACGGCGGGTGGGCCGTCGCGACCGGTACGCCGGCACCCAGCCCGACGCCGAGTCCGGCCTCGGCCCGTTCCCGCAGGCGGCGGACGGTCGCGGTGGCGCGGGCGAAGTCGACGACGACGCCGTCGGCCAGCGCACCCGACGGGGACGCGTCGATCCACACGGGGTGCTCGGTGCCGTCCGGGGCGACCGCGAGGACGACGAGCACACAGCTCGCCGTCCCGAGGTCGACCCCGGCCCGCAGGGAGGCCGCGGCGGCCAGCGCGGCGGCCGCGGGCCCGTCGGGGGCGCCGTCGCGGGCCACCGACCCGGCGGTGGCGGCCGCCGCGGTGAGCAGCTGGTCCGGCGTCCGGCGCGTCTCGGCGGCGCGCGCCGGACGCCGGCGTCCCGGGCGGCGACCCGCGGTCGCGGTCGCCACGGCTACAGCTCCACCGGGTCGTAGACGGTGCGCCACGGACGCACCTCGTGCGCGATCCGCTTGATGTTGATCAGGTGCAGCGGGGTCACGTTGTCCGAGCAGATCGACCCGCTCCAGCTGCCGGTGCCGAGCTGGAAGGAGGGGTCGACGTCGGTGGAATAGCCCATCCCGCCGAACAGCGCCGGTGTGTTGATCACGATCCGGCCCGCGGGCAACGCACCGAACGGGGCGATCTCCTCCGGGTCCGAGGCGTGCACGGCGGCCGTGTGCCCCTCGCCGTCGAGCGCCAGGATCTCCCGGCAGCGGCGCCACCCGGCGTCGCGGTCGGCGGCGCGGTAGACCGACAGGACCGGGCCGAGGATCTCCCGCGACAGCGGGGTGTCCACCCCGACCGTGTCGAGCTCGCAGGCCAGCACCCGGGTCGACGACGGCACGGCGAACCCCGCCGTCTCGGCGAGGCAGATCGCGGTCTGCCCGACCGAGGCCGGACGCATCGCGCCGCGCTCGTCGAACAGCACCCGGGCCAGCGCGGCCTGCTGGGGTGCGTTCATCCAGTAGGCGCCTCGCTGCTCGAACGCGGCCAGGAAGGCCGGCGCCACCGCCTCGACGACGACGACGGACTGCTCGGCCACGCACGCCGTGCCGTTGTCGAACGACTTCGAGGTGATGATCATCTCGGCGGCCTCGGCCGGGTCGGCGACGCTCGCCCCGACGTAGGCGGGGACGTTGCCCGCCCCGACGGCGATCGTCGGCTTGCCGCTGGAGTAGGCCGCGCGCACCATGCCCGGCCCGCCGGTGGCCATGACGAGCGCGATCTCCGGGCGCCGCATGAGCTCCGCCGTGGCGGGCAGGGTGGGGTGCTCCAGGCAGGAGACCAGCCCCTCCGGGGCGCCCGCCTCGACGGCGGCCTCGGCCATGATCTCGACCGCGCGCAGGGTGCAGCGGGCGGCGCGCGGGTGCGGGGCGTGCACGATCGCGTTGCCCGACTTCACCGCGGCCAGGCACTTGAAGAGTGCGGTCGAGGTGGGGTTGGTGACCGGGATGATCCCGGCGATGACGCCCATCGGGGAACCGACCGCGGTCACCCGGGCCTCGTCGTCGACCCAGAGCACGCCGACGGCGCGGCGTTCCAGCATCCACCGGGCGACGAAGCCGGTGTTGTAGCGGTTCTTGTAGATCTTGTGCTCGTAGACGCCGTAGCCGGTCTCGTCGACGGCGAGCCGGGCCAGCTCCTCGGCGGCCTTCGTGCCCGCCCGTGCCATCGCCCGGACGTAGCGGTCGAGGGTCTCCTGGTCGGTCCCCTCCATCGCGTCGAAGGCCGCCCTCGCCGCGCGGGCCTTGGCGCGGACGTCGGCGAGTCCCGCCAGGTCGGCGTCGAGCCCGCGCGGGTCGGCGGGCGCTGTCGCGGTCATCCCCACACCTCCGTCTCTGTCGTGGGTGGGCACGCCCGGTCGCCGCTGCACGTCAGGCGTGCACCGGTGCGGGGCGGGCCCGGCCCGGGGTGTGGTCGGTCAGCCCTTGGGCCGGGTGAGGACGGCGAGGATGCTCTCGGTCTCGTCGTGCGGCCGCGGGATCACGTGCACCGAGACGACCTCGCCCGCCTTGCCCGCGGCCACGGCGCCCGCGTCGGTGGCGGCCTTCACCGCGCCGACGTCGCCACGGACCATGATCGTCACGAGACCGCCGCCGATCTCGCGGTGGCCGAGCACCTGCACGTTGGCGGCCTTCACCATCGCGTCGGCCGCCTCGATCGCACCGACCAGCCCCTTGGTCTCGATGAGTCCCAGCGCGCCGCGCAGGGCCGGGACGGCCGGGGTTCCAGTCGTCGGAGCCATGTCTTCCTCCTGATGCCGGTGTGGTGCCGACGGTGCCGGATCGGCGACCGTCGTCATGTCTTCTGGTAGGTCACGCTGCCGACCCGCACGACGGTGTCGGCGATGCCGACGACCGCCCGGTCGGTGGGGACGTCGGGGCCGGCCGCCACCCGGGCGGCTCCGCCCGCGCAGACCAGCACGATCTCGCCGACCCCGGCACCGACGGTGTCCACCGCGACGAACACGGCTCCGCCGTCGCGCTCCGGGTCGTCGGAGCCGGCCTCCTGCACCAGCAGGAGGGTGAACCGCTCGAGTCCGGGGCCCTTGATCGTCGAGACGACCTGGCCGAGCACCTTGGCCAGCTGCATGCCCGGACCACCTCCGTCGGTAGAAGCCGGGTGGCCTCGGCGCGAGCCGGACCACCGTTGCCGGGACAGTAGGACCGGCACGATCCCCGCAGCCTTATCCGTTCCGGACAACGTGACCGGCGGCCGTTGTCCTTCGGCGCCGTGGCCGGACCGGGAGCACCGCGGGAGCGTGCAGGACGTAGACCACGGCCCGGCCGCCCCGGGCCCCCGCGCGCCAGGAGGTTCATCGGTGATCCGCCCCGAGGACGCACAGTTCCACCCGCCGACCAGCGACGACCCGCTCTGGGCCGAGACCAACTACTTCGGCCTCTACGCGGGCCAGGACACCGACCGGCCGATGAACATCGGCCTCTACGGGCTGTTCCGCGAGCCGCTGGGTGTGGTGGGCTCCACCGTCTCGGTGAACAGCCGCCGCGTGCGGGCCCCCTGGGAGGCCGACTACTGGGACGCCTGGGAGCACCTGGTCGTGCCGCAGCCGTCGAACCTGCTCGACTACGAGCTGGCCAACGGCCTGAAGGTCGTCGCGACCGACCCGAACCGGATCTGGGACGTCTCCTACTCCGACCCGGCCGCCGACCTGGAGATCCGGTTCCGCTACACCGCCCTGCACGAGCCCTACGACATCAACGACCCGGACGTGGACCCGCTGGCCGCGGGCAAGGACATGGCCAAGACCTGGGGCCACGCCTACGCCGGCCACTTCGACCAGTCCGGGCACTACGAGGGCGAGATCCGGCTCCGCGGCGTCACGACCCCGATCGACTGCGTGTCCACGATGGACCACAGCTGGGGGGTGCGTGCCGAGCGTCAGACCTCGCGGCTGAGCTGGATGCACGCCCACGCCGGGACCGACCTGGTGCTGCACGGCCTGTTCGACTTCTCCACCGACAACGGCCCGGACGGCGAGTCGCCGCTGCGCCTGACCCACGGCTACGTCGTCGAGAACGGCGAGCTGCGCGGGCTCAAGGCCGGCGGCGGCGTCACGAAGCGCTCGCACCTCTACCCGGAACAGATCTCGATCAGCGTCACCGACACCGCCGACACGGTGTGGAACGCCGAGGGCCGGGCCCTGACCACCTTCCCGTGGCAGTCCCAGCCCGGCGTCGTCGGGCACAACGCCCTGTTGCGCTGGGACCTCGACGGCCGCACCGCCTACGGCGAGTGCATGGACTTCGTCGGCATGGGCGAGCTCGGCGCCGTGTACGACAGGGTCCACGACCCGAAGTGAGGCCGCGACCGTGAGCCCCACGCCCCCGCGTCCGGTCGAGGCCGTGCTGTTCGACCTCGACGGGACGCTGGTCCAGACCCGCATCGCCTCCTGGACGGTGTTCTCGACGATCAACGACCGGTTCGGGCTGGGGGTGGACGGACCCGAGCAGTACTTCGACCTCTTCCGCGGCAACGTCTACGACTCGATCGCGAAGCTCTGCCGCGACGAGGCCCACGCGGCGGAGGTGAAGAACGCCTTCCTCACCCTGCTGCGCGAGGAGTACGACCCGCCGCTGGTCCCGGGGGTCGCCGACGTCGTCCGGCGGCTCGCCGGGCACTGCACGCTCGCGGTGATGTCGTCCAACGCGATGCAGGTCATGCGACGGGTGCTCACCGGCAACGACCTGGCGTACTGCTTCGCCCACGTGTTCGGGGGCGACGTCACCCCCGACAAGCGCACCGCCATGCGCACCTTCCTCGCCGACGCCGCGAACTCCTACGGTCGCCGCTGCTCCGCCGACTACGACGAGGGCGGCCGCCTGCAGACCCCCGACCTCACCAGCACGGTGCTGGTCACCGACACCGCGGGCGACGTCCGCGACGCCGTCGAGGTCGGCATCCGCGCGGTGGGTGTGGCGTGGGGGATGCACTCCCCCGACGAGCTGCTCGCCGCCGGGGCGGAGTTCGTCGCGCTGTGGCCGCAGGAGATCACGGCGCACCTGCTCGGCGACGCCGCCGCGCTCCCCCCGGGGGGCGCCTGCGCGGTCCCGGCCGGCGGCACGGCCCCCGCCTGCGCGACCCCTCCGCGCTCCGGCTCCGCTCCGGAGCCGTCCGACGACGCCGGCCCACCGGTGCGGGACGCGGCGGCCGGGGACGGGGACTGCGGGTGCGGTTGCGGCGGCGACCCGCTCCGGGTGCCGCTGCGCAGCGCGGCCCGGGTGCGCCGGGACCGGCGCCGGACCGCCGCGGCCGGGCTCGCTCCGCCGGCCGGGGCCGCACCGGCCACCGAGACCCCTCCCGGCCCCGGGCCCGGCTCCGGTCCCCCGGCCGCATCGCCTCCCGGTCCACCGGGCCCGGTCGCCGGGCGGGAGCTGCTCGACGCCGTGCGGCGGGTGGTGCGCGGATGACGACCCCGCCCCGCGGGATGGACGGCGTCCACAACTTCCGCGACCTCGGTGGGCTGCGCGCCGGGCCGGACCTGCGGGTCCGGCCCGGCGCCCTGTTCCGCAGCGACACCCTGCAGGCGCTCTCCCCCGCCGACGTCGACCACCTGGTGTCCGGCCTCGGGCTGGAGCTGGTCGTCGATCTGCGGAGCGGGACCGAGGCCGTCGAGGAGGGTCGCGGGCCCCTCGCCCTGCGGCCGGTCGGCTACCTCAACGCGCCCCTGCTCGACCTCCCGGTCTCGGACCTGCCCGCCCACGAGCAGTCGCTGTCGTTCTCCCTGGAGCACCTGTCGTCACCGGCGTCGCCGCTGGCGACGGTGGTGCGGGTGGTCGCGGCGCTGGCCGGGCGCCCGACGCTGCTGCACTGCGCGGCGGGCAAGGACCGGACGGGGCTGGTCACCGCGCTCCTGCTGCGGCTGCTCGGCGTCGACGACGACGAGATCGTCGCCGACTACCTGCGCTCGGGGCCCAACATGGTCCGGATCGTGGAGCGCTTCCGCACCTGGCCGCGCTACCGCGACCACATCGACGTCGTCCCGCCCGCGGTCTACGAGGCACGCGAGTACACGATCCGCGGGTTCCTGGCCGCGCTCGACCGCGACCACGGCGGCGCCCACGGCTGGGCGCGACGACGCGGGATCGCCGCGTCCGTGCCGCGGCAGCTCCGCGACGGACTCCTGGTGCCCGCCGGCCGCTGACCGGGCCACGGACACCGCGGCGGCCCTCCCCGGTCCGGGGAGGGCCGCCGCGTTGCTCCGGCCCCGGGCGAGGGGCCGCCGGTCCTCAGTCGCCCAGGGCCGCCTTCCCCAGCGCCAGCACCAGCGGCCGGGCCCCGTCGACGTCGACGGCGAAGCGGCGGAACCCGAGCCCGTACAGCTGGGCGGCCGCCTCCTCCGGGACCTCGCCCGACAGCCGCATGCCGACCGGCAGGTCCGCCCGCTGCGCCGTCGCGACGGTGCCGAGCAGCGACCGCACGACCGGGTCGAGCGCGGTGCGCGGGTCCACCGACAGCAGCCCCCGCCGCAGGTAGTCGTCCAACGGGTCGGAGGTCAGCAGCTGGCGCGCCGGGATCCCGAACACCGCGGACTGCAGCGCCCGGACCTCGACCCAGAGGACGTCGACGCACGCCGCGATGTCCGGCGCACCGGCAGCCGCCCGCGGGCTGGTCAGGTACGCGCCGACGGCGACCGCGCCCGGCACCTCCGTCGCCGACGCGCGCAGCGCCGCCGCCTCGGCCGGGTCGGACAGGTGCCGCACCGCGAGGTGGACCCCACTCGTGCGGCCCGCCGCGGCGGCCGCCCGGGTCAGGCCGCGCAGCTGGGCCTCGACCAGCGCGGGGCGGCCGAGGGGCAGGGCGAGCTCCGGGTGCCGGGTGGTGACCGCCGTCTGCTGGAGCAGCTCCCGCGCCTCGTCGGCGACGAGGTCCACGGCGCGGACCCCCACGGGCAGGTCCCCCGCCGCGTCCAGCAGCGGCGTGAGCTCCTGCTCCACCAGATCCGCGACGCGGTCGAAGCGCTCCTGCACCCCGGCGTCGGACAGCAGCTCCTCGACGAGACCGTCCAGGTGGCCGGTGGCGGCCAGGACATCGTCGACGGCGGTGACCAACCCGCTCGCGCCGGCCTCGCGGGCGCGGGCGACGTCGGCGGGCAACGTCACCCGCACCAGCACCTCGCAGCCCGAGGCCTCGGCCGCGACGGCGAGCACCGAGCCCAGCGCCCCGGTCGCGGCCGCGGGCGTCGCGGTGCTGATCCGGCCGAGGAACAGCTCTCCCCCGGCGCCGTCGAGGGAGACCTCGTCGCCCTCGGCGACGGTCCGGCCGCCGACGACCAGGGTGCGGGCCGCCTCGTCGACGGTGATCGCCGACGCGCCCACCACGCAGGACGTGCCGAGCGCCCGCGCGACGACCGCCGCGTGGCTGGTGGAGCCGCCGGTGGCGGTCACGATGCCGTTCGCCGCGATCATCCCGTGCAGGTCGGCCGGGCTGGTCACGGCGCGGGCCAGGATGACGTCCTCGCCGGCGTCGGCGCGCTCCTTCGCCCGGTCCGGGTCCAGCACGAGGACCCCGCTGACCTGGCCGGGGCAGGCCCCGATACCGGTGGTCAGCAGCCGGTCCCCGGCGCGGGCACGGGCGACCTCGTCGTCGTCGAAGCCGGGGCGCTGGACCTGGCGGACCTGTTCGGGGCTGAGGTTGCGCAGGGCCACGGCGGGGGCGACGTGCGCCTCGGCGAGGAAGTCCGCGGCGATCCGCACCGCCGCCTCCGGGGTGCGCTTGGCGCTGCGGACCTGCAGGAAGTAGAGAGTGGACCGCTCGACGGTGAACTCGATGTCGAGCACGTCGCCCCGGTCTCGCTCCAGGTCGGCGCAGGTGCGCCGCAGCTCGTCGAGCAGGGCGGGGGCGAGTGCCCGGTCGACCGGGTCCGGGGTCCTCGTCCCGGCGACGACGTCCTCGCCCTGGGCGTGCGCGAGGTACTCCCCGAACAGGCCGGGCTCGCCGGAGGCGGGGTTGCGGGTGAAGACGACGCCGGAGCCGGAGTCGTCGGAGAGGTTGCCGAACACCATCGACTGCACGACGACGGCGGTGCCCAGGTCGTGCGGGATCGCGTGGAACTCCCGGTAGGTCCGGGCCCGGCGGGTGTTCCAGGACCGGAAGACCGCCTCGACGGCGCCGAACAGCTGGGCCGTGGGGTCGGCCGGGACGGACTCGCCGTCGGACTCCTCCAGCGCGGCCTCGCAGGCCGACCAGATGCGGTCGTACACCGCGCCCGCGTCCTCGGCCGGGTCGACGGCGGCGACGAGCGCGTCGCTCCCCTCGCCCGGGTCGAGCGCGCCGAGCACGGTCTCGGCGTACATCGCGTGGAACCGGGCGGTCAGGTCGGCGACGAAGCGGGCGTCCCCGGTGACGGCGCCCAGCGCGACGGCGGCCTCCCGCCCGATGCCGAGGTTCAGGACGGTGTCCATCATCCCGGGCATCGAGACCGGCGCCCCGGACCGCACGGACAGCAGCAGAGGGGTCGGACCGGCGCCGAAGGTCTTCCCCGAGTCCCGCTCGAGCTCGGCGAGCCGGGCCGCGACCTCGTCGGCCAGCCCGGCCGGGAGCGTCCCCTCGGTGAGGTACCGACGGCACGCGTCGGTGCCGATGACGTATCCCGGCGGGACGCGGAGCCCCTGCTGGCTCATCCGGGCCAGACCGCTGCCCTTGCCACCGAGCCGGTCGACATCGGCGGGATCGGCCTCGGCGAACGTGCAGGTGAAGCCCGGTGTGGCCGGCACGCCCGGGCGCCCGGTGCTCTGCGGTTCGGCCACGGTCACTCCGTCCGCTCCCGGCCGAGGGTGCGCAGCAGGTCCTCGTGGAACTCGAACCAGATGTTGTGCACCGAGTCGATCGTGGGCGAGGAGACGAACTCGTGCCGTCCCTCGTCGACGGACCCGATCGCGGCCTCGAACCGCCGGCCGTACAGCGCGAAGCGGGCGTCGAAGGCGGCCAGCGCCTCCAGGAGCGGGGTGAGGCGGGCGACCAGCTTCTCGAGCCGGGCGATGACCTTGTCGTCGTAGTCGGGGTCGGTGTGGTCGTTGGTGACCTTCCGCCCCCCGACGTCGATCTGCTGCCAGGACGACATCGTGGTGAGGAACTGGGCGTTCGTGGTCTCGAACCGGTCGACGAGCGCGAGGACGTCGTCGTCGGTGCGCACCGGCGCGTAGTGCTCCGCGGCGGCGGCCCGCAGCGCCGGCTCCGCCTGGTCGGTCGGCAGCGCCGCACCCCCGGCGACCACGACGAGGCCCCGCCCGGCCAGGTCCTCCAGCACCGCGTCGACACGGTCGGCGGCGACGCCGGAGGCCGCCGCGACGACCTGGGCGGTCGCCATCTTCTTCAGGGCGACGACGTCGAGGACGTCGTAGTCCGTCTTGTCCAGCACGGCTGCGGACATGGGTGTCCCTTCACGTGGCAGGGCGGCGTGGCGGGGAGCGCCACGCCGCCCGGTCCGGTCGGCTCGTCGGTGGGCCGGCCCGCGGGCGGGCCGGTGCGGCGGGTCTAGAGCCAGCGTCCCTTCGAGCTGCGCAGGTCGGCCTTGTCGGAGAACGGCAGGTAACCGGCGCCGGAGAAGATCTTGCTGGGCACCGTCTCCTGGGCGAAGCCGCGCTTGGTGATCTCGTAGTAGTAGTTCGAGACCCGCTGGTCGATCTCCCACAGGTCGTAGTCGCGGCAGGCCTTCTCGTAGGTCCCCGCCTTGCGCAGGTGCGGGAGGATCATGTCGATGTAGTAGACGTACTGCCCGTTCCAGATGAGGTCGCGGCGGCACATCTTCGACGTCTTGGTGTACAGCTTCAGGGTCGCCTGCTGGACCCGGCCCAGGTGGTCGGACAGGTCGTCGACGGCGATCGGGTAGACCTCGCCCATCGGGGTGTCCCACTTCTCGCGGGCGAAGACCGCGCCGCCGATGATGGCCTCGATGTAGTTCTTCGGGCGGGTGAAGGTCGTGGAGATGTCGTTGACCCGGATCTCCTCCAGGCCCATCTTCTCCGGGTCGATGATCATGGCCAGGGTGTACGCGTGCGGGAGCTTCGCGTCCTCGCTCACGTCCGACCAGTGGTAGATCTCCTCGTTCACGAACAGGTCGCGCAGGATCAGCAGGGTGCCGTCGGGGAGCTCGTAGGGCCCGGTGTCGCCCAGGCCGAGCCGGTTGTCGTAGTGGTGCAGGAAGGCCAGCAGCTCGGTGGCGGCGTTGAACTGGGTGAACGCCGCGTGCTTCGGGCTGCCGTGGTCGAGGGGCTCGATCTGCGAGGTGAGCTGCTGCAGGAAGTCCTCCTCGTGGATCCGGCAGCGGTAGCGGTCCTGGGAGTTGAGGATGTAGCCGTCCTGGCGCTTGCCCCACAGCACGCGCTGCATGAACTTGAGGATCTCGTTGGACTCGGCGACGTAGTCGTCCGGGCCGATGGCCTCCAGGGCGAGCAGGCCGCACCGGCCCATGCCGAACCCGACGGCGCCGATGCACCAGTCGTGCACGGAGTTGACCTTGGTGCCGATCTCGCGCCGCGCACTGGCCCCGATGTCCATGACCCCCTGCGCACCCACCTCGTTGGTGGTCATGCGCAGGATCTCCGGCCAGCGGTAGAACTCGTGCATGAAGGCCAGGATCTCGTACTCCTGGCGGGGGATCATGCCGCTGACGCCCTCGGTGGCGCGCATGACCAGCACGTCCCAGATGTTCCAGGCCAGGTAGTTGTTGAGGTCGTTCAGCTCGTCGATGCTGAACCGGTCCTTCAGGACGTCCTCCTTGGACACCTTCTCCAGCACACCGGACTTCGCGCGCTCCTTCAGCATCTTGTCGCCCTTGATGCCGTCGGTGACGGGCTCGAGGCCGACGAAGTTGCCGGTGTAGGTCAGATCCTGGAACCGGAGACCGTCGTCGCCCTCCTCGTATCGCTGCTTGTAGGTCGCCTTCTTGCCCTCGGTTGCGGTCACTGCGCTGTGCTCCTGTCCCGGTTCGTCGGCGTCGTGGAAGGGGGTCGTTGTCGGGACCGGGTCAGTCGTCGGCGACGACGCGGCCGACCTCCCCGTCGGTGCAGTCCAGTCGGACCTTGCGGCCGTCGAGGGCCGTCGCGATCTCGTCGAAGTGCGACGGGTCGGTGCTGCCGACGACGTAGCGCGAGTCGCTGCTGGTGAGGTGGGCGGTCATCACGCAGGGCGTCTGGAACTCGCGGGACAGGATCCCCAGGTGGGACTCCGGAGCACCGGACATCGTGATCACGCCGATGGCGCCCATGCTGAGCGCGGGAGCCAGGAAGGTGGTCGTGCCGCCCTGCACCAGGAGGATGTGTTCCTGCAGCTTCCCTGACTGGATCAGCGAGATGACGTCGGCCGGGGACGACAGGTACTTGATGGTTCCGCTGGGGGACTTGCCGGTGTCGAAGACGTTGTAGCCCTCGGCCAGTACCTCGGCCATGGAAGTTCCTCCTTGAACTCGGGTGGACCGGCGTCGTCCCGCGGGGCCGGCCGGTCACGGCACCTCGGCGTCGTGTGGGTCACAGTGCCGCCAATCACCACGTGCTCCGATGGAACCGACGGACAAAACTGGACGGGGAGCTTGTCCTGCGGAGACAGATCCAGATCAGCAGTGACGGGACGTCGTGCGGTACCTCCGCCCGAGTGGCGTGCCGGTGCCGCCCGCGCACCGGTCCGCCGCCGCGCCGGGCTCTGCCGGTGTCCGGCCGGACGGCCCGGCGCGGAGGGAACCGGCGACGACGGAGCCGCGGGACCCCGTGATCGTCGACGGGACGGCGGCACGCGCGGGCAGCCTCGGGGCGGGCCGGGGACCGGACCGCTCGACCTCGCGCACCGCCCCGACCACTCCGAGTCCGTGACCGGCGATGCGGGACGAGGTCGTCGCCGGCGCCGGGGCCGGGTGCTGCGCGCCGAGCTGATCAGCCCGCGACGGGCGGTCCGGGGCGCCGGGCCGGACGACCGCGTACGCCGGACCCCGGGCCCCGTCCGGTCACCCACATCAGACCCGTGACGACGACCGCGAGCCAGGCCCCGCCGAGCGTCCAGCTGGTCGCGACGTCGGTGACCCAGTGCACCCCCAGGTAGAGCCGGCTCAGGCTGATCGTGAGCACCGCGGCGGCGGCGACGGCACCGAGCACGACCCGCCACCCGGTGGACCGCACCGCGCGCCCCAGGACCACGGCGATGATCCCGATGACCACGATCGCGCCGAGGGCGTGGCCGGAGGGCAGCGACAGGTCGGGCTCGACGACCAGCTGGGTCGCCACCGGCGGGCGGGTGCGGCCGTAGAGGTCCTTGAAGGTCGGCACCAGCACCGCCACACCGCCGGTCGCGACGGCGACGGCCAGTGCGTCCCACCAGCGACGCGTCACCAGCAGGACGGCGACGGCCACCGTCGCGAGCAGCAGCGTCCCGTTCGTACCGCCGTAGCGGCTGACCGCCTCCATCAGCGACGTCAGGTCCGGGGTGCGGTGGGCGATCATCCAGTCCAGCACCGGCCGGTCGGCCCCGGCGACGATGCGGTTCGGGGCGTCCTCCACCGCGTCGACGACGACGGCCTGCCCGGTGTAGAACGCCACCGCCGCACCCGACCCCCACAGCAACGGGCCGGGGAGCCGGACGTCGCGACCGATCAGCGGGCCCGACGTCACCAGGCCCGCCCGGTGGGCGGACAGGACGACCGCGACGAGCAGCCATCCGAGTGTCAGGACGAGTCCCGCGGCCTGCTGTGCATCGGCGGTGTTCACCGCGCAACTGTCCCGCGCCGGTGCTGTGGCGGCGCTGAGAGCGCCGGCGCGGGACGTACGGGGACACCGACGCGATCGTCCGGGCTCAGGGCTGTGTCTGGTACTCCCGCGCGACGTCGACCAGCATCTGGTGCATCGCCAGCTCCGCCGGCGCCCGCAGCCGGTCCGGCCGGTGCGCCAGCAGCACCCGCCGCGACGGCGCCTCCCGTCCGAGACCGAGCACCCGCACGTCGGGACGGGGTGCGCTGACCGCCGTCCGCGGGGCCAGCGCCACCCCGACGCCGACGCTGACCATCGCCTGCGCCTCCTGGTAGTCGTTCGCCTCGAAGGCGATGCGCGGGGAGAACCCGGCGGCCCGGCAGCTGCGTTCCAGCACCTCGGCCACCGGGTGGTCGTGGGCGCGGACGATCCAGTCCTCGTCGGCCAGCTCGGCCATGGTGACGCTGCGGCGGCGGGCGAGGCGGTGGTCGTCGGCGACGACGAGGACGGTCGGGTCGTCGAGCAGCGGGGTGAGCGAGAACTGCCCTGGGTCGACCCGGTCCCAGGCGTAGTCCCAGAGCAGCGAGATCCCGACCCGGCCGCTCTCCAGCATCGCGATGAGCTCGTCGTGGCGGGCGCTGCGGACGTCGAGCCGGATGTCGGGGTACTGACGGCGGAAGCGGCTGACGACCCGTGGCATCAGCGCGCTCGCGATCGTCGGGAACGTACCGATCGCGAGCGTCCCGCGGCGCAGCCCGGCCAGCTCGGCGAGGTCCGCCTCGGCGGCCTCGAGGCGGCGCAGCACGTGCCGGGCGTGCCCGGCGAGCACCGCGCCGGCCTCGGTGGGGAGCACCCCGCGGGCCTGGCGCTGCAGCAGCGGCTGGCCGGCCTCCTTCTCCAGCCGGCGCAGCTGCTGGGACACCGCCGACGGTGAGTAGCCGAGCTGTTCGGCGGCCGCGGTCATGGAGCCGGAGTCGAGCACCGCGGCGAGCAGTGCGAGCCGTCGGACGTCGAGCACGGGGGCCTCCGGGGGCCGGTAGGCCGCGCGAAGCGACCGATGACGAGGGGTCGGTGAATCAGCGTTCTACTGGGGGTCGTGCAGTTCTGCTTCACACTGCCGAGCAGCGTAGTCGCGCGAGGATGCCGGTCTCTCGCCCCGTTCCGGCCCTCACCACCCTGAAGCAGTACTTCACGAGGGTGCCACAACTCGTGATTGTGCTGCACGTCGGTCGGCGTCACCGTCGACGACGTCGCCGACCCCCGGCGGCCGCGCCGCAACCCCGGGAGCAGCCATGCGAGACATCTCCGCCACGTGGATGCGCGGTGGGACCAGCAAGTGCTGGGTCTTCGACGCCGACGACCTCCGGGTCGACGGCCGCACCGCGGACGAGGTGCTGCTCCGGCTCTACGGCAGTCCGGACCCGCGCCAGATCGACGGCGTCGGCGGCGCGACGTCCACCACCAGCAAGGCCGTCATCCTCTCCCGCAGCACCCGCCCCGGCGCGGACGTCGACTACACCTTCGCCCAGGTCGGCATCGCCGACGGCCGGGTGGACCGGACCAGCAACTGCGGGAACTGCTCCGCGGTCGTCGGGCCGTGGGCGCTGCGCCGCGGGTGGGTCGTCCCCACCGGGGACGTCACCGAGGTCCGCGTGCACAACACCAACACCGGCCAGCTGATCGTGCTGGAGGTGCCGACCCCCGGTGGACGCGTCGTCGAGGAGGGCCACGAGCACATCCCCGGGGTCCCGACCCCCGGCGTCGGCATCCGCATGTGGTTCGTCGACCCGGCCGGTCGCACGACCGGGTCGCTGCTGCCCAGCGGGAACCCGGCCGACGTCGTGCACGGCGTGCCGGTCACCCTCGTCGACGCCGGCGCCCCGGTCGTCGTCGTCCCGGCGGCGGCCGTCGGGATCACCGGGCACGAGTCGCCCGCCGAGATCGACGCGCTGCCGGGTCTGCTGGACCGGCTGGACGTGCTCCGCCGGGCCGCGGCCGTCCGCATGGGCCTGGCCGACACCCCGCGCGACGCCGCCCGCGCCGTCCCCAAGCTGGCGCTGGTCGCCGAGGGCGCGCCGGGCCGGTCCGACGTGGCCGTCCGCATGCTGTCGATGGGGCGCACCCACCCGGCACTCGCCGTGACCGGCAGCATCGCGCTCACCCTTGCGACCCGCACCGCCGGTACCGTCCTGCACGACCTCGTCGCGACGGAGCGGGAGGACCTGCTGATCGACACCCCGGCCGGCGTGATCGCCACCGTGCACGGCAGCCGTGACGGCCTGCCCGCGGTCGCGGTCCGCCGCACCGCGCGCCGGATCGCGGACGCGCTCCTGGCCCTGCCGGAGCCCGCGACCGCCGCCACCGTCCCGACCGCCGCGGTGCACGCCGCCTGACACCGCCCCGGGACCGGCACCACCGGCCGGCTCCCGCCCACACCCGGACCGCTCCGAGTCACGAAGGACAACGATGTCACCCCAACTCCTCTCCGTCCTGGTTCTGGCCGGCATGTTCGTCGTCGCGACGATGCTGCCGATCAACATCGGGATCCTCGCCTTCGTCGCCTCGTTCGTGGTCGGGACGTTCGCCCTCGGCCTCGACGAGAAGGAGATCTTCGAGGGCTTCCCGGTCTCGCTGTTCATCACCGTCGTCGGCGTCACGTACCTGTTCTCCGTGGCGAAGCTGAACGGCACCATCGACCTGCTCGTCGACGCCGGGATCCGCCTGGTGCGGGGCCGCGCGATCCTGGTGCCCTGGGTGCTGTTCGCCGTCGCCGCGGTGCTCACCGCACTCGGCACCTTCACCCCGGCCGCCGTCGCACTGCTCGTCCCGGTCGGCATGAACTTCGCGTTCAAGTACCGCATCAGCCCGCTGATGATCGGCATGATGGTCATCTGCGGCGCGCACGCCGGGGCCTTCTCCCCGATGGCCGTCTCCGGGGCGCTGGTCTTCGGGATCGTCGCCGACTCCGGCCTCGCCGTGTCCCAGGCCGTGCTGTTCTTCGCCAGCCTCGCGTTCAACGCCCTGCTCGGCGGCATCACCTACCTGCTGCTCCGCCGTCGTGGCGAGGAGAGCTTCGTCGAGCGGCCCGAACCCGCCGACGACGACGAGCTGCCCACCGGGGGCGGCGGTGTGGCGACGATGGTCCGCACGCAGCCCCGCGTCGTGACCTGGCAGCAGCGCGCCACGCTCGTCGCGCTGGTCGGCCTCGTCGTCGGCGCCCTGGCCTTCCACCTGCAGATCGGCTTCCTCGCCCTGGCCGCCGGTGCCGTCCTGGCCCTGATGGACCGCGACAACCTCGGCAAGGCGATCGACGGCATCAGCTGGCCGACGATCCTGCTGGTCGCGGGCATGGTCACCTACGTCGGTGTACTGGAGCACGCGGGCACCATCGAGTGGGTGTCCGAGGGCGCCGTGCACCTGGGCGCCCCGCTGCTCGTGGCCCTGGTCCTGTGCCTGGTCGTCGGCATCACCTCGGCTTTCGCGTCCTCGACGGCGATCCTGACCGCGGTGATCCCGATGGCGATCCCGCTGCTGCTGACCGGTTCGCTGCCCGCGGCGGGCGTGATCGCGGCGATGGCCATCTCCACCACGATCGTCGACGTGTCGCCGTTCTCCACCAACGGCGCCCTGGTGCTGGCCAACGCACGGGGTGTCGACCGCACCCGCTTCTACCGCCAGGTCATCACCTACACCTGCGGGATCGTGGCCCTCGGCCCGCTCGCCGCGTGGGCGGTCCTGGTCCTGCCCGGGGCGTTCTGACCCCGCCGGCCAGCACCCCCGACGACGTCGGGACGGGACCCCACCCACGCGACCGGGGCGTCCCCGACCGACCTCCGTGTGCCGGTACCCGCTCCCCGCGGGTACCGGCACACGGCCGTCCGGGGGCCGGGCTGCCTGCCCGCCGACGACGACCACGCCGTCCGCGCCCGGTTGCTGCAGGCCCCGCGGCACCGGACACCCGCGCACCCCGCGGAAGGGCTGTGGTGCGCATCGATCCGATGGCCGTCTGCGCTCTCCCGCCGTCGCGGACACCGACGAACAGCACGGTCGGGTGGGTCAGAACGGGACGGCCCGGGTCGACCCGCCGCGGTCGGCGGTCCCACAAGGACGTCGCGGTGCTCGAGTCGCGGTCACGGCAGGCCTCGTCGACCTCGGCAGGAATGCGACCCTGCTCAGAGACGGGGTATCCGTTCTCACGCGCCCACACAACGTATCGCCTCGTTGTGGCACCGGGCCTCGGTCGAGCCCCCCTCCCCCGCGACAGCCTCGCGACGGCGTGCGCGCCGGCCACCTCCTGCAGTTCGCGCGGCGGACACGAACGGGGCGAGCTCGTCCCGGAGCGTCGCTGCATCTCGGAGTCGTCATGTCCCTGCCCATCACTGCGATGCTCGACCTGCGCCGGCTCGCTACTCCCGAACTGCACAAGCTCCGGGACGCCCTGACCGTCGAGCGGCAGGGACGTGACGAGCTCGGCGAGAGTTCGCTGCGACCCCGAGCAGTTCGAGCGCCTGCTGGCGCACTCGGTGACTGCGCCCAGGCACAGGCCCTGCGCGCGGCGGCGGAGGCGGAGGACGGTCGGGTGACTCGAGGCCAGGTCTTCGCCTTCCTCGGGCGTTCCGCCCACGGCCGACTCAACGGGGTTCCGCAAGCCGATCGACCGTGCTGTGGCCGCGCTCGTGGTCGAGGGAGATCTTCCCGCGGTGACGCCGGGGCCTCCCTACGTCGACTACGGCAGCGGGGTCGCGGCAGAGGCGTTCCACGTCCAACCCGCCGAGCTGTCGTCGCTACGCGCAGCGGCTACGCGAGATGTTGCGCGAGGAGCTTGGCGTCCGTCTCCACAACCCTCCCGGCGAGTGGGGTGAACCTCGCTGGTTGCCTGGGTAAAGAGCAGTTCAACAACGTTGATGATCCGCAGTTCCGAGCGCTAATGACGGGGTGACGCGGCCGATAAGCGGTACGTGACTACGCCGCAGAGCCCCTACCAGGGCCACCCCCAGCAGCAGCCCTACTACGGCCAGTACCCGCCCCAGCAGGGCGGCCAGTACCCGCCGCAGGGCTACCCGCCCCCGCAGGGCCAGTACCCGCAGTACAACCAGGCCCCGCAGATCCCGCCGCCCGCGCCGAAGAAGAAGCGCACCGGGCTCAAGGTGACCCTCGGGATCCTGGTCGCGATCGTCGTCATCGCGATCGCCACCGGCGGTGGCGGCGACGAGCAGGCCCCGGCCACCGCCTCGGGCGACGCGAACGCCGCCCCTGCCGCCGCCGGTGCCCCCGCGAGCGGGGACCAGTCGGTGAAGTTCGGGCAGGAGGCCACCTCCGGAGACCTGGCCATCTCGGCGTCCGCACCCGAGCAGGTCACCGAGTTCGGCATGACGCAGGCGTGCTCGACAGTCACCTACAAGAACAACGGGTCCAGCCCGGCGTCGTTCAACCCGTTCGACTGGAAGTTCACCACCCCGGCCGGGGTCGAGGCATCCGCGTCGATCCCGTTCAACGCCGGGGCCAAGGCGCTGAACTCCGGTCAGCTCGCCCCGGGCGGCACCACCTCGGGGATGATCTGCGGCGACCAGCAGACCACCGACGTCAACGCGGTGAAGTACGCACCCTCGTTCAGCTTCTCCGACCCGATCACCTGGACGAACTGACCTCCCTCCCCCGAGCTGCGCGCCGAAAGCCGGGGTAGTCACGCACAACGACACGGCGCGCAACCGAGGCCCCCGCTGCAGCAGCCCTGCGGCGGGGGCCTCGTCATCTCCGCGGCAGCCCCCACAGCCATCGACACCCCCCCATCCACACCGCCGCCATCGACACCGCCGAGAGATCAGATCTCCAGGCGCAGGCGGGTTCCTCGCGTGGCGGGATCATCCGGCAGGAGATGTGGCCGAGCGGAGCTTCGTGCCAGGCGACGGAAGCACAGTCGTGTCGCGTAGCAATCCGATGCGGGTTCGGTGACTCCTATGTCATCCCACGGAGCACACTGACAGGTATCGGATCTGTCTGGGATAGGTTCGGTGGAATGTCGGATCAGGTGGATGGCGCGGGACGTGCCGAGGTCGTCGTCAATCAAGACGGTCGAATCCTGATTCCCGCGCAGGTTCGTCGGGATCTGGGGTCGACTGCCGGGTCGACGCTGTTGCTGTCGGTCGAGGACGGGCGGGTAGTGATGGAGTCCCGGGCGCAGCTGGTCGCGCGGATGCGTCGGGAGATCGCCGCGGAGTGGCAGGGTGACCCGCAGGACTCGGCCGCCGACGAGCTGATCGCCGAGCGCCGGGCCGAGGCCGCGACCGAGGACACCTCCGCGTGACCGGGCCGGGCCGGGCTGCGGTCAGCGACTCCCCCGCTTCCCCCGGCCCGGCGGTGCTGGACGCCTGAGCGGTGGGATCCATGCGAGGACCACGGCGCCGACGAGCAGCGCGAGTCCGGTCAGCACGAGCATGGTGGCCCGCCCACCAGCGATGGCCGCGGGCGCCGTTCCCAGTGGGGCGCCGACGGCGATCGCCACGGTCATACCCGTTGTGACGATGGCGACGGCTCCACCGCGTCGCTCAGGTCCTTCAAGAGCCGCAGCGGTCACGGTAGCGGTCGGCAGAAACAGGCCGGCTCCGCATGCAGCTAGCACCTGCCCGCCGAGCAGGACACCGAACGTGCCGGCGGCCGCGCTCAGCGCGGTCCCGACGAGGTAAAGAGCGAGCCGCAAGAAGCAGGACCCGGCGGCGAGCCCAGCGAACGCTGGAGGCCGCGAGGACCGGTCCGGCGATGGCTGCAGTCACTCCGAGTACCGTCACGACCTGACCCGCGGTCGCCACGGATACCCCGAGCGAGCTCCTTAGCTCCGGCAACAGTCCTGCGAGCACTAGTTCGCAGGTCCCTACTGCGAAGGCACCGACCCCCAACAGGTGGGGCGCTCTGGCCGGACCCTGCATGGGCCTCATCACCTCACGATATTGCTCGACGATGTGGCTCGGTTGCGGTTGTCATCGGCAGTCGAACACCGAGGGCCGTCGTCGTCGAACCAGTTCCGTGACGCCTTGAATGGGCTTCTCGTGAACAGGGGCCCTGTCCTGTCGACGGCACCGTGACGCCATGACGTCAGAGAGTGCGTCCCGTGCGCGAAACGGCGTTCCCGGCACTTTCCCGCTGGTCGCGCTCCGCCGAAACTTCTCATGTGATACGTATCACGAGGTGCTGCGACCGGTGGTTCACCCGGAAGCGACAGACTCGGTCAAACGTCGGGGCCCTCTCCGTCCTTCGTCGGAGTGGATTTCTACAGCTGACCGATGTGTGGAGATGAGCTGGGTTCCTAGCCTTGGGTCATGTCACGCAGCGGTCAGCCGACGATCGGGTGGGCCTCCCCGACACCGAGTTCCGAACCGCCGGCTCTGGTGGGTGCTTGGGGTCACCCTCGCGTTTGGGGTCGCGGCCGCCACGGCTCTGCAACTGCTCGCCGCCGCCGAGGCGTCGTTGGCTGTGGGTCCGACCCTGCTCGACAGCGCGGCGCTGCGCGCGTCCGCTCTGATCGTGCTGCCCATCGCCGGACTCAGCGTCGCGCCCGCGGTCCTGATCGGGATCTGGGCCGGTCGGCTGCGACTGCTTGAGCAGCCCGCCCACTATCGGAGCGTCCTGATCCGGGTCGTCTTGATCGGCTTCCGGGTGGCGCCCCTGGGCGCCCAGCCGGTCGCGTTGCAGGCGGTCGGTCTGTGGGCCCCGGACTCGGTCGGCGCCGGTGCCCTGGCCGACGCGGTGTTCGCGGTGACCGGTATCGCGGGGGGCCTGGCATACATGGCCACCATCGCACTCGTGGCCGACCGCCTCGGTCAGCGACGCGGACCGGTGACGAACGCGTTGGTCGCCGGTCGATGACGTTGTACATCGCGCAGTCGCCAGTCTGGTTCGTCGCCACCGAACCGTCGTTGCTCGATCTCGGCGGTCGACTCGGCGCGGCGACGGCCGCCGCGGTCGCTCTCGCCACCTGGGTGGTCACCGTGATCATCGCCGCTGTTCTGGAACGTCGGGGACGGCGCGGACCGGCCGAAGCGCTCCTGAGTCGCCTCACCCACGGAGCCGGGCGGAGCACCACACGTCCAGCGGCAGCGTGATCTGCGATCGGCTCCTGGAACTCGTCCGCGCTAGAGAACGGAAAGTGCTCATGCAGATCGACGGTCCACCGCGTGCACACAATGCTGGAACGTCTCCTCCCAGCGGCATCACTGCGCGCACGAACACCGTGCCGGCCGGGGTGGAGTACCACCGTGTCCTGGCGGGGGAGAAACGGCAGATCGGGCGTGGCCTTCTCGCCATCGTGCTCCTCGTCGGGGGCATGTGGGCGATGTTTCTCAGCTTCGCAGTTCTGGCACGGTGGCTGGACCAGACGTTCGGCATCCCCCAGTCCGCTGACGGGCGGGGCCTCCTCACCCCGAATATGCACGCCTTTGGGTTGCTGGCCACCGGCTTGGTCATCCCCTGGAGCATGGTCATTCAACGCTGGCTCTACGGTGTGCCCGGTGCCTCGCTGCACTCGGTCTTCTCACGATTCCGGCTTGACCTCTTCGCCCGCGCGTTGTTCGTCATCGCGCCAGCGTTCGTTTGCCTCAACGTCGTCAGCAACTACATCCTCCCTGCCGAGTCGACCGCGTGGGTGCAGAGCGACCTTCTCTGGATGTTGGCAGTGACGCTGCTCCTCATGCCGCTACAGGCCGCAGGCGAGGAGTACGGGATCCGTGGGCTGATCTTCCGGGTAGCGGGAAGCTGGGGGCGTGGCCCCCGATCCTCGCTCGTACTTGGAATCGCGGTGTCCACTGTCGTCTTCGCCTCGATCCACCTCGCCAGCAATCCCTGGTTGTATCTCTGGTACTTCATTCTCGCTGTCTCCGCCGCTCTCATCACTTGGCGTACCGGAGGTATCGAGATCGCGGTCGTCATCCACGCCGCCTTCAACACCCTGAGCTTCGTCTTCGCCATCGCGATGAGTTCGGACCTCGCGGGCGGTCTTGACCGTTCTGTCAACAACGCTGCGACCGGTATCTCCATGATCACGCCCAGTCTCGTGGTCATCGCGACGGTCGTGGCCGTGTGGTTCCGGACGCGTCACACCGGTCCAGTCACGACACCAGTGATCGACTCGCAGCGTGCAGAGGGCTCCACACTGCAGTCCTGACCCACTCTCCGGGTCCACCGAGTCCCGAGCCCGGAGGTTCCGAACCCGGATCACGTCAGATCTCGTGGGGCATGATGAGCTTGCTGCGCGGGCGACTCCGGCCCGGGACCGGGCGCCGTCCTGCAGCAGGGTGTGGGCTCGTGCGTTTTCGCTACGGTGGATCCGACGAGGCCCTCCCCAAGTGGCAGGTCGTCGCCGCCGAGATGCAGGCGATAGGGGGGGTACGGCGCCGATCACCGGCCGGAGCCGGCGCTGCGGCCGACCATCCGGGCGAGGTCGTCGAGCTTCGCCCGGCCTGGACTGACGAACAGGAAGTGGTAGATCGCGTTCAGCCCTCAGGCGGCGAGCAGGTCCTGCGGCTTCGGGGTGTCCACGATGAAGACCAGGCGGCCCCGGTCGGCGAGTTCCCCAAGACGTTGCGCGAGCATATCGCCGCCCACTGTGTCGATCACGACGTCCGCGCCGCCCAGCGCGGCGCGTTGTCGACTGATACTCGTGACCGTCACAGAGGTACATCACGATTCGGGCCGGAGTGCTTCCGCTTGCCGCAGCATGTCGGCGAGACTCGTAGCTGATCTGACCACCTGGACCTTCCCGGCAATCTGGCGGCGTAGGTCGGCCGGTATCGGCTGAACACTCCCGATGATCACGCGCGGTGCAGGCTGAGACGAGATCGCGCGGCACGGCCGCGTTTCGTGGGCGGGGGCCACGATCGGTGACTTGTACATCAGCGGGCCTCCGCATCCCCGGAGCGGATATCGGCGCCCGCACACGTGCCGGCGTCGACGTCGCTGTCGACGGTTTGGGTCGAGGTCGCGACCTCGTCGAGAGAACCGCCGCTGAAGGTGCGGGTGTTCGCGATCGACGCGGCCAGGCCGAGAGCAGCGGCGATCGGGGCGATGACGAACGCCGGTGTGGCGCCGAGGCGGTCGGCGAGCAGACCAGCGCCAAGCTGGCCCGCAGCGGTGCCGATCGGTCCGCCAGCACACAACACGGCCATGGCGGTGGCCATGGCCGGCAACGGTGTCTGGGCTTCGGTCAGCGCGTACAGGGTGACCATGTAGGGGCCGACAGCCAAGCCGGCGACCGCGAGCGCGACCGGCAGCAAGCCGGCCGTCGCGCCCCAGAGGAGCACCAGCATCCCCAGAACCAGGGCGAGAGGGAACAGCCAGCGGCGTAGGCCGAGGCTGAACCCTGGAGGCAGCCAGGCACATGCCGCGCCCGCGACCGCACTTCCGATCCCAAGCTCGGCGAAGTACAGACCCGCCAGCTGAGGGGTGCCCTCTGCCGCCGCGTAAGCAGCGACCCCGGTCTGTACCGCCCCGAAGATCGCCCCGGCGCTGACCATCGCCACGGTCAGCGTCATCAGCGACGGCCAGTGCAAGCTGACCCCGGCCCTGTCCGCATCCGAGCTCGGAACCGGCTCGGCGGCCGTGGACGATCTACCTGTCGTGGGCTCGCTAAAACCGGCCACGGGAGTGGCGTCCTCGCTTGGCAAATCTGCGTACTGGCGAGCGAGCGGGGCGGCGGCAACCACGAGCAGACCCGCGGCGCCAAGTAGCGGGCCTGCCTGCGGGAACCCCCACGCGGCGGTAGGCGCCAGGAGAAGGACACCCACCAGGGCCGGCCCAAGGACGAAGCTGGACTCGTCAACGGCCCCCTCGTATGACATCGCGGTCCGAATGAGGTGAGCGTCGCCGCTACGTAGCTGCCCGGACCAGTGCACCCGCACCAAGGGGCCAACCTGCGGTTGAGTCAGCCCGACGAGGACCGCAGCACAGACGATGACGACTGACCCGGCTCCACGGCTGGCGAGCAGCAACAGCAGGATGCTGGCTGCGTTGAGCAGCGCCGCCCAGAACCCGATTCGGCGCGGCGGGACCCATCGGGCCACCGCGCCTACGCACAGACCGCCTAAGGCGATAGCGATGCTCTGCGCGCCCGCGGCGAGCCCAGCGAAGGCGAAGCTGCCGGAACTCGCCTGCAGCAGCACGATCGTGCCGAGAGGCACGATCGCATACGGAAGGCGCCCGACGAGAGCAAGAGCTAGGAAGGCCGGGCGCGCTGAACGGAAGAATCGACGGTAGGACATCGGCGTCTCCTGGCCACAGCAAAGAGACGCGCCTACCCAGCCACCAGACGCGTGCCGTTCCCGATTCTGTCCGCAACGCTACCGCCAGACGGCCGAGCCGGCACCCGAGTACGACAAGGTCGTAGCGCCGTGACGACGCTCGATCAGCTCGCCGGCACCACGGCGCGGGCCAAGCCAGGCTCGGCGGACAACCGACAGGAACGCGTTGCCGACCCGGCATAAGTGGCACGGCCCCTCGAGAATCGGGCCAAGGTCGAGGCGGAGGCGCTGCTCAGCTGTCGGTGGAGGCCGGCCGCGACTGGGGTAGCTGACGGAGTGGCCTGATGAGGCGGGCGAGCATGGTGTGCAGGGCGGTGGTGTCACCGGCCAGCGAGAGCGCGGACGCTTGGTTGTTCTCGGCGGGGTCCATCGTGGTCCAGCGCAGCTCGTAGCCGGCGTCGTGGGCGAGCTGGGCCAGGAACGACCGCTGGGTGCGCCCGTTGCCCTCCCGGAACGGGTGCAGGGCGTTGATGTCGCCCAGTAGCTCGGCCAGGCCGGTGACGAAGCCGTCGAGGTCACGCCCGCGCAGGACCTGCTCGGAGTGGAGGCGGTCGAAGATGTCGGCGGCGAAGGTCTCGAGGTGTTGAGGGAGGCAGAACAGCTGTCCCTTGCCGATGGACACGGTGCGCAGCTGCCCGGCCCAGTCGTAGAGGTCGCTGAAGATGTGGTGGTGGAAGTCCTGCAGGTGGTCCAGGTCGTAGCGCCCGGGCAGCGGCTGCTGGCGCAGCTCGATCAGGCGTAGCGCGGTGAGCTCGGCCTCGGCCTGGGCGAGTTCGGCCGGATCGGTGATCCCCAGCCTGTTCCGAAGGACGCCGGTGGCGAGGTCGAGGTAGGGGTCCGGGCCGGTCAACGGCGGTAGCGGGCCAGGACACGCTCACGAGCCTCGCCGGTGCTGATCGAGCCGGCGGCGACACCGTCGAGCAGAGCCAGGCCCTCCGCGCTCGGCTCCAGGCCCTCGGCGCGGACCGAGGCGAGGGCCTCGTCGACATCGGCGCGTCGCTGCGCGGCCCCGATGAGCTGTTCGTAGCGGGCCACCGACATCAGCACCGCCTCGGGCTTGCGATGAGCACCGACGAACACCGGCTCGGCCTCGGGCTCCTGCACCCGCTTCAACGTCGCCGCCAACGCCGTACGGAACTCACGAAACGACAACACCTCGGGCACCCACACACCGCTAGCGTACCCGAACGTGTACACACTCGAGTACGCGAGGCGGGGCTCGACCGCACGATGCCTGGTCGTCGGTTACTGGTCACGGGGGCTGAGCCGCAGGCGGGCTCGCTCTGCTGTCAGCCGACGGACTTCGTCGTGGTCGGCTCGACGCTGCCCGTATCCGGCGTCGTCGGGACGGGAGTAGCCGGCGTGGGCGTCGTAGGGAGAGGTTCTATGGCCGAGGGCGGGGTGGTCGGCTCGGGGCTGCCCTCCTCGGGCGGCCTCGGAGCCGTCGGTGAGGTTGGCGGCGGGGACGACGTCGACGATGCCGGCGGCGGCACGGTCGACGGTGGCGCGCCGGTCATGCTGCCCTTTCGTTCTCGGCTACGTCGTCGTTCAGGCCGGCTTCGCCACCGTCCTGATGATCGCCGACCGGCTGGCTCAGAACCGCCTCTCGACCCGGTCCTCTCCTCGGATGCCCAGGTGACCATTCGCGGCCCTTCGGAGACAGGTGCGGCAGATATGCTGGAGGTCCGCGAGGGAGGACTGCTCATGGTGAGTTCGAGAACGGCGATCACCCCGGCAGACGTGGTTGCCGACCTCCCGCCGCAACAGTAAAGCAGCGACACCGCGGTCAGCTACGAGGCCGCGCAGGAAGCGATCAACGAGGTCCTCGCCTGCTACGTCGCCCTGCTCGAGCGGGAACGCCAGAAGCCGGCGCCAGACCGCGAGCGGATCGAGGACCTGCGGGCAAGGATCGCTGACTGCGCGCACCAGCAACGCGTTCTGTCGCCGAGGTATCCCGGGGAGCTCGCAGCGGTCCGCGGCAGCTACAGCCGGCGCCTCGCCGAACTGCGAGACGAACTGGGGTGAGCTCCGGTAGCGATGACGTCGCTCGCTATCGGCTCAGCGAGGCGGACAACGAACGCATCTTCCGCGACCTGATCGTCCCGTCCCGCCTGTCGGGCTACCAGCATCAAGACCAACCTGTCGAGGTCCTGCTCATGGCGTAACCAGGTGCCGGGAGGTCGAAGTTCGCCGGCGAGATCCGCGACGCCCTAGGCGCGGACGGTGGTGCGGTCGGGATCGACAGCGACCTCTACGAGCCGTTTCACCCGCAATGCGCCCACCTGATGAAGACCGACGGTCAGAAGATGGCCAGCGCCCCGGGCCGACGGCCGAGCCTAGATGAGCAAGACCCAGGATGACGTCCGCGAGAACCGGCTGCACGCGATCGTCCACGAGACCCTGCAGGACTTTCGCTGAGTCCATTCAGACCCTCCGCGGGTACCACAACCGCACGCACACTCGTGGGCCGAATCGTCTCCACGACCTGAGTTCGCAACGGCCGACGATCGCCGAAAGCGGGCAGGTGTCATCAGTTCAGATGAGCCGCCGGTCGGCGGCATAACGCTGGGCCGTTCGGCACGATGTTCATGACGGGTGGCCGCGTCGGGCGGCCCGGATGAATTCGGGACCACACGATGATTAGCAACCGCCGCGGGCGCCCGCGCTCCCACCTCGTCGTCGGCGGCGTCGTGGCGATCGCGCTTGTAGCCGCGCTGACCGGCGCCGGCATGCTCTCGTTCGCCCAGGCCACGCCCACGGTGACCGCCGTGCCGGATCAGCTGGCTGCATCGGCTTCCGACGCGGTGCCGACGCTCGCCAATCTCTTCCCGGCTCCCTCACTTCCCGCGCAGGTCATCCCCGACTTCCCCCTCCCGACCCCGGAGCCCGAACTCACCGCAGCAGACCGCTGCGACGATCCGGCCTGGTGGAACTCCCGCGCCACCGGCGACCCGAGTGACTACGTCGCCGCCTGCGGGACCTGGCCCTCGTGGATCGAACCCGGCGACGCCACCTGCCAGCCCGGCGAGCAGGACTGCAGCACCCCGGTCGAATCCCACGGGCCCGGTGCAGCGCCCTACACGGGACCGACCGAGGGCCGGGCGTGGTCACCGGAGTACGGCTACTACGAAGGCCGCACCGACGGCCCGACCAACAGCAACGGCGAACCCTGCATGCAGGGCCGCGACAACAACGACCCCAACTGCTGAGCCGCCGCACCGCCTCGTCCCATCGCCGAACGGGCGTGATCTCGCGCCCGGACCGTCTTCGACGCTGCGCTATCGATCCGACTTCCGGGGTCACGATGTCGACTTCGGCAAGGATGCGATATGTGGCCTGCGGTGACCCGTCCCCCGCTGACCCGTGGACTAGCCTCGCGCCCGTGTCCGGGACCTCGACCACTCCGACGCTGTTCGTGATCTACACCGAGCAGCTGGAGGCCTGCCGCGCGTTCTACGCCCAGCTCGGTCTGCACCTGGTACGCGAGCAGCACGGCCGAGGGCCCGTTCACTATGCCGCCGAGCTCGGCCACGGCCTGGTACTCGAGCTCTACCCCGCAATCTCGGCCGAGCAGGCCACCGGTCGCATGCGCCTGGGCCTGGCCATCCCCGCGGCCGTCGCCCAGCAAGTCGGAGCGAGGACGACGCTCTCCGATCCCGACGGCCGCACTGTTGCCGTGACCGCGATCGAGCCGATCCGCTACTTCGTCACCACCCGCCGGTGGGCGCGAGGCTGGGAACTCCATATCGCCGACGCTGACGGAGCCGAGATCGGTGTCACCCAGGTCGAGCATCTGGATGCCGTCGAGCGCACAGTTCAGGACTACATCGCTACCTGCGACCTGCCACCCGGCCAGATCAGCACCTGACCACGCCGTCCCGCCGATCGGCGGGGTGGCCGCATCCGACCGGGGCCCGCGCCCGCCGTACCGACCGGTGCCGGGGACAGCCCGCCGACGGTGGAATGGTCCCCATGGACGCCACCACCGCCAGTTGATCACCGATCTCGCCGACCGGGTCCGCGCCGCTTCCACGGGCGAGCGCGACCCCGAGGCCGCCGCACTCATCGATCGTTCCTTCGGCGACCCGCGCTCCGCCGTCTACGTCCTCACCCAGGCCGTCCTGGTCCAGGAACAGGCGCTGGCCGCCGCGCAGGCACGCGTCGCCGAGCTCGAGGCGCAGCAGGCACCGCCCGCCGGTGAGCGCGGCGGCTTCATGTCGAGCCTGTTCGGCCGCCGCACCGAACAGCCACCCCAGCCGCAGCCGTGGGGCGCCCAGCAGCCTGCCCAGCAGGCCTGGGCGAACCACCGGGGTGCCGCGGCCGCACCGCAGCCGGCGGCTCACGCCGGTGGGGGCGGGAGCTCCATGAAGACCGCCACCGGGGTCGCCGCCGGCGTCGCCGGCGGTGCCCTGCTGGCGACCGGGGTGAGCTCGATGCTCTCCGAGCCGGGAGCCGGCGAGGACGACGACTGGGGCTGGTGAGCCACCGCCCCGCCACGAGGAAGACCGCACCATGCGCTACCTGCTCCGCCACGCCTCCGAGCACCGCCCGCTGCTGGCCACCTGCCTGCTGCTGGCGTTGCTCGGCAGCGCCGCCGGCCTCGCCCAGCCCCTCGCCGCGCAGGCGGTCATCGACGCCCTCGGCCGGGGTGGGGCGCTGCTCACCCCGGTCCTGTTGCTGAGCCTGCTCGTCATCGGCAGTGCGATCGCCCAGGGGGTCGACGCCTACCTGCTGGACCGGACCGGCGAGCACATGGTGCTCCGGATCCGCCGGGAGCTCGCCGCACACCTGGTGCGGCTGCGGATGCCCGTGCTCGACGCCCGGTCCCCCGGCGACCTGGCCACCCGGGCCACCTCGGACACCGGGCTGGTCCGCCACGCCGCCACGACCGCGCCGGTGCACCTGGTCAACGGTGCCGTCGGCATCGTCGGAGCGCTGGTGCTGATGGCCGTGCTCGACGTGCGGCTGTTCCTGGTCACCGTGGTCGTCCTGGTCGTCGTCGGGCACCGGCCGCGCTCGCCGGTACCACCCCGCGCGACGAGCCCCGGTCCCCAGTCGCGCTCCGGTCAGCTGGAGTAGCAGCGAGTGCGCCACGGCGTGGGCAGGAACCGCGCCGGCTCGGTCAGGGGCGGAACGGGTCGGACAGGTAGTGCGGTGGCGCCGGCGCCTTTGTCAGGATGTCGGGCACGGCTGCACCGTCGGGTCAGAAGGTCACGTCGCGGTGCGCCAGCGTCGCGATCTTCATCCTCAGCGGTCGGAGGGTTCTTCCACCTCGACTTCACCGAGTAACAGGTGATCGGCGTGGCCCGACCACCGCTCCTTCGACCGCGCGGGAGCAACGCTCTGAGCTGCACCTCTGTGCGGCGGGCCGGGCTCGAACCGGCAACCTGACGGGTTATGAGTCCGCTGCTCTGACCAATTGAGCTACCGCCGCGGCGAGCCGGAGAGTACCGGAGCCGGGACACCCCGCACCCGCGTCACCCCGGTCCTCCGCCAGGGCCGGAGGGGACCCGGCCTAGGCTGCGACGCCATGCGGCTCGGTTACCTCACGCACGTCACCGGTGACGATCCGTCACGGGCCTACCGCGAGACGATCCGGTTGGCCGAACGTGCCGAGGAACTCGGGTACGACTCGTTCTGGGTGGCCCAGCACCACGACGGGCACCTCGGTGGGCGGCTGCCGTCGCCGCTGGTCCTGCTGGCCGCGGTCGCCGAACGCACCCGGCTGATCCGGCTGGGGACGGCCGTCGTCGCACTGCCGCTGGAGGACCCGCGACGCCTCGCCGAGGACGCCGGCGTGCTGGACGCCCTCTCCGGCGGACGCCTGGAGCTCGGCATCGGCGCGGGGGCCGACCCCGACGCGGCGCGACGCTTCGGGCGTCACCACGACGACCGGCACCGTGACACCGTCGCCGCGCGCTGGACGTCCTGCTGGAGATGCTGCCGCCCACGCTCGCCGCACAGCGGGTGTGGTGGGCGACGGCGACGCCGTCGTCCGTGGACGCCGCCGCGGCCCGCGGAGTGGGGGTGCTGTCGGGTAGGCCGCCGTCGTCGGACGGCGCCGTCGTGTCCGAGCTGGCCCGGTACTGGACCTACGCACGCGGGGTCCCGCGCGTCGCGCTGTCCCGGCCGCTGCCGGCGGGCCACTCGACCGGCCGGATCATCGACGAGCTGCTGGCCGACCCCGCCCTCCCGTGGGCGGGCGAGATCGTCGTGCAGGCCCAGCCGTCGACCGTGCGCGCCGACGTGCACGACGAGGTGATGGAGCGGACCGCGCGCTTCGTGCGGCCGTTCCTCGGGGTGGCGGGGCCGGCGCACGGGCCCACGGTCGTCGAGGAGGTCGACACCGACGACGACCTCACGCCCGCGATGCGGCCGCGGCCCGTGGTGCGGCCGCACCGGTAGGTCGTTGCGACCGGTCGGTGGAGGGTCGCCACCGCGGACCGCCAGGCACCGGGGCCTCCCGACGCTGCTTCCGCACCCGCACGCCGGAGGACGCATTCCCTGCGATGTTCTCGACCGATGCGGAGACGCAGCAGTTCCTGGAGGACATGTGTCGTTGAACCCCCGCGGTGCGGACGCGTTCTGCGGAACGCTCACCCCCGCCGCGCGAGCTCGGCCAGCCACTTCTTGAGCAGCACCGTCTCCGGCGCCCCGAGGACGTCGTTGTCGTCGGGCAGCGCGAGCAGGGCCGCCGCGGCGTCGCCGACCCCCGGCCCGCCGGGTGCGTGCTCCGCGTGCCCACCGGTGATCGCGGCGAGGGTGGCCTCGCGCATGTCGGCCGACAGCCCGGGGTCCGGGCGCGCGGTGATGATCTGCCGCAGGGTGACGCCGACGTTGGCGGCGAGGACGTGGGCCGCGGCGCGTTCCGGGCTCACGGTGAGCCGGCCCCGGCGGTCGGCCTCCCGGGTCAGGCCGAGCAGGGCGGCGGCCGGTCCGTCCTGTGCGGACGGCCGTCGCCCGGGGGTGACCTGCCCGTACATCAGGGCGTAGAAGCCCGGGTTGGCGATGCCGAACTCGACGTGGGCGTCCCACCCGTCGCGGATGTCCTGGATCGGGTCACCGCTGGACTCCTGGGCCCGCTTCGCGGACAGGTACTGCTCGAACCCGTGCTCGACCACGGCGTCGAGCAGACCGTCCTTGCTGCCGAAGAAGTGGTACAGCGTGGGGAGGCGGACGCCGGCGGCGTCGCAGATGGCCCGCAGCGGGACGGTCTCCCCCGGCGACGCCGCGATGAGGTCGGCAGCCGCACGCAGGAGCCGGTCCCGGGTCCCGACCTCGGCCGGTTGATCTGCCACGACCCCACTGTAGGACGCCCGGCCGGGGCCGGGGCGCGGACCGCGGGCCGGCCGCCGCCCGCCCCCGGCACCCACCGGACCACCCTCAGCGCGTGGTGTAGCCGCCGTTGGCGAAGATCGTCTGGCCGGTGATCCAGCGCCCCTCGGTCGCGAGGAAGCGCACGATCGGCGCGATGTCCTCGATCTCGGTGAGCCGCCCGCCCATGGCCATCGACTTGTGGAACTCGACCCGCTCCGGGGTCTCCTGCGGGTAGAAGAACGGCGTGTCCATCGGGCCGGGGGCGACGTTGTTCACCGAGATCCCGCGGTCGGCGAACTCCTTGGCCGCCGCACGGGTGAAGTGCTCGACCGGGGCCTTGCCGCCGGCGTAGGTGGAGTAGCCGTCGGTGAAGGCCGCCAGCAGCGACGTGACGACGGTGATGATCGCGCCGTTGTCGGCGAGGCTGCGGCCCGCCTCCTTGATGAAGAAGTACGCGGCCTTGGAGTTGATGCCGAACATCGCGTCGTACTCGGCCTCCGTGGTGTCCACGATCGGCTTGCGGAGCACCTTGCCGACGGCGTTGACGGCGACGTCGATCGGCCCGAGCGACCCCGTCGCGTCGGCGAAGAGCCGCTCGACCTGCGCCGGGACGGTCAGGTCGCCCTGCAGGAGCACCCCTTCGCGACCCGCTGCCTCGACCGCCTTCAACGTCTCCTCGGCCTCGGCGCGCGAGGACGCGGAGTTGTAGTGGATCGCGACGTTCGCCCCCGCCTCGGCGACCTGGCGGCTGATCAGCCCGCCGAGGTTCTTGCCGCCCGCGGCGACGAGAACGGTCCGGCCCTGCAACGACTGCACGCTCATGCGTTCCTCCTGTATCGACTGTATAGCTACGTGTATCAGCTATACAGAGCGATGTCGAACGCGGTGTCGTCAGAAGGCCCAGGTCCCGGTCAGCAGCGCCACGCCGGTGACGGCCAGCAACCCGACGACGACGTGCTCCCCCGTCCCGCCCGTGCGGAACCGCAGGGCCCGCGGCCAGCGGATCCCCTCCAGCGGCCAGAAGGCGAACCGGTTGCCGTTCGAGGTCAGCTCGTCGCCGATCGCCCCGACCCAGCAGCCCGCGCCGGCCGCGACACCGGTCCAGACCGCTGTCTCCCCGGGCAGCAGGAAACCGGTCCCCCACCACGCCAGCAGCCCGACCGCGGCCGCGAAGACCGGCGAGTGCGACAGGCCACGGTGCGAGACCCCGGTCGTCACCCGGGACAGCCACCGGATCGCCCGGCACAGGAGCCAGGTGACCGGCGGCAGCGACCGCGCGGCGACGCTCGACGGGTGGTCGAGGTCGGGCGCGAAGGCCGCCAGCGCGCACACCACCACGACCACCGGCACCAGCACCGGTGGCGGCGGGACCGCCGAGCAGACCGCGAGCCCCAGCACCGCGCCCGACAACGCGTGCGTACGCCCCATCATCGTGACCCCAACCCCTTCCGAACGGACACGGAGGGTAACCGCGCGACACCGTGACGCCGGGTCGCCGACACGCGTGCCGGTCTTGACCGTGCCCGCCGGGCCGCGCAGGCTCGCAGCGTGACGGACCGGTGGCGCAACTGGGCGGGCAACCAGCGCACCCGTCCGATCAGGACGGTCCACGCCCGCGACGCCGACGACGTCGTCCGGGCCGTGCGCGACGCCGCCGAGGGCGACCTGCGGGTCCGCCCGCTCGGCAGCGGCCACTCCTTCACCGGCATCGGCGTGCCCGACGGCGTCGCCCTCACCGTCCCCGCCGACCCCGCCGCGATCCGGCTCGACGGCGGGCTCGTCACCGTCCCGGCCGGGGTCACCCTGCACACGCTGAACCGGTGGCTGTGGGCCCACGGCCACGCCCTGCCCAACCTCGGCGACATCGAGGCCCAGACCGTCGCCGGCGCGATCTCCACCGGGACCCACGGCACCGGCGCCGGATACCGCGGCATCGCCGACGGGGTGCGCCGGCTGCGCCTGGTCGACGGGCTCGGGGAGCTCCACGAGCTGGGCCCGGTCGCCCACCCCGACCTGTTCGACCTGGCGCGGGTGGGGCTCGGGGCGCTCGGTGTCCTGGTCGACGTGACGCTGGCGACCGTGCCCGCGTTCCACCTGCACGCCCGCGAGTCCGCGCGCCCGCTCGCCGAGGTCCTCGACGGCCTCGACGATCTCGCCGCCGGCCACGACCACGTCGAGTTCTACTGGTTCCCGCACACCACGACCGCGGTGCTCAAGACGAACGACCGGACGGAACGGCGCTCGCCCGGGCGCGGCCGGGGCGCCGCGCTGGTCGGCGACGAGGTGCTCGGCAACGGCGCTTTCGCGCTCGTCCAGCGCGTCGCCGCGCTCGCCCCACCGCTGGTCCCGCGGCTCAACCGGCTCATGGCCGGGCAGATGGCCGCCGGGGAGTACGTGGCCCCGTCGTACGCGGTGTTCTGCAGCCCGCGCCGCGTCCGGTTCCTGGAGATGGAGTACGCCGTGCCGCGGGCCGCGCTGCCCGAGGCGTTCGCCGGGCTGCGGGCCGCCGCCGCGCGGCACGCCCACGACGTCGCGTTCCCGGTCGAGGTGCGGATCCTGCGCGGCGACGACGTCGCGCTGTCCACCGCGTACGGACGGGACACCGCCTACCTCGCCGTGCACGTCCACTCGGGACGCCCGCACGAGGCGTACTTCGGGGCCGTCGAGTCGGTGTTGTCCGCACTGGACGGACGGCCGCACTGGGGCAAGCTGCACACCCGCACCGCGGAGCAGCTGCGCCCCCGCTACCCGCGGTTCGACGCGTTCGTCGCCGCACGTGACCGGCTCGACCCGGCGGGCCGGTTCCGCAACCCCTACCTCGACCGGGTCCTGGGAGTGCCGTGCACGTCGACGACCTGACCACACCCGCGCTGCTCGTCGACGCCGCCGCGCTGGAGGCGAACCTCGCCGACATGGCCGCGCTGCTGCCCGGCCCGCGGCTGCGCCCGCACGTGAAGGCGCACAAGACCACCGAGCTGGCCCGGCGGCAGGCCGCCCACGGCCACACCGGGTTCACCTGCGCCACCGTGCGGGAGGTGGAGGGCATGGCGGCGGCCGGGCTGGGCGCGGACCTGCTGCTGGCCAACGAGGTGCTCGACGCCCGCCGGCTCGGCGCCGTCGTCGGGTCGGGCGCGCGGGTCACCGTCGCGATCGACTCGGAGCAGACGCTGTGGGCCGCCGTCGACGGCGGCGTCCGCGAGGTGCTCATCGACGTCAACATCGGCCTGCCCCGCTGCGGCATCGCGCCCGCGCGGGCCGGGGCGCTCGCCGACGCCGCCCGCGCCGCCGGGCTCGTCGTGCGCGGCGTGATGGGCTACGAGGGCCACCTGCAGATGCTCGACGACGCAGCCGAACGCGCCCGGCTCACCACCGAGTGCACCGACCGGCTGCTGGCCGCGCACGCCGACGTCGGCGGCGAGGTGGTCTCCGGCGGCGGCACCGGCACGCACGCGATGAACACCGCCTGCACCGAGATCCAGGCCGGGTCCTACGCGCTGATGGACACTGCCTACACCGCCGCCGGGCTGCCGTTCCGGCAGGCGCTGACGGTGCTGTCCACCGTGGTCTCGACGACCGCACCCGACGGCGGCATGCCCGGCTGGGCGGTCGCCGACGCGGGCCTCAAGGCGTTCGGCATGGACCACGGCAACCCCACGGTGCCCGGTGGGAACGTGTGGTTCTGCTCCGACGAGCACCTGGTGTTCGCCGCCGACGCCCCGCCGCGCACCGGTGACCGGGTGCGGATCGTGCCGGCGCACGTCGACCCGACCGTCGCGCTGCACGAGCGGATGCACCTCGTCGACGGCGACGAGGTGCTGGAGACCTGGGCGGTCGACCTGCGCGGCTGGTGAGGCCTACCGGCCGAACCTCTCCCCCAGCGCCGCCAGGCCCGTACCGAACACGCCGTTCGCGAACAGGCCCGCGAGGTCGCCCTCGTCGGCGCCGTCGGCGTCGAACTCGGTCCACCACTCGCCGAAGGTGTGCCCGACCGCGGTGACCGGGGCCAGCCGCACGGTGGAGACGTAGCGGCGCACCGGGAACGGCGACTCGAGGATCTCGTAGGTGAGGGCGTGGCCGCGCTCGTCGAGTGCGGTCAGCTCCTCGACGACGGTGCCGCCGCCCTCGGCGAGGGTCAGGCGTCGCTGCGCGCCGATCTCGCTGCCGGAGGCGCCGCGGATCAGCTCGCAGGTCGCGATCGCCGGGTGCCAGCGGTGCAGGCCACCGAAGTCGCGGACGTGCGGCCACACCTCGGCCAGCGGTGCCGTGATCACGGCGCTGGAGTAGGGACGGGGCATCGGGGACTCCTCCTCGGGAGTGTCAGGACTGCCGGCGCAGGTGGGGGGCCTGCGCCGCGAGCTGGTCGAGCTGGGCGCGGACGTCGTCGAAGCCGCTGTCGACCCGCAGGTCCAGCGCGATCGACGCAGCCAGCTCCGCGGTGTCGTGGAAGGCGGTGCGGGCGACCTCGAGGCGGGCGCCCACGGTGCGGGCCACCTCGCTGCCCTGGCCCGCGCTCTCCAGGCTCTCGCCCATCCGCGCGGTACGCAGGGCCTCGGCGAGCTCGGCGTCGAGGTTGCGGCCGATGTCGTGCAGCCAGTCCCTGGCCGGGCCGTCGGGCACCGTGCGCACGACGCCGTGGAAGGCGGTCACCGAGCCGACGCAGCCGGAGTAGGCGCGGGCCCAGCGCGACCCCGCGACGAGGCCGTCGGGCAGGGAGGCGGGGGCGTTCTCGGCGGCCCGTCGCATGGCCTCGCGCTCGGCGGGGCTCGCGGAGCGCAGGTAGGAACGGGCCAGGGCCTGGGCGGGCAGCCCGACGAACAGCACCGCCGGGACCGCGCAGAACACCGCCGAGGCGATCGCGTAACCCAGCGTCCGCCCGAGCAGCTCGTCGGCCGGGTACTGCCCCACCTGCGTGATGCCGACGATCACCCCGATCAGCACACCGAGGGCCGCACCGGCCAGCAGGAGCACCAGCCACCCGTGCGCGGCGAGGGCGTGCGAGACCCTGCCCCCGCGCACCGCCATCCGTCGCCGCCAGTCCCCGCCGGGCGGCGGGGCGGGCATCCCGCGCGCCATCACCGCTCCAGCACGTTCTTGAAGGCCCGCGTCTGCTCGGTCAGTGCGGTCTCGGTCGGCAGCCGCTCCATCGACGAGGCCCCGTAGAAGCCGTGGCAGACCTTCGCCGTGCGGAGCACGTGCGCGGCGTCCTCGGGCATCGCGACCGGCCCGCCGTGGACGAGGACGAGCACGTCGTCGCGGACCTCCAGCGCCGCCTGCGCCCACTCGTCGACGAGTGCGACGCAGTCGTCGAGGGTCTTCGCGGTGCCCGCCCCGATCGCGCCGCCGGTGGTGAGCCCCATGTGGCACACCACGATGTCGGCGCCGGCCCGGGCCATGGCGCGGGCGTCGTCGGCGGAGAAGACGTACGGCGTGGTGAGCATGTCCTTGGCCCGCGCCGCGGCGACGAGGTCGACCTCCAGCGCGTAGCCCATCCCGGTCTCCTCCAGGTTGGCCCGGAAGGTGCCGTCGATCAGCCCGACGGTCGGGAAGTTCTGGATGCCGGCGAACCCGAGGGAGGACAGCTCGTCGAGGAAGCGGTCGGTGAACAGGAACGGGTCGGTGCCGTTGACCCCGGCCAGCACCGGGGTGCGGCGGACCACCGGCAGCACCTCGGCCGCCATCTCGACGACGATGTCGTTGGCGTTGCCGTAGGCCAGCAGCCCGGCGAGCGAGCCGCGGCCCGCCATCCGGTAGCGCCCGGAGTTGTAGATGACGATGAGATCGATCCCGCCGGCCTCCTCGCACTTGGCCGACAGCCCGGTGCCCGCGCCGCCACCGACGATCGGCTCGCCGCGGGCGGCCATCTCGCCGAACCGCTCCATCAGCTCCGCACGGCCGAACCGCCTCATCGTCGTACCTCCTGCCAGGCCGAGAGCACCGCGTCGGCGAACTCCGGGTCGTTGACGTGGTGCGCGACCCGCCGGACACCGTCCGGGGAGTCCACACCGGCCTCGATCGCGGCGAACAGCGCCGCGTCGGCCTCGGGATCGTGGAACGCCGCGCCCGGCGCGTCCAGTGCGGACACCCCGCCCAGCGGGAGCAGGAACCGCCACGGCCCGGTCAGGGCGTTCAGCTTCGCCGCCAGCCAGGCCCCGATCTCCCGGTTCTCGTCGACGGTGGTGCGCATCAGGGTGACGTTCGCGTTGTGCTCGTGGAACTGGCGGCCGGCGAAGCGTTCCGGGACGGTCGCGCGTGCGCCGAAGTTGACCATGTCCAGGGCGCCGCAGGACCCGACCCACGGCACCGCGGAGCGGGCGATCGCGTCGAGCCGGTCGGGCCCGCAGGCCATCACCCCGCCGACGAGCAGGTCCGCGACCTCGGTGGTGGTCAGGTCCAGCACCGAGTCGACCAGGCCGGAGTCCACGAGCTTCTCCATCGACGGCCCGCCCGAGCCGGTGGCGTGGAAGACCAGGGCGTCGACGCGGTCGCCGAGCCGTTCGCGGACCGCGGTGACCAGCGGCGTGGTCACCCCGAACATGGTCAGCCCGACGGCGGGCAGGTCGGCACCGGTCTCCGGCGGCGGGGCGGTGACGGCGGCGGCCAGCATGTGCGCGGCGTTGCCCAGTACCCGTCGCGAGATGCGGTTGAGGCCCGCAACGTCGGTGACGGCGTACAGCATCGCGACGTCGCTCGCCCCCACGTAGGGCGCGGTGTCGCCGGAGGCGACCGTGGAGACCATCAGTTTGGGCACCCCGACCGGGAGGTCGCGCATCGCCGGGGTGACCAGTGCGGTCCCGCCCGAGCCGCCGAGCCCGAGGACGCCGCCGACGTCGTCGCGGCCGGCGAGGAAGGCCCGCAGCGCCTGCGCCATCGCCCCCACCGCGCTGCCGCGCTCACCGGTGAACACCGCGTCGGCGCCACCGGGGTGGCAGGCGGCGACCTCGGCCGCGGTCACGTCCGGACCGGGGCCCGCCGCACCGGAGGTGGACACGTCCACCCGGCGCACGTCGGCGCCGTCGGCGGCCATCAGCTCGGCCACCCACGCCAGCTCGGCGCCCTTGGTGTCGAACGTGCCGATCACGTATGCGGTCCCCACACAGGAGTTCTACCCGGACCCGGGCACCCGGGGCGAGAGCCGGAGCCCGGACGGCGCAGGGCACCATGGACACGCCCCCCTTCCGCCGGGCTCGTGACCTCGGGGCCCGTGACGTCGTTGGAGAGACATGCTCGGTCAACCGGACGACCCGCGAGGCATCGTGCTCCCGCTCGACGGGCGGCCCGGCGGAACGGAGACCGGCGCCCCCGAACGCAACGGTGGCCCGCATCCCCTCCGCAACGGGACCCCTCCCCCCGGCCCGGCACTGCTGCTGAGCTGGACCCCCACCCCGGCCGTCGACGACGACCGCGCCTGGGCGACGCTGTCGGCGTCGAGCGAGCTGGCGCGGCGGCTCGCACCCGACGCCGGCCGCGCACCCGCCGCCGGGCTCACCTTCCGGCTCGCGCTGCCCGAGGCGTTCGGCGCCGAGCCGCTGCTGCGCCTGGCCGGCGGCGAGACGGCCGCGGCGGCCCCCGGGTCGTCGGCGCTGGTGCCGGTCGCACCCACCGCACCCGGTGACCGGCACGGCGCCGGGCTGGGCCTGCTCACCCTGACCACGGCGGCCGAGATCGCCGCGACGGGCACCCAGACCCGGGTGCTCGACGAGCTGACCGCCGCGGTCGACCAGCTGGCCCCGTCGTGCGTGATGCGGCTGGACTCGCGGCTCCGCGCGGCCGAGGAGTCGCTGCGCGAGGCCCAGACCGAGCTTCTCGAACGCGGCTCGCTCGTCGTCGACGGCGACGCGACCGACAGCGGCTCCCCGTCGCGCGGGCTCGAGACGGCGGTCGCGAACCTGTCGGTCCTGCGCCACCAGACGCACGCCTGGATCGCGGGCTGGGAGCGGGTCGTCGCCGGGGCGGACCCGTCGGGGACGCCCGGCCTGGCGTTGCGGGACGCGCTCGGTGAGGTCGGCAAGCTCGGCTGGACCGGGTTCCCGGCCGCGGTGCACGGCGCCTACCAGGCACTCGTCCTGGACGCCCGGCGCATCCTGCTCACCGCGGCCGACCACCTGCTGCGCGCCCCGAACCGGCCGCTGACCGCGCTGCGGCCCCTGGTCGAGAGCGACCTCGCGGGCCGGGCCGCCGACGTCGCGCGGCTGCACCGGCTGCTGACCACGCTGTCGACGCTCCCGCAGACCGTGCGCAAGCGCTCCGGCGGCATGATGCCGAACCTGATCGCCGACCAGGCGGCGGCCAACGCACGCAGCCAGGCGCTGTTCACGCGGATGGCGAACGCGCTGCGCTCCCCGGTGTGGGACGGCCGGGTCGTCGTCGAGGTGCGGTCGCTCGACTCGGGCGAGCTGCAGGTGCTGCGCCCGGTCTGACCCCGGACACGTCACGGCCCTCCCGTCCGGCGCGGGGCCGGTCGGGAGGGCCGTGGACGGGGGTCGCGGTGGGTCAGCGGGCGACGGCCTTGGCGCGCTTGCGCGCGTCCTTCGCCGACGCCTTGGCCTGCTTGGCGGCCTCGGCACCGGCCACCGACGCGCGGTCGGCCAGGTCCGAGCCGAGCTTCGCGGCCTGCGACTGGGCCTGGGTGACCAGGGTGGAGAAGCGGTCGGCGTACTCGGGGGCGCGCTTCTCCGCGCGGGCGGCGGCCTTGCGGGCCTGCTTCTCCCAGCGGACGCGGCGCTTCTCGGCCTCGCGCACCCACCGGTCGCCGGTGCGCCCGGCGGCCTTGCGGTACCGGGCGCCCTTCTTGTCCACGACCTTCTCGAGCTGGGCGCCGCGCTTCTCGGCCGCCTTCGCCAGCTTGGCGCCGCGCTTCTCGGCGACCTTGGCCTGCTTCTGGGCGGCCTGGGAGGTGCGCTCGGCGGCGGCCGAGAGCTGCTCGGACCAGGTGGACGCCTTGTCCGAGGCGACCTCGGACAGGTGCGCGGCCTGCTCGGAGGCCTTGCCGCTCCACTCGGTGGCGCGCTCACGCACGACCGGGCCGTACTCCTCGACGGCCTCGGCCAGCTTCTCCCGGCTGCCCGCGGCGGCCGCGGCGATCGAGGTGCCCGCGCCGGCCAGTCCCGCGGCGAGCTGGGCACCGGTGTCGGAACCGGAGCCGGACAGCCGGGCCTGGGCCCGCTCGGCGGCCTGACGCGTCCGGTAGGCGTGCGACGGCTTGCCGTGGGTGTCGGCGGCCGCGATGAGCAGCCCGCCGAGCAGGCCGACGTTCTTCAGGAAGTGGATCTGCTCGTTGGCGCGCTTCTGCTGGTCGGTCTCCTCCCAGAAGCGGTGCCCGGCCAGGGTGGTCGGGACCAGCGAGGCGGCCAGCGCGGTGGCCGACAGACGGGGGAACTTGCCCAGGGCGAGCAGCGAGCCCGCCACGATCTTCACTCCGGCGTCGACCTTGACCAGGGTCTCGTTGTCCGGGCGCCGGTCCAGCGGGGCGTTCTCCACGACCTTGTCGATGGCCGGGGCGGCCTGGTCGAGAACGGGCTGTGCGGCGGAAGTCAACGCGTCGGCGTTCCGCAGCTCGTTGATTCCGCCGTAGATGAACACGGCCGCGAGGGCGGGTCGGGCTACACGTCGCAAGACTGGCATGGGGCACCTTTCCCCGGCCCGTCCGTCCGCAAACCCGGGGTGGGTGTGGCGTCACCGCCGTGGGATGGCAATCATGCCCGGGTGACGAACGGACGGCGGGCCATCGGGCTCGACATCGGAGGAACGAAGGTCGCCGGAGCGATCGTGGGCGAGGATGGCACGGTCCACGCCGAGCTGCGGCGCAACACCCCGGACACGTCCGATGCGGACACGATGACCACCCTGTTGCGGGAGATGGTCGAGGAGCTGCGCGGCGACGCCGAGGGGGCGGACGTGTCCGCGATCGGTGTCGGTGCCGCGGGGACCGTGGAGTGGCCGGTCGGCCGGATCCGCTGGGCACCCAACAACAACTACGAGAACTGGGACGTCCGCGGCCTCCTGGAGTCCGCGTGCGGGCTGCCGGTGGTCGTCGACAACGACGGCAACGTCGCCGGTCTGGCCGAGGCCCGGCTCGGCGGGACCCGCAACGACGACATGGTGCTGCTGACCGTCGGCACGGGCGTCGGGGCGGGGATCGTGCTCGACGGGAAGATCTACCGCGGCGCGCACGGGCTCGGTGCCGAGGTCGGGCACATGAACGTCAACCCGGACGGCCCGCAGTGCGGCTGCGGCAACTACGGCTGCCTGGAGGCGGTCGCGTCGGGGACCGCGCTGACCCGGATGGGGCGCAGCGCCGCCCTGCACGACCCGCGGGGCATGATCGCGACCCTGGCCGCGGAGGCCGGGGGCGAGGTCACCGGCCAGCACGTGACGATGGCCGCGATGGCGGGCGACAGCACGGCGGCCTCGCTGTTCCAGCGGCTCGGGCGCTCGCTGGGGATCGGTATCGCCAGCATCAACGCGATCTTCGAGTTCGAGGTCGTGCTGATCGGCGGCGGCCTGGTCGACGCGGGCGAGCTGCTGCTCGAGCCGGCGCGCCGGGCGGCCCGGGAGTTCCACTACGGCCCGCCCGAGGTCCGCCCGATCCCGCCGGTGCTGCCCGCCACCTACAAGGGCGACGCCGGGAAGATCGGTGCGGGGCTGCTGGCGCTGGAGGAGACCTGATCTCGTCCCGCAACGGGGCCGGGGCACGACTACGCTCGGACGGGTGACACTCCTGCTCGGACCGGTGCTGCGGCACGTCGACGAGACCAGCGCGCTGGTCTGGGTGCAGACCTCCGGCCCGTGCCGCGTCTCGGTGCTCGGCTGCGACGCCGCGACCTTCGAGGTGTCGGGCCACCACTTCGCCCTGGTGCGGGTGACCGGGCTGGCGCCGGGCACCCGCACCGCCTACGAGGTCCACCTCGACGGCGAGCAGGTCTGGCCGCTGCCGCACTCGCCTTTCCCGCCGAGCCTGATCGCGACACGCGGCGCGGGCACCGAGGCCCACCAGCGGATCGTCTTCGGCTCCTGCCGCTACGTGAAGCTGGCCGACCCGAAGCTGGCCCGGCAGTACGGCCTCGACGCGCTCGACGTCTACGCCGGCCGGATGGCCGGGCTGCCCCCGGAGACCTGGCCGACCACCCTGCTGCTGCTCGGCGACCAGGTCTACGCCGACGAGCTCACCCCGCAGACCCGGCGGCGGATCGCCGGGCGGCGGGAGCGGCACCCGGACTGGCCCGACGACGAGATCGTCGGCTTCGACGAGTACTCGGGCCTCTACCGCGACACCTGGTCGGACCCCGAGGTGCGGTGGATGCTCTCCACCGTCCCCACCGCGATGATCTTCGACGACCACGACGTCCGCGACGACTGGAACACCTCCGGCGCCTGGCGCGAGCAGATCGCCCGCACGCCCTGGTGGTCCGAGCGCATCCGCTCCGGCCTGGCCTCCTACTGGGTCCACCAGCACCTGGGCAACCTCTCCCCCGCCGAGCTCGCCGCCGACCGGACCTGGCAGGAGGTGCAGGCCGCCGAGGGCGACGTCTGGCCGCTGCTGTCCGAGCGGGCCGCCCTGTGGGACCGCGAGACCGGCGACGGCGACGACACCCACAAGGACGAGCGGTTCTCCTTCTGCTGGGAGCTCGGCCGCACCCGGCTGATCGTCATCGACTCCCGCAACGGACGGATCGTCGAGTCCACGCCGCGCCGGATGGTGTCCGACGCCGAGTTCGACTGGATCTCCGCCAAGGCGCTCGCCCCCGGCGACATGGACCACCTCGTCCTGGGCACCTCGGTGCCCTGGCTGATGCCCCAGGTCATCTCCGACCTGGAGGCCGCGACCGAGAAGGGCGCGAACGGCTCCGGCCGGGTCGCCGCCGTCGCCGAGTGGGCCCGCCAGGAGGCCGACCTGGAGCACTGGCCCGCGTTCGGGCACTCCTTCGCCCGGCTCGCCGACCTGATCCGCGAGGCGTGCCGCCCGCGCGCCGGGGACGCCCCGCCCGCCACGGTGTCGGTGCTGTCCGGCGACGTCCACCACTCCTACGCCGCGGTCGCCGACGTGCACACCCACACCCCCGGGGACCGGCCGGGTCGCGGCCCGGAGGGCACCCGGGTCCACCAGCTGACCTGCTCACCGGTGCACAACGTGGTCCCCGCGGTGATGCGGGTGATGTTCCGGATCACCTGGTCGCGGCTGCTGGGCAGGATGACGACCCGCTGGACCCGCCGGACCGGGACCGGCAGCGCGGGCGTGGCCTGGGAGCGGACGACCGGTCCGCTGTTCGGCAACCTCGTCGCGACCCTGGAGACCGACGGGCGACGGGCGTCGTGCCGGTTCGAGCGGCCGCGCTCGGCCGCGGTGCTCGACACCGCGGCCGAGGTCGTGCTGACCCCGCAGGCCCCACCCATGGCCGCCCGGCAGCGGAGGGGGACCACCCCGGCGGTCTGACCGGGTGCGCGGTGACGGCCCGTCAGAACCCGGTACGGGCCAGCCAGCCCGTCCAGACCTCGGCGTCGCCGAGGACCTGGAGACGGTCGTCGTCGGCGGGGATGCGGCGGGTGACGCCCCGGAGCAGGTCCGCGGCGGTGCCGCGGACGGCGGCGTCGCCCTTGCCGTGCCCGTGCTCCCAGACCACGCGCCCTCCCGCGCCGCGCACCATCCACTCCCCCGCCGCGTCCGGCACGTCGTCGGTGGAGTGCAGGTGCAGCGTGGCGCCGTCGGCGAGCGGCGGCTCGGCGGCGGCGGGGCGGGCGGCGAGCAGGCCCAGCCACTCCGAGACGCCGTCGGCGGCGACCTGCGGGTCGATCGGGAACGGCGCCCCGAGCGCGACGGCGGCGTCGGCGCGGTGCACCGTCGCCTCGTGCAGCCGCCGCCGCACCCACCACGCCGAGGGCTGCGGACCGGTGAAGGTCCACACCGGCGCGGTCGGCCCGGCCGCGACGACGGCGTCGAGCAGCTCGGTCGCGCCGTCGCGCAGCCACTGCGCCGCGACCTCCGGGCCACCCTCGGGCGGCTTCCCGCCGGGCACCTGGCGCGGGTCGAGGGCCTCGGTGGCGCCGGTGGCGACCATCCGGGCCGCCCACCGGTGCCCGCGCCCGACGTGGCGGAGCAGCTGCAGCAGCGACCAGCCCGGGCAGGTCGGGACCGGGGTGGCCGGATCGGCCGCCGTCAGGAGGGTGGCCAGCCGGTCGTTCTCCGCGAGGAGGACGGCGGCGTACGGGTCGACCGCGGTGCGGTCCGGTGTCGTGGTCATGAATTCGTACCCCCGGTCGCGGAACATGTGGGTGGGTTGCGGCGAGTCGTGCATGACGATCGCGGAGTTCGGGTAGGCAGGGATCATGCCGCCTCATCGCGACTGGACGCGACGGGGCGCGGGGCGGGCCCTGCTGTACTGGCCGTTGACGGCCTTCCTGCTGGTGGCCGCATTCCCCGCGTACTCCGTGGTGCTGGTCATCGCCTCCGGGATCCTGCTGCCCACCCTCGGCCTCGTCGCCGGGCTGGCCGGAAAGCGCTGGCGGGCGCGCAAGCTCGCCCGGGCGCGCCGCGTGCTGTCCGACGTCGTGGACCCCGCCGCACCCGCCGACGACGACCTGGTCGCCCACGAGGACGAGCCCGACGCGACCGGCCCGGAGACCTCCTGGCCGACCGGTCGGCACTCCCGGCGGGTCCGCGAGCAGGCCGCTCCGGTCACCGGGGAGCCCGCGGCACGCGACGCGGCCTGACCCGCACCGTACGACCCCTGTGATGCTCGCCGGGTTCCTTGTACGTCCGATACTAGGATGTCAAACTAATCCGGCCGGGACACCGCCGTCCGCCCGGCGGGAGGAACGTCCCCGATGAGCACGGACACGAACGCACAGGCCGAGCTGCACGTCCCCACGCACCCGGTCCGTTTCGTGACCGCGGCCAGCCTGTTCGACGGGCACGACGCCGCCATCAACATCATGCGCCGGATCCTGCAGCGACAGGGCGCCGAGGTGATCCATCTCGGCCACAACCGCTCGGTCGACGAGGTCGTGACCGCCGCGATCCAGGAGGACGTGCAGGGCGTCGCCATCTCCTCCTACCAGGGCGGGCACGTCGAGTACTTCTCCTACCTGGTCGAGCTGCTGCGCGAGCGCGGCGCCGGCCACATCAGGGTCTACGGCGGGGGCGGCGGCGTGATCGTCCCCGAGGAGATCGAGCTGCTGCACTCCCGCGGCGTCGCGCGCATCTTCTCCCCCGAGGACGGCCAGCACCTGGGCCTCCCCGGGATGATCAACATCATGATCCGCGAGTGCGACACCGACCTCGCGGCGCAGCCGCCGTCGTCGTTCGACGGGCTGTTCTCCGGGGAGACCGCGACGCTGGCGCGGGCACTGACCCTCGCGGAGTCCGGGACGCTGCCCGAGGAGGTCCGCGAGCGCGTCGCCGCCTCCGAGCGCCCGGTGCCGGTCCTCGGCATCACCGGCACCGGCGGCTCCGGCAAGTCCTCGCTGACCGACGAGCTGGTCCGCCGCCTCCGGCTCGACCAGGAGGACAAGCTCCGCATCGCGGTGCTCGCGGTGGACCCGACCCGACGCAAGGGCGGTGGCGCGCTGCTCGGCGACCGCATCCGGATGAACGCGCTGTCCGGTGACCGGGTGTTCTTCCGCAGCCTCGCCACCCGCGGCAACGACGGCGGCTCGCTGCCCGAGCGGCTCGGCGACACCATCGCGGTGCTCCGCTCCGCCGGGTTCGACCTGGTGGTCGTCGAGACGCCCGGCATCGGCCAGGGCGACGCGGGCATCGTCCCGTTCGTCGACCACTCGCTGTACGTGATGACGCCGGAGTTCGGCGCCGCGTCCCAGCTCGAGAAGATCGACATGCTGGACTTCGCCGACGTCGTCGCGATCAACAAGTTCGAGCGCCGCGGAGCCGAGGACGCCCGCCGCGACGTCGGCCGCCAGCTGGTGCGCAACCGTGAGGAGTTCGGCGCGACCTGGGAGGACATGCCGGTCTACGGCACCTCGGCCGCCACCTTCAACGACGACGGCGTCACCGCGCTCTACCAGCACCTGCGCGACCTGCTCGCCGAGGGCGGACTGACCGTGGGCGAGGGGCGTCTCCCCCGCGTCGACACCAAGACCTCCAGCGACTACGCGGCCGTCATCCCGCCGGAGCGGGTCCGCTACCTCGCCGACATCGCCGGTGCGGTGCGGGACTACCACGCCGACACCGAGACCCACGCCCGGGCGGCCCGCACCGCGCAGCACCTGCGCACCGCCGCCGAGCTGGTCGGCGGCGACGACCTCGACGAGGCGCTGCGCACCGCCGAGAAGAAGGTCCCCGCCGAGTCCGCCGAGCTGCTGGAGGCGTGGCCGTCGCGGGTCGCGGACTACTCCGGCGACGAGTACGTCTACACCGTGCGCGACAAGGAGTTCCGCACGAAGCTGACGCGCGAGACGCTGTCCGGCAACCCGGTGCGCCGGGTCGCGCTGCCGAAGTTCGACGACGACGCCGCGCTGCTGCGCTTCCTGCGCCGGGAGAACCTGCCCGGCTTCTACCCCTTCACCGCCGGGGTGTTCCCGTTCAAGCGGGAGGGTGAGGACCCGGCCCGCATGTTCGCCGGCGAGGGCGACCCGTTCCGCACCAACCGGCGGTTCAAGTACCTGTCGGAGAGCTCGGACGCCAAGCGCCTGTCGACGGCGTTCGACTCGGTCACCCTCTACGGCCACGACCCGGACACCCGCCCCGACATCTACGGCAAGGTCGGCACCTCGGGCGTCTCGATCGCGACCCTGGACGACCTCAAGGCCCTCTACGACGGCTTCGACCTGTGCTCGCCGACCACCTCGGTGTCGATGACGATCAACGGCCCCGCGCCGACGATCCTCGCCTACTTCCTCAACACCGCCATCGACCAGCAGGTCGACCGGTTCCGCGACGAGCAGGGCCGCGAGCCCGACGGGGGTGAGCGCGAGGAGCTCGTCGCCTACGCGCTCGCGAACGTCCGCGGCACGGTGCAGGCCGACATCCTCAAGGAGGACCAGGGCCAGAACACCTGCATCTTCTCCACCGAGTTCTCGCTGCGGATGATGGCCGACATCCAGGAGTGGTTCATCGCGCACAAGGTGCGCAACTTCTACTCCGTCTCCATCTCCGGCTACCACATCGCCGAGGCCGGGGCGAACCCGATCAGCCAGCTCGCCTTCACCCTGGCCAACGGGTTCACCTTCGTCGAGAGCTACCTGGCGCGCGGCATGGACGTCGACGACTTCGCGCCGAACCTGTCGTTCTTCTTCTCCAACGGCATGGACGCCGAGTACACGGTGATCGGCCGGGTCGCCCGCCGCATCTGGGCGATCGCGATGAAGGAGCGCTACGGCGCCAACGAGCGCTCCCAGAAGCTGAAGTACCACGTCCAGACCTCGGGACGGTCCCTGCACGCGCAGGAGATGAACTTCAACGACATCCGCACCACGCTGCAGGCGCTCTGCGCGCTCTACGACAACGCGAACTCCCTGCACACCAACGCCTACGACGAGGCGGTCACCACGCCCACGCAGGAGTCGGTGCGCCGCGCGATGGCCATCCAGATGATCATCAACAAGGAGTGGGGCCTGTCGCTGAACGAGAACCCGCTGCAGGGCTCGTTCGTCGTGGACGAGCTCACCGACCTCGTGGAGGAGGCGGTGCTGCGCGAGTTCGAGTCGATCGCGGAGCGTGGCGGTGTGCTCGGGGCGATGGAGACCGGCTACCAGCGCGGCCGGATCCAGGACGAGTCGATGCTCTACGAGCACCGCAAGCACACCGGTGAGCTGCCGATCGTCGGCGTCAACACCTTCCTCAAGCCCGCCGACCCGGACGAGGCGCACCAGGAGATCGAGCTGGCGCGCGCCACCGAGGCCGAGAAGCAGTCCCAGCTCGACCGGCTCGCGGACTTCCAGTCCCGGCACCGCACCGAGGCCGAGCAGGCGCTGCGGCGGCTGCAGGACGTCGCGACCGGTGACGGCAACGTGTTCGACGAGCTGATGCGTGCCGCGCGGGTGTGCTCGCTGGGTCAGCTGACCACGGCGTTCTTCGAGGTCGGCGGACAGTACCGGCGCAACATGTGACGGCGGGCGGGGCCGGTCCACCCGGCCCCGCCTCCCTCACCAGCGCCCGCGCCGGTTCGGGATCCGCGCGGCCGCCAGGCCGACCGCCGCGAGCGCCACCGCCAGCACCCCGTAGGCCGCCCCGGCGGCGACGCCCGGGTCCTCGGCGGCGGTCACCGCGGCGGTCAGCACCGACACCGCGGCGATTCCACCCATCTGCCGGAACATGATGCGCAGCCCGGACACCGCGGCGACCTCGTCGGGCACCAGGTGCATGCCGGCGTTGTTGGCGGCCGGACCGGACAGGCCCGTGCCCAGCCCGAGCAGGGTGGAGCCGGCGAGCAGCCACACCGTGGGCCCGCCGAACGGGGGCGCCACCGCGGTGACCACCAGCCCGGCGACGACGGCGACCAGGCCACCGAGCAGCAGCGGCCGGAAGCCCAGCCGGCGCAGCAGCGCGACCGCGGCCGCCGAGGTGACGATGGTGCCGACCGCGCGGCCGGTCAGCAGCGCCCCGGCGACGAACGCGGGCAGGTCGTAGCGGACCTGGGCGTAGAGCGGCAGGGTCGCCGAGAACCCGATCACCACGGCGCCGAAGACGACGTTGGTGACGTTCATGATGCCCAGACCGCGCCCGGCGAGCAGGTGCATCGGGACGACCGCGTCGGGCCGTCGCCGGGCGTGCCGGACGAACACCGCACCCGCCGTCAGCGCGACCACACCGGCCAGGGCGGTCCAGCCGGGCCCCGACCCCGGCGAGCCGAGCCGGGTGATGGTGAGCATCGTGGCCAGCAGGGTCACGACGAGCAGCGCGATACCGGCGGCGTCGATCCGCGCGGTCCGCCGGTGCGGAGGGTCGTCGACCAGGGCCAGCCCGACGGCGACGAGCAGGATCCCGATCGGCACGTTCACCAGGAAGATGCCGTGCCAGGTCCAGGTGGTGAGCACCAGCCCGCCGACCAGCGGCCCGAGGATCGCGCCGATCGGGAAGACGCTGGTGAACAGCGCGAGCGCCCGGTCCCGGTCACGGCCGAACTGGTGCGCGACGACCCCGTTGGCGGCCGGCAGCATCACACCGCCGGCGAGGCCCTGCACCAGCCGGCAGGCGATGAGCACACCGATCGACGGGCTGAGCGCGCTCAGCCCGGACATCACCGTGAACACGGCGACCCCGGCCAGGAACATCCGCCGGCCGCCGAAGCGGTCGGACAGCCACCCGCCCAGTGGCAGCGCCAGGATCTGCCCGACAGCAGCGACGGTCACGACCCAGCCGGTCCAGGCCAGGTCGGCGCCGAGGTCGCCGCTGATCGTCGTCAGCGCGGTGGCGACCGACGTCCCGTCGAGGGAGAACATCAGCAGCGCCAGACCGACGACGGCGAAGACCGGCACACGCCGGGGCAGCGGGTCGTCGCCGGGCGGCCCGGCGGAGCCGTCCCCGGCCGGGCGGTGGGTGTCGTGGGCGGCGTCGGTCACGTGGTCGGCACACCTGTCTTCCCGGAGGAACCGGACATGATGTGCTTACCACAAGCTAAACACCTCGGGCGGGGCGGCCGCCCGACCGGCTCAGCGGCGGGGGCGACTGCGTCGACGGCCGCGGTTCCAGCCGCCGAGGATGCCGATCGCCTCGACGAACGACTCGGCAGCCTTGGAGAGCTTGCGTCCGGCCTTCCGCATCGGGGTTCCTCCGAAGATGTGTCTGGTGCTGGGGGCGAGACCTCACCGTGACAGACGACGACGAGTCGTCGACACGGGGGCACTGGTCCATGAGGGTGACGAACCGGACAGCGTCCGGTCCCGTCGCGGACGTCGACCACCCGGGCGGAGCACCGCGGCACGGCGTGTCGGGTGGCGGTGGCACCGACGGAGCAACGCCGGGGTGGACGCGCCGGGCCACTGCTCCAGGTGGGGATAAGCGCGTCTCACACCGCGGGTGCCGGGGTCCGGCGCAGGACCAGCGCCAGCGCCAGCGCCCCCACCAGCAGCGCGCTGACGTAGCCGACGACACCCGCCCAGCCGGCGTGGTCGTAGGCGACTCCGCCGACGGCGCCGCCGATGCTCGACCCGGCGTAGTAGCCGACCAGGTAGAGCGACGACGCCTGGGCCGGCACCGCACCGGGCAGCATCGCCGAGCGCCGCCCCACCCAGGAGCTGGCGACCGAGTGGGCGCCGAAGAAGCCGACGGTCACCAGCAGCAGCCCGGCCAGGGTGGTGAGGAGGAGGTCGGGCAGGGTCACCCAGATCCCGCCGAACGCGACCAGCGTCGCCACCCACAGCACCGGGCGGCGCCCGAACCGGTCCCCCAGCCTGCCCGCACCGGTGGAGGCCCAGCTGCCGGCGAGGTAGCCGAGGAACACCAGCCCCACCAGGGTGCCGGGCAGCGAGAACGGCGGGGCCAGCAGCCGGAACCCGAGGTAGTTGTAGACGGTCACGAACGCGCCCATCAGCAGGAACGCCATCCCGAACAGGCAGAGCAGGCCCCGGTCGGTGAGGTGGCGGCGCAGCGGTCCGCCGAGATCGCGCAGCCGGGTGCGGGCCGGGGCGGGCGCCGTCGCGGGCGGCAGGAGCAGCCGGAACGCGACGGTTGCGAGCACCGAGACCGCACCGACGGCGGCGAGCCCGGCCCGCCAGCCTCCGAGTTCGGCGACCCAGGACGCGACGAGCCGCCCGGACAGCCCGCCGAGGGTGTTGCCGGCGATGAGCAGCCCGACCGCGCCGCCGAGGTGCCGCGGCGCGACCTCGTGGGTGAGGTGGGCCATCGACAGGGCGGGCAGCGCCGCGAGGGCGATGCCCTGCAGCCCGCGGACGACGACGAGGGTCTCGAAGGTGGGCGCCAGCGGGGCGAGCAGTGCGAGGATCGCCGACGCCGCGAGCGCCCAGGTCATGACCCGCGCGCGGCCCCAGGACTCGGTGAGCGCGGACAGCGGCAGTACGGCGAGGGCGAGGGTGCCGGTCGTCGCCGACAGGACCAGGCTGGCCGTCGACGAGGGCACGCCGAACTCCGCCGAGAGCGTCGGCAGCAGCCCCTGCACGCTGTAGACCAGCACGAACGTCGCCAGACCCGAGAGCCACAGGGCGATGCCGAGCCGCCGGTAGCCGGGGGTGCCGCGCTCATGGGGCGGGGCGGGCCGGGTGGCGGTCGGAGCCGGGGGACGCTCGGTCGTTGTCATCGCACACGACCGTAGGTGCCGACGTCGGATGCGTCCAATGCATGCTTCGTCGACGTACCATGCGTTGATGCATGAGTCGTTGGCGCCGGCGCTGCACCGCTTCGTCGCGGTCGCGCGCGACGGTCACCTCACCCGCGCCGCGGAGCGGATCGGGGTCCCGCAGCCCACGCTGTCGCGGGCGATCGCCCGACTGGAGGGCGAGCTGGGCGTCGCGCTGTTCCGGCGGTCCGGGCGCGGGCTGGCGCTGACCGCGGCCGGACGGACGCTGCTGCCTCGGGCCGAGGCCGCACTGGCCGAGCTCGGTGCGGGCGTCGCCGAGCTGGCGGGCGACGCCGACCCGGTCACCGGCCGGGTCGCGCTCGGCTTCCTCGGGACGATGGGCACCTCCGCGGTGCCGGGGATCCTGCGGGAGTTCCGGGAGCACCACCCGCGGGTGCGGATCGAGCTGGTGCAGGTGCCGCACGCGGCACTGCTGGAACGGGTCCGCGACGGCCGGGTCGACCTGGCCCTCACCTCCCCCGTGCCCGACGAGCCCGGCCTGGTCGCGACCCCGCTCGCCGAGGAGGAGCTGCGCCTCGCCGTGCCGTCCGGGCACCGGCTGGCGCGCGCGGGTGCCGCGGACCTCGCCGAGGTCGCCGACGACCCGTTCCTGCTGTTCGCCCGCGGCTACGGGCTGCAGGGGGTGGTGGAGTCGTGGTGCGCGCAGGCCGGGTTCCGCCCGCGCCGGGCGTTCGAGGGCGGGGAGACGGCGACGCTGCGCGGCCTGGTCGGGGCCGGGCTGGGCGTCGCGCTGCTCCCCGCCGGGCCGGACGTGCCGGGGGTGGTGCAGGTGCCGGTGCGCAGCCCGCACACCGTGCGGACGCTGGGGATGGTGCACGCGGCCGACCCGCGGCCGACGGCGCCGGTGCGGGACCTGCGGGCGTTCGTCGTCCGGCACGGGCCACGGTGGCTGGCCGAACACGGGTGAACCGGGGTCGGCGGACCCGGCGGACGGCCGCGGTGCCGGACAGGGACGCGTCCGGCCCGGCCCCCGGGATACCGTCGGCCCATGACTGCGCGGACTGCGGCGCCGGTCGACGACGAGGGTCGCGAGGTCCCGATCCCGGGCACCGTGCGGCGGGTCGTGTCGATCGTGCCGTCACTGACCGAGGCGCTGGAGGCGACCGCGCCCGGCGTCGTCGTCGGCGCGACCGACTGGTGCACCCACCCCGGCGACCTCGGCGCGGAACGGATCCGGGGGACGAAGAACCCCGACGTCGAGCGGATCGTCGCGCTGGCCCCGGACCTGGTCGTCGCCAACCAGGAGGAGAACCGTCTCCCCGACCTGGACGCGCTGCGCGCCGCGGGGCTGCCGGTCTACGTCACCGACATCCGTGACGTCGACGGCGGCCTCGCCTCGCTGGGCCGGCTGCTCGCCGCCTGCGGGCTCGGCGAGCCCGGCTGGCTGCGCGAGGCCCGCGAGCTGTGGGCGGCCGTGGAGCCCGCGTCGCCGCGGCGGCGCGCCGTCGTGCCGATCTGGCGGCGGCCGTGGATGGCCGTCGGCTCGGACACCTTCACCGGCGCGGTGCTGGAACGGCTCGGGATCGACAACGCGCTCGCCGGCTCCCCCGGGCGCTACCCGCGGATCGACCCCGCGGCGCTGCCGGAGCACGACCTCGTCGTGCTGCCCGACGAGCCGTACCTGTTCACCGCCGACGACGGGCCCGAGGCGTTCGACGCGCCGTCGGCGCTGGTCAGCGGGCGGCTGCTGACCTGGTACGGGCCGAGCCTGGTGGAGGCGGCGCGGGAGCTGCCCGCCGCGCTCGGGACCCGCTGAGCGCCCCCCGGGCGTCGTCACCGCGGCGGGACGAGCGCCGCGACGAGGGCACGCAGGTCGGCCGCCATGTCGAACCCGCCGGGACCGGCGGGGTCGGCCGGGGCGGCCGGGTCGCCGCCGGGAGGGCGGTCGAGCAGCCACTGGACCTGCAGCCCGTCGGCCGCGGCCAGCAGCAGCCGGGCCACCCGGTCCGGGGTGAGCTCCCCGGCGGGCGCCGCGCCCGCTCCGGGGTCGGCACCGGGGTCCGCACCCGGATCCGCTCCGGTCTCCAGCTCCGCGGTGAGCGCGGTGCGCAGCCGGTCGTAGCGCCGGGCGAACCAGTCGTGGGCGGCGTGGCCCGGGTCGGTCGCCTCGGCCGAGGTGACCGCGTACAGCCGGACCAGACCGGGCTCGGACCCGTTGTCGCGCACGGTCTCCAGCAGCGCCTCGGGGCCGGTCCCGGGCTCGGCGCGCGCGGCGGCGGAGCGCTCGTCGCGGGCCTGCAGCACCGCGACCAGCAGCGCCTGCTTGGACCCGAAGTAGTGGAACAGGGTCGGCTCGCTGACCCCGACCCGGCGCGCGATCTCCTTCGTCGACGACGCGTGGAACCCGCCGGTCGCGAACACCTCCAGCGCCGTGTCCAGGATCTGCTCCCGCCGCTGCCGCCCCTTGGCGTAGCGCCCGCGTGCCGTCGTCACCGGTCGAGGCTAGCCCACGAATCCCGAGTGTCACTAGGTTTTCACGGGTACGGTGGGCCCATGCCTTCCGTCGACGAGGACCTGCTCACCACACTCATCGCCCGGCTCGACCTGGAGGCGAAGGTCCGGCTGCTGACCGGGGCCGACTTCTGGTCCACCCCGGCCGAGCCCGCGATCGGGCTGCGCCGGATGGTGCTGTCGGACGGGCCGTCCGGGGTGCGCGGGGAGAGCTTCGACGAGCGGTCACCGTCGCTGTCGCTGCCGTCGTCGACGGCGCTGGGGGCGACCTGGGACCCGGAGCTCGCCCGCCGCTACGGGTCGGCCCTCGGCGCCGAGGCCCGCCGGCAGCACGCCGACGTCGTCCTCGGGCCGACGATCAACCTGCACCGCACCCCCTTCGGCGGCCGCCACTTCGAGGCGCTGTCGGAGGACCCGCTGCTGACCGGCGAGCTCGCCGCGGCCTACGTGGAGGGACTGCAGGCGCACGGGGTCGCCGCGACACCGAAGCACTACGTCGCCAACGACGCCGAGTCCGAGCGCTTCACCGTGGACGACGCGGTCGACGAGCGGGCGCTGCACGAGCTGTACCTGGCCGCGTTCGAACCGGCCGTCACCCGGGCCGGGGCGTGGGCGGTGATGTCGGCCTACAACGGAGTCAACGGGGCGACGATGAGCGAGAACCCGCTGCTCGCCGAGCCGCTCACCGGCGAGTGGGGCTTCGACGGGCTCGTGATGTCGGACTGGGGCGCGGTGCGCACCACGGTCGCGTCGGCGCGCGCCGAGCAGCACCTGGTGATGCCCGGCCCGGTGGGCGCCTGGGGCGAGCGCCTGGTCGCCGCGGTGCGCGACGGCGAGGTCGACGAGGCCGTCGTCGACGGCAAGCTGCGGAGGCTGCTGCGCCTGGCCGCCCGGGTCGGCGCGCTGGAGGGGGCACCGACGCCGCCCGCCGCCCCGGCCGCCGAGGACGGCGCCGCCGTGGCCCGCGGGCTCGCCGCCGCGGGCAGCGTCCTGCTCCGCAACACCGGCGAGCTGCCGTGGGACGCCTCGTCGCTCGGCACGGTCGCGGTGCTCGGGCACAACGCCGCGCTCGCCCGCACCCAGGGCGGCGGGAGCGCCACGGTCCGGCCCGTTGCGGTCGTCGCGCCGCTGGACGGGCTGCGCGCCGCGCTCGGCGAGGACCGGGTGCGGTACCGGCTGGGCGCGCAGGTCGCCGAGGGCGTGCAGCCCTTCGACCCGGCCACGATCACCGACCCGGTCACCGGGGAACCCGGACTGCGCGCGGTGTTCCGCGCCGCGGACGGCTCCGCGCTGCGCAGCGAGCACCGGCTCGGCGCCTCGCTGATCTGGATGGGCGCCGAGATCCCCGACGGCGCCGAGACCGTCGAGGTGTCGGTGCGGTGGGCACCCGGGCCCGGGACGCACCGGGTCGGGGCCGCCGCCGTCGGGCACGTGACGGTGCACGCCCACGGGACGGCGGTGCTCGACACCGAGGCCGTCCTGACCGGCGACGAGGGTCCGGGCGCGGCGATCTTCGAGGCCCCCTCGGTGACCGGGGAGGTCGGCACCGACGGACCGGTCGACCTGGTCTTCCGGTTCCGCCCGTCCGGCGGCGAGGCCGGCATGGCGCTGTTCGCGCTCACCGTCGGGACCGAGACCGTCGTCGCCGACCCGCAGGCCGAGGTGGCCGCGGCGGCCGCGCTGGCGGCGGACTGCGACGTCGCCGTCGTCGTGGTCGGGACCAGCGACCGGATCGAGAGCGAGGGCTTCGACCGCACCTCGCTGGCACTGCCCGGCCACCAGGACGACCTGGTCCGGGCCGTCGCCGCAGCCAACCCGCGCACCGTGGTGGTGGTCAACTCCGGCGCCCCGGTGCTGCTGCCCTGGCGCGACGAGGTGGCCGCGGTGCTGCTCGGCTGGTTCGGCGGGGAGCGCTTCGGCGACGCCGTCGCCGACGTGCTGCTCGGGCACGCCGAGCCGGGCGGGCGGCTGCCGACCACCTGGCCCGCCACCGGCGGGGAGCGCTCGGTGCTGTCCGGGCGCCCGACCGGCGGCGTGCTGCGCTACGACGAGGGCGTGCACGTCGGGCACCGCAACTGGCTGCGCCACGGCGAGACGCCGGCGTACCCGTTCGGGCACGGGCTCGGCTACACCACCTGGACCCTCGACGACGCCGTCGCCGGGCCCTGGTCGGCCGACGGCGTCGCGGTGACGGTCACCCTGACCAACACCGGCGACCGGGCGGGCCGCCAGGTCGTGCAGGCCTACCTGTCCCGGGCCGGCTCCGACGTCGAGCGGCCCGCCCGCTGGCTGGCCGGCTGGGCGGTCGTCGACGCCGCCCCCGGCACGACGACGGCCACCGTGGCGGTGTCGCGGCGCGCGTTCCGCCACCGTGCGGGCGGGACGTGGGCGACCGAGCCGGGGACCTACGACCTGCACCTCGGGTTCTCCGTGGCCGACACCCCGCTGCACGCGACGGTGGAGGTCGTCGGCGAGGGCTGAGCGGTCAGCCCGCGGCGGGTGCGGGCACCCGGTGCAGGCCGGCGCCGAGCTCCTCGATCCGGCGGGCCTCCGCCGCGGGGAGCTCGTCGTCGGTCACCACGAGGTCCAGCTCGTCGAGCCCGGCGACCCGGAAGCGCTCGTGGGTGCCGTACTTGGTGCTGTCGGCGAGCAGCACCCGCCGGCCGGCCGCCGCCATCGCCGCGCGCTTGAGCGTGACCTTGTCCGTGGCGTGGATGGTCACGCCCCGCCCGGCGTCCCAGGACCCGGTGCTCAGGAAGCACAGGTCCACCGCGAGCGCCCCGAGGGTCGCGGCGGCCAGCGGCCCGGAGGCCGAGTCGCTGTCCGGGTCGACCGCACCGCCGGTGTGCACGGCGTCGATCCCGGAGAGCCCGTGCAGCGCCCGGACGGTGCCGAAGTCGTTGGTCACCACCGTGACCCCGCTGCGCCCCGCGAGGTGGGCGACGACCGACTCGCAGGTCGTGCCGGCGTCGAGGAAGACGACCATGCCGTCGTCCACCAGGGACGCGGCGTGCTCCGCGATCGCCCGCTTGCGCGGCAGCTCCAGCGCCGCGCGTCCGGCGCGCGCCCGCGGCGGGCGGCCGGGCTCCTCGACCAGCCGCACCCCGCCCTGGACGGCGACGACCCGGCCGGCCTCCTCCAGGGTCGCGATGTCGCGCCGCACCGTCATGTGCGAGACGCCCATCAGCCCGGTCAGCGTCCGGATGCTGAGCACCCCGGAGCGGCGCAGCAGGCGCAGCAGCTCCTGGTGACGCTCCTCCGGGATGAGCGGTGCCGCCACGTGCCCCTCCGTCTCCACGGGTCGATCGTACGAGCTGTCACACAGATTCACACATGCTGTTCTCTCGTGTGAATCCTGGTGCTAGCGTGTGCCTCGATGTTACGGAAGCTGGATGTTCTCAATGCCGTGGACCGCACCGGGACGATCCTCATCGTCCGGCTCGACGACCCCGAGGAGGCCCTCGCGGTCGCCCGTGCGGCCGTCGCCGGCGGTGTCCGGGTCCTCGAGATCACCTACTCGGTGCCGGGGGCGCTCGACGTCGTCCGGACGCTGTCGCGCGAGTTCGCGGGCGACGGCGTCGCGGTCGGCGTCGGGACCGTGCTGGACGAGGCGGCGGCGTTCGCCGCCGTCCGGGCCGGGGCGCGCCTGCTGGTCAGCCCGCACCTGTCGCCCGGCATGATCCGCGCCGCCCAACGGTACGGCGCCGTCTCGGTCAGCGGGGCCTACACCCCGACCGAGGTCGTCGCGACCCTCGAGGCCGGCGCCGACCTGGTCAAGCTGTTCCCGACCGAGAACGCGGGCCCGGACTACGCGCGGGCCCTGCTCGCGCCGCTCCCCCAGGCGTCGCTGGTCCCCGCTGGTGGGGTCTCCACCGGCAACGTGAAGGACTGGTTCGCCGCCGGCGTGCACGCGGTCGGTGTCGGCAGCGCCGTCACCAAGGCCGCCCGCCCCGACGGCGACATGTCGCGGGTCACCGCGGCCGCCGCGGACTTCCTGGCGGCGGTCGCCGACGCCCGGGCCTGACCCTCCCCGGCACCACCCTCTCCACCCGGTTACGAAGGAGTGACTGCATGACCGACACCGCGAGCAGCGCGGCGGCGACGTCCACCACCCCGCAACGGCCGCCCCGCATCCGCTGGGTCCTCGTGGCGTTCCTGCTCATCGGCGGGATCGTCAACTACCTGGACCGCTCGACGCTCAGCGTGGCCAACACGACCATCGCCGAGGAGTTCGGGCTCGGCCCGGTCGAGATGGGTCTGCTGCTGTCGGCGTTCGCCTGGCCCTACGCGATCGCGAACCTCCCGGCCGGCTACCTCGTCGACCGGTTCGGCCCGAAGTGGATGTTCGCCGCGGCCTCGGCCGCCTGGTCGCTGGTCGGGATGGTCACCGCGGCCGCCCAGTCCTTCGGCGCGCTCTACGCGCTGCGGGTCGCGCTCGGCGTCACCGAGGCGCCGTTCTTCACCGCCGCGCTGTCGGTGAACCAGCGGTGGTTCGGCCGCTCGGAGCGGGCCCTGCCGGTGGCACTGGTCAACACCGGCTCCCAGGTCGCGAACGCGATCGCGCCGCCGCTGCTGACCTTCCTCATGCTCACGATGTCCTGGCGCGGCATGTTCCTGGTCGTCGGTGCGCTCGGCGTCGTCGTGGCGCTGGTCTGGCTGCGGATCTACCGCGACCCCACGCTGCGCGAGCAGGCCGCGATCCACGCCGAGGAGGCCCTCGCCGCCGGCCCGGTCGTGCCGGACACCGCGAAGGTCGGCTGGGGAACCCTGCTGCGGCGCCCGAACACCTGGTTCATGGTCCTGGGCGCGTTCGGCATCTTCTACACCGTCTGGGTCTACCTGACCTGGCTGCCCAGCTACCTGCAGACCTCGCTGGGCTTCTCGCTCAAGGAGAGCGGCTGGCTGGCCGCGCTCCCGTTCCTGTGCGGCGTGGTCGGCGTGCTGTTCGGCGGCTGGCTGTCCGGGCGGCTCATCGGCGCCGGGGTGTCCACCGTGCGGGCGCGCAAGATCCCGATCGTCGGCGGTGCCGTGCTCGCCGCCGCGGCGGTGCTGCCGGCCGCGTTCGTCACGCACGTCCCGTCGGTGATCGCCCTGCTCAGCCTGGGGTACTTCGCGGCCCAGGTGCCGATCGGCTGCCTGTGGACGCTGGCCGCGGACATCGCACCGGCCCACCAGGTGGCCTCGCTCGGCGCGATCCAGAACTTCGGCGGCTTCGTCGGCGCGGCGGTCGCACCGGTGGTCACCGGGGCCATCCTCGCCGCGACCGGCGGCAGCTACACGTGGGTGTTCGTGGTCGGCGGGGCACTGCTGCTGCTCGGCGCGCTGTCCTACGGCGCCTTCGTGCGGGACCGGTCGTGAGCGCGCTGTACCTGGTCGTCGGCCCCGCGGGCTCGGGCAAGTCGGGGGTCGCCCGCCGACTCGCCCAGCGGGTCGGCGGCGCCTACCTGGACAAGGACGACGTGGCCACCGGGTTCACCGAGGCACTGCTCGCCGCCGCGGGCACCGACCCGCACGGCCGTGACGACAACCCGTACTACCGCGACGTCGTGATGGACCTGGAGTACGCGGCGCTGTGGCGGCTCGCCGCGGCGAACCTGCGGCTCGACCGGCCGGTGGTGCTCGACGCGCCGTTCCTGCGCTGGTTCGACGAGAAGGGCCACCTCGGGGCACGGCGCCGCGAGCACGCGGTCCCCGGCACCGCCGCGGCCGTCGTCGTGCAGGTGCACGCCGACGGCGCGACGGTGCGGGAGCGCGTCGCGCGTCGCGGGCTGGCCCGCGACCGGGGGAAACTCGCCGACTGGGACCGGTTCTGGGCCTCCGCCGGCGGGCGCACCTGCCACTGGACCGGCGCGACGCACGTGACGCTGGACAACTCCGCCGACGACGTGCCGGTCGACGACCTCGTCGACCGGCTCCTGGCGGCCGTTCCCGGCTGAGCCGGTCCGGTCCGGGTCAGCCGGCGTGCGCGGCCCGCACCAGGTCCGAGCACTTCTCCCCGATCATCATCGTGGTGATGTTCGGGTTGATCGCCGGCAGGAACGGCATCGCCGACGCGTCGGCGACCCGCAGGCCCTGCACCCCGCGGACCCGCAGCTGCGGGTCCAGGACGGCGCCCGGGTCGCCGTCGGCGCCCATCCGCGCGGTGCACGCCGGGTGGTACACGGTGTTGTGGGTCTTGGTGATGTAGTCGGCGAGCTCGTCGTCGGTCACGGCGTCCGGGCCCGGCGCCAGCTCGGCGGCGATCCACTCCTTCAGCTGCGGCTGCTCGGCGATGCGGCGGGCCAGCCGGACGCCCGCGGTCATCACCCGCATGTCGTGGCCCTCGGGGTCGGTGAAGTAGCGCGGGTCGACCCGGGCCCGGTCCCGGAAGTCGCGGGTGCGCAGCCGCACGGTGCCCCGGGACCGGCCGCGGGTGACGTTCGGGGTGAGGCAGAACCCGTTGTCGGTGGTCGGGTAGCCCCAGCGCAGCGTGTTCATGTCGAACGGCACCGAGCCGTAGTGCATCATCAGGTCCGGCCGGTCCAGGGCCGGGTCGGTGCGGTGGAACAGCCCGATCTCCCACCACTGGGTCGACTCGGTGACCATCGGCTTCGCCGCGTCCCAGAAGACCAGGCCCTCGACGTGGTCGTCGAGGTTCGAGCCGACGCCGGGCAGGTCCGAGCGGACCTCGATGCCGAACTCGCGCAGGTGCTCCCCCGGGCCGATGCCCGAGAGCATCAGCAGCTTGGGGGTGTCGATCGCCCCCGCGGAGAGGATCACCTCGCGCTCGGCGTGCGCGGTCTCGCGGCCCGGGCCGATCCCCCGCTGGTACTCGACGCCGGTGGCGCGGGTGCCGTCGAACAGCACCTGCGAGGCCCAGCAGTCAGTGCGCACCTCCAGGTTCGGGCGGGAGTCCAGGATCGGGTGCAGGTAGGACACCGAGGCCGACGCGCGGGTGCCGTCGGGGAAGGAGTTGATCTGGAAGTACCCGGCGCCGTCGGTGACGGTGTGACCCTCGTTGAACCGCACCGTCGGCATGCCGACCTGCGCGGCGGCCGCCAGCACGGCGTCGCCGCAGGGATCCTTCGCCGGGATCTGCATGAGGTTGACCGGGCCGGAGCGGCCGTGGCCGTCCCAGTCGCCGTCGTTGGTCTCCAGGCGCCGGATCAGTGGCCAGCACTCGTCGGCGGACCAGCCGGTCAGGCCGGACGCGGCCCACTCGTCGAGGTCCTCGCGCGGGGTCCAGAAGGCGATGCAGGAGTTGTGCGAGCCGCAGCCGCCGAGCACCTTCGCGCGGGCGTGGCGCATGTGGGAGTTGCCGCGCTCCTGCGGCTCGACCGGGTAGTCCCAGTCGTAGCCGGAGTCGAGCAGCGCCATCCAGTCGGTGAGCCGCAGGATGTTCGGGTCGCCGACGTCGGACGGGCCCGCCTCCAGCAGCAGCACCCGCACGGCGGGATCCTCGGAGAGCCGCGCCGCGAGCGCACAGCCCGCCGAGCCGCCGCCCACCACGACGTAGTCGAACCGGTCGGTCATGCCGTCTCCCCCATGCCCTGCTCGATCTCCTTCGCCCGGTGCTCGGGCAGGCAGCCCAGTCCGTGGCGGCCACGCAGCCGGAACCACGTCAGTCCGGCCAGTGCCACGACGCCGATGAACAGGAACGCGATGAACCGCAGCCACCCGGTGCCGTAGACCTCCTCGCGCGGCCAGGCCAGGTTGATCGCCATCGCCGCGCCCCACAGCACCGCCAGCACGTTCACCGGCAGACCCAGACGTCCCAGCGAGAAGTACCCCTTCTGCCCCTCGTCCGGCCAGTGCCCGCGCAGCCGCCGGACCAGCATCGGCACCGTGACCAGCAGGTACGCGATGTAGATCATGATGATCGCCACGCTGGTGACCGCGGTGAACACCTCGGGCACACCGACGTTCGCGACCAGGATCAGGATCGCGACGACACCGACGACGATCGCCGGCACCACCGGCGTCTTGTGCTTCGGGTCGATGCGCGCCAGCACCGAGCCGGCCGGGAGCGCGTTGTCCCGGGCCATCGCGAACATCAGCCGGATCGCGGCCGTGTGCACGGCCAGCAGGCAGACGATCACCGCGATGCTGATGGTGATCAGGAAGATCCGGCCGATCGTGCCGCCGGCGACCTCCAGCAGCACGAGCTGCCCACCGCCGTCCTTGCTGCCCAGGCGCGGGTCGGCCAGGTCCGGTGCGGCCAGGATGATGCCGAGCAGGATCAGCCCGCCGAGCACGAACGAGGCGATCACCGCGCGCAGGATCGCCGCCGGGGCGGTGCGCCGCGGGTCGACCGTCTCCTCGCCGAGCGAGCTGGCGGTGTCGAAGCCGTACATGACGTAGGCCGAGGCGAGCGCCGCGACGAGGAACGTGCCGAAGTATCCGCCACCGCCCGCGGCCGGTGCCGGGGTCTCGAACAGCACCGAGACCGGGTTGCGGATGCTCAGCAGCAGCGCCACGACGATGACCACCGCGGCGATCAGCTCGATGAACACCCCGGTGGAGTTGATCCGCGCCATCAGCTTGACGCCGACGGCGTTGATGACCGTGGTGAGCACGATGAGGATCGCCCCGAGCAGCACGCCGTTGACGGCGGCGTCGCCGGCGTCGGAGGCGTCGCCGACGAGCTGGAAACCCGACCAGATCTGGGGGAAGGTCAGCTGCGCGGCCAGCGCGACCGCCGACAGCGACACCACCGAGGCCGTGAACATCATCCAGCCGGCCAGCCAGGACACGGTCGGCCCGGCCAGCTGCTTGGACCAGTTGTAGACCGACCCGGCGACCGGGTAGCGCCCGGCCAGCTCGGCGAAGGACAGCGCCACCATGAACTGGCCGGCGAACACCATCGGCCAGGACCACCAGTAGGCCGCGCCGCCGGTGCCGAAGCCGAAGTAGAACAGCTGGAACGTGCCGGTCAGGATCGAGATGTAGCTGATCCCGGCCGCGAAGCTGGCGAACTTGCCGATGCTGCGGTCGAGGGTCTGGCTGTAGCCGAACTCGGCGAGCCCTCCCCCGTCGCCGTCCGTGTCCGGGGACGGGTTGCGCCGGGTCGGTTCGGGAACGGTCATCGTGGACCTCCTGGGCCGTTGCGTCGCGTCATCATGGCGGCCTCAACGGCCCGAGAACCATCCTTGGGGCTGCGGAGCGGTGTTGGTCCACACGTGCTTGATCTCCTGGTACTCGGCCAGGCCGGTCGGTCCGAGCTCGCGGCCGTTGCCGGACCGGCCCATGCCGCCCCACTCCGCGCCCGGGAAGTACGGGTGGAAGTCGTTGATCCAGACGGTGCCGTGGCGCAGCGCGGACGCGACCCGGTGGGCGCGGCCCATGTCGGCGGTGAACACCGCACCGGCCAGCCCGTACTCGGTGTCGTTGCCCAGGCGGACGGCCTCCTCCTCGGTGTGGAACCGCTCGACGGTCAGCAGCGGACCGAAGGTCTCCTCGCGGATCAGCCGCGATCCCGGCGCCAGGTCGGTGATGACCGTCGGCAGGTAGAAGTAGCCGTTCGCGAGGTCCGGGTCGTCCGGCCGGGCGCCGCCGCACCGGATCGTGGCGCCCTCGGCACGGGCGGCCGCGACGAAGTCCTCGATCTTGGCCAGGTGCGCGGCGGAGACCAGCGGGCCGACCTCGACGCCGTCCGTGAGACCGTTGCCGAGCCGGATCAGCTGCGCACGGCGCACCACCTCGTCGACGACGGCGTCGGCGACCGGGTCCTCGATGATCAGCCGGGCGCCCGCGGAGCAGACCTGGCCGGAGTGCAGGAACACCGCGAGCATCACGTAGTCGACGGCGAGCTCGAAGTCGGTGTCGGCGAAGACGATGTTCGGGTTCTTCCCGCCCAGCTCGACGGCGGTGCGCTTCACCGTCTCGGCCGACGCCCGGATGATCTTCTGGCCGGTGGACAGGCCGCCGGTGAAGCTGACCATGTCCACGTCCGGGTGCTCGGTCAGCGGGGCGCCGACCGACGGCCCGTCGCCCAGCACGATGTTCACCACGCCGGCCGGGACCCCGACCTCCTCGCACAGCTCCACCAGCACGATCGAGGTGAGCGGGGTGACCTCGCTGGGCTTGATCACCATGGTGTTGCCCGCGGCGATCGCCGGGGCGACCTTCCAGGACAGCTGCAGCAGCGGGTAGTTCCACGGCGTGATCAGGGCGCAGACGCCGACCGGCTCGTGCACGATCCGCGACACCACGGCCGGGTTGCCCGTGTCGACGATCCGCCCGGCGTCCTTGTCGGCCAGCCCGGCGTAGTAGCGGAAGACGGCGGTGACGTCGTCGACGTCCTGGCGGCCCTCCGCGATCGTCTTGCCCGTGTCGAGGGTCTCCAGCCGGGCGATCCTCTCCCGGTCCCGCACCAGCAGGTCGGCGATCCGCCCGAGGAGCGCACCGCGCTCGCCGGTCGTGGTCCGCCGCCACGGCCCGTCGTCGAAGGCACGGCGCGCGGCGGCGACGGCACGGTCGACGTCGTCGGGTCCGGCCTGGTCGACCTCGGTGACGGTCGAGGCGTCGTAGGGGTTGACCACCGGGGCGGTCCCGGCGGACCCGGTGGTCCAGCTTCCGTCGATGTAGAGGCTCGGCACGGCGCGAGCTTTCACCGGGAACCGGCCGGTGTGCAAACCCGGGCCGGCGTCCTTGCGTGGGGAGACGGTCACGCTTTCCAGTCGGCCCCGCGTGGCAACGTGCCGAATGCCGGGTTAGGGTTGCGCGATGAGCAACACGGTGCGTGGACGGGAGCCCGGGGTGCAGTCGGTCGACCGGGCCATCACCCTGCTGACCCTGCTGGCCGACCGCAGCGAGGCGGGGGTCAGCGAGCTCGCGGCCTCGCTCGACGTCCACAAGTCGACCGCCTTCCGGCTGCTCGGGGCACTGGAGGAGCGCGGACTGGTCGAGCAGATCGCCGACCGCGGCAAGTACCGCCTCGGGTTCGGGCTGATCCCGCTCGCCGGCCGGGTCGCCGAGCGCCTGGAGGTCACCACCCAGGGCCACCCGGTCTGCGAGACGCTCGCGGAGCGGCTCGGCGAGACCGTCAACATCGCCATCCCCGACCGCGGGTGGGCGGTCAACGTCGACCAGGCCCGCGGCCCGTCGATGGTCACCACGTTCAACTGGCTCGGCCGGATCACCCCGATGCACAACACCTCCAGCGGCAAGGTGCTCCTCGCCTCGGTCGTCCTCGACGACCCGGGGACGATGCCGGACACGGTGCCGGAGCAGGGCCGCGACACACTCGTCGAGGAGCTGCGCCGGGTCCGCCGGCACGGGTACGCGTGGTCGCTGGAGGAGCTGGAGACCGGCCTCAACGCCGTCGCCGCGCCGGTGCTGGACCACGGTGGTGCGGTGGTGGCCGCCCTGTCGGTGTCCGGGCCCGCCTACCGGCTCTCCGCCGAGCGGATCGAGCGGATCACCCCGGAGGTCGTCGCCGCGGGGCGTGAGATCAGCCGCCGCATGGGGTTCTGGCGCGACCGCTGAGCCGCGGTCCTACGGCGGCGGGGCCGGCGCGGGCCCCTGCAGGCGTTCCAGCACCGGCGGCAGGGTGCGTTCCAGCTCGTCGCCGTGCCGCTCGAACTCGCGCCGCAGGAACGGCGCCGCCAGCTTCAGCAGACCCTTGAGCCGCACCCGGGCGTGGAAGCTCACGACGCTCCCCCCACCCTCGGCCGGCTCGACGACGATCTCCTCGGTCGCGGTGACCGTCGGGTTCTCCCCGACGAACACGACCCGACCGGCCGTCAGCTCCCGCAGCGTGTGGTCGAGCTCGCTCTCCCGTCCGCCCCACACCGACACCGTGTGCCAGGCGGCGCCGACCGCGACCGGGCCGCCGCCGTCGGAGCGGGTGCTGGAGCGCACGGTGGGGTCCCAGATCTCGCTGTGCCCGTGGTCGGCCAGGTAACCGAGCACCGTCTCGGCAGGGGTGGACACCGTCATCACCCGCTGGACGCCGACCACGACGCTCCTCTCCCCGGCCGGGCGCCGCTCGGGACCCGGCCCGCTGCTCCCGACCGGCGCAGATGGTCTCACGGCGACCGGTCATGATCGAGAGCCCGTGCCGGTTTCCCCGGAACGCCCGTGCCGGGGGCGCGCGGCACGCACACTCCCCCGACGCGGGCGGGCCGGGCGGGCCCGCCACCGACGACGGAGGTGCCGCGGTGCACGACCGAGACCGACCGGGGACGCCGTGGACGAGCGGCCGGGCCCGTCCCGGACCGCACCCGTCGCCGGGCGGGGTGGCGCGCTCCGACCCGGACGGGCTCGACGCCGCCGCCACGGCGCTCGACCGCGTCGCCGAGGGCCTCACCGGGGACGCGGCGCTCGTCGGCCCCGCCGTGCCGGTGCCCGGCTTCGCGGCCGGGGCGGCCGCCGCGGCCTGGGAGGACGCGATGGTGCGGGCCGTCCGGGAGCACGCGGGGCACACCGCGTCGACGGCGTCGGCCCTGCGCGCGGCCGCCGCGGCCTGGCGCGCCGCCGACGACGACGCGGCGGTGGCGTTCGCCGGGCGCGCCTCGTGAGCGCCGGGCCCGCGCTGGGCGACCTCGTGGCCGCCGACCCCGGCGCGTGGCTGCGCCGCGCCGGCACCTGGGACGGGGTGTCCCGGGCCCTGTCCGACCGCGCGGCCGAGCTGGAACGCTCCGCACCGGAGTCGTGGAGCGGGGCCGACGCCGACGCGGCCGCGCTCGCCCGCGCCGAGCAGGTGCGCAGGCTGCGTGCCGACGCGGGCACCGCGTCCCGGGCCGCGCAGGTGCTGGGCACCCACGCCGGTGAGGTGCTCGACGCCCAGCGCCGGCTCGTCGTCGCCGCGCTGGCGGTGCACCCGCAGTTCGTCGTCGACCTCGAGCGCGGCACGCTGTGCGCGGGCCCCGCCGCGCACCCGCCGGGTGTGTGGCGGCTGCCCGCGATGGTCGCCCGCTTCGGGGCGGACCTGGTCCGCCTGTCCGCCGCGGTGGCCGACGCCGTCGGCGCCGCCACCCGGTCCGACCACGCCACGGCCGCCGCTCTCGACGCGCTCCGCCCCGCCCCCGCGGCGGTGCCCCGCCCGGTCGCGCCCGCCGCGGCGCCGCCCGCCGGTGCGGACGCCGACGCCGTGCGGTCCTGGTGGACCGGGCTGCCCGGGGCCGACCGGGAGCAGCTGCTGCACACCCGGCCCGGGCTCGTCGGCGGGCTGGACGGCGTGCCGGTCGCCGACCGAGACCGGGCGAACCGGGTCCTGCTCGACGCCGAGCTGTCCCGGCTGCGGGCCCGGGCGACGCTGCTGGACCGCACCGGGGACACCGCGGGCGCGGACCGCGCCCGGCGGGCCTCGGCCGGGCTGGAGACCACCCGTCGACGCCTGGACTCCGGCGACGCGTACCTGCTCCGCCTGGAGCGCGGGGACACCGGCGGGCGGCTCGTGCTCGCCGTCGGCGACCCGGAACGCGCCGCGCACGTGCTCACCCACGTCCCCGGGACGACCGCGGGCTGGGGCACGGTGCCCGGCGACCTGGCCCGGGTCGAGGCGACCCGCGCGGCCGCCCGGGCGGCCGCGAGGGACGGTGCCGTCGCCGCGGTCCTGTGGACCGGCTACGACGCTCCCCCGGACCTGCTCGCGGCGGCGGACCCCGCTGCCGCCCGCGCCGCCGCCGGGGACCTGCGGTCCTTCCAGGACGGCCTGCGGACCGGGCACGCCGGACCGGTCCACCTGACCGTCGTCGGGCACTCCTACGGCTCGACGGTGCTCGGGAACGCCGCCCGGGGCGGCGGCCTCGCCGCCGACGACGTCGTGTTCGTCGGCAGCCCCGGGACCGGCGCGGGGCACGCCTCCGAGCTCGGCACCGCACCCGGGCACGTCTGGGCGACGACCGCGCGGCACGACCCGATCGGCCGGGTGCCCGGGGTCGAGGTCTTCGCGACCTCGCGCGGTCTCGCCCCGACCGGGCTCCTGCACGGCCCGGACCCGGCGGCACCGGCGTTCGGTGCACGGGTGTTCGGCTCGGCCCCCGGGTCGGCACTCCCGCGCCCGGACGACCCGGCCACCCCGAACGACGAGTCCGCGTTCGCCGCCGCCCACGGCGGCTACTGGGACCCCGGCTCGCCGAGCCTGAGCACCCTGGGCCGGATCGTCGCCGGAGCGCCCGTTCGGTCGTGACACTCCGTCATGGGCGATCCGCTTTGCGAGACCGCCGCACGTCCGTCCGGCCGAACGAACGACCGCTCAACGAACGAGAGATGGGCCAGGTCACAGGTAGTCGTCAGACGAACCGCGACTAGCCTGTCCCGGACGTGGGCACGGGCAGTAGCATGCGGGCGTGACCGAGACCGAGAGCAGACCGGCACGGCGCACCGGCCGTCCGCCATTGACCGACCGCGCGACACTGCTGGCCGCTGCACGCGAGCTCGGCTTCTCCGACCTGACGGTCGGCGCGGTGACCGCCCGGGTCGGCGTGAAGTACTCCACGTTCTACCGCCACTTCCCCAGCCTGGAGGCGCTCGTCGCCGCACTGGTGGACGACGTGGTGACCGACGACGTCTTCCCCGCGACCGACGAGGGCCGGTGGCAGGAGCAGATGCTGGCGTTCGCGGCGGCGACGTTCGACGTGATGGCCGAGCACCCGGGGCTCGCGCCCGCGATGGTGCGGCTGCCGGAGTCCCCCGACGCGATGATGTCGGCGTTCCGGCGACTGACCGACCGGCTGCTGGAGGCGGGCTTCACCGCCGAGGACGCGGCGCTGGGCGCCTCGACCGCCATCCAGATGGGAATGCAGCCGTGGCTGACGGCCAACTCCTCCGGCATCGGGGACGTGCGCCGGCGCGACCAGGTGCTGGAGTCGGCCGAGCCGTTCGACGCCCAGATCCGGTCGGTGTTCCGGGACCGGATCGACGACCCGCCGCGCAGCTGGACGCTGAGCCGCGTCGAGCTGGTCGTCGCCGGGCTGGAGACCCGCCTGGCGTCCTGACCCCCGACACGACGACGCCCGGGGTGCTTCGCGTGAGCACCCCGGGCGTCGGCGTCGGATCAGGCGGTCAGGTGGGAACGACCTGGTCCGCCTGCGGACCCTTCTGACCCTGGGTGACCTCGAAGGTCACGGTCTGCCCCTCGTCGAGGCTGCGGTATCCGGAGGACTGGATCGCGCTGAAGTGGACGAACAGGTCCTGCCCGCCTCCGTCCGGCGTGATGAACCCGTACCCCTTCTCCGCGTTGAACCACTTGACGGTTCCCTGTGGCATCCGGATGTCTCCTCGCGTCTTGCCGGTTCCTACGGGGTGGACATTAGCCGTACCGGACCCCGCCGTGCTACAGGCGACGTGCGATCGGGTATCGGCGCGTCGCGCCGGGCGTCCCGTTCGCCCGTTTCCCCGGGGTCCCCGGCGCGCTCAGCCGAGGATCGCGGCCAGCACCAGCCCGCCGCTGGTCGCGACGAAGGACAGTCCGCTGAAGACCCGGAACACCGGGTGCCGGACGACGTCCGGTCCCCAGGCCATCGGCAGGAACAGCGCCGGGTTGACCCAGGTCCCGAACACCAGCACGGCCACGAGCCGGCCCGGCAGGTCCGGTGCGGCCAGCCCGACGGCGACCAGGATCAGCCCCATCAGCACGAAGTCGAGGTGCGCCTGCAGCAGCCGGCGCGGCTCCACGATCCCGATCCGCCGCCACGCGTCGGGGCGGGTCACCGACACGACCACCGCCCAGCCCAGCATCGCACCGAGAGCGAGCTCGACGAGCCCGATCCGCACCATCGCGTCCATCCGGTGATCATGACGGTCGGCCGGCGACGGACCGGCACCGGCTCACCGGCGCGGGATCAGCCCGCCAGCGTAGAGCGCCCACGCCACCAGCAGCGGCTGCCCGGCCAGCCGAGCGGCGCGCTTCGGGTCGGTGTCGAGACCGAACCCGTCGACGCGGTTGCGGTACTGGGAGACGTTGCCCGGGAAGATCGCGGTGAAGAACGCCGCGGCCAGGCCGCCGATCCGGCGGCGCTCCCTCGGGAGGCCGGCCAGCGCGGCGCCGAGCGCGATCTCGGCGGCCCCGGAGAGCAGCACGACGTCGTCGGTGTCCATCGGGACCCACGGCGGCACCTGGGCGCGGAACTCGCGACGGGCGAAGGTGAGGTGCGAGGTCCCGGCGAACACCAGCATCGCGCCGAGCGCGAGGCGGGCGACGTCCTGCCGGGTGCGGGTGGCCGTCGTGCGCGTCATGGTCCGACCGTGCCACGACCTGGGCGGGCGCGCCGGACCGCACCGCCGGGTGCCCCGTCAGGGACGCTCGCGCAGCTCGATCCCGGCCGGGGTGGTGGCCCCCGCCAGCCCGCAGACCAGGTCGAGCTCGGCGACGACGTTCTGCAGCACCTGCGCGACGCCGCGGGCCCCGTCCAGGGCGAGCCCGTGCACGATCGGGCGCCCCAGCAGCACGGCGCGGGCGCCGAGCCGGACCGCGGTCGCGACGTCGGCCCCGGTGCGCACCCCGGAGTCGAGCAGCACCGGCAGCGCGTCGCCGACGGCGTCGACGACACCGGGCAGCGCGTCCAGCGAGGCGACCGCGTGGTCGATCTGGCGGCCCCCGTGGTTGGACACGACGACACCGTCCACACCGGCGTCGGCGGCACGGCGGGCGTCGTCGGGATGCAGGACCCCCTTGAGCAGGATCGGCAGCCGGGTCCGCGAGCGCAGGGTCGCCAGGTCCTCCCAGGACAGCCGCGGTCGCGAGTAGACCCGCAGGAAGGTCTCCACGGCCGCCCGCGGGACGGGCGAGCGCAGGTTGTCCCGGAACCGTCCCGGGGCGTTGCGGGTGATCTCGAGCAGGGTGCGCACGGCCTGCGGGGTGACCCTCGGCGGCGCCCCGGCCGACGGCGCGGCGAGGGTCTGTTCCACCAGGCCGCGGAACACCGGGTCGGAGGTGTACTGGGCGATCCCGATGCCGCGGGCGAAGGGCAGGTGGCCCAGGTCGAGGTCGCGGGGGCGCCAGCCGAGCATCGTCGTGTCGAGGGTGACGACCACGGCGTCGCAGCCGGAGGCCTCGGCGCGGCGCAGGAAGCTGTCGACGAGCTCGTCGGAGGTGGACCAGTACAGCTGGAACCAGGTGGGGCCACCGACCGCGGCGATGTCCTCCATCGGCGTCCCCGCCTGGTTCGAGATCACCATCGGGACCCCGGCGGCCGCGGCTCCGCGGGCGACGGCGAGGTCGGCGCCGCGCCGGACCAGGTCCAGTGCGCCGATCGGGGCGAGGAGCAGCGGGGCGGGCAGCGTGCGGCCGAACAGCTCGACGGTGAGGTCGCGCTCGCCCACGTCGCGCAGCACCCGCGGCACGATCTCCCGGCGGGCGAACGCCGCACGGTTGGCGCGCATCGTGGTCTCGGCGCCCGCGCCGCCGGTGACGTAGGCGTCGGCGCGCCGGCTCATGGCCCGCCGCGCGCGACGCTCCAGCTCGTCGGGACCGGTCGGGACCCGGGGACGGGCGCCGGAGACGCCCTCGCGGTAGATCCGTTCCTGCCGAGCCCGGCCCGGTGCCGTCATGGCGCCCTCCCCCGTCGTCGCGCGGTCAGCCTACGGGCCGCGCCGCCCGCCCAGGACGGACGCGGGACCGGACCGCGTCCAGGGGGCGGCGGGCCGGACGGTCACCGTCCCCGCAGGTCGGCGAGGGTCAGGACCTGCCCACGGATCCCCCAGCCGCCATCGGCGACCTCGTCGACGAGGACCATGGTGTTGGCGCGGACGTCGTCGCCGAAGGTGGCGGCGTAGAGGTCGGTGACCTTCTCGACGAGCTCGCGCTTGGCGTCGGCGTCGAGCAGGCCCGCCGGGACCTTGAGGTTGGCGAACGGCACGGGTGTCTCCTGTTCCGGGTGGACGGTCGGGTACGGCGTGGTGGTCAGTGCGGGTCGGCCGCGTTGAGGCGGGCGACGACCTCGGCGTACTCGCCGCGGGCCTCCGCGTGGCGCAGCGGCAGCACCCGGTCGACGAGCACCTCCCCGCCCGGTGTCGGGGCCTGGAGCAGGGTCAGCACCTCGGCGACGAAGTCGTCGAGCGGCATCGCGATCGGGCTGTCCTGCTGGCCGGGCATCAGTTCCGTCGCCACCGACGGCGGCACGATCTCGACGAGCTCGACGCTGGTGTCGGCGAGCTGCAGGCGCAGCGACTCGGTGAGCATGTGCACCGCGGCCTTGGTGGCGTTGTAGCTGGGCGTCGCGGCGAGCGGGACGAAGGCCAGACCGGACGACACGGTGACCACCGACGCGACCGGCCGTCCCCGCAGGTGCTCCACGAGCGCGCCGATCAGCCGGATCGGGCCGAGCAGGTTGGTGGTGACGACCTGCTCGGCCGAGGCGAGGAAGCCCTCGGGGCTGTGCCAGTCCTCGACCCGCATGATCCCGGCCATCGCGACGAGTACGTCGAGGTCGGGGTGCCGGTCGAGGACCTCGGTGACGGCCTTCGTGACGCTCGCCGGGTCGGCCGTGTCGATCTCGACGGCGTCGAGGCCGGGGTGGGCGGCGACGAGCTCGTCGAGCAGGTCGCGCCGCCGGCCGCCGAGGACCACGGTGTTGCCCCGCTCGTGCAGCGCCAGGGCCATGGCGAGTCCGATACCGCTCGTCGAGCCGGGGATGAAGACGGTGCGTCCGGTGATCTGCATGTCCCCACCGTCGCCGCGCGGCGGACCCGACGGCAGAGACCGGTCATCGGGGGATCGCCGGTCCCTGGTTGCCCGGCGGGTGCCCACGGATACTCGATGCCGTGGACCGAGCAGCCCTGGCCGACTTCCTGCGCCGGCACCGCGCCGGCCTCCGCCCCGGCGATGTCGGGCTCCCCGACGGGCCGCGCCGGCGCACGGCGGGGCTGCGTCGCGAGGAGGTCGCGACGCTCGCGGTCATGTCGACCGACTACTACACGCGGCTGGAGCAGCAGCGCGGCCCGCAGCCGAGTGAGCAGATGCTGGCGTCGCTGGCCCGGGCGCTGCGGCTGGGCGGCGAGGAGCGCGACTACCTGTTCCGGTGCGCGGGCCGCAACGCGCCGGCGTCGGGCCCGGTGTCCGAGCACGTGGCCCCGGCACTGCTGCGGGTCCTGGACCGGCTGCACGACAGCCCGGCCCTGATCCTGACCGTGCTCGGCGAGACGCTCGTGCAGAACGACATGGCCCGGGCGCTGTTCGGCGACCACACCCACCACACCGGGCTCGCCCGCAGCGAGGTCTTCCGCTGGTTCACCGACCCGGACGCCCGGCGCATGTATCCGCCCGACGACCGGCCCCGCCAGAGCCGCGCGCAGGTGGCGACGCTGCGGGCGGCACTGGCGATGCTCGGGCCCCGGTCGCGGGCCGGGGAGCTGGTGGAGGTGCTGTCGGAGCGCAGCCCCGAGTTCACCGCCCTGTGGGAGCTGCACGAGGTCGGGCGCCGGTTCGCCGACCACAAGACGCTGCTGCACCCCGAGCTCGGCGAGCTGGAGGTGGACTGCCAGGCGCTGTTCACCGAGGACCGGTCCCAGGCGCTGCTCGTGCTCACCGCGGCGCCGCGCAGCGAGACCGGACGACGCCTGGAGCTGCTCCGGGTGATCGGCAGCGAGCAGTTCAGCGCGGGCTGACCCGGGTACCGGTCATGCGTTCAGGCGCACCGGGAGCGCCGTGAGCGCGTGGATCAGCGTGCTCTCCCGGTACTGCCCGGGGGCGCCGGCGAGCGCCATGTCCGGGAACCGCGCGAGCAGCGTCCGGAACGCGACGTCGGCCTCGAGGCGGGCCAGCGGGGCGCCGAGGCAGTGGTGGATGCCGTAGCCGAACGCGAGGTGCCCGGAGGTGTCGCGATCGGGGTCGAACCGCTGCGGGTCCGGGTAGCGCCCGGGGTCGCGGTTGGCCCCGATCAGTGAGACCAGCACGACCTCGCCGGCCGGGATCGTCACCCCGGAGTACTCGACGGGCTCGTCGGTGAAGCGGATCGTGGCGAGGTTGACCGGTCCGTCGTAGCGCAGGAACTCCTCGACCGCCTGCGGCACCCGGTCGGGGTCGGCGCGCAGCCGGGCGTGCTGGTCGGGGTCGCGCAGCAGCGCCAGCATGCCGTTGCCGATGAGGTTGACCGTGGTCTCGTGCCCGGCGACCAGCAGCAGGAACGCCATCGCGGTGACCTCGGTGGAGCTGAGCGAGTCGCCGTCCTCCGAGGCGCGGACGATCTCGGACAGCATGTCGTCGCCGGGGTGGGCGGACTTGTCGGCGACGAGCTCGGACAGGAACTGCGCCATCGACGCGGCGGCCGCGGCGCGCTCCTCGTCGGGGCCGCTGGAGAGCAGCAGGTTCGACCAGTGCCGGAAGTCCTCGCGCCGCTCCCCCGGGACGCCGAGGATCTCGGAGATGACCGTCATCGGCAGCGGGAACGCGAAGTGGTCCAGCAGGTCCAGCTCGGGACCCGCCTGCTCGGCGGCGTCGGCGAGCTCGGTGGCGATCTGCTCGATCCGCGGCCGCAGCCGGGCGATCGCGCGGACGGTGAACGCCCGCCCGACCAGCTTGCGCAGCCGGGTGTGGTCCGGTGGGTCGGCGTTGAGCATGTGCCCGACGAGCGAGTCGGCGAACTGGCGGAACGAGGTCGCGCCGTGTCGCTGCAACACCTCGGGCAGCCGCCGGGAATCCTTCCGCAGCCGCGGGTCGTTCAGCGCGGCGCGGGCGTCGTCGTAGCGGGTGATCATCCAGAACGTCAGCCCGTTCGGGCCGGTCGCACGGGTGACCGGACGCGCGTCGCGCAGCTCGCGGTAGAGCTCATCGGGATCGTCGAAGAAGTCCTGGTCCAGCACCACCGGCCGGGTGTCGTGGTCGATCGTCATCGTCGGCTCCTCGTCCTGGGTGACCTCGGCTCTCGCCAGGATTGCACTCCTCGTGCAAAAATGCACCCGTGAGGAAAGGGACGGAACGTCGGCCGTCGGCCCGGGAGCGGAACCGGCGGTCCATCCTGGACGCCGCGCAGGCCGTGCTGCGCGAGGACCCGGACGCCTCGCTCGACGAGGTCGCGGCCCGCGCCGGCGTCGTCCGGCGCACCGTCTACGGCCACTTCACCAGCCGGCACGACCTGGTGGTCGCACTCGTCCGGGCGGCGTCGGCGGACTTCGTCGGACAGGTCGGGGAGGTCGACCCCGACGCACCCGACCCGGCCGGCGAGCTCGCGGCCACCCTCCTGCGCACCTGGAGCACGTCGCGGCGCTACGGCCCGGTCATCGCACTGGCCCGCCGGACCGCCGACGACGAGATCCGCGCCGCGATGGCGCCGTTCCACACGATCATGATCCGGCTGCTGGAGAACGGGCAGCGGGCCGGTGTGTTCTCCCGGCACGTCGCGGCCCCGGTGCTGGCCGAGGTGCTGCAGGCGGGGTCGATGGCCTACCAGCACGCCGCACAGGACGGGCGGTGGGACGGCGACGAGGCCGACGTCGCCCTCGGGCACCTGCTGACCCTCGGGGTCCCCGTGGCCGACGCGCGTGCCGCCGTCGCCCGGGCGCGGGCGGCTTGACCTCGACCCGACTCCAGCTCCCACGGTCGCCGGCATGTTCACCGACGAGGAGGTCAGCTACCTGCGCGGCCGGCGGATCGGCCGGCTCGCGACCGCACGACCGGACGGGACGTTGCAGGTCGACCCGGTCGGGTTCGGCGTCACCACGACGCTGGGGACCATCGCCGTGGGCGGGTTCCGGATGGAGCGCAGCCGCACGTTCGGCAACGTCGCCGCCGACGGTCAGGTCGCGTTCGTCGTCGGCGACGTGCTCTCGACCGCGCCGTGGCGGGTGCGGTTCGTCGAGGTCCGCGGACGAGGCGAGGCACTGACCGGGCCGATGGACCCGGCGGGCGGCCGACGGGGTCGAGGGCGATCATCCGGATCCGTCCGACCCGGATCCTCAGCCTGGCACTGTCCCCGGAGGAGCAGCGGATGCACCCGCACGAGGCGCGGCTCCGGGCGCGCGACGTGGGCTGGGACCGGCTACAGCATCGCGTCGATCTCGCCGCGGTGGAACGCGAGGGGCGTGGCCGGGAACCCGTACCGGTCCTGGTGCCGTGTCCCCGAACCGCACCACCCGCAGCGGCCCACCGCGTCGTAGACCGCCCGGCCCTCCAACTCGGCCCGGCGGGCCGTGACAGCGCGGTCGGCGCGGGTGGGCCGCGGGGCCGACCGCCGCGCGGGGCTCGCCGTCGAGCGGCCGGACAGGCGGGAGTACAACCAGATGCCCGCCACCGGCAGCGCGACCAGACCGGCGGCGACCACGACCCACTGCAGGACCCCGATCACCGTGCCGACGACGAGGACGGCGAGCACGACGATGCCGATCGCCTGGGCGAGCTTGAGCACGAGCTTCGACATCTCGGGATCCTCCACGTCCGGTGTGGGTGCTTGCGGTCCCGATGTCGCGATGTCGAGTCGTCGCGTTACTCACGGGCGTGTCCGGCCCGGACGTCACCCGGTCACGTCGCGGACGTCGGTCCCCTGCTCGGCGAACGCCTTGAAGTCCTCCATGTGCTGACGCGACTGCCGACGGAACACGCCGCGCAGCAGGGGCGCCGTCAGCCGCATCCCGACACCGCCGAACCGGAACTCGTTCTCACTCACCCAGAGCGTCACACCGGGACCGGGCTCGGTCAGCCGTTCGCGCGCGGCGTTCCACATACCCTCGGCGACGATCTCACGCTCGAAGTGGACGACCCGGTCGTGCGGGACACCCCGCAGGTCCGTCGGCTCCCGGCGGGTGATCGTCTCGGTGCACTCCGTCGTCCGACCTCCGCTCCGCAGGACGACGCGCGACTCGGTACCGACCTGCCCGTGTCCCCCGCTCAACGGTTCGTGCGCGACGAGTCCGCGCAGCCAGCTCGGCAGGTGGGCGGGATCGGCGAGCAGGTCGACCACCCGCTCCCGAGGCAGGGCGATCTCGATCGAGACGGTGTACCTCACGGCCGCGCCACCGCCTCCAGCCAGGCGGACCAGGTGGCGGCCAGGGCGTGCCGGTCCGCGGGCCCGGTCTCGTGGTGCCCGACGGCCGTGCCCATCCCGATCAGGGACCGGTCATGGACGCGGACCAACGCGGAGCCGGTCCGGATCCCGAGATGGGTGCCCGTCCTGATGTCCACGATCCCGGAGCCCACGGGAGTGTCGACGCGATCGCCCTCGCGGGGGTCGCCCAGCGCAGCGAGTACGTCCTGCCAGACGTCCCGGCGCGCCGGGGCCTCCGCCTCGGCGTAGACCGCGGGACGACCGGCGAAGTGCCGGAGGTACTCGCCCAGCGTGAACAGGTAGAGATCCCAGCCGAGGCCGGTCATGGTCTCCCACTCGTCGCCCCAGTCCTCCTCGCGGATACCACTGTGGACGAAGCGCAGCACCGCATTGCCGCCGCCTGCCGCCTCGACGACGTACTCGACGGACTGGGTACCGAAGCGCTGTTCCAGACGGTGCGGCGGCTCCTCGACGACGTCTCCGGAGGCGGCGTCGACGGTCATGAACCAGCCGGCCTGCCCCTCGGGGGTCGCGATCGCCCGCCACACCTCGTCGGGCGAGGCCGGCAGCGCGACCTCGCGGCGGATCTCGAATGTCATCTTTCGTCCTCCGGAGGAAGGCTCGGGTGGAGAGCGACGACCAGGCGATGGGGCCTGCCCTGCTCGGAGTGGTACCTGGCGACGAGCGCGCGTGTCGCGTCGCCGAGCTCGCGCGCGAACGCCGCCCGGTCCGCCGCGGTGGCAAAAGTGATCTCCCCGTCGACGGCGAACGTGGCGACCCGGCGCCCGCGGGCGCCCGTGACGAGTCGGCCGACCTCGCGGAGCAGGCGGGCCGCCAGTGCGAGGAGCCACTGGGCCGACAGCGCGTCCGGGGACCGGCCCGGGTCCGGCGCGACCAGCACCCACGCCTGCGGGGAGATCACGAACGCGTCGGCCGTCGCACGGAGGACCCGCTCGGTCATGTTGCCCCGGCGGCGTTCCTCCACGAGCTCGACGAGGCCGTGCGCCTCCAGCGCCCGGAGGTGGTAGTTCACCTTCTGCCTGCTCATGGCCATCGCGGAGGCCAGGGAGGTGGCTGAACCGGGCTCGCGGAGCAGCCTGAGCAGGCGCGCACGCACAGGGTCGAGAGCGACCGCAGCCACCGCAGGATCCTCGATCACCGTCATCTCACCGGACACCGGAGGAGTGTTTCGCCGACGACAGATCTTGTCAAGGAAGCGTTCGTTGTCGGCGCAACGCGCGGCGGCGCGGTCCCCGGACGCAGGACCGGAGCCCGGGCCGGAGACCCCGGGACACACAGCCACCCCCGGCGCCCGTCGAACGGGATGTCCCGGGAGTCGGTCGCGGCTGTGTCCGCCGGCCCGCCGGCAGAACGGGTGGCGGGCGGACCTGGCAGCCGACCTCGTCGATCCGAGGGGCCGGCGGCACGACGCCACAGCTGCTCGTGAGCGGCCTACCGTGTCGCCCATGTCCGACACCTGGCTGTCCGATACCCGCTCGTCGTACGACACCGACGCCGCCGGATACGCCGAGAAGGTCCGTGGCCTGCTCGACGAGCGTCCCTACCTGCGCGCGGGCCTCGGATTGTTCGCCGAGTCGGTGCACAGGGCCGGTGGCGGCCCGGTCGCCGACGTCGGCTGCGGCCCCGGCTACGTCACCCGCCACCTCCAGGACGCCGGAGTGGACGCATTCGGCATCGACCTGTCACCCGAGCTGATCGCGATCGCACGCCGCGACCACCCCGGGCTGCGCTTCGAGGTGGGGACGATGACCGACCTCGACCTCGCCGACGGCTCGGTCGCAGGCCTCGTGGCGTTCTGGTCGATCGTCCACGTGCCCGACCACGCCCTACCCGGGGTGTTCGGACAGTTCCACCGAGTGCTGCGCCCCCGAGCACCGCTGCTCGTCGGCTTCCACGTCGGTGACGAGAGCCGACACACGTCCGAGGGCTACACGGGCCGACCGGTCACCATCGAGAGCCACCACCGCCGGCCGAGCACGGTGGCAGCCCGGCTCCGGGACGCGGGGTTCACCATCGATGCCCACCTCGTCCGACCGGATGAGGACGTCCCGGGGGCCATGATCTTCGCGCACACCCGACCCTGATCGCAGCTCGGCTCCGACCGCTCTCGCTTCCGCACGACGGTAGCGACGCCGATGGGCGACACCAGTCACTCCGCCCGTCAGGCCGCGGACCGGACCAGCCACCCGACGATCGTGATTCGCCACCCGGGTCACATCACTGACCTCGGGAGAAGCTCCTCCGATTGGACTCGAACCAATAACCGCCCGAACCAAGATCCACAAGGGCAGTTGTCGGTCGACGTCTGCCGTTGACCATCCTGCGCTGCGGCGACTGCGAGAGTTGGTCTGCGTCGATCGCCGACGGAGTGCATCGTTCGCCGTTGATTTCTGGGGGTTCACTGGGGGCGACACCGGTGTTCTGCACACGGCTGGGCAGACTTCCCTAATGGCGCTTGCTTCCCGGTCTCCGACATCGTCGAAGCCCTATTGGTCGACGCCACTGGCACAGACAGCTTCTGGCTTTGGTGTCACCTTATTGTTCGTTGACCGATCGGGTCGACCCACGAGCGATTCCGTATAAAGTTATCAACGACCGTATCGGAATGCGCGGGAACACGACAGATCCATTGCCAAGGGCGACGACCACCCAACCTCGTAAGAGTGATGGGCGCGACCTACGCCAATACTTTAGATTGGCCTTCAGAGCGTACGGTCCCTCTGCGGCATAGGCGTCGGGAACCGGTCTTATCCGATTGACAGCAGTACGAGTGCTTAGCACCCACCTTGCTGTTGCGTTCGGCGCTAGCGAGAAAGGAAGATTTGCCCCTTCGTAGATATCGGAGTTCTCGAAGTACACAATCGGCGAATAGACAAACATGAAGGTGAAGCCGAGCGAGATACTCACGACGTCAGTTGCTTGAAACCCGCTGTTAGTCAGAGAAACCGTCATTGGCGTATCGTCGCCGACAAGTCGCCGCGGGAGTTTTGCGCTACCCGATACTCGTACGCCTTGACGACGGTACGTAGCGAGGGATACCACCAGCGAAGCGAGCGCAACCAAGAGCGCCAATCCGGCGATTGCCGGCGTAACCCATTGTACTGAAGTATCCATATCTGCAAATCCACTCAATAGGTCAACGTGCGGTCAGAAGCAACCGGCGGTTGTGATCTGAACCGTCGCAAGGCCCCCTGGGCGACGACCCGTATTCCGCAGCAGCGCTGCGACATAGACGCGTTGTCCTCGACCTAACCGGGCAGCCGGGTTCGACTGGCTCCGCTCGCCACGTGGATTCGTTATTCATCCTCGCTAGCGCCATTACGAGATTGATGGCGGCCGACCGTGATGCCGGTACCACCACTAACTGTGTTTCCAAGGAAGACCGAGCCGCCTTCTCCCACTCGCATAGTGCCGATGTCGAAACTGCCGCTTCCAGCTCCAAGGAACTTTTCGGTCAGTTGAGCAACAACACGTGCCACGGGTGCGAGATGAGGCAGTAGGAACACTACGAATATAATGGAGGCAATGATTGCTCTTGGCGAAAATTGAAGAAACTCCCCAAACACACCAGTAACGGGGATCACGTCGAAAATTGTAGGGGCGAAGAATAGCACGACCCCCCACAAGAAGAATGGGCGGACATGAGCGCGATCGTCCTCTCTTTGAGCCACGTCTCGACGCTCGAACTCCACATCCTCAGTAGGATTGCTAGACCGGGGACCGCTCCATGACAACCAGTCGCCACCATCCGCGACAATCAAGAACGTAATTGATTCTCCTGGTCCGAGGTACCCGACCTCCGCAACACGCTCGGTGCTCTCGTCGCCAGACTCCGAGAGATCTCGGAAGTCAAGTTCCGGTTCCGGCTCGGGTACTGGATAGAACTCAAGTATTTTAGCGTCTGTCGCGGCCGGGAACCGCAATCTGTGCTTACGCACGCCGGATTGACTGTCATTAGTGACCGAGCAGTATATCGTCGCCAAAGAGGAAACCTCACGGCCGGCATACTGCACCGATATTCGCGCCCGAAGTTCGGGCGGCGCCCCTACTGCTTCGGCGTCAACGATCGAACTCCAGGTCAGCCGCCGCATCGCGCGTCGGGCAGAGCGGCGGTTTATATAGAGGGTTGCCCCTAGAGTTAATAGCGCCCCGACGACGGCAAGGAATATTTTGCCTCCGAGACTATCCGTAAAATCAGCTGACTGAGCCAGAATCTGGTTTGAGTTCACGGGTAAGACTCCCTTGCTCGTCCTTGATAAGTCGATACGGACAACCTCACCGTTACAGACGACGCAGCCGATACCTTGCGACCCGCCGCCACGCCGTTGTCAGCAGAGACGGGGCCGTCATGGCGCCGGATGCGCCCCGCGCGGCCCGGTCCCCCGTGCCTGCTGAGTGCCATCCCGTCGACCTGCTGCAAGCCAGCCGCGCGGACGGCTGTGGGCGGCCCCCGACGCGACCGCCGGCCGACTTCGTCTAGCTCCGCCCACGGTCGGCCGTGTGGTAGCCCGGAGGGAGGTCGACGGGATGGCACGGCCCCTCCATCCCGGAGACCTGCCGCCCGGCGAGGGCAGTTGTAGCTTGCTAGGCAACACACTGTCGCCTGACCGGGACCGTCAGTCTGGCAACATGCCCGCTATGGAGACGCCGGAGTACGAACGACGCGGAGTAATTGAGTATCTAGAGTCCCAGTCTGGCGAGGACTTCTCTGTAGACCACGTCGAGAAGATCGCGACTGAGAGCATCTTGGGCACGCAGTATGATGTATGGGACGCGCACACAAACGAAGGTCGTTGGTGGGTAATAACTCCCCCAACGAACCTCTACAGTCAAGATCATGTTCGCAGCATGGACATCGCACTTTCGTTTCACATTGGCCTGATGACACGAATGATGGCTCGTGATTCTATAGACTTTCAGCCTGATGGATCTAAAGCATGGGTTCTTGAAGTTCTGCGGCGCTTAGAGACGGCCCGCGATAGCCTAGAGCAGGCTCGGGAGATCGAGGACGTACAGGCGGTTGGAATGCGACTGAGAGAGGTCCTGCTGACCTTAACGGCGAAGCTTAGAACTCTCCGAATCGAAATTCCGGCGACGGTTTCCACTCCGGACCAGGATGGCAACTTCAAAGGTTGGGCCGAGGTGTACGCGTCTGCCCTTGCGCCCGGCGCATCGTCTGCTCGATTGCGAAAACTTCTCAGATCGCAGAGCGACCACGCTTGGGAATACCTCGGATGGCTAACTCATGCTCGTAACGCATCGATTCTTGACGGACGTCTGGCGTACATAATTACCGATGCGGTGGTCGAGACATTCATGCTTGCTGTAGCCCGCACGGAAGGCGAACCGCTCGCACGCTGCCCGGAGTGCTCGTCCTACCGGGTGGCTAGGCAGCATGAGGCCAGAGGCACTTGGATTCAGGTTTGCAGTACCTGCAACTGGTCGGGTCCTGCGGAGCCGCCGCGTCCTCTCGACGAGGAATACAGGCAGATAGAGGACAGTGTGGAGGAATCAGAATGCGTCACACTGGAAGACTTCGGCATTTACCTCACTCCCGCTCAGGCACGTAAGGCACTACAGCATTCAGCTCTTCGAGCGGAAGAGGCTAACGATCAGCCTGCGTGGTCGAACCTGTTCGCCGTCAGCCTCGGTGAAGCGGGTTCAGTTCATGATGTTCGCCGCATTACTTACTCAAGCTTCGTTGGGACGTCCGCGGCAGGCGCCGAGCTAACCTACAGTTGCAGCGAAGAGAACTGCGTGAATCCCCAGCATGCTTCTGAGATGCAGCTCCCGCTGGACTTCGATTGGCTACCAATGATCGTCGAGGAAGTGCGGGTTTCACACGGAATAGTGCATCTCGAAGCAGCAGGACGAATTGATGGCCGTAGGGCGCTCGAAATTGAGATGCAAGCCTTAGATCGCTTCGGCATCGCCGATGCAAGTCAGCTGCTTGAGCGAGTCGTCTTCGTGGGACGCCGATCCCGCGACGACAACGATGTATTGGTCGTGCCCGGGTCTCGACGTACCAGCCTCACCGGCGGATCGCCCATCAGGGCATCGTTCTCCAGGGTCGATTCTTAAGGCGATCCGGCGGGTCGCGCGGCGCGCGCGGGGACCGGCCGGAGGCCGCACGCCCAGTGCGCTCCGAGCGACGCGGCGCCGGAGGCGCCGCCTTGATACCGAATGGAAGATCTAGACACGGCGAACGCTGTCGCCGTCCTAGGCCCCGGTCAAGGTGCTACGAGCTGCACGCCGTCGTGGGCGCGAGAGGCGGGCTCGTCGGTGAGGGCGTCGAGGACGCGGACGGCGTAGGCGGGGTCCATGTGCTCACGGACCTGGTCTGGGGTGAGCCAGTCGACGCGGCGGGACTCGTCAGTGGTGGTGGGCTCGCCGCCGGTGGGTCGGCAGCGGAAGACGAGAGCGACAATGCCGCGGGGCAGGTTCTTGTAGGCGCCGGTCAGCCGCTCGACCTCGACGGCGATGCCGGTCTCTTCGACGACCTCGCGGCGCACGCCCTGCTCGAAGGTCTCCCCCAGCTCCAGGACCCCACCGGGAGGCTCCCAATGGGAGTTGTCCCGACGCTGGATCACGAGGATGCGGCCGTCGTCGCGCACGACGATTCCGGCGACACTCACGGAATGCTTCGGCGTGCCGGTCATGACTACCGCCTCCCTGGTTGACAGCGAACGCTAGGCTACCCGCTTGTCTATGGGAGTGGAGAACTGCGTGCAGCTCGGCGAGATCAATCGTCAGGACGGCCGGCCGCCGTACCGGCAGATCGCGGACCACCTGCGGTCGGCGATGGACCGTGGCGAGCTGACGGCCGGTGACAAGCTCCCGTCCGAGGCAGAGCTGACCCGGCACTACTCGGTCGCGCGGATGACCGCTCGCCAGGCGATCCAGGAGCTGCGAACCGAGGGGCGCGTGGTCGCCGAGCACGGGCGTGGGGTCTTCGTGCGAATGCCCGCCCCCGTGCGGCGGCTCGCGTCGGACCGATTCGCGCGCAAGCACCGCGACGCTGGGCAGGCCGCGTTCCTCGCCGAAGCCGACAAGGCCGGTGTGCGCCCGTCGGTCGACCAGATCGAGATTGACCGGGCTACTCCCCCGACTGAGGTCCGCGAACGGCTCCGGCTCTCCGACGATGAGCGGGTCGCGGTCCGGTCCCGGCGCTACCTCGCCGACGACCGTCCCATCGAGGTCGCCACCTCGTACCTGCCGCTGACCATCGCCGAAGGCACCGCGATCCTGGAGGCCAACACCGGGCCCGGCGGGATCTATGCACGCCTGGAGGAGACCGGGCACGTCCTCGACCACTTCGTCGAGGAGGTCACCGCCCGGATGCCCACCGCCGACGAGCGCCGTCGCCTGGAGCTCCCCGACGGCGTCCCGGTCCTGGTCGTCGTCCGGACCGCCTACGACACCGCCGGTGTGCCCGTCGAGGTGTGTGACACCGTCAAGGCAGCCCCCGCGTACGTGCTGGAGTACGACATCCCTGCCCGCTGACCTGGTGCAACACAGGTTGGACAGACTGCTTGTTGCAACTCGTCTAGACGTGCTCTACTCTCGACAAGACTCCCCTAGACGTCCAGTCATGAGGAGCCGCGAGAGGAGAGAGCGATGAGGGATCTTCCGGTGGTGCTCGACGGCTACAAGCTCACGGTGGTGGAGCCGCCCGCACCCAAGACCCGACAGGACGCCAACGGCGCCGAGGTGCCGGTGACCGACCGGGACGGGGTGACGCAGTTCGTGGTGTCACTGTTCGCGAAGCTCCAGGTCCAGGCGGGGCAGCGGGCCCCGAAGGGCGAGGAGATCAAGGTGACCCTGACGACGGACCCCGGTGAGGGGTTCGGGGAGGACGCCCGGGTCCAGCTCATCGACCCGAAGATCAACCCCTACTCGATCGAGTCCGCGGACGGTCGCACGGTCTCGGGGATCGCGTTCAAGGCGATGGGCCTCAAGCACGCCCACCCCGCTCCCGCGCCGATGCGCCGGGGCAAGGACGACGAGAACCACTCCTGACCGACCTCTGAGTCGTCGGTGCCGCCCGCGGTGATGTGCGGGCCGGCCGCCTGATGTAGCGGCCCACTTTCTGTCACCGGAATGGTGTTCCGGCAATTCCCAGTAATTCCGAGACGGGGACACCTGTGTCCTCTGCCAAGGGGTGATCTGCGGTGGTGTGTGGCGAATGCAGCGGTAGCCGGGCGTGCGATGTGTGCGACGGCTACGGCGACTCGACCTGCGGTGTCGAGTGTGTGGCGTGTGGTGGTTCCGGGGTCTGCCCGGGCTGCTTCGGAGACGGCGAGACCAGCAGCCCCACGGCGGCTCTGGTGGAGATGGAGATGACGCGATGAGCACAACGACGAACGCCCGCCCGCGGGTGACGACCGGAGTCGGCCGCCTCGTCCGACGGCTGGAGATCGAGCGGCGCCGCTGGGCCCGCACCGAGCACCCCGTCGTGGCGACGGAGCAGGCGTGGCGGGCCGGGGTCGCCGAGGGCCTGCGGCTAGCGCAGCTCGCCATCCGCAAGGGGGTCTGAGAGGTGGCGATCAACCTCGGAGCCAGAGACCGGGTCAAGACCCTACCGAAGGTCAACCGGCGCGCGCTGCGCAAGTACGGCGAGTTCTGGCGGGCATTACAGCTGGTCGGAGACGCCCTCGCCGAAGCCGACAAGGTCGCCGCTAAGGCCACCGACTCCAAGACCAAGCGGAGCAGCAAGGGGATGTCGGCCAAGACCGGCGCGCACGGGGAGCACTGGTCGACCGCCTCGCCGGAGGAGATCCGGGCCTCGGCCAAGACCGCACACGCTTCCCTGCGGGTGATGGCCTCGGCGGCGAAGAAGTGGGAGGCCGAGTTGGTCTCCCGCGAGTGGAGGAAGTGATGTCGAAGGCTGTGGATCGCACCGTCGAGGAACTCGATGCCGCGATGCGCGAACTGCGCCGGAGCCTGCATGGGATTCCGTATCGGACGGGTGGGTTCAAGAACACCCACGACAACCTCGCCCGCGACGTCGCCCACCTGACCGTCCACCTGGACTCAGCCCGGGGCGCCCTGCGCGAACAGAAATGACCACCTGGGTGGTGGGGTCGCCCGCTGCACTGATTCTTGGCGGAAACACACAGCGGGCGCCCCTGCTACCCGACAACTCTCGTGAGGACTGGTAGCAGTGAACAAGCGTAGTAGCTCTGCAACACGCATGAACGGCCCGGCACGCACTCATGCGGGTCGTGCGTCTCGGCCACCGGGGCGCGAGTTCCAGGCGCTGGCCTGGACCGCACAGCATCCCGGGTTCGTCGCCGTCCCCCTGATCGTTCTGGGCCTGGCGCTGATGCTCGGCCCGATAGTCACCGCGGTCGTGCTCGGTGTTCTGGCGGGCTCCGTGGCGGTCTGGGGCCGTGCCCACCCGGTCACCTTCGACCGGTTCGCCGCACCTGCCCTGCGGGCCACGTGGCGGCGCTGGACGGTCTACCGCGGCCGTCGGTGGGCGCAGTTGATGTCCGACTGCGGCCTGACCAAGGAGCACCGCCACACCGGCGACCTGCTCGTGCCCCGCGTGCTGCGGGTCCGGTCGTCCTCGGCGTCGATCGACACCGTCTACGTGCGGATGGTTCGAGGGCAGGACGTCGCCTACTGGCAGGAACACTCCTCGGTCCTCTGGGAAGCGTTGATCGCGCACCGGGTCGCGATCACCCGCCACCAACCCGGCGTGGTCGCGATCGTCATCGAGTGGGAGTTGCCCTTCACCCGCACCATCCCCGCCCCGGACATCCCCGAGACCACTGAGGATGTCGACCTGGGGGCGGTGGAGATCGGGGACAACGAGCGCGGCGAGCCGTTCACCGCGCCCGTCATCGGCGGACACCGCCTCGTCGCCGGCGCCTCCGGCTCCGGGAAGGGCTCCGTCCTCTGGTCGACCCTGCGCGGGGTCGGGCCGTGCATCCGCGACGGCATCGTCCGGGTGTGGATGGTGGACCTCAAGGGTGGGGTGGAGACCGAGCAGGGGGCGCCCCTGTTCCACCGCTACGCCACCTCGATGCCCGCCGCGCTGGAGCTGCTGACCGAGTTCCGGGATGCGATGCGCGATCGGCAGGACGACATGCGCGACCAGAACATCCGCGCCTGCACGCCCTCGACCGGGACGCCGGTGGAGCTGCTGGTCATCGACGAGATGGCGATGCTGACCGCCTACGGCGACCGCACGTCGGTCCGGGATGCCCTGCGGCTGCTGGCGGAGGTGATGACGCAGGGGCGGGCGTCGCTGTTCGCGGTCCACGGTTACCTGCAGGAGCCGTCCAAGGACGTCGTGGATGTGCGGGAGCTGTTCACCCAGCGGATCTGCCTCGGGGTCACCGCGGCCTCCCACGTCGACATGGTCCTCGGCGAAGGAGCCCGGGAGCGGGGTGCGCTGGCCGATGAGATCCCCGGCGACGCCCGGCACGCGGGGATCGGCTTCGTGATCGACAAGGGCTCACGCCTGCCGGTCCGGTTCCGGGCCGCGTTCGTCTCCGACGACGAGATCACCGAACTGGTGCAGCGCTGTACGCCTCCGCCGGACGCGGACGTGATCGACCTCCACGACGACAGCGACGACAGCGACGACGCCGAGCGGGGGGCCGCCTGATGGGCACCACCACTGCATGGGTGCTGCGCACCTGGGCCAGGTTCACGTTGCTGTTCGCGCTGATCGTCGGCGGCACGTGGCTCTACCTCGGATCGGCCTCGGGGTGGTTCTGGGTCGTGACCGCTGGTGCAGTCGTGGCGGAGTGGTACGTGGTCCGCCAGCTCGCCCGGGAGTGGTCCTGGGAGGCCCGCGCCACCTGGTGGTGGTCGGCATGACCACCGAGACGAGCAAAGTGCAGGGGGCGCTGTTCGGGGACCCGGTCACCGTCGAGACCACCGACCACGGCCCGGCCGCGACGCAGGACCCGCGCGAGGTCGCGCGCGTCGTCGGCCTGGCCCAGGACCCGGGGCTGTTCCTCATCGAGCGCACCGGCCTGGTGCTGCGCGCGGACCCGGCTCGACCTGGCTGCGCTGACGTGCTGGCCCGGCATGACGGGGACACCGTGGCTCAGCTGCTCGACACCGGACACCTGCGCCTCGGCGGTATCCACCACGTCCACCACAACGGCGCTGAGGGCCCGGCCCGTTCGGTGCTCGTGCCCAAGGCGACCCGGGACATGGTGTCCCGTTGGGACCACCTGCGGCCCATCCCGGAGCCGACCCGGGCACCGGAGCCCACGAAGGCCCCGCAGCGGTCCACCGGGGTGATCGGCGTCGACGTGGTCGAGCCCGGTAAGGCGCTGGTCTGCCTCGGCACGACCGGGCAGGGCGGGACAGTGCTGCGCGACGGCGGCCGCTACCGGGTCGAGAACGACCACGGCGCGCTCGTCGGCCACGCATCGTCCTACCGGGCCGCTGCGCGGCTCCTCGCCCGCTACCACGGCTTCACACCGGGGCCGGTCGAGATCGAGCACGAGCACCGCCTCTACCGCCGCTGACCCCGGCCGATCCGGCCCGGCCCCGCCGCGTGAGACCAGATCCCGGCGAGGCCGGCGCCACCCCAACCCACCGCCACGAACCATCCCCGGGAGGGATGCCGTGATAACGGCTGTCACGACCACCCAGCACGACCACGACCTGTCTTACCTGCTGCGCTCCGACGGCTTCCAGACCTGGCGACGGGAGGTCACCGCCATCGGCGGCTGCGCCGCACCGATCCACCTGACCGGCTCCTCGCGGATCTACGACCGTGCCACCGGCACCGTCCTGGCCGAGCGGGAAGGCGAGATCCTGGCCCCGTGCGGGAACAGGCGCGCGAGCGTGTGCCCGGCCTGCTCGGATCGCTACGCCTCGGACGCCTATCACCTGCTGCGTTCAGGGATGGCAGGCGGTAAGGGCGTCCCGGACACCGCCGCAGCACACCCGCGGCTGTTCGTGACGCTGACCGCGCCGTCGTTCGGGCCGGTGCACACCCGCCGGGTCACCGCCCGTGGCCTCGTCGTGTCTTGTCGCTGCGGGGACAAGCACCACCGCGACGACCCAAGAGTGGGTACCGCCCTCAACCCCGACACCCACGACTACATCGGCGCGGTCCTCTGGCAGGCCCACTCCGGCGTCCTGTGGAACCGCTTCGCCATCCGACTCCGCCGCCTCCTCGCCCAGATCCTCGGCGTCCGGGTCCGCGACTTCCGCGACCACGCCCGGCTGTCCTACGCCAAAGTGGCGGAGTACCAGCGCCGTGGACTGGTCCACTTCCACGCCGTCGTACGCCTGGACGGCCCCGACGGGCCCTGGACCGCCCCACCCGCCGGGATCACCACCGACGCGCTCCACGCCGCAATCCGGGACGCAGCACACGACGTGTCGCTGACCGTGGACCGGCCCGACGGCACCCCGCAGACGCTGGCGTGGGGCACGCAGGTCGACATCCGGCCCATCACCTCCACCACCGCGGCCGCGCTCGAGAACGACGACGGCGAGATCACCGACAACGCCCTGGCCGCCTACGTCGCCAAGTACGCCACCAAGGGCACCGGCAAGTCCGAAGCCACCGACCGCCCGATCCGCGACATCGCCCACCTCGCCCACCTCGACCTCACCCCACACCACCGACGGCTCATCGAGACCGCGTGGGAGCTCGGCGGCCAGGAGCAGTACGAGGGGCTGAACCTGCGCCGGTGGGCGCACATGCTCGGCTTCCGCGGGCATTTCCTGACGAAGTCCCGGGCGTACTCGACGACGTTTGGTGCGATCCGCGGGGACCGGCGCACCTACCGGCTCGGGGAGACCCTGGCCGCTCTCGACACCCTGGCTGAGCCCGGATCGGTGCTGGTGGTCAACGACTGGTCGGTCGTGCACATCGGGCACCGGAACGACGCGGAACGAGAGATCGCACTCGGCATCGCCGAACGCCGACGCGAGCAACGCCAGACCCGCAGCACCGACGGCACACACCTCGGGAGGACGTCATGAAGGGGATCGAAAAGCTGTGGGGCGTCAAGGATGTCGCCGAGTACCTCGGCATCCCCGTCCAGACCCTCTACCGCTGGCGCTGCCAGGGCTACGGACCCCGGGGCCGCCGGATGGGCAAGCACGTCCGCTACATCCCCGACGACGTCCGCGAGTGGGTCGCGTCGCTGCGGGACGAGGTGGCGTGATGGCACGCCCTCCCCTGCCGATCGGCACGCACGGCCGCATCCGGATCTACAAGCTGAGCCCGAAGCGGTACCGGGCCCGGACGCAGTTCCGCGACCACGACGGCGTCATTCGGCACGTGGAGCGGGTGGGTTCCAGTTCGGCCGGCGCGGAGCAGACGTTGCTCGCAGCGCTTCGTGACCGGGGTCGTGCGACGCGCGGCGGGGAGATCTCCGCGAACTCGACGGTTCGTGAGCTGGGCGAGCTGTGGCTGTCGGAGATCGAGCGGGCGGTCTCGCTGGGTAAGCGGTCGCCGAACACGCTCGGGCTCTACCGTCTCCAGTTCGAGCGACATGTGCGTGATGGGCTCGGACGGCTACGGGTGCGGGAACTGAGCACCGGCCGTCTCGACCGGTTCGTGATCGAGGTGCACGACCGTCACGGGACCGCGGCGGCCAAGACCGTGCGCACGGTGCTGAGCGGCATGGTCGGGCTCGCGGTGCGCCACGACGCGATGGATCGCAACCCGGTGCGCGACGTCGGACGGATCGAGAGTGACCGGTCGTCCACGCGGGCGCTGACGCTCCCGGAGGCGATTGAGCTGCGGGCCAAGCTGCACGAGGACGAGAAGTGCCGCGGTCTCGACCTGGTCGAGCTGACCGACTTCATGTTGGCGACGGGCCTGCGGATCGGCGAGGCCACCGCGGTCACCTGGGATGCGCTTGATCTGGACGCCGGAACCGTGGAGGTGCGGGGCACCGTCATCCGCATCAAGGGTCAGGGCTTGTCGATCAAGTGGAAGCCGAAGAGCAAGAGTGGGTACCGGACGCTGGAGCTGTCGAGCTGGGCGCTGACGATGCTTCGTGAGCGCCGGTCCGCCGTCCCAGACGCTGACGGGCAGGACCCGGTGTTCTCGGCCGTCATGGGTGGGCTGCGCGATCCGTCGAACACTCAGGCGGACCTGCGGGACATCTTCGCTCGGGCGGGCTTCGGCTGGGTGACCTCGCACGTGTACCGCAAGACGGTCGCGACGCTGATGGACGACGCCGGACTTTCGGCCCGCCAGGCCGCGGACCAGCTCGGCCACTCGAAGATCTCGATGACGCAGGACTTCTACTTCGGCCGCAAGGTGGCCGCGACCGGAGCCAGGGAGGTCCTGGAGGTCTTCGGAACGACATCGACCCCCGGAACCCATTAGTGGGGGTTTCCTGGGGGTCGATCTTGAGTCGCTACCCGGGTCAAGGTACTGACCTCGGGAAATGCTCCTCCGATTGGACTCGAACCAATAACCGCCCGATTAACAGTCGGGTGCTCTGCCATTGAGCTACGGAGGACCGTTCATGCCGTTCCAGGTGGTGTTCCCGGCGACGAGAAGAACTCTACAACACCCCCGACAGCCCTCTCGCAACCCCCCGTTCGGCCGCTGTTCCCGCAGGTCGGAGCCCCATCCGGGTGGCGGTCGGACAACGGCTGCGGGCCGGGTACGGTCGCGGTCGGAGGTGAGGGGAATGGTCAAATTCCTCGTGGGTGTCGCCGTCGGGTACGTCCTCGGCACCAGAGCCGGTCACGAGCGCTACGAACAGCTCGTCCGTGCCTATCACCGGGCGGCGGACCACCCCGCGGTGCAGGGCGCCGCGGGCGTCGCGCGGGCGGGTGTCGAGGGTGCGCTCGACAAGGTGCGCGGCGGCCAGAACACCGGGCACTGAGGGCTCGTCCCGTCCCGTGGCCCGTCGCCGGGCCACGGGACGGGCGGGTCAGCGTGTGCGGGCCACCGCGAAGACGCGGCGGAACGGGAACCAGGTGCCGCCGTCGGCGCTCGGCGGGTAGGCCGCCCGCAGCCGGGGCGCGAGCTCGCGGACGAACGCGTCGTAGGCGTCGTCGTCGAGGGCGTCGCGGACCGGGCGCAGGGCGGTGCCGGAGATCCAGCGCAGGACCGCGTCGTCGCCGTCGAGCCGCTGCAGGTAGGTCGTCTCCCAGGCGTCGACATCGGCGCCCGCGGCGGCCAGGATGTCGGCGTAGCCGAGCGGGTCGAGCACGGTCTCGGTGCCGCGCAGCAGAATCCGGTCCCGCCACTGCGGGAGCGTCGCGACCTCGCGGGTCAGCACGTGGGAGGGGGCGTCGAAGTTGCCGGGGACCTGCACCGCGATCCACGCGCCGGGCGCGAGCGAGGCCACCCAGCGGCGCAGCACGTCGGGGTGCTCCGGCACCCACTGCAGCACCGCGTTGGTCACGAGCACCCCGGTGTCGCGGGGCGGGGTCCAGTCGCGCACGTCGACCTGCGTGGCGTCGACGCCGGCGGCGCGGGCCGCGGCGACCATGTCCGGGGAGGAGTCGAACGCCTCGACCGTCGCCGTCGGCCACCGCCGGGCGAGCAGCCCGGTCAGGTGGCCGGGGCCGCAGCCGGCGTCGACGACCCGGTTCAGCGCGGGATCGGTCTCCCCCACCCGGGCCAGCAGGTCCAGGAACGGGCGCGAGCGGTGGTCGTCGAAGGCGCGGTAGAGCTCCGGGTCCCAGCTGGTCGTGGTCACGGTTCCTCCGGGAGTCGTGCGGCGATGCCCTCCGCCAGCCTCCGGGCGGCGACCGGGTCGGTCCCCGGGTCGGGCCGGACCTGCAGCACCAGCCCGTCGCGGCCGGGGACCCGGCGCTGCAGCACCCAGACCCCTCCCCCGGGCAGCTCACGCCGGTTGCGGGTGCGGATGGACTGGGTGACCCGCTCCTGCACGGCCTGCGGCACCTTCCCCGGTTCGACGAGGCGGAACCGCAGCGGGCGCCCGTCGGCGAGCAGCTCGGTGCCGGGGGCGATCTGCTCGGCCGAGGTCGGCGTCACGACCAGGCTGACCTTGTCCCAGGTGGCCTTCGCGATCTCGTGCCAGCCCAGCCGCTCCCCACCGGGCGGCCAGATCCCCCACGAGGTGACCACGAGCATCCCGTCCGGGGCCTGCGCGGTGGCGACGACGGCCTCGGAGTCGGCGAGGGCGGCGGCGACCGCGTCGGGCACCGGCTCGCGGCCGAGCAGCCGCGCCCAGAGGCCCGTCACGACGCGACCCCGGACGCCTGCTCACGCAGCTGGATCTTGTACTGCTCCAGCGGGACGAGCACGCCGAACAGGTCCATGTACTCGTCATGGTCGGTCTCGGCGTTGGTGCGCTGCAGCTGCGACTTGAGGTCGGCGATCTCGCGCTCGACCAGGCCGAGCCGGACCCCGGCGAGGACGCCGTTGACGTAGCGGACCTCGTCGGTGTTGCGCTTGGGGAGCTCCAGGTCCTCCACGGCCAGTTCGCTGACCAGGCGTTTCACGTCGTCCCCCGCACCCTCGGCGACGACGGCGTCGAGCCAGTCCGAGCCGTCCAGCCCCGCGCACACCCCGCCCGCGGCCATGATCGCCCGGTGCACCGCGGCCAGCTGCGGGTGGGTGAACCCGGCCTCGGGCAGCTCGTCGAACCCGGGCCCGACGACGCCGGGGATCTGCAGGGCCGCCTTGAGCGCCTCGCGCTGCAGGTGCAGCTGGGTGTCGTCACGTCTCGGGGCGGGCAGCGGGGCGCGACGCCGGGAGCGGCCCCCCTCGGGCGGCACCCCGGCGCTCTCGCGCACCCGTCGCACGACGACGGCGATGTCGTCCCAGCCGACCCAGCCGGCCAGCCGGCGCGCGTACTCGTCGCGCAGGTCCTCCCGCTTGATCCGGGCCACCAGGGGGACGGTCCGTTGCAGCGCCGCGACCCGGCCCTCGGCGCTGGCGAGGTCGTGGCTGCGCAGCTCGGTGCGGATGGCGAACTCGAACAGCGGCTCGCGCCGGGCGACGAGGTCCTTCACGGCGGCGTCGCCGTGGTTGTTGCGCAGGTCGCAGGGGTCCTGGCCGTCCGGGGCGACGGCGACGAAGGTCTGCGCGGCGAAGTTCTGGTCGCCCTCGAACGCCTTCATCGCGGCGCTCTGTCCGGCCGCGTCGCCGTCGAAGGTGTAGATGACCTCACCGCGGTCGAAGGAGTCGTCGCCGATCAGCCGGCGGATGACCGACACGTGCTCGGTGCCGAACGCCGTGCCACAGGACGCGACCGCCGTGGTCACCCCGGCCAGGTGCATCGCCATGACGTCGGTGTAGCCCTCGACGACCACCACCTGCCGGGTCTTCGCGATCTCCCGCTTGGCCTGGTCGAGGCCGAACAGCACGTGGGTCTTGCGGTAGACCGGCGTCTCGGAGGTGTTGAGGTACTTGGCCTCGATGCCGTCGTCGTCGAACAGCCGGCGCGCGCCGAACCCGACGACGTCGCCGCCCAGGTCCCGGATCGGCCAGAGCAGACGCCGGTGGAACCGGTCGATCGCGCCCCGGCGGCCCTCCTTGGAGATACCGGCCTTGATCAGCTCGTCGAGCTGGTAGCCCAGCGCCAGCAGGTGCTTGGTGACGGTGTCCCAGCCGGCCGGGGCGTAGCCGCAACCGAACTTCTCGGCCGCGGCGGCGTCGAAGCCGCGGTCGGCGAGGAACTGCATCCCCGCGCGTCCGGCGGGGGTGGCCAGCTGCTCCGCGTAGAACGCCTGGGCCTTCTTGTTGATCTCCAGCAGGCGGCTGCGGGTGCCGCGGTCGCGCTGTACCGAGGAACCGCCGCCCTCGTAGGTCAGCCGGACCCCGCACCGTTCGGCGAGCCGCTCGACGGCCTCGGGGAACCCGATGACCTCCATCTTCATGACGAAGTCGATGACGCTGCCGTGCTCGCCGCAGCCGAAGCAGTGGAACGTGCCGTGCGAGGGGCGGACGGTGAACGACGGCGACTTCTCGTCGTGGAACGGGCAGAGGCCCTTCAGCGAGCCCGCCCCGGCGCGGCGGAGGGCCACGTACTCCTCGACGATCTCCTCGACCCGCGTGCGGTTGCGGACCTCGGTGATGTCGGCGTCCCGGATCCGTCCTGCCACGCCGGCCAGTCTAGGCGCCTCCGGCCCGGCGCCCCGGTCCGCCCGCCGCCGGTGCGACGGTGTGTCCGTCCGGCTGACCGGACGGGGCGGCGACGGCCGCGTCGGCGACCACCCGGCGGCCGCGCAGACCGGGCACCCGGCCCAGCCCGACGAACATGCCGACCAGGGCGATGCCCAGGCCCAGCACCGCCTGCACGGTGAGCGGCTCGCCGAGCACGGGCACGGCGACCAGCGCCGTCGTCGCCGGGACCAGGTTGAGCAGCGACGACACGAACACCGTCGAGCGGCGTCGCAGCAGCACGAACATCAGCACGAAGGCGCCCGCCGAGTTCACGACTCCCAGGAAGGCCACGGCCGCCCAGCCCGACGGCGCGCGGGGCAGCCAGTCCGCACCGAGGAACGGCCAGGCGGCCAGGGTCGCGACCAGCGAGGTCGCCATCTGGACCACGACGCTGGTCACGACGGGCGTGCTGTCGTTGAACCGCTTCTGGTAGAGCGTGCCGGCCGCCAGCGACAGCATGCCCAGCACCGGGAAGACGAGGTTGCCGCCGAGACCGGCGCCGAGGTCGTCGGCCAGCACGACGTAGACGCCGGTGGCGCCGATCAGCAGGCCCAGCACCGGTCCGACGCCCAGACGGGTGGCCAGCAGCAACGGGGTCAGGAGCCCGACCAGCAGCGGCGCCATCCCGAGGATGAGGCTCGAGAGCCCGGCGGGGACGCCCGAGGCGAGCCCGCTGTAGACGAAGGTGAACTGCCCGACCTGCAGCAGCAACGCGGTGACCGCCAGGTGCAGCCAGGCCCGGCCGTGCGGCAGGCCCGGTCGCAGCACCGCGACCGCGGCGAGCATCACGACGAGCGCGATCACGAACCGCCAGAACAGGACCGCGGGCACGTCGGTCGACCCGGTCGCGATCTTGCCCGCGATGAAGCCGGACGCCCACAGCGGGACGAAGAGCACGGCCAGCACCGGGACGAGCCAACGCGAGGAGGTCACGCCCTCACTCCATCGCAGTGCTAACGATCGGGGCAAGCCGGGGTGGCGGGAGCCTCACCCGAGGTCCGGTCAGGCCGCGACGACGGCCGGCGGCTCCAGCTCGGCGAGCGCCGAGGCCAGGTCCGGGTGGTTGCGCATCCCGTGCAGGACCGCCCGGGCGCCCGGCACCATGCGCGGCGCGACGCGTGCGGCGCCGATCAGCCGGACGTCCAGGCCACGGTTCCGCGCCATGTGCCGCAGGTGGTGCAGCGCCCGCGCCCCGCGCGCGGTGACCCCGGTGCCCAGGTCGACGAGGACGTGCCGCGCCGGCACCCAGCCGGCGCCGGCGACGGCGAGGTGCGCGTCGACCTGGCGCAACAGCGACGCGCCCGCCGCCGCATCCAGCTCGCCCTCCACGCGGACGCGGAGGACGTCCTCCCGGGGACGGTCGGTGCGGACCCTGCTCTCGTTCATCACGCTCTCCTCCCGAATCGTCGTCTCACTCATATCTCTAGCGCACAGGTCAGATTTTCGCCATCGGGTGGCTACACTCGGGATCGACGGAGGATCGGCCCGGGCGCCCAGGAGTGCGCCGCGGACCGCGAGGGAGGACCGACCATGGCACTGGACCGACTCGACGACCCCGACTACCCGACCGTCGCGATGGGCCAGGCCGCGCACCTGCTGGAGGTCGAGCCCGCCTTCCTGCGCAGCCTGGACAGCGCGGGCGTGGTGAATCCGCACCGCTCCGCGGGCGGGCACCGCCGCTACTCGCGCAACCAGCTGGAGCAGGCCGCCCGCCTGCGCACCCTGCTGGACGAGGGGCACCCGCTGGGGTCGGCGTCGTGGATCGACCGGCTGCGCGGGGAGCTCGCCGACAGCGAGGACCGCCTCGGCGCCGCGCACCGCGAGATCGAGCGCCTGCGCACGGAGCTCGCGCAGCTGCAGACCGAGCTCGGCGCCGACGCCCGCCCGAACTCCTTGACAACAGAAAATCTCTAGCTATAACTGGAGATATCCGGAGCTCCTCTCCGGAGTACCGACCCGACGAAGGACGACGAGGAGTCAGCCGACCGGTCGCGAACCGGCACGGCTGGAAGGGAGTGGTTCACGATGCTGCTGCGTACCGACCCGTTCCGGGCCCTGGACCGGCTCGCCGCGCAGGCGTTCGAGTCCGGCGGCACCTGGTCGCGCCCGGCGGCGATGCCGATGGACGCCTGGCGTCACGGTGACGAGTTCGTCGTGGAGTTCGACCTGCCCGGCATCGACCCGGACGCCGTCGAACTCTCCGTCGAGCGCAGCACCCTGACGGTCAAGGCGGAACGCCGGCCCACCCACACCGGGACCACCGACCAGGTCGAGTGGGTCGCCTCCGAGCGGGCCTACGGCGTGTTCGCCCGTCAGCTGCTCCTCGGCGACAACCTCGACACGTCCGCCATCCACGCGTCGTACGACGCCGGGGTGCTGCGCATCCGCATCCCCGTCGCCGAGGCGGCCAAGCCGCGGACGATCGCCGTGGAGTCCGGGCACGACTCCGACCGGCCGGCGATCAACGCCTGACCCCGCCGCCGGGCCCGGCCGTGTGCCGGGCCCGGCGGCGGGCCGGCCGGCCGGCGACGCCGTCGCGACGAGCACGCGTAGCCCGGGCGTGCCCCCTCCCACCCCGGCAGTGGTGGACCGCAGGTCGATGAGCGTGATCACGGATCCACCGACGGCCCGACCCTGCGCACGGACCGGCCTCTTCCTGGCAAGTCTCTTCACCCTGAGTGACGAACACGCGGCGTGTTGACGTGGTTCCGGCGTTCGCATTCGCGAACATCTCCGGTGTGCGTGTTCGAGGTGTGCGGGTCGCCGGGTTGCTCGCGACGATGCTGGTGATGGCCGGGTGCGGATCCCCCGGGTCGTTCGTGGACGTGCTGGACGCGGCACTCGACACCGGCGTCGTCGACGTCGGTGTCGCGGCGCCGGCGACACCCGGCACCGTGGAGGGCGCGGCCGCGGGCAGCGCGTCGACGACGCTGAGGACGCTGGCGGTGAAGGGCCGGGCGCCGAAGACCGGCTACAACCGCGAGCAGTTCGGGCGCACCTGGACCGACATCGACCGCGACGGCTGCGACCAGCGCAACCAGGTCCTCGCCCGGGACATGGACCGCGAGACGTTCAAGGCCGGCACGCACAACTGCGTCGTGCTCACCGGGTCGCTGCGTGACCCCTACACCGGAACCACCATCGCGTTCACCCGCGGCCAGGGCACCAGCGAGAAGGTGCAGATCGACCACGTCGTCGCGCTGTCCGACGCCTGGCAGAAGGGCGCCCAGCAGCTCGACGCGGCCACCCGGGAGAAGATCGGGAACGACCCGCTGAACCTGATCGCGGTCGACGGCCCGACCAACGGCCGCAAGAGCGACGGCGACGCCGCGACCTGGCTCCCGCCGGACAGCCGCTACCGCTGCGCCTACGTCGCGCGGCAGGTCGCGGTGAAGAAGAAGTACAAGCTGTGGGTGACCGGCGCCGAGCGCGACGCGATCGACAGGGTCCTCGGGACCTGCCCGACCCGAGCCGTCACCAGCGAGGCCGACGCGGCGAAGCCCGCGATCACCCTGCGCTGACCTCTGCCGGCCCTGCCGTCCGACCGGACGGCGGGGCCGTCGGCGTCCCGGGGCCGGTGTGGTCTCAGGGTCGGCAGAGCGTGCGGTGCCAGGCGTGCGCCTGCGGGTCGGTCAGCGTCGCGACCTGGTCGATCACGACGCGCAGCCGCGCCCGGTCGTCGGGGGCGGCCGTCCAGTCCTCCGCGCGGGCCGGGTCCAGGGCGTCGGGCCCCCGGGCGCACAACGCCGCGACGAGGTCGTACAGCAGGTCGCGCTGGCGGGACTGCATCTCCAGCCGCCGCGGGTCGCTCATCACGTAGCGGGTGGCCAGCGCCTTGAGCACCACGACCTCCGCCGCCGCGACGACCGGGACCACCAGGTCGGCGCGGTGCCGGGCCAGCGGTGCGTCGCCGTAGGTGTCCAGGGTCGCGTCGGTGGCGGCCAGCGCGAACCGGCCCACCAGCTCGGAGGTCATCCGCTTCATCGCGACCAGGTCGTCGCCCGCGGCGGTGGCGGCGTCGAACCCGCGGACCGCGCGGACCACCGGCAGCGAGTCGAGCCGGGCGGCGGCCTCGGCGCAGGCGCCCTCGTCCTCGCCGAAGCGCAGCGACGCCTCCACCGCGAGCGCCGCGCGCTCGGCGGGCGAGGACAGCACGGCCAGGTCCATGCGGCCGGCGTGCACCGCGTCCTCGACGTCGTGCACCGAGTAGGCCACGTCGTCGGCCCAGTCCATGACCTGGGCCTCCATGCTCCGCACCCCCGGCCGGGCCCCGGCGCGCAGCCACTCCAGGGCGGGCAGGTCGTCGGCGTAGGCGCCGAACTTGCGCTCCGCGCCGCGGCGCGCCCACGGGTACTTGGTGGCGGCGTCCAGCGTCGCCCTGGTCAGGTTGAGCCCACCGGGGACGAGGCCGTCACCGGAACGGGCCTTCGGCTCCAGGCGGGTCAGGATGCGCAGGGTCTGGGCGTTGCCCTCGAACCCGCCGCACTCCGCACCCGCGATGTCGAGCGCCCGCTCGCCGTTGTGCCCGAACGGCGGGTGGCCGATGTCGTGGGCGAGCCCGGCGGCGTCGACGACGTCCGGGTCGAGCCCCAGCTCCTCGGCGACGCCGCGGCCGATCTGGGCGACCTCCAGCGAGTGCGTCAGCCGGGTCCGCGGGATGCCGCTGACCTCGGCGCCCTCCCCCGGCCCGACCACCTGGGTCTTGCCCGCGAGCCGGCGCAGCGCCGCGCAGTGCAGCACCCGGGCCCGGTCCCGGGAGTAGGGGCTGCGCCGCTCGACGCGGCCGCGCTCCCCCAGCCCGGACCCCTTCGGGGCCTCGGGGTGGCGGCGCTCGGCGTCGGCGGCGGTGTAACCCGGATCGGCCGGGGCGTGCTGGACGCTCATCCCAGACCGCTGCTCGCGGTGTCGACCGAGGCGTGGGTCAGCTCGTAGAACAACAGGGCACCGGTCTCGCGGTAGATGTAGCGCAGCTGCGTCTCGCGGGTCTGCACGATCGGGCCGCTGCGGGTCGGGGAGGTGTAGGCCTTCAGACCGGCGTCGCGGGCCATGGTGCGGGCCCGCAGGCTGTGCCACGGGTCGGACACCAGCAGCGCCGAGGACCAGCCCTGCTGCCGCGCGGTCGCCGCGACCGCCTGCAGGCTGCCGAGCGTGTCCGCGCCCTCGGGCACGGCCTCGACCGCCGAGGACGGCACGCCCTGCTCGATCAGCCAGTCCCGGCTGGCCTCGGCCTCGGTGTAGCGGTCCCCCGTCCGCCCGCCGCCGACGGTGACGATCCGCGGGGCCACGCCGTCGCGCCACAGCTGTTCGGCGTGCTTGAGGCGGTTGGCCAGCACCGCGCTGGGCTCGCCGTTGTACTGGGCGGCGCCGAGCACGACGACCGCGTCACTGGGGCGCTGGTCGTCCACCCGGGCGACCTGCCAGACCCGCAGCGCGGTCACCCCGACCACCGCGACGAGCATGACCAGCCCGCCGACGAGCAGCCGCGCCCCCCAGGTCATGCCGGTCCGCACCGGGCGGCGCACGGTGCGCCGGTCCGGACCGGGCTCCGGCGGTGCGCCGCCGAGCCCGCGCCGCGACGACGTGCCGGTCATCCGCCGATCCGACCGGCGGAGGAGGCGAGCGCCGACGCCGAGCGCCCGGCGCGCAGCGCCACGACCTGGGCGACGATCGACACCGCGGTCTCGGCCGGGGTGCGGGCACCGAGGTCGAGACCGACCGGCCCGTGGACCGCGGCCAGGGCGTCCTCGGTGACCCCGGCGGCGAGCAGCCGCTCGCGGCGCGCGGCCTGGGTGCGCCGCGACCCGAGCGCCCCGAGGAACCCGCGGCCGTGGGCGAGGCCGTCCAGCAGGGCCGCGTCGAAGGCCGGGTCGTGGTCGAGCAGCACCAGCACGTCGGCCTCGGTGAAGGCGGCGACGGCGGCGCGCGCGTCGTCGACGGTGGTGACGGTGCGGGCGCTCCAGCCGAGCAGGCCCGCCTGGGCGTGCAGGGCGGCCCCGAGCGCACCCTCCCCGACGACCAGCACCGACGGGACCGGCACCAGCAGGTCGACCAGGACCGCGGTGCCGTCGACGTCGAGCCGCTCGGTGGCCGTGGCGCCGCGGCGCAGCAGGGCGCGGGCCTGCTCGGCCGCCGCGGCGGTGACCCGGCCGAGGTCACCGGTGGACTCCTCCAGACCGGGCCCGGTCAGCACGAGGGCCGCGCCGGTGTCCACGACCGACAGCAGCGCGGCGGGCCGACCGGCCTCCAGCGCCTCCCCCAGCGCGGCGGCGGGAGCAGCGGGCAGCGGGTGGGCGAGCAGCGTCGCCCCACCGGCGCAGGCGAGCCCGGCCGCGACCGCGGAGGACTCCCCGACGTGCGCCTCGCGCACCGTGGCCGTCCCGGACGCCGCCTCGGCGGCGAGCGGATGCGCGGAGTCGTCGAGGGCGCCGAGGTAGAGCAGGCCGCCGACCTCGCCGTCGGTGGTGCCCGCGACCAGCTGGCCGGACTCGACGGAGCCGAACCCGTGCCGGTCGAGCACCCGGACGACGCCGATCCCCGGGCCGCCGGTCACCGCCCAGCGGCGCAGGGCCGCGCCCAGGTCACGACGGGGGTCGGCCGGTGGCCGTGCCGCGGAGGAGGTCGCCGAGGTGCTCACGGTCGCCAGGGTAGCGACGGGGCCTGACGGTGAGCTGAGAACGGGCCACAGCGCGCCGCCCACGAGGACCGTGTCCGGGGTCAGGCCCGTACCGACCGTCGCGCCGGCCCGATCTCGTCGGCGACGTCGGACAGTGCCGACCGCACGGTGGCGGCCGCGACCACCATCCAGACCAGGACCAGTACCGCGAACAGCACCACCGCCGCCCCGACGACCGGGGGCAGCGCCGTCCGCGCGGCGAGCGCGTTCGTGCCGGTCACCAGGGTGCCGAACGGGAAGGTCACCGCCCACCAGGAGGCGCTGAAGGGCATCCCCCGGCGCAGGGCGTGGCCGATCAGCACCGCCGACAGCACCGTCCAGCCGACCGCGAAGCCCCAGGCGGGCGCGCCGTAGAGCAGTCCCGCACCGATCGCGACGCCGGCGAACGGCTCGGGCAGCAGCCCCTGCGCCTGTCCCGCGAGCAGGTTCGCCGCCGTCACCGACTGCCCGAAGGGCCCCAGCACGATGACGACGGTCGGGGTGTCGGCCAGGGCGAGCCCGGCTGTGCCGAGCCGGGCCAGCACCCGTGGCAGCAGGGCCAGCGCCGACACCACGCCCAGCCCGAACAGGGCCACGCAGACCAGCAGCATCGTCGACGCCGCCGCCGGGCCCGGGGTGTGTCCGATCAGCAGCGCGCCGTCGGCGGCCGCGACCATCGGCCCGACCACCGGCATGATCCAGGCGGGCGCCGGATCGGTGGCCGATCCGGGCCTGCTGATCCACCGGAACGGCACCCACACCGCGACGACCAGCACCACCACGGTGCCCGACGACCACAACGTCCAGCTCAGTGCGGCCGCGGCCGGCTCGCCGAGCAGGCCGGGACCGAGCTCGACCGCCCCCGCGCCGACGGTGAGCATCCCCAGGCCGGGCGCACCGAGGAACGGCAGGTCCGACGGGTCGGGACGGTCACCAGGCCGTCGTCGCGCCGCCCCGGCCCGCACGACCAGCACGCCCAGCGCCACCAGCAACGCCGCCGCGAGCAGCCACAGCACGGTCCCCACGACACGCAGACCCGGCACCGGCACCGGGAACGAGGTGGTCGCGACCGCGACGATCCCGGTCCCCATCACCGCCCCGAACCAGGGCGGACCGGCCTGGTCCAGGCGAGACGTGATCACGGACGGGGAAGACCCGCTCCGGCGTTGCACCAAACACCGGTACCGCCGTTCGGGCTATCACAGGGTGACCACCGCGACGGCTGCGTTCCGGAACCGTACGATTCCGGCACGCGTTGTACGCGTCGAACACCCATCAGACCGCGAGTCAGGAGTCATGGACCCCACCTGCAGTCCGCGCGCCGACCGTCCCCGTGACGGCCGGCGACCCCGCATCGTCCTCGTCCCCGCCCACGCCGTGCACATCCCGGCCGGGCCCGAGACCCGGGCGGTGACCTCCCGGTGATCGGCACGATCCTCGGCATCCTCCTGGGCATCCTGGTGGTCCTCGCGATCACCGCCCTGACCGGCTACTTCGTGGCCCAGGAGTTCGGCTACATGGCCGTCGACCGCTCCCGGCTCAAGGCCCGTGCGGCCGAGGGCGACACCGGAGCGTCCCGAGCCCTCGACATCACCCGTCGCACCTCGTTCATGCTGTCGGGCGCCCAGCTCGGCATCACCGTCACCGGTCTGCTGGTCGGTTACGTCGCCGAGCCGCTGATCGGTAACGGCATCGGTGAGCTGCTGGGCCTGGTCGACGTCCCGCTCGGCGTCGGTGTCGCGATCGGCACCGTGATCGCGCTGCTGTTCGCCACCGTCGTCCAGATGGTGTTCGGCGAGCTGTTCCCGAAGAACCTGGCGATCGCCCGGCCGGAGCCGGTGGCCCGCTGGCTGGCGCTGTCCACCAAGACCTACCTGGCGCTGTTCGGGTGGATCATCCGGATCTTCGACGCGGCCTCGAACCTGCTGCTGCGCGCGCTGCGGATCGAGCCGGTGCACGACGTCGAGCACTCGGCCACCCCGCGCGACCTCGAGGCGATCATCGACGACTCGAAGGACTCGGGTGACCTCAACCCGGAGCTCGCGGTGCTGCTGGACCGCGCCGTCGACTTCGGCGACCGCACCGCGCGGGCCGCGATGATCCCGCGGCCGCGGGTGTCGTGGGTCCGCGCCGACGCGACCGTCGAGAGCCTGGTCGGCCAGATGGCCGTCCAGCACTCGCGGTACCCGGTGCTCGGGCCGCCCGCCGAGGCGACGGACACCGAGAACGCGCTGGAGCTGGTGGGCGTGGTCTGCCTGAAGGACGTGCTGGCCCTCGCCGACCGCGACGACCGGCCGTTCGACCAGGTGCTGGTGTCGGACCTGATGCGGGCCCCGGTGCTGGTGCCCTCGTCGCTGCCGCTGCCGCAGGTGCTGGCCCAGCTGCGTGCCGACGACGAGGAGCTCGCGTGCGTGCTCGACGAGTACGGCGGCCTCGCCGGTGTCATCACCGTCGAGGACGTCGCCGAGGAGCTCGTCGGTGAGATCACCGACGAGCACGACCAGGCCGGGACGGACCAGGCACTGCGGTCCGACGACGGCTGGGTCGTGCCGGGTGACCGGCACGTCGACGAGGTCGGCAGGCTGATCGACGCCGAGCTGCCCGAGGGCGACTACCAGACCGTCGGCGGTCTGGTGATGGCCGAGCTGCAGCGGCTGCCGGACGCCGGGGACGCGGTCGTCGTGACGATCCCGGCCGAGAGCCCGGACGACGAGGACCGCGCCCTGCGCCTGGTGGTGCAGGAGGTCGACCGGCGGGTCCCGTCGGCGGTCCGCCTGGAGTGGACCGGACCGGTGACCGCCGGTTCCGAGCAGGACAGCGACGAGCGGGAGGTGCGGGCATGAGTGCCTTCCAGATCATCGCGACCATCGTCCTGATCGGGGCGAGCGCCTTCTTCGTCGCGATCGAGTTCGCCCTGATCGCGGCTCGCAACTACCGGCTGGAGGAGGCCGCACAGACCTCGGCCGCCGCCCGGGCCGCGCTGCGCAGCTCCAAGGACATCTCCGTGCTGCTCGCCGGGTCCCAGCTCGGCATCACGCTGTGCGTGCTGGGACTGGGCGCCATCAGCAAGCCGGCCGTGGACTACGCGCTGCGCCCGGTCCTGGAGGGCTGGGGCATCCCCGCCGGGGTCGCCGGGGTGGCGTCGTTCGTCATCTCGCTGATCGTGGTGACGTTCCTGCACCTGGTCGTCGGGGAGATGGCGCCGAAGTCCTGGGCGATCTCGCACCCGGAGCGCTCGGCGATCATGCTGGCGATCCCGATGCGCGGGTTCATGGTGGTGGCCCGGCCGGTGCTGCTCCTGCTCAACGGTGCCGCCAACCGCTGCCTGCGGCTGTGCGGGGTCCAGCCGGTGGACGAGATGGCCTCGGGCCGCAACGCCGACGACCTGCGCCAGCTGGTCGACCACTCGGCGAAGACCGGCACCCTGGACCAGGGGCGCCGTGACCAGCTGGTCACGGCGCTGGAGCTGGAGCGGACCCCGCTGGGCGAGCTCGCGCGCGAGCCCTCCGGGGTCGCCGCGGACGACGACGTCGCCGCCATCCAGGCGACCTGTCGCCGGACCGGTCACCTCCGGCTGGTCGTCCGCGACGGCGACACACCGATCGGGTACGTGCACGTCCGCGACACCCTGACGCGGGCCCCGGGGACCCGGGCCCGGGACCTGATGCGCCCGGTGCTCACCCTGTCGGCGGACACGCAGTACCACACTGCGGTGAACACGATGCGTGAGCAGCGTGCGCACCTCGCGCTGGTGGAGTCCGACGACCGCCCGGTCGGCATCGTCACCCTCTCCGACCTGGTGGAACGGCTCCTCCCCGAGCCGGTGTAGGAGCGACCCCGGACCGGGTACCCGAGCTGCGCCCGGTCCGGGGCGGTCCTACTCTGGGTCGCCTCCCGATCACCCACGGAGGTTGTGATGACCGCTCCGACGCTGCGTCCCGCCGATCTCGACGACACGGCGCTGGCCAGGCTCAAGCAGCTCGAGGACCGCATCGGCGGACCGCTCGTGGCCTACCGGCCCGAGTCGCCCTACGCCGCGCTGACCGCCGAGCAGCTGGAGGAGGTGCGCCGCGCCGAGTCCGAGCTGGGCGTGCAGCTGCTGGCCTACCGGCGCTGACCCACTCACGACGAACGCCCCCGCCCGGGTCCCGGGCGGGGGCGTTCGTGGGTCCGGAGTCTGCTCAGCAGCCGAGCAGGCGCGTCGCCAGGTAGGTCTCGACCTGGTCGAGGGCGACCCGCTCCTGTGCCATCGAGTCGCGCTCGCGGATCGTCACCGCCTGGTCGGTGAGGGTGTCGAAGTCGACCGTGATGCAGAACGGGGTGCCGATCTCGTCCTGGCGGCGGTACCGGCGGCCGATGGCGCCGGCGTCGTCGAAGTCGACGTTCCAGTTCTTCCGGAGCTGCGCGGCCAGGTCCTTCGCCTTGGGCGAGAGGTCGGCGTTGCGCGACAGCGGCAGCACCGCGGCCTTGACCGGGGCGAGCCTGCGGTCGAGCTTCAGCACGACGCGCTTGTCGACGCCGCCCTTCGCGTTCGGCGCCTCGTCCTCGGTGTAGGCCTCGATGAGGAAAGCCATCATCGACCGGCCGACGCCGGCGGCGGGCTCGATCACGTACGGCTTGTACCGGGTGTCGGAGGCCTGGTCGTAGAACGACAGGTCGACGCCCGAGTGGTTCGAGTGCGCCGTGAGGTCGAAGTCGGTGCGGTTCGCGATGCCCTCGAGCTCGCCCCACTCCTGGCCGGTGAAGTTGAACCGGTACTCGATGTCGACGGTGCGCTTCGAGTAGTGGGAGAGCTTCTCCTTGGCGTGCTCGTAGTGCCGCAGGTTCTCCGAGGAGATGCCCAGGTCGGTGTACCAGCGGGTGCGCTCGTCGATCCAGTACTGGTGCAGCTCCTCGTCGCTGCCGGGCTCGACGAAGTACTCCATCTCCATCTGCTCGAACTCGCGCGTGCGGAAGATGAAGTTGCCCGGGGTGATCTCGTTGCGGAAGCTCTTGCCGATCTGACCGATGCCGAACGGCGGCTTCTTGCGCGAGGTCGTCTGCACGTTCAGGAAGTTCACGAAGATGCCCTGCGCGGTCTCCGGGCGCAGGTAGTGCAGCCCCTCCTCGGACTCCACCGGGCCGAGGAAGGTCTTGAGCATCATGTTGAACTCGCGGGGCGCGGTGAACCGGCCGCGGGTGCCGCAGTTCGGGCAGGGGACCTCGGAGAGGTCGTTCTGGTCGGCCTGCTCCGGGTCGCGGCCCTTGCGCTCGGCGAACTCCTCGGCGAGCTGGTCGGCGCGGTAGCGCTTGTGGCAGGACTCGCACTCGACCAGCGGGTCGGAGAAGGTGCCGACGTGGCCCGACGCGACCCAGGTCTGGCGCGGCAGGATGACCGAGGAGTCCAGGCCGACGACGTCGTCGCGGCCGGTCACCATGGTCTTCCACCACTGGCGCTTGATGTTGTCCTTCAGCTCGACGCCGAGGGGCCCGTAGTCCCACGCCGACCGGGTACCGCCGTAGATCTCACCGGAGGCGAAGACGAATCCGCGCCGCTTGGTCAGCGCGACGATGGTCTCGATCTTGGCGGAGGTGGGCTTGCTGGCCACTGGCGGCACTCCAGAGAAGGTGGTTCGGAGGTCCCCCGGATACGGGGCGTCCCAGGTTACCGACCCGCCGCGCATCCCCACCCCCTGCCCCGCCCCACCCCCGCCGCGGTGGCTCCGACCGGCCGACCTCGCACAGGTTCCTGCGACCTCGCACACCCTGCAGAGGCTGCGAGGGCGCAGAACGGTCTGCGAGGTCGAGCGCTCACGCGGCACGGTCCAGGGCACGGTGCAGGCGGGCGACGGTCGGGGCGAACGACGCCGCGCTGCGCAGGTCGCCCCATACCCAGCGCACCACAGCGACTCCCTCGGCCCGGATCGCATCCTCCCGCAGCTTCTCCCGCCACAGGACCTCCTCGAGGTCGCCGCCGGGGTCGAGCCGCCGGCCGTACTTGATGCGCCCGTCGAACTCCCCCGCCACCCGGGCCTGCTCCCACCAGAAGTCGACCCGGCCGAGGAACCGTCCCGCCGGATCCCGCAGCTCCTGCTGGGTGGCCGGTGCGGGCAGGCCGCAGGAGTGGAGGAGGAGCCTGCTGCGGGTCTCCCCCGGGCCGTCCGCGCCGCCGTCGGCCGCGGCGAGCACCCGGCGGGCGGCCGGGGTACCGGGACGTCGCGCGGACCGGGCCACGGCGGCAGCGAGTTCGTCGGCGGTGACGGCTCCGGCGTGCAGCGCCGCGTCGGTGGCCGCGACCGCCACGACGAAGGGCAGAGCGCGGGCCAGGTCGACGACCGTGCGCGGGACCGTCGTCACCGGAACGCCGTCGACGACGGTGATCTCGTCCGCGGCGAGCGTCGCCGCGTGGACCCGCGCCGACGGCGCCGTCCGCGCACCGCTGCGCCGGTTCCTGGTCACCTCCACCCGGTCGAGCGGGACCCGCCACAGCCCGATCCCGTGCATCACGGCCGCCGAGACGTGGCTGAACACCGCGTCCGGGGACAGGGTGCGGACCGCCGCACGCACCGACTGCCGGTGTCGTTCCACCGGTCCGAGGTCACCGGCTCCGACGTGGGCGCCGCGGCGCAGTCGGACGAGTCGGCCCGAGGCCCGGAGCCTGCGGAGCTCGTCGGCGCCCACGCCCGCCGCGACCAGGTCCCGGCCCAGCACGGGGGCGGGCGAACCGTGCGCCGGTCGCGGGTCGGGGTCCATGTCCCCACCGTCGCCGTGCACCGGGAGCGGGGGAAGCCCGTCACCCGTCCGGCCGTGGACGGTCCCGGCTCGCGCCGGGCGTCGAGCGCGTGCTGTGGACAACCCGGCCCCCGCCGCACCTCGCACACGTTCCTGCAACCTCGCACCGTCTGCAGCGGCTGCGAGGCCGCAGGACGATGTGCGAGGTCGGGGGTCAGCTCAGCAGGCTGGGGTGGTGGACGGGGGCGGCGCCGGCGGTCACCGTGATCAGGGACTCGTAGGTCGCCTCCGTGGTCGTGTCGGCCTCGGCCAGCAGCGGGTGCACGTGCTCACGGACCTCGAACGGCCCCAGGGCGCGCCGGTAGGCGTCGACGGAGTCGAAGCGGACGGTCAGGACCCACTGCCCGGCATCCTCGATCGCCCGGCCCGCCTCACCCCCGCGGCAGCCCGGCCGGGCGGCCAGGAGCTCCAGTGCGCGGGCCGCGCGCGCGGTGAACGCGGCCTCCTCGGAGGGGGACACGCGGAAGCGGCAGACCAGCAGCACGGCGCGACGATAACGAACACGCCTACCATGTCGGGTGCGGCCGGCACGGCACAGCAGCGCCGGGGGGTGTGGCCGCCGCCTCCGGGGAACGGACGGGTCCACCACATGTCTGCCGCAGCCCAGACCACGCACGCACCGGGAGCCGGCCCGGGTGCGGACGACGACCACCACCCCGCGCCCGAGCCCGGTCCGACCCGCGACCCGCGCACCCTGGCCGCCGCGGGCGACCTGCTGCGGGCACTCGCCGCACCGGTCCGGATCGCCATCGTCCTGCAGCTGCTGGAACACTCCCGGTGCGTCCACGACCTGGTGGACGCGCTCGGGGTCACCCAGCCCCTGATCAGCCAGCACCTGCGGGTCCTCAAGGCCGCCGGGGTGGTCGAGGGCGAGCGGAAGGGCCGTGAGGTGCTGTACTCGCTGGTGGACGACCACCTGGCGCACATCGTGGTGGACGCCGTCGCCCACGTCGAGGAGGACACGTGACGGAGACGACCGACCGGACGACCGCGGCGACGATCACGCAGCGGTCCACCGCCGGGCCGCGCGGCATCCGCGCCACCCGGCAGCGGGCCGCCGTCACCGCGCTGCTCGACCGTCTGGAGGACTTCCGGTCCGCCCAGGAGATCCACGAGGAGCTGCGGCGTGCCGGTGAGGGCATCGGGCTGACCACGGTCTACCGGACGCTGCAGACCCTCGCCGACGGCGGCGAGGTCGACGTGCTGCGGGTCGCGTCCGGCGAGGCGGTCTACCGGCGCTGCGAGACCGAGCACCACCACCATCATCTGGTGTGCCGCCGGTGTGGCGCCGCCGTCGAGATCGAGGGCCCCGCGGTGGAGTCCTGGACCGAGTCGGTCGCGCAGAAGCACGGCTTCACCGAGGTGTCGCACACCCTGGAGATCTTCGGCCTCTGCGGCCGCTGCTCGGTGGGGTGACGCCCGGGGCTCAGTCCCCGCAGCCGGGGACGGCCGGCACCTCCCGGTCCCGGGCGAACGGGTCGGCCGGGCGCGGGTCCGGGGTGGGCGCCCACCGGCCGTCGACGAGGGCGTAGGTCCAGGCCGGACCGCGCCGCGCCAGGTCGCTCAGCGCGTCGACCAGCCGGTCGACGTCGGAGGAGCCGGTGCGCAGGCCCAGCGAGGCGCGCACCGCGTCGCGGCCGCCGGTGAGCCGCTCCAGCAGCGGGTGCGCGCAGAACCGCCCGTCGCGGACGCCGATGCCGTACTCGGCGGACAGCGCCGCCGCGACGAGGCCGGCGGGCAGCTCGCCGAGGGTGAACGAGACGGTCGCGGTGCGGTCGGCGTCGGGCCCGTCGTCGAAGCAGGACAGGATCCGCAGGCCGGGAACGGTCGCCAGGCCCGCGTGCAGCCGGGCGGCGAGCTCGCGCTCGTGGGCGGGCACGGCGTCGTCGATCAGGTCCTCGAGGGTGCGGCAGGCCGCGCCCAGCGCGGTGGCACCGAGCACGTTCGGGGTGCCGCCCTCGTGGCGTTGCGGCGCGGGCAGCCACTCGGTCACGGTGCCGCCCGGGCCGTCGACGGCGTCGTCGGCCGTGACGCCGACCGACCGGACCGCTCCCCCGCCCGCGACGTGCGGCTCGGCGGCGTCGAGCCAGTCCCGGCGGCCGACGAGGACCCCGGCGCCGTAGGGCGCGTAGAGCTTGTGCCCGGACAGCGCGACGTAGTCCGCGCCCCACCCGGCCAGGTCGACGCGCCGGTGCGGGGCGAGCTGCGCGGCGTCGACGCACAGCCGGGCACCCTCGGCGTGCGCGATCCGGGCGATCTCGGCGACCGGGAGGAGCTCGCCGGTCACGTTGGACGCACCGGTGACCGCGACGAGCGCGGCGTCGGGACGGGCGGCGAGCTCGGCCCGCAGTGCGTCGAGGGTCGCGGCGATGCCGCGGCCGGCCCGCACGACCCGGTGCTCGGCGCCGCCGGTACCGCCCCGCCAGGCCAGCAGCGTCGCGTGGTGCTCCAGGTCGAGGGTCACCACCGGGCCGGGCACGGCGCGGGCGAGCAGGCCGAGCGCGTCGGTGGTGTTGCGGGTGAACACCACGACGTCGTCGGCCCGGGCCCGGACGAACCGTGCGACGTCGGCGCGGGCGTTCTCCACCAGGGCGGTGCAGACCTTCGAGGTCCAGCCGGCGCCGCGGTGCACGCTGCCGTGGTAGGGCAGCACCTGCGCGACGTGCGCGGCGACGCTCTCCAGCGCCGGCGCCGACGCGGCGGAGTCGAGGTCGCAGTAGCGGGCCCACCTGCCGTCGACGAGCGGGACGGTGAGGTCCGCGCCGACGACACGGGGCAGCGCGTGCTGGACGGGACGCGACAGGGCGAGGGTCATGATCGGGCCTCCGGCCGATCTCGGGGACCCGGCGTGGCGCACGGATCCGCGCTTGCCGACTGCGGGTGTCGCGTCGGCCCGGTCATCACCCGGGGCACCCCACCGCGGAGGAGGGTTGCCGTCCAGCGAGCCGGGGCTTCGCGCTGGCACTCGTGACCTTCGCCGCCGAAGCTAGCAGACCGTCTCAGAAGGAGACACCGTGACCGTCGCCACCCCGGATAGCGTCTGAACGATGACCGACACGCAACCCGCCCCGGGCACGGTACGGCGGATCGACGTCCCGGAGTCCGGCGAGCTTGCCCAGCTGGCGGCGGTGTTCGACGACCTGCAGTACGTGCTGCAGTGCTGCGAGCACCTGGTGACCGCGCTCGGCGGTCCGGAGTCCGGTCCGGTCCGGGTGGCCGCCGACCCGGCCCTGGTCGAGGCACTGTGGACCGGTGCGGTGATCGGCTACGTGCGCTGCTTCTCCGGCCGCACGAAGACCCTCACGAAGGACGACCTGTCCACCCTGGAGCTCGAGGGTGACGTCACCGGGTTCCACGACATGATGTCGACGCTGCGCGACCACTACGCGTCGCGGCACGTCAACCCGCGTGAGTCCTACGAGATCGGCGTCGCCCAGTCCAACGACGGCGCCCCGCGCGGTGTCGCGGTCGTCTCCACCCCGCGCCCCCAGGTCGACGAGACCACGGTGCGGCTGCTCGGCCGGGTCGCCTACCGCCTGTCCGGGCTGGTGGACGCGCGGATGACCAAGGCCCAGAACGACGTGCTGGGGGTGGCGCACGCGATGACCGCGGGCCAGCTGGCGGCGCTGCCGATCGTGCACCTCGGCGACTCCGGGGAGGCCGCCGGGGAGACCACGGACACCGACGGCTGACGGGTGCGGCCGTCCGTGCATGGACGGCCGCACACCGGCTACCCGGTCACCGAACGTCCACGACGAGAGGTGACCCATGACAGCCCGTACGACGACCGCCGACGCCGTCCGCAGCGCCCTGCACGGTCTCGAGTTCCCCGCTTCCAAGGACGACCTGGCGTGGACCGCCGAGCGCAACGGCGCCGACGCCGCGACGGTCGAGGCCCTGCGTTCGGCGCCGGCCGAGGACTACACCTCGGTCGACGCCGTCGTCGCGGCCGTCGACACCGGCGCCGACCAGGAGTGACCGGGCCGCGGCCGGGGGCACGCCCCCGGCCGGACGGTCTCAGCTCTCGACCAGCTCCGCGCGCATGCTCGACGCCGAGGACACGACCAGCATCAGCAGGGTGCCCATCGGCCCCTCGCCCAGCCCGGCCGCGGGGAAGGCGTAGCGCAGGGTCACGTCCCAGCCGCGCTCGCCGCGCACCACCCGGGGCGTGCCGAACAGGCCCTCCCCCACCCCGAGGCCGACCCGCCGCGGCACGTCGTGCTCCGGGTCGGCGGACTCCGGCAGGTCCCACGCGACGACGCAGGTCAGGTTGAGGACGGGCAGACCCTCCTCCAGCTCGGTGCCCTGCACCACGCACAGCACGCCGCCGTGGGCGAAGGTCAGCGCGCCGTCGTCGTCGGTGGTGACGTCGTGGAACCGCTCCAGCGCCCCCTTGGCGGTGACGAGCATCCCGGAGATCACATCGGTGGTCACGGTGTCACTCCATCGTTCGGGACGGCGGCGGCCGGGTCGATGCTCGCGCCCGCTCCGCGACGCTCGGAAGCTCCCCCGAAACGCCGGTCCCGGCGCGCGTAGATCTCGATCGCCTGCCAGATGTGGCGGCGGTCGAAGTCCGGGAACAGCGTGTCCAGGAAGACCATCTCGGCGTAGGCGCTCTGCCAGAGCAGGAAGTTCGACGTCCGCTGCTCCCCCGAGGAGCGCACGAACAGGTCGACGTCGGGCATGTCCGGCTCGTCGAGGTACCGGGCCAGCATCCGCTCGTCGATCTTGTCGGGGTTGATCCGGCCCTCCGCGGCGAGGCGGGCGAGCTGCCGCACGGAGTCGACGATCTCGGCGCGGCCGCCGTAGTTGACGCACATGGTCAGGTTCAGCACGTCGTTGCCGCGGGTGCGCTCCTCGGCGACCTCCAGCTCCTTGATCACCGAGCGCCACAGCCGCGGGCGCCGGCCCGCCCAGCGGACCCGGACCCCCATCGCGTCCATCTCGTCGACGCGGCGGCGGATCACGTCGCGGTTGAAGCCCATCAGGAACCGGACCTCGTCGGGGCTGCGCCGCCAGTTCTCGGTGGAGAACGCGTACGCCGACAGCCAGCGCACGCCCAGGTCGATGCAGCCGCGGGCGACGTCCATCAGCGAGGCCTCGCCCCGCTTGTGGCCCTCCGTGCGGGGCAGGCCGCGGGCGTTGGCCCAGCGGCCGTTGCCGTCCATCACCAGGGCGACGTGGCGTGGCACCAGCTCCGGCGGGATCGCCGGGGGCCGGGCACCGGACGGGTGCGGTGCGGGAGGCTGGAACGGCACGTCACCGACCTTACGTCGGGGACGGCGGACGGCTTCAGTCGCGGTGGTCGGGCTGCGGCCAGGCCGGCACGGCCGGGTCCTCCAGCCGCTCGATGGTCTCGCGCAGCCGGCGCATCCCGCGGTGCCCGCGGATACGGTCGGCCTCCGACATCGGCTCGGACTCGTCGGGCCGGATCACCGGCAGCATCGGGATGGCCGGCCACGCGCCGTCCTCGGTGCGGGCCCGGACCTGACGCATCGCCCGGGTGGGGCCGTCCTGCGGGGACTCCGGCATCGCCTCGGTGCGGACCGGGAACTGCTGGGTCGGCGGCACCGGGATGCGCTGCGTGGCGGCCGGGAGACGGTGGGTGCGACCGGTGTGGTCGTCGTCCGGCGGCGGGGTGTGGGGTCGGTTCACGACTGCCTCTCCGACGGGGCTGGGGTCCCCTCGATCACAGGAGCGTAACGAGACAGCGGAACCGGTTGCCCGTCGAAAGCGATGATCACCCGGTGGAGTCGGCGGAAGTCGCGTGCGACGCGACCGGCGGCACCACGACGCGCGGCACGCCCGTACGTCAACCGCTCGACGGAGCGGACGGGCCGCTCACGGCACCCCACGCCGAGACACAAGTCCGACCGGACTAGCCGGGGAGAGCGTCCGGGGGTGTCGCGGTTCCGCCGTCCGGCGGTTCCGGGACGGGCCCCGGCACCCCGGGTGCGACGACGGCGGCGGGCCGGACCCGGGCGCGGCGGTCGACCAGGGGCAGCGAGCGCAGCTGCCGTTCCAGGTGCCACTGCAGGTGCGCCGCGACCAGGCCGCTGGCCTCACGCCGGGTCGGGGTGCCCGAGGCGTCCGCGGTGTCCCAGTCGCCGTGCAGCAGCGCGGACAGCAGGGCCACCGTCTCGGTCGCCGGGGTCACCGAGCCCGGCGGGCGGCAGCGCGGGCACACCATGCCGCCCCCGGCGACGGTGAACGACCGGTGCGGGCCGGGGGTGGCGCAGCGCGCGCACTCCGACAGCGACGGCGCCCACCCCGCGTGGCTCATCGCCCGCAGCAGGAACGCGTCGAGCACCAGGGCCGGTTCACGGGCGCCGTCGGCCAGTGCCCGGGTGGCGCCGAGCAGCAGCAGGTACACCCGCAGGCTCGGCTCGCCCTCCTCGGACACCAGCCGGTCCGCGGTCTCCAGGATCGCGCAGCCGCAGGAGTACGCCGACCAGTCGGCGACGATCGCCGGGGCGAACGCGTCGACGGTCTGGGCCTGGGTGACCACGTCCAGCGTGCGCCCGGTGTAGCACTGGACGTCGACGTGGTTGAACGGCTCCAGCCGTGCGCCCCACCGCGACCGGGTGCGGCGCACGCCCTTGGCGACCACCCGGATCTTGCCGTGCCGGCGGGTCAGCATCGTGATGATCCGGTCCGCCTCGCCCAGCTTCTGCACCCGGAGCACGATCCCGGTGTCGCGGTAGAGCTGGGCCACGCACCCAGTCTAGGTCCTGCTCAGAACCCCAGCTTGCGCAGCTGCTTCGGGTCCCGCTGCCAGTCCTCGGCTATCTTCACGTGGAGGTCGAGGTGCACCCGGGTGCCCAGCAGCTTCTCGATCTGGCGACGGGCGTCGCTGCCGACCTGCTTGAGCCGGGCACCGCCCTTGCCGATCACGATGCCCTTCTGGCTGGACCGCTCGACGTAGATGATCGCGTAGATCTCCAGGAGGTCCTTCTTCTCGATCGTCTCCTCGACGACGACGGCGATCGAGTGCGGCAGCTCGTCGCGCACGCCCTCCAGCGCCGCCTCCCGCACGAGCTCGGCGACGAGCACGTCGGTCGGCTCGTCGGTGAGGTCGCCGTCCGGGTAGAGCTGCGGGCCCTCCGGCAGCAGGCCGACCAGCAGGTCCGAGAGCAGCGACACCTGGAAGCCCGACCGCGCCGAGGTCGGCACGACCTCGGTGAACTCCATCAGGGCCGACACCTCGGTGAGCCGCTCGGCGACCTGCTCGGGGCGGGCGGTGTCGGTCTTGGTGACGACGGCGACCACCGGGGTGTGCGCGGCGATCCGCCGCAGCTCCTCGGCGATGAACCGGTCGCCCTTGCCGACCTTCTCGTTCGCGGGCACGCAGAACCCGACGACGTCGACCTCGGACCAGGTCTCGCGCACCAGGTCGTTGAGCCGCGACCCGAGCAGGGTCCGCGGGCGGTGCAGCCCCGGGGTGTCGACCAGGACGATCTGGGCGTCCGGGCGGTGCACGATCCCGCGGATCGCGTGCCGGGTGGTCTGCGGGCGCGAGGAGGTGATCGCGATCTTCTCCCCGACCAGCGCGTTGGTCAGCGTCGACTTGCCGGCGTTGGGCCTGCCGACGAAGCAGGCGAACCCGGACCGGAAGCCCTCGGGCTGTGCGCCGGTCACGCCGCACCCAGCCGGTCGAGGATCTCGCGGCCGATCGGCAGGGCCGCCGTCGCCGCCGGGGACGGTGCGTTCAGCACGTGCAGGATCGAGCCGGGGCGGCCCGCGCCGTCCGGACCGGCCTGGTCGAGGAACAGGAAGTCGTCGACCAGGGTGCCGTCGGCCTTCACCGCCTGGGCCCGCACCCCGGCGCCGGCCGGGTGCAGGTCGGCGGCGGTGACGTCGGGCAGCATCCGCTGGATCTGGCGGACCATCGCCCGCGTCGACAGCGAGCGGCGGACCTCGCCGATGCCGTAGCGCCAGTGCGTGCGCGCCACCTTGACCATGCCGGGGTAGGTCAGCGTGCCCAGCAGTTCCTTCGGCCTGACCGTGCGCCAGTCGTAGCCCTCACGGGCCATCGCGAGCACGGCGTTCGGGCCGGCGTGGACGGTGCCGTCGATGCCGCGGGTGGCGTGCACCCCGAGGAACGGGAACGCCGGGTCGGGCACCGGGTAGATCAGGCCGCGGACCAGCGAGGCGGCCCGCTCGGAGAAGCCGGAGTACTCGCCGCGGAACGGCACGATCCGCACACCGGGGTCGGCGCCGGCCAGGCGGGCGAGCTCGTCGCAGCGCAGGCCGCCGCAGACGACCGCGCGGGTGCCGAGCAGGTCACCGCGGGTGGTGCGCACGACGACGTCGGACGGGCGGCGGGCGAACCCGGTGACGGTGCGGCCCAGGTGGACCTCGCCGCCGTTCTTCTCCACCAGCTCGCCCAGCTTCTCCGCGACCAGCCGGTAGTCGGTGATGCCGGTCGAGGGCACCCACAGCGCGGCGAGACCGCGGACGTCGGGCTCGTAGGTGCCGATGCCGTGCTCGTCGAGGCGGTGGTTCTCCACGCCGTTGGCGTCGCCGCGGCGGGCCAGCTCGTCGAGCCGGGGCAGCTCCTCGGGCTCGGTCGCGACGACGAGCTTGCCGCACACCTGGTGCGGCAGGTCGTGCTCGCGGCAGAACGCGATGGTCTCGGCACACCCGGCGACGGCCAGGCGGGCCTTGTAGCCACCCGGCGCGTAGTACAGCCCGGAGTGCACGACGTTGGAGTTGTTGCCGGTCTGGTGGTTCGCCAGGCGCTGCTCACGCTCGACGACGGCGACGCTGAGCCCGTTGCGGGTGGCGGCGTACGCGGTGGCCAGGCCGACGATCCCACCGCCGACGACGACCAGGTCGTAGCGCGGTGTCGCGGGCAGCCCGGTCACCGGGCACGCTCCGCGGGGATGGTCGTGCGGGCAGCCATCAGGTCCTCCTCGCGTCCCACCCGTGGCGGGACGGTCACGTCCGTCGGTCGCTCCCCGTGGCCGGGGGCGGCCAGGTCAGTGCCGGTCGGCGCCGGCGTGCTCGGTGGGGTCGCCCGCGACGTGGTCGGGCACGTCGGACTCCCGGGTGTCCCCGCGCGGCTCGTCGTGGTCGGTGTCCTCGGTCTCGGCCGGGTCCAGCGGGCTGACCAGCACCGAGGTGATGCGGACACGGCCCCGGGCGTCCTTGCCGCCCTCGCCCTGCAGCCGCAGCAGGCCGTCCAGCTCCGCGGTGGCGCCGGGCAGCGGCACCTTGCCCAGCCGCTGGGCGAGCAGCCCGCCGACGGTGTCGACGTCGGCGTTCTCCAGCGCCTCGTGCAGCTCGTCCTCGCGCGGGGTGCCGCGGAACCGGCCGGCGAACAGCTCCTCGAGGTCCTCGGCGGGCAGCCGGGCGGAGACCCGGAAGGCGCCGTCGGAGGCCTCGGCGACCTCGGGCACCTCCTCGGTGTCGTACTCGTCGGTGATCTCGCCGACGATCTCCTCCAGGATGTCCTCGATCGTCACCACGCCCGCGGTGCCGCCGTACTCGTCGACGACGACGGCCATGTGGTTGCGGGTGCGCTGCATCTCGCGCATGAGGTCGTCGCTGCGCTTGGAGTCCGGCACGAAGGCCGCGGGGCGCAGGATGTCGAGCAGCGGGACCTCGCGCTCTCCGCGCCGGGCCTCCTCGCGGGCCCGGACCAGGTCCTTGAGGTAGGCGATGCCGATGACGTCGTCCACGCCCTCGCCGAGCACCGGGATGCGTGAGTAGCCGCTCTTGAGCGCCAGGCGCAGTACCTTCTCCACCGGGGTGTCGCGCTCGGTCCAGATCAGGTCGGGCCGCGGCACCATGATGTCGCGGACCGGGGTCTCCCCCAGCTCGAACACCGAGTGGATCATCTTGCGCTCGCCCTCGTCGACCACGCCGCGGTTGCTGGCCATGTCGACGAGCTCGCGCAGCTCCACCTCGGTGGAGAACGGGCCGTCGCGGAAACCGGGGCCCGGGGTGATCGCGTTGCCCAGCAGGATCAGCAGCTTCGCCAGCGGGGACAGCACGACGCCGATCGCGCGGATCGGGCCCGCGAGCAGCAGCCCGATCCGGTACGGGTGCTGGCGGCCCAGCGTCCGCGGGCCGACCCCGACCAGCACGTAGCTGGCGAGCACCATGAGAACGCCGGTGAGCAGCAGCCCGATCCAGGTGGCGGAGAACAGCGGCGCGAGCGCGACGGCCAGCAGGATGATCGCGACCGTCTCGCAGGTGACCCGCAGCAGCATCAGCAGGTTGACGTGCCGCGGCCGGTCCGCGACGACGGCGGCGAGCGCCTTCGCGCCGGCGCGGCCGGCGCGCACCACGGCGTCCACCCGGGCCCGCGAGATCGACATGAGGGCCGAGTCCGCGGCGGCGAACACCCCGGCCAGCAGCACGAGCAGGACCGTCGCGACGATCAGCCAGACGGTGGTCACTTCTGCTCCTCGGAGAACGTGGTCGTGGGTCTTCCGGTCACCGGCCGGACTCGTCCTCGAAGCCGGCGGCACCGAGCAGGCGGTCGTCGCTGCGCTTCTGGGCGTCCCGGGCGCGCTCGCGGGCCCGGTCGGACCGCCAGCGGACCAGCAGCCGGTTCTGCAGTGCGAACATCTCGCGCTCGTCCTCGGGCTCGAGATGGTCGTACCCCAGCAGGTGCAGGATGCCGTGCACGGTCAGCAGGTGCAGCTCGTCGGCCAGGGTGTGCCCGGCCTTGCGCGCCTGGTCCCGGGCGAAGGCCGGGCAGAGTACGACGTCGCCGAGCAGGGCGGGGCCCAGGTCCGGCGCGTCGGGGCGCCGGGTGTCCTCGGAGAGGGAGTCCATGGGGAACGCCATGACGTCGGTGGGGCCCGGCTCGTCCATCCAGCGGACGTGCAGCTCCTCCATCGCGTCCAGCCCGACGGCGGTGATCGCCAGCTCGGCGGACGGGCTCACCTTCATCGCGTCCAGCGCGTACCGGGCGACCGACACGATCTGCGCCTCGTCGACCGTGATCCCGGACTCGTTGACGACCTCGATGCTCACGCCGCCGCTGCCCTGCCCCTGCTCGCCGATACGGATGTAGGGGGCAGCCTAGACGGCCGTACCGACGGTCCCGGTGCCACCCGCCCCCCGGTCACCGCCGCCGGTCGGGACGCCGCGCGGGGCCGTTGCGGGGTGCGCCGTTGCCGACGGCGGCCGCGCGGTGCTCGGACGCGTCGAACCGGGCGTAGGCGTCGACGATGTCGGACACCAGGCGGTGCCGGACCACGTCGGCGCTCTCGAGCCGGGAGAAGTGCACGTCGTCGACGCCGTCGAGGATGTCCTGCACGACGGCCAGGCCGGACCGGGCGTTGCCCGGGAGGTCGACCTGGGTGATGTCGCCGGTCACCACGATCCGCGAACCGAAGCCGAGCCGGGTGAGGAACATCTTCATCTGCTCGGGCGTGGTGTTCTGCGCCTCGTCGAGGATGATGAACGCGTCGTTGAGGGTGCGGCCGCGCATGTAGGCCAGCGGCGCGACCTCGATCGTCCCGGCCGCCATCAGCTTCGGGATGGACTCGGGGTCGATCATGTCGTGCAGTGCGTCGTAGAGCGGGCGCAGGTACGGGTCGATCTTCTCGAACAGCGTGCCGGGCAGGTAGCCCAGCCGCTCCCCCGCCTCGACCGCGGGCCGGGTCAGGATGATCCGGTTGACCTGCTTGGCCTGCAGCGCCTGCACGGCCTTGGCCATCGCCAGGTAGGTCTTGCCGGTACCGGCCGGGCCGATGCCGAAGACGATGGTGAACGCGTCGATGGCGTCGACGTAGCGCTTCTGGTTGAGCGTCTTGGGCCGGATGGTCTTCCCGCGCCGGGACAGGATGTCCAGGCTCAGCACCTCGGCCGGGGACTCGCCCAGGCGCTCGTCGGCGGTGTTCTCCGCCGAGAGCATCTGCACGGTGCGGCGCACGGTGTCCGCGCCGACCAGCTGGCCGCGCTCGGCCAGGGTGATCAGCTCGGTGAAGACCCGCTCGGCGAACGCGACGTCGCCCGGGTCCCCGGACAGGGTCAGCTCGTTGCCGCGGACGTGGACGTCGGCGGTCAGCTCCTCCTCGGCGGCGCGCAGGCTCTCGTCACGCGAGCCGAGCAGGGACAGGAGGGCGGTGTCCGGCACGGCCATCCTCGACCGGACGGTCCCGCCCGGTGCTGCGTCGGACCGCTCGTCGGTCCGAGGGGTGGGGCCGGGTTCGGTGCCGGTCAAGAGTGTGTTCGCCTGCCTCGTACGTCGGGTCGCCGGACTGCGCCGATCGTACCGGTCGGACCGCCGACGGCACCCGCGGATTCTCCCGCGGATCAGGCGGGGGTGCTCAGCCGTTCCACGGCCTGCAGCGCGGCGGCCCAGCCGGGGTGGGCGACGTCGATGAGCTGCAGGTGGTTCGCGCCCTCGACCCGCACGAGCTCCGACCGGTCACCGGCGGCCGTCGCGGCGGCGACGAAGTCCTCGCTCTGGGAGAGCGGGACCACCTCGTCGGCGGTGCCGTGCACACACACCGACGGCACCCCGAGCGGGACGGCCTCCAGCGGGCTGGTCGCCCGGAAGCGGGCCGGGTCGGCGCCCGGGGTCGCCGCGACGAGGTCGGCGACGGCGCCGTCGCCGAGCAGCGTCCCGCCGGCCAGGTCGAGCACCCCGGCCAGCGAGACCACCCCGGCCGGGCGGACCACGGGCGTCGCGCCCGGGTCGCCGGGGGCGAGCGTCGCGCGCATCGCCAGCCAGCCCGCGAGGTGCCCGCCCGCCGAGTGCCCGAGCACGACGAGCCGGCGCAGGTCGAGCCGGGTGGAGCGCAGGGTGGCGAGGTGGTCGGCGGCCATCGCGACGTCGTCGAAGGTGGAGGGCCAGCCGCCGCCGGCGCCCACCTTCCGGTACTCGATGTTCCAGACCGCGAAGTCCGCCGCCACCAGCGCGTCGACGACCGGGCGCATGATCGTGAGGTCGGTGCCGGCCCGCCAGAATCCGCCGTGCACGACGATCACGGTGCCGCGGGGCAGGTCCCGGCTCGCCGGGAAGGTCAGCTCGCCGAACTGGTCGGGCTGGCCGCCGTAGGCGATCCGCTCGGTCCGCGGGGCGGTCTCGTCGCGCGGGGGCCGCCGCGGGGCCGCGGGGGCGTCGTTGCCGCAGGCGCCGAGCAGCGGGGTGACGGCGAGGCCGGCCAGCAGCGCGCGGCGTCCGATCCGGGGAGCGTGGTCACTCACGCGGCGGATGATGACACCCGCGCCCGGTCCCCGACGACCGGTTCGCCGGATCGTGACGCGCGTCGGTCCCTCCGTGCCCTGCTCCCAGGGTCACCCTCGTAGCGCTCTACGCCCCGAAAGTTCCCCTGGGGGCATCCGGGGCGGGTCGGCGAGGGGGCTCAGCGGGCCCAGCGGCCGGTGCGCACCGCGAGCGCGCCGAGCGCGACACAGGCCGCGGTGGAGGCCCGCAGCACCTCCGGCCCCATCCGGACCGGGACGGCGCCGGCCTCGGCGAGGCGGTCGAGCTCGGCGTCGTCGACGCCGCCCTCCGGTCCGACGGCGAGCAGCACCTCCCCCGCCGCGGGCAGCGCGACCGAGGCGAGGTCCTCGCCCGCGGACTCGTGCAGCACCAGCGCGGTGTCGGCGGCACCGACCCGGGCGGCGAGCTGCGCGGTGGTCACCGGGCCCGCGACCTCGGGCTGCCACGGGCGGCGGGCCTGCTTGGCGGCCTCGCGGACGGTGGACCGCCAGCGTTCGAGGGCCTTCGCGCCGCGCGGGCCGTCGTCCCAGCGGGTGACGCAGCGGGCCGCCCTCCAGGGGACGAACCCGTCGGCGCCGGCCTCGGTGGCGGTCTCCACGGCGAGCTCGCCGCGGTCGCCCTTGACCAGCGCCTGCGCGACGACGACGCGGACCGCGGGTGCGGGCACCCGGGTCACCTCGTGCAGCCGCACGGTCAGCGCGTCCCGCCCGGCGACGTCGACGACCTCGGCGCGGGCGAGCCCGCCCCGGCCGTCGGACAGCACCAGCGCCTCGCCGGGGCGCAGCCGTCGCACGGTCGCGGCGTGGCGCCCCTCCGGGCCGTCGAGCACCGTGTCGGAGCCCGGGCCCGGGAGGGACCCGACGTCGTCGACCAGGAACAACGGCGCCGTCGTCACCGGGTCAGCGTCCGGTCCAGCTGTCGCGCAGCTTGGAGAACAGGCCGTGCCCGTTGCGGGAGCCGCCGATCAGGTCCGGCTGCTCCTCCCCGCGCAGCTCGGCGAGCCGGCGCAGCAGGTCGGTCTGCTCCTTGTCCAGCCGGGTCGGCACCGCCACCTCGACGTGCACGAGGAGGTCGCCGTGGCCGTCGATGCGCCCGGTGGAGCGCAGCCGGGGCATGCCCTTGCCGCGCAGCGTGCGGACCGTGCCGTGCTGGGTGCCCGCCTCGACGTCGATCTCGGCGACCGAGCCGTCGAGCAGCGGCAACGGCAACGTGGTGCCGAGCGCGGCCGCGGTCATCGGTAGCGGGAGCGTGCAGTGCAGGTCGGCGCCGTCGCGGGTGAACAGCTCGTGCGGCGCCTCCTCCACCTCGACGTAGAGGTCACCGGCGGGACCGCCGCCGGAACCGACCTCGCCCTGGCCGGACAGGCGCACCCGCATGCCCTCCGCGACGCCCGCCGGGATCTTGACGGCGACGGTGCGCCGCGACCGGACCCGGCCGTCGCCCGCGCACTGGCGGCAGGGGTCGGGGATGACCTCGCCGAACCCGCGGCAGGTCGGGCAGGGCCGTGCGGTGACGACCTGCCCGAGGAACGAGCGCTGCACGCTCTGGATCTCCCCGGAGCCGCCGCAGGTGTCGCAGGCGGTGGGGTGGGTGCCCTCGGCGCAGCCGGAGCCCTGGCACTGGGTGCACAGGACCGCGGTGTCGACGGCGAGGTCGCGCTGCACACCGGCGGCGCAGTCCTCCAGCGTCAGCTCCATCCGGATCAGCGCGTCGGCGCCGGGCTGGACCCGGCTGCGCGGGCCGCGCCCGCGTCCGCCGCCGGCGGTGCCGCCGAAGAACGCGTCCATGATGTCGCTGAACCCGCCGAACCCGGCGAACGGGTCACCGCCGCCACCACCCCCGCCGCGGGCGTCGAGGGGGTCGCCGCCGAGGTCGACGACCCGGCGCTTCTCGGGGTCGGTCAGCACCTCGTAGGCGGCGCTGACCTCCCGGAACCGCTCCTGTGCCGCGGGGTCGGGGTTGACGTCCGGGTGCAGCTCACGGGCGAGCTTGCGGTACGCCCGCTTGATCTCCGAGGCGTCGGCGCCGCGCTCGACGCCCAGGATCCCGTAGTAGTCGCGTGCCACCTGGCTCTTTTCCTCAGTGAAGTACGTACAACGACGATGAAAGGTCTACCGACCGGTCAGGATCTCACCCACGTACCGGGCGACCGCATGCACCGCCGAGATCGTGCCCGGGTAGTCCATCCGGGTCGGTCCGACGACGCCCATCCCGCCCAGCGGGGTACCCGATCCGTACCCCACCGTGACCACGGACGCGGTGCGCAGGTCCTCGGCCTCGTTCTCCTCGCCGATCCGGACCGTCACCAGCCCGGAGTCCTGCGAGGCCGCGAGCAGCCGCATGACCACGACCTGCTCCTCCAGGGCCTCCAGGACCTGGCGCAGCGAGCCGGGGAAGTCGGCGTGGCTGCGGGTCAGGTTGGCCGTGCCGCCCAGCACCATCCGCTCCTCGGGGTGCTCGACGAGGGTCTCGATGAGCACCGTCGCGAGGTGCAGCAGCGGGGTGCGCAGGTCCTCCGGGGCCGTCTCCGGCAGCTCGGCCACGGCCGCGGAGGCCTCGGCGAGCTTGCGACCGCCCAGGGCGTTGCCGAGGATCTCGCGCAGCCGGGCGACGTCGGCGTCGGCGAGCACGTCCCCCAGGTCGACGACGCGCTGGTCGACGCGCCCGGAGTCGGTGATCAGCACCAGCATCAGCCGGGCCGGGGTCAGCTGCACGACCTCGAGGTGGCGGACCGTGGAACGGGTGAGCGTCGGGTACTGCACGACGGCGACCTGGCGGGTCAGCTGCGCGAGCAGCCGCACCGAGCGGCGCAGTACGTCGTCGAGGTCGACGGCGCCGTCCAGGAACGTCTGCACGGCCCGTTTCTCGGCCGACGACAGCGGCTTGACCTGCGAGATCCGGTCGACGAACTGCCGGTAGCCCTTGTCAGTGGGTATCCGGCCCGCGCTGGTGTGCGGCTGCGCGATCAGGCCGTCCTCCTCGAGGACGGCCATGTCGTTGCGCACCGTCGCGCTCGACACCCCGAGATTGTGCCGGTCGACGATGGCCTTGGACCCCACGGGCTCCTGCGTCGACACGTAGTCGGCCACGATGGCCCGCAGCACGGCGAACCGCCGCTCGTCGGCGTTCATCTCCTCGCACCTCCCCCGGTGTGCCCCGTCCATTCTAGGCGCCGCCGTGGCCGCGCGGCCGGGGCACGCGGCGTGGCACGGTGGGCGGGGTGATGTCCGCACGCCGCTTCGGCCGGCGCTCCCTGCTCGTCGGTGCCGGTGCCGTCGCCCTGGTCGCGGTGGGCACGACCGACCGATGGCTCCCCGTCGGCGACGTCGCCGGGACCCCGGACCCGGCCGCGCTGCGGGCCCGGATCCTGGCGGGTGTCGTCCCCCACTCCGGCCTGGCGACGGCGACCGGCCGGCTCGGGCTGCCCACCGTCGCGCCGATCGGGTCCGCGGCCCGGCTGCTGTCCACGACCACCCGGATCCGCGTCCAGGTCGCCGACGCGGGCCGCTGGCGGGTCGACGAGCTGACCCCGGTCGGCGAGGTCGACACCTACCGCGACGGACAGGTCGAGCGGATCTGGGACTACGGCGCGAACCGGTTGACCACTGTCTCCCCGCTCGCCCCGGTGCGTTTCCCGCGGGCCTCGGACCTCGCCCCGGCCGACCTGGCCCGCCGGCTGCTCGGCGCGACCCCCGACGACCCGGTGACGGCGCTGCCGGCACGGCGGGTCGCCGGGCGGGCCGCGGCCGGGCTGCGGGTGACCCCGGCCGACCCGGACAGCCTGGCCGGGCGGATCGACGTGTGGTCGGTCCCCGTCGGCGACGGCGCCCTCCCGGTCGCGGTCGAGATCACCGCCCGGGACGGCGCGGGCCCGCTCCTGGAGACGGCGTTCGAGGCGGTGGACACCGCCGCGCCGCCGGCCGCGGCGCTGGTCCCGGCGCCGCCGTCGTCGGCGGAGCGGGTGCGGGCCCGTCCCGACGACCTGACCGGCTCGCTGCGCGGGGTCGGCGCGGTGCCCCCGCCGGACCGGCTCGCCGGCCGGGACCGGGTGGAGCTGCCGGTGTCCGGGGACGTCCCGGCCGCCGAGCTTCTGCCCGGGGTCGGTGTCTACGGCACCGGGGTCGGCCGGTTCGTGCTGGTCCCGGCCGCGCCGGAGGTCGTCGACGCGATCGTGCGCGGCTCGGCCGCCGCGGGCGGGGTGGACGTGGCGGGCCTGCCCGGCGGCTCGGCCGCCCGGGTGGCGACGCCCCTGCTCAGCCTGGTCGTCGCCCGTCGGCGACGGCGCGGGGTGCTGCTGGCCGGGACGGTGCGGCCCGGTGTGCTGGAGTCCGCCGCCGTCGAGCTGATGGGGACCCGCCGGTGAACGGCCCGGTGGTCGCGACGCACGCGGTGACCAAGCGGTTCGGCCGGGTCACCGCCGTCGACGGCGTCGACCTGGCGGTGCCCGCCGGCTCCCGGTTCGGGCTGCTGGGCCCGAACGGCTCCGGCAAGACGACGCTGGTGCGGATGCTGCTCGGGCTGGTGCACGCCACCTCGGGGTCGATCGAGGTGCTGGGTTCGCCGATGCCGCGGGCCGCCCGCACGGTGCTGCCGCGGGTCGGGGCGCTGGTCGAGTCCCCCGCCGCATGGCCGGCGCTGTCGGGCCGGGCGAACCTGACCCTGCTCGACGCGGCGGGCTCGGTGGGCGGCCCGCTGCACCGGCCCGCCGACCGGCGACGACGCGTGCAGGAGGCCCTGGAGCAGGTCGGCCTGGGCGGCGTCGACCGCCGCCCGGTGCGGGCCTACTCGCTGGGGATGCGCCAGCGCCTGGGCATCGCCTCGGCGCTGCTGCGCGCCCCGGAGCTGTTGCTGCTCGACGAACCGACCAACGGCCTGGACCCGCGGGGCATCGGCGAGATGCGCGCCCTGCTGACCGCGCTGAACGAGCGGGGCACGACCGTGGTGCTGTCCAGCCACCTGCTCGCCGAGGTGGAGACGCTGTGCACCCGGGTCGGGGTGATGGACGCCGGGCACCTCGTGCTCACCCAGGACCTCGACGAGCTGCGGGCACCGACCGGCCGGGTCGTCGTCCGCACCCCGGCCCCGGCGGCCGCGGCGCGGGTGCTCGGCCGGGCGCTGGAGTCCGCCGACGGCGACCGGCTCGTGGTCCGCGCCGTCGACCCCGCCGACCTCAACGCGCACCTGGTGCGGGCCGGGGTGCCGGTGACGTCGCTGGAACCGGAGTGCCGCACCCTGGAACAGGTGGTGCTGGAACGGACCGGTGACGGCTCGGACCGGGTGGCCACGGCCGGGCGGGGGGTGGCGCGGTGATCCTCGTCGAGCTCGCGCTGCTGCTGCGCCGCACCCGGGTGTGGCTGTGCTGGCTGCTGCTGTGCGCGCTGCCGGCGCTCGTCGCGGTGGTCGTGTCGGCCACCGGGATCCTCCCGCCGCCCGGGCAGGGGCCCGCGTTCCTGTCCGCGGTCGCGACGAACGGGCAGATCTTCCCGGCGTTCGCGCTGGCGCTGGTGCTGCCGATCCTGCTGCCGATCACCGTGGCGGTGGTCGCCGGGGACACCGTCGCCGGGGAGGCCGCCGCGGGGACCCTGCGCTACCTGCTGATCCGGCCGGTCGGACGGCTGCGGCTGCTGGTGGCGAAGCTGGTGTCGGTGGCGTTCTTCGTGGTCACCGCGGTGACGCTGGTGGTGCTGACGTCCTACGCGGTGGGGATCGCGGTGTTCGGCACCGGCACCACCACCGCCACCGGTGGTCTCACCCTGCCCCCGGTCGACGCCGGGCCCGGCTCGGTCGCGTCGCTGTCCGGGACGGTGATCGAACCGGTGGACCTGGCGACCCGGACCGGGCTGACCGTGGCCTACCTGGCGCTGTGCATGCTCACCCTGGGCGCGCTGGGGATCTTCTTCTCCACCCTGACCGACTCCCCGCTCGCGGCGGCGCTCGCGGTGCTCGCGGTCGTGGTGACCAGCGCGTCGCTGCAGGCCCTCGACGCCTCGGCCGCCTTCGTCGACTTCCTGCCGACGGCGCACTGGCTGGCCTGGATCGACCTCTACCGCGACCCGGTCCTCTACGACGCCGCCCGCACCGGGGCGTGGGTGCAGGCGGGCTGGGTCGCCGTCGCCGTCGGGGCGGCGTGGGCGAACCTGGCGACCAAGGACATCGCGAGCTGAGTGCCCGCCGCGCCGGCCCGTCTCAGCCCGCGGCGCGCAGGGTGCCGCAGGCGGCCGGGGCCTCGTCGATCGGTGCGGTGGACAGGGCACGGACGACCAGGCCGATCACGGCGTCGTCGGCGGGCAGGGCGCCGTGGTCCACGGTCGAGCCCGGGCACAGCTGCTGCAGCTCCACGTTGACCGCACCGTCGAGGCGGGCCGAGGTCGGCGGGGTGACGACCTGGTCACGGTCGGTCCACACCGACAGCCAGGGCACCACCGTCCCGGCCCCGGCGAGCTCCCCCAGCAGCGCCGACCCCGGGGCGAGCTGACGGCACGCCCGCGGGCACGCCTCCGGGGCCACGGCCGCGGCGGAGCCGGCCACCGTCGTCCCGGCCAGCGGGGAGCCGATCGACACGATCCGCCGGGCCCGGGCCGGGCCGTCGTCGCGGATCGCCCACAGCCCCGCGACGACGCCGCCCGCGGAGTAGCCGACGACGTCGACCGACGGCGCCCCGGCGTCGGTCGCGACGGTGACCGCCCGGTCCAGCACCTCCACCTGCCGGTCGAGGTCGCCGGTGCCGTCGCCGTCGAGGGCCAGTACGCGCGCATCGCGGCCCTGGGTGCGCAGGGCCCCGGCGAGGACCTCCAGGCCGGTGCGGTCGCCGCCGTAGCCGGGGACGAGCAGGACCGGGCCCGGCCGGTCCTGGGCGACGGGCCCGCCGGCTCCGCGGGACCCCTCGGGCAGGACCGCGACGACGGCGGCCACCACACCCACCACCACCAGCAGTGCGGCGACGACCAGCAGCGCCCGGCGGCGCGGGCTCACCGGGCCCCCGCCGGGGTGCCGGCGGCCGGGGTGTCGTCGGCGATCAGCAGGTCGGTGACGACCCGGTCGGCCAGCAGCCGTCCGCGGTCGGTCAGCACCGCGCGGCCCGCGGCGTGCGCCGCCGGGTCCAGCAGCCCCTCGGTGACGGCGCGGGCGGCGGCCGCGCGACCGCCGTCGTGCAGCAGGGTCAGGGCCATGCCCTCGGCGAGGCGCAGCCGCAGCATGACCCGCTCGGTGTGCCGCTCGTCCGCGGTGAGCTCCTCGCGACCGCCCTCGGGGGTCTCCCCCGCGGCGAGCGCGCCCGCCCAGCGCGCCGGGTGCTTGACGTTCCACCAGCGCGTCCCGGCCAGATGGGAGTGGGCGCCGGGACCGATCCCCCACCAGTCGCCGTCGCGCCAGTAGCCCAGGTTGTGCCGGCACTCGGCGCCGGGCAGCGACCAGTTCGACACCTCGTACCAGGACAGCCCGGCGTCGCGCAGCCGCGCGTCGAGCAGCTCGTAGCGAGTGGCGGCGACGTCGTCGTCGGGGGCGGGCAGCTCCCCGCGGCGGACCCGGCGGGCCAGCGCGGTGCCGTCCTCGACGATCAGCGCGTAGGCCGAGACGTGGTCCACCCCCGCGTCGAGGACGGCGTCGGCGGAGGCGCGCAGGTCGTCGTCGGTCTCGCCGGGGGTGGCGTAGATCAGGTCCAGGTTGACGTGGCCGAACCCGGCGGCCCGGGCCTCCCGGGCGGCGGCGACGGCGCGCCCCGGGGTGTGCGTGCGGTCCAGTACGGCGAGCACGTGCGGGGCGGCGGACTGCATGCCCAGCGAGATGCGGGTGAACCCGCCGGCCCGGAGCCGGTCGAAGAACTGCGGCGAGACCGACTCGGGGTTGGACTCGGTGGTGACCTCGGCGTCGGCGGCGAGCGGGAGGTGCTCGCGGACCGCGTCGAGCATCGCGACGAGCCGGTCGGCGCCGATCAGCGACGGGGTGCCGCCGCCGACGAACACCGTCTCCACGGTGCGGTCCCCCACGGTGCGGGCGGCGAGCGCGATCTCGGCGCGGGCGGCGGCGAGCCAGCCGTCCGGGGACGCAGCGTCGCCCGCGAGCTCGGAGGCGGTGTAGGTGTTGAAGTCGCAGTAGCCGCAGCGGGTCGCGCAGAACGGCACGTGGACGTAGAGCCCGAAGGCCGGCGGCACGGGGGTCACGTCCGGCGAGTGTGCCACCGCCGGGCCGGTCGGTGCCGGGCGCACCTCGGGCCCGGACCGCTCCCCGGCAGGTCCGGGGCGCACGGGACGGGCCGTTCGCGACGGGGTGGCATCCGGAGTCCCCGCGGTGGACCATGGGTTCCACCGGGCCCGTGACCCCGGTGATTCCGGGCGGACCGGACACCGCGCGGTGAACGTCCGGACCTATCCGCCCACCCCTCCCAGGATGCGAACATCACTTTGTGGCAGGTCCGGACACCGTGGCACCCTGTATCCGTGCCCGCACTCCGTCTCCGCCTCGTGGCGCGTCGCCACGTGGACCTGAACCGGACCCGTAGCGCGCTCTGTCGTCGTCGCTGACCCGACGGCCCCTCCCGAACCGCCCCGGGCCGCTCCGTGCCCTGTCCCGGGCCGGGGTGTGCCCGGTCCGCCCGACATCGGAGCACCCACCACATGGCGCCCTCGAAGACCGCACCCCGCCGCCCGAAGGGCCAGGGGCAGTGGAAGCTCGGCCACCGCGAACCGCTGAACCCCAACGAGCGCAGCAAGCGCGACGACAATCCGCTGAACGTGCGCGCGCGGATCGAGAACGTCTACGCCCGGCGCGGCTTCGACTCGATCGACCCCGCCGACCTGCGCGGACGGTTCCGCTGGATGGGGCTCTACACCCAGCGCAGGCCCGGGATCGACGGCGGCCGCACCGCGGCGCTGGAGCCCGAGGAGCTCGACGACGAGTACTTCATGATGCGCGTACGCCTCGACGGCGGGTCGGTGGACGTCGCCCAGCTGCGTGCGCTCGGTGAGGTCTCGCAGCGCTACGGCCGCGACACCGCCGACGTCACCGACCGGGAGAACATCCAGTACCACTGGATCCGCGTCGAGGACGTCCCGGCGATCTGGAAGCTGATCGAGCCGCTGGGCATGCAGACCACCGAGGCCTGCGGCGACTGCCCCCGTGTGGTCATGGGGTCCCCGGTCGCCGGCGTCTCGGCCGACGAGGTGGTCGACCCGACCCCGGCCATCGACGAGATCGTGCGCCGCTTCATCGGCGACCGCGAGCTGTCGAACCTGCCGCGCAAGTTCAAGTCCGCGATCTCCTGGCAGCAGGACGTCGCGCACGAGATCAACGACATCTCCTTCGTCGGCGTCGAGCACCCCGAGCACGGCCCCGGCTTCGACCTGTGGGTCGGCGGCGGGCTGTCGACCAACCCGCGGATCGCCGAGCGGCTCGGCGCCTGGGTCCCGCTCGACGAGGTCCCCGACGTGTGGCACGGCGTCATCCAGGTGTTCCGCGACTACGGCTACCGCCGCCTGCGCCACCGCGCCCGCATCAAGTTCCTCATCGCCGACTGGGGCCCGGAGAAGTTCCGCCAGATCCTGGAGGACGAGTACCTGGGCCGGAAGCTCGTCGACGGCCCCGCCCCGGCGGTCCCCGAGCGGCCCATCGACCACGTCGGCGTCCACAAGCAGAAGGACGGCCGCAACTACGTCGGCGTCGCCCCGCCGTCGGGCCGCGTGTCGGGCACGACGCTGCTCGCCGTCGCCGACGCCGCCGAGCGCGCCGGGTCGGACCGGATCCGGTTCACCCCGTACCAGAAGATCGTCGTGCTGGACGTCGCCGACGACAAGCTCGACGGACTGATCGAGGACCTCAACAGGCTGGGCCTGCCCGCGCGGCCGTCGACCTGGCGCCGCTCCACGATGGCCTGCACCGGCATCGAGTTCTGCAAGCTCGCGATCGTCGAGACAAAGGAACGCGCGATCCGGCTGGTCGAGGACCTGGAGAAGCGCCTCGCCGACGTCGTCCCGGACGTCCCGATCTCGCTGCACCTCAACGGTTGCCCGAACGCCTGTGCCCGCACCCAGGTCGCCGACATCGGCCTCAAGGGCCAGATCGTCACCGACGCGGGAGGCAACCAGGTCGAGGGCTTCCAGGTCCACCTGGGAGGCGGGCTGGGGCTGGACTCCGGTTTCGGCCGCAAGCTGCGCGGGCTCAAGGTCACCAGCGCCGAGCTGGGCGACTACGTCGAGCGCGTCGTGCGCCGCTTCGCCGAGCAGCGCGACGGCGACGAGCGGTTCGCCCAGTGGGTCCTGCGGGCCGACGAGGAGGACCTGAAGTGAGCGGGCGGGTCACGCCGTTCCACTGTCCGTACTGCGGCGAGGAGGACCTGCGCCCGGCCGAGCGGTCCGAGAAGGTCCCCGGCGCCGCCTGGTGGTGCGCGGGCTGCCTGCGCACCTTCGTCGTGACCTTCGTGGGGATCGGCGTCCCCGAGACCTCGGGAGCGGAATCATGAGTGTTGCCCTGGAGACCGACCTGCGCGCCACCGCCGAGCGCGGTGCCGCCGAGCTGGGCCCGGACGCGACCGCCGAGCAGCTGCTCGCCTGGGCCGCGGAGACCTTCGGCGACCGGCTGATCGTCGCCTCCAACATGCAGGACGCCGTGCTCGTCGACCTGGCCCAGCGGGCCCGGCCGGACGTCGACGTGCTGTTCCTGGAGACCGGCTACCACTTCGCGGAGACCATCGGCACCCGCGACGCGGTCGACGCCGTCTACCCGCGGCTGCGCATCGTGGACGCGCAGGCGGACCAGACGGTCGCCGAGCAGGACGCCGAGTACGGCAAGGACCTGTTCGCCCGCGAGCCGGACCGCTGCTGCGCGCTGCGCAAGGTCGTCCCGCTGGAGCGGACGCTGTCCGGCTACGACGCCTGGGTCACCGGCGTCCGCCGCGTCGAGGCCCCGACCCGGGCGAACACGCCGCTGGTCACCTACGACGAGAAGTTCGGCCTGGTGAAGATCAACCCGATCGCCGCGTGGTCCGACGAGGACATGGACGCCTACATCGCCGAGCACGGGATCCTGGTGAACCCGCTCGTCGACGCCGGCTACCCGAGCATCGGCTGCGCGCCCTGCACCGCGAAGCCGAAGCCCGGCGAGGACCCCCGCTCCGGCCGCTGGGCCGGGCGTGCCAAGACCGAGTGCGGGCTGCACGCATGACGACCCTGGAGGAGACCGCCGTGACCGCCGCCGTCACGACCCCGGCCCTGGACGCGCTCGACGCGCTGGAGTCCGAGGCGATCCACGTGTTCCGCGAGGTCGCCGGTGAGTTCGACCGCCCGGTGATCCTGTTCTCCGGCGGCAAGGACTCGACGCTGCTGGTGCACCTGGCCATCAAGGCGTTCGCGCCGGCGAAGGTGCCCTTCGGCCTGCTGCACGTCGACACCGGGCACAACTACCCGGAGGTCATCGAGTTCCGGGACCGGGTCGCCGCGCAGCACGGGCTGCGCCTGGAGGTCGCCCGCGTCGAGGACTACCTCGCCGACGGGCGGCTCGTCGAGCGCGCCGACGGCACCCGCAACCCGCTGCAGACCCAGCCGCTGCTCGACGCGATCGCCGAGCACCGCTTCGACGCCGTGTTCGGCGGCGGCCGGCGCGACGAGGAACGCGCGCGGGCCAAGGAGCGGATCATGAGCCTGCGCGACGCGTTCGGCCGCTGGGACCCGCGCAAGCAGCGCCCGGAGCTGTGGAACCTCTACAACGGACGGCACGCCGCCGGTGAGCACGTCCGCGTCTTCCCCATCTCCAACTGGACCGAGCTCGACGTCTGGCGCTACATCCGGCGCGAGGGCATCGAGCTGCCGTCGATCTACTACGCGCACGAGCGCGAGGTCTTCCAGCGCGACGGCATGTGGCTCGCCGAGGGCCCCTGGGGCGGAGCGCGCGACGGCGAGCGACTGGAGCGCAGGTCCATCCGCTACCGCACGGTGGGCGACGGCTCGTGCACCGGCGCGGTCGAGTCCACCGCCACCACCCTCGACGAGGTCATCGCCGAGGTCACCGCGTCGCGGCTCACCGAGCGTGGCGCGACCCGGGCCGACGACCGGCTGTCCGAGGCCGCGATGGAGGACCGGAAGAAGGAGGGCTACTTCTGATGGTCGACACCACTGCCCCGCGCGACCTGCTGCGCTTCGCCACGGCGGGCTCCGTCGACGACGGCAAGTCCACCCTGGTCGGGCGCCTGCTCTACGACACCAAGTCGGTGCTGGCCGACCAGATCGAGGCCGTCGAGCGCGCCTCGGTCGACAAGGGGATGTCGACGCCGGACCTGTCGCTGCTCGTCGACGGCCTGCGCGCCGAGCGCGAGCAGGGCATCACCATCGACGTCGCCTACCGCTACTTCGGCACGCCGACCCGGGAGTTCGTCCTCGCCGACACCCCGGGCCACGTCCAGTACACCCGCAACACCGTCACCGGCGCGTCCACCGCCGAGCTGGCGGTGCTGCTGGTCGACGCCCGCAACGGCGTGGTCTCCCAGACCCGCCGGCACGCCGCGGTGCTGTCGCTGCTGCGCGTCCCGCGCCTGGTCCTGGCGATCAACAAGATCGACCTGATCGAGTACGACCAGGCGAAGATCGCCGACATCGAGCGCGAGTTCACCGAGCTGACCCGCTCGCTGGGCTTCACCGACGACGCCGTCCAGGTCATCCCGGTGTCCGCGCTGGTCGGGGACAACGTGGCGTTCCGCAGCGGGAACACGTCCTGGTACACCGGGCCGACGCTGCTGGAGCACCTGGAGTCGGTCCCGGTCGACGGCCCCGACGCCGACGCCCCGTTCCGGATGCCGGTCCAGTACGTGATCCGCCCCAGGAACGGTGCCGAGTCTCGCTCCGCTGACGCTTCGCTCGGTGACCTGCACGACTACCGCGGCTACGCCGGCCAGGTCGCCTCGGGCACCGTCCGCCCGGGCGACGAGGTCGTCGTCCTGCCCGAGGGGCACCGCACCACCGTCTCCGAGGTCCGGACCGCCGACGGCCCGCTGGCCGCCGCCGGGGCGGGCCTGAGCGTGACGGTGCTGCTCGCCGACGACATCGACGCGCCCCGCGGCGCCCTGATCGCGGCCGCGTCCGACGTCCCGGAGGTCACCTCCGAGATCGACGCGACGCTGTGCTGGCTGGCCGAGAAGCCGCTGCTCCCGGGCGCCCGGCTGCTGCTCAAGCACGGCACCCGCACCACCCAGGTGATCGTCGGGGCGCTGGGGTCGCGGCTGGACACCGAGACGGTGTCCTACGCCGCCGCGCCGGAGAAGCTGGAGATCAACGACATCGGCCGGGTGTCGCTGCGCGTCGCCGACCCGCTGCCGGTCGACTCCTACGCCCGGGTCCGCACCACCGGCGGGTTCCTGCTGATCGACCCGCCGACGGGCAACACGCTCGCCGCCGGTCTGGTGGGCGACCCGCTCGCGGCGGTGCCGGCCGCCGGCTGACGGTGACCGCGCCCGACGGCCCCGCACCCGCTCCGGGTGCGGGGCCGCGGTCGTCCCCGGCCCCGCGACGACGACCGCGACCGACGGGCCCGTGGCGTCGCGATCCGGCGATGATCGCGACGAGTGAGGGGATCGGTGCCCGAACCGGCACCGATCCCCTCACTGCCGGCGATCACCGGGTGGCGCGACGGCGCACGGTGTCCGGACCGGCCCCGGTGTATCGGGTCACAGCCGCAGCCCACGACAGCGGGCCGACCCCGAAACCATCCCGACACCAGCTGGTCACAGCCGTTGTCCGGACATCTTCGCCGCGGTCCCGACCTGCGGACGTCGGCTTGTCGACACCCCGCTCGCGTTCCACCATGGATCGGTGACCACCACCGCCACGCCCACCGACCGGGTCCTGTCACCCGGCCGCTCGCAGGCGGATCCGGCGGTGTCCTGGCACCTCGTCGCGCACCTCGAGCGGTTCTGGCCGTCGCGCCGGCTCGACGCGTTCGACGAGTTCTGTCGCGCTCGCTGACCCGGCCCACGGCGCCGAGCGCCACCCCCACCACACCACCGGTCACCGTGACCGCGGCCGCCCCTCACCCCGCGTCCCCATCGGGACGTGCCGGGGCCCGGGACCGCGTCCACCGGCAGCCCGGGAAGGATCGTCCGTGCCCACACTCATCGTCTTCGCCCTCGTCGGCCTCGCCGCCCAGCTGGTCGACGGCGCACTCGGCATGGCCTACGGCGTCACCTCGACCTCGCTGCTGATCTTCGCCGGGATCAACCCGGCCACCGCGAGTGCCTCGGTGCACCTGGCCGAGGTCGGCACCACGCTCGCCTCCGGCGCCTCGCACTGGCGCTTCGGCAACGTCGACTGGAAGCTCGTGCTCAAGCTGGGCGTGCCCGGTGCGGTCGGCGCGTTCCTGGGAGCGACGCTGCTGTCGGCCCTGTCCACCGAGAACGCCGCCCCGTACATGTCGGGGATCCTGCTCGCCCTCGGCGTCTACGTCCTGCTGCGCTTCAGCGTGCGGCCGCCGAGGGTCGCCACCGCCCGCACCTCCCCGCACGGCGCCCGGTTCCTGTCCCCGCTCGGGCTGGTCGCCGGCTTCGTCGACGCGTCCGGCGGCGGCGGGTGGGGCCCGGTCTCCACCCCGGCGCTGCTCGGCGCCGGGCGGACCGCACCGCGCACCGTCGTCGGTTCGGTCAGCGCCTCGGAGTTCCTGGTGGCGCTCGCCGCGAGCGTCGGGTTCCTCGTCGGGCTCGGCCACGAGGTGCTCGACCCCTCCACCATCGGCGGGCTGCTGATCGGCGGGGTGCTGGCCGCACCGCTGGCGGCCTGGCTCGTCACCCGCATCCCGGCGCCGGTACTGGGCTCGGCGGTCGGCGGCGTCATCATCCTCACCAACGCCCGGACGCTGCTGCGGGCCGCCGACGCGAGCGGTCCGGTGACCGCGGGCGTCTACCTCGTCATCCTCGCGCTGTGGGCGCTGGCGATCGGTGTAGCGGTCACCCGGCTGCGCCGCAGCCGGACCGAGGGCGCGGCGTCCCCGGCCGAGGCGGAGCAGCCGGTCTCCACCGGCTGACCTCCCCACGGGCCGGACGGACGGGATGTACGGACATCCCGTCCGTCCCGTGGGCGACACCTTGTCCCCTTCGGTCCGACCGCGCACGATCGGGCCATGACCGCCCCGGTGTCCCGTCGCTGCGCGACGCACCCCGCGGTCCTCGCGCACCTCGCGCGGCACCGGGAGGAGTTCTGGCCGTCCCGGCGGCCGCACGCCTACGACGAGTTCTGTCCGCGGCGCTGACGCGCGCCCCGGGCCGGGTCGCGCGCCGTCCTGCGCCCGCACCCACCCGTCGTGAGGAACCCCATGTCCCGCACCACCTCCGGGGGTCACCCGTGAGCACCCCGTCCGACACCCCACCCGGCTCCCGCGCCGGGACCGACCGCGAGCCAGGGGACGTGCCCGCCCAGCGGCGTCTCGCCCTGAACGAGGACTGGGCCGCGACCGTCGTCGGCCTCCTGCTGCTCGTCCTGATCCTGTCCGGGCTCTGGCCGGGGTGGCTGGTCCCGTGACCGACCAGCACGCCGGCCGACCGGCCGAGCCGCACACCACGCCGCCGACCGCACCGCAGGCCGGGCCCGACACCGGGCCACCGGCGCCGACCCGCTCCCCCGTCCTGTGGGGGCTCGGGGGCGTCGCGGTCGTCCTCGTCCTCGGCGGACTCGTCCGCTTCCTCGAACAGACCGTCCCGGACGCCGCCGAGGGCACCGCGCTGTCCGGGATCGCCGACGCGATCGAGTACCCGGTCTACGCGATCGCGCTCGGGCTGCTCGGCAACGTCCTGCTCACCGTGACCGGGCTGCGCGAACGGCTCTCGGGCGGGTTCCGCACCGAGTTCTTCATCAAGACCGGCCTGGTCCTGCTCGGCGCCTCGATCGACTTCTCGGTCATCGTCCGCGCCGCCGGACCGGCCGTGGTGCAGGCGGTCGTCCTGATCACCGTGGTCTTCGGCTTCACCTGGTGGCTCGCCGGGCGGGCCGGGGTCGACGACAAGCTCCGCGCCCTGCTGGCGTCCGCGGTGTCCATCTGCGGGGTCAGCGCGGCGATCGCCGCCGCCGGCGCGGTGCAGGCCAGGAAGGAGCAGCTCGCCTACACGGCCAGCCTCGTGATCATCTTCGCCCTCCCGTCGATCTTCCTGCTGCCCGCGGCGGTCGGGGCGCTGGGCCTGTCCCCGGCCGTCGCCGGGGCGTGGATCGGCGGCAACATCGACACCACCGCCGCGGTCAGCGCGGCCGGGGCCATCGTGGGCGAGGAGGCGCTGCAGATCGCGACCATCGTCAAGACCACCCAGAACGCACTGCTGGGCGTCGTCGCAGTGGCACTGACGGCCTGGTTCACGCTGAAGGTGGAACGCAGCGGGTCGGCGGGCAGGCCGGGGCTGCGTGAGTTCTGGGAGCGCTTCCCGAAGTTCGTGCTCGGGTTCCTCGCCGCCTCGGTGATCGCGACGGTGTTCGTCGCGACCGCCGGGTCCGACGTCGCGAAGCCGCTGATCGGCGACGTGAACGCCTTCCGGACGATGTTCCTGATCCTGGCCTTCGTCTCGATCGGCCTGGAGTTCCGGGTGGCACCGCTGCGGGAGGCCGGATGGCGCCCGATCGGGGTGTTCGCCGCGGCGACCGGCGTCAACCTGGCCGTCGGCCTCGGACTGGCGGTCCTGCTGTTCTCCGGGCTCACCGTCTGAGGTCCCCGTCCCGCCCGGGCACGCCGGGCGGGACGGCTCAGGCCGCCGGGACGGCGCGGGACGCAGCGCCGGGCAGGGCGCCCAGCACGGCGCGGGCGACGGCGTCGTTGTAGCGCAGGCTCTGCGCGTTCATCCCGGGCCGGGTGAACGCCCCGGCGACCTTGACCGTCGTGTGCGGCCCGACCGCGAACCGTCGCTCGTGCACCCCGCCGTCCGCGGTGTGCAGCGCGCCGTCGGCCGGACGGACCGACAGCAGGCCGGTGTTGCGCAGCGGGGCGCCGTCGTCGTCGTGGAGGACCTCCTCGACGGCCTCGCCGCGGGCGAGCAGGCCGCCCAGCAGCCCGTCCACCGTGCGCGAGACGCTCGGGTCGGGCAGCCGGGCGTCGACCAGGACCCGGGTCGTCACCGGCGCCGCCCCGGCCAGGGTGGTGCTGGTGGCGTGGAAGCCGTCGGCGTCGATGTCGACGCTCATCCCGGCGCCCAGGAACCGCAGGTACCCGGCACGGGACAGGGCGAGCATCTGGCGGACCCGGAAACCGGGTGGGCCGGAGGCGACCGAGTTGAAGAACGACTGCCACCACGGCATGTCCCTCGCCCGCGAGCGCGGCGAGAGCACCCCGGACCCGGCCAGGCGGGTGGTCTCGGTGTAGACCGACAGCATCGCGACGAACGCGCCGAGGTGCGGGGTGTGCCGCTCGTCGACGTGCTGGCGCAGGTCCTCGGCGATGCGTTCGCGCACCAGGGGTTGCAGCGCCTCGAGGTCCGGGGCGTGCACGCCGTCGAGCGGACGGTCCAGCGCGGTCAGGTCGAGCCGGTCGAGCGGGTCGGGCACCAGCTCGGCGATCAGCGCCGCCTCCTCGGGCGAGCCGTGCGCGACGGCGGAGAACCGCCCGGCGAACTCGTCCCACCCGGCGCGGACGCGGTCGGGGTGGCCGACGAACAGCTCGTGGTACCAGCCCCAGCCGATCTCCTTGGCCATCAACGGCCACACCCGGGTGGCGACGTCGACCGGGCCGCCGGAGGCGATGAGGTCGTCGGTGACGTCGGGGCCGAGGAACCGCGGCAGCGGCGGACGCCCGGCCCGTAGCTGGTAGTGGGTCTTGGAGTGGTAGGTCGCGCCGCGCGGGGACCCGCCGACGAGCACCGGCTCCCGCCCGCACGGCTCGTACCGCAGCCGGCCCGGGTCGGCGTCGTCCGGGTCGGGGACGAAGCGCCCGCCGCGCCCCTCGAACAACAACACCACGAGGTCGACGAACGCCAGCCCCAGCCCGCGGGCCAGCACGGTCTCGCCCGGCGCGATCACCGACAGGTCGGAGTCGGAGGTCTGCTCCGGGGGCAGGTAGCGCAGGCCGAGCTCGTCGGCGCGGGCGGCGAGCGCGATCTCGTCGTCGGTGGGGGTGGCGTCGAGGTGCCCGGAGGCGAGCACGACGGCGTCGCCGCGCAGGACGGTGCCGTCGGCGAGGGTCACGACCTGCCTGCCGTCGGTCTCGTCGAGGGCCTCGGCGGTGGTGCGGTGCACGTGCACCCGCATCCCGGCCGGCGCCCGGCCCACGACCTCGCGCAGCACCGCGGCGAGGTAGTGGCTCTGCAGCCGCCGTGACGGGAACGTCGACGCCGTGACCTGCGCCAGCTCGTCGGCGAGCTCCGGCCCGAGCTCGGCCCCCGGGTCGCCGTGCTCCCGCAGGTCCTGCGCCCAGTCCCAGAACGACGGGCCGGGTGCCACCGGGCCGTCGCAGACGACCGAGGAGTCGGTCCACATCGTGACGTCGGCGGCCATCGAGTTCATCGCGAGCAGCGGGGACTGCGCGTGCCGCCAGATGCGGCCCGCCCCGGCCGGGAACGGGTCGACGAGGTGGACGTCGACGCCGGGTCCGGCGAGGGCGTCGGACAGCAGCTCGGGCGCACTCGCGACCATGCGCTCCAGCACGCCGGCCCCTCGGGGGCCGGCGCCGACGATCACGACGGACGGGGCGTGCGGGCTACGGGACATCGGGGCGCTCCTGGGTCGGCGGGCGGAGGGGGACGACCCCTCACGGCGCCCACCGCAGGCGGCACAGGTCGACGTGCCTGCGCCTCACCAGCCGGAGACCCATGGATGCCACGGTAGGTCGCCTCCCTCGCCGTGGCCACCCGCCACGGTCGGTCCACCGGCCTCAACACCGCACCGGGCCTCCGGGATTCCGCACCCCGTCCGTCAGCGCGGGCCGGTGGCGGCACGGTCGTCAGGCGGCCGGGCCGGCCAGGGTGACGTGCAGCGGCCGGTCGGTCCCCGCCGTCGCGGCGACCGCCTCGGCGAGGATCTCCAGGACCGTCGCGTGGGTGCCGGGGTCGGCCGCGGCGAGCGGACCGTCGGCGACGACGAGCTCGACGGGTCCGGCGGGCAGCCAGGACAGATCGCCCAGGCAGTCCGCCAGCGCGTCGAGGTTGTGGCCGTAGTACTCGGGGAAGCTCAGCGCCCGGCCGAGGGCGGACAGGACCGCGGCGCGGTCCGCGACCCCCTCGACGACGGCGACGAGACCGGAGCCACCGGCACGCCCCCGGGCCGCGTCGACGGCGGGGGCGGTTCCGGCGCTCTCACGGGGAAGGGTGCTCACCTCGAGACGTCTACCACGACGAACGAGGCGTAGTGGTCGGCCGTGTAGTAGTACTCCCCGCCCGATCCGGTGACGATCCGCCGGGCGCCGCGGGTGCTCGCGCCGGGGGTCGGCACGGTGAACTCCTTGTAGTAGCCCGAGGACTTCGCGGGCAGGATCCCCTCCCGGTTCTGGAAGGTCGTCCCGTCCTGGCTGTACGGGTACGGCCCGCCGGAGCGGATCAGCCGGTAGGTGTCGGTGGCCTGGGACGGCAGCGACGACAGCGCCCGCACCGGCAGCCCGGACTCCTGCTCCCCCGGCACGGCGGCCGGGGCGACGGGAGCGGCGACGGCGGCCGGCACGGCCGGAACGGGTGCGGCGGCGGCCGCGGCGGGCAGGGCGAGGCCGAGGGCGGCCAGAACGGCGACGAGTGCCCCGACGATCAGGGCGCGCGTCCCGGGCCGCGCATCCGGTCGAATGATCATGGTCCGGACGCTAGGCCGGGTCACCCGTTCGAGTACAGACGTCGCGACGAACCGCCACCGTCCCGTCACCCGCTGTTTCCACGGCTGCCGCGACGACCACCCTCCGCTCGCCCGCCGACCGCATCGGCGGGCCGGTGACGGGCCATGATCACGACCGGTCACCGCGTAGGTGCATCCGGTCACCGTGTCCTGCGTCGCACCCGTGTTCTACGCGCAGTAAAAGCGCGTTGAAGCGGGTACAACGGAGCTCGAGAGACCAGGAACGACTGCGCATGACACGCCCCGATCCCGACACGTTCAACGGAGAACGTCGCATGACCGCAGAGCTGATTCACCCCCTGCCCGAGGCTCCCGCACCCGTGGAGCTCCCGGCACCCCAGACCGGCCGCTCGACCGTGGACCGGCTGCTGGACTCGATCGACGACCTGGTGCGCCGGCACCGCGCGCTCGCCGCGCACGACGGCGCCTCCGCCGCCCTGCACGCCGAGCTGATCGCGGCCGAGCTGGACCAACAGGTGGCGATCCTGCGGACGATGCCCCGCCAACCCGGCAGCTGACCCACGCGGGTCAGAGCTCGGCCGCCGCCGGGATGATCTCCGATCCGAACACCCGCAGCGGCTCGATCGTCGCCACGTCCGGCACCACCGTGTGCACGTGCTGCACACCGAGTGCCGCATAGCCGCGCAGCTCCTCGACCGCGGCCTTCGGGTCGGCCGGGTCCAGCCGCGCCATGACCGTCTTCTCGATCTCGTCGTAGTCGCGCCCGACCTCCTCGCAGCGGGTGCGCAGCACGTCCAGCTTGCGCTCCAGCTCGGGACCGCCGAACAGGTTGCACGCGTCGGCGTACTGCGCGACCAGGCGCAGGGTCTTCCGCTCCCCACCGCCGCCGATCAGGATCGGCGGATACGGCCTGCGCAGCGGCTGCGGCGTGTTCAGCGTGGCGCCGAGCCGGTAGTGGGCCCCCTCGAAGGGGCCGTCGTCGTCGCTCCACATCTGACGGGCGATGCGCAGCGTCTCCTCCAGCCGTTCGAACCGCTCCGCGGTCGGCGGGAAGAACAGCCCCAGCCCGGTGGCCTCCTCGTCGTTCCAGGCGGCGCCGACACCCAGCATCGCGCGGCCCTTCGACAGCACGTCCAGGGTGGTCACGGCCTTCACCAGCAGGGCGGGGTCGCGGTAGGTCACCGCCGTCACCCACGCCAGCAGGTCGACCTTCTCGGTGCGGGCGGCCAGGTAGCCGAGCACGGTGTAGGCCTCGAGCATGTCCGTCTCGACCGGCCCGACCGGCCGGATCTGCCAGAGGTGGTCCATGACGCTCACCCGGGAGAAGCCCTGCTCCTCGGCCGCGACGGCGATCCGGGACAGGTCGTCGGCCAGGCCCGCCGGTCCGGCCGGGTAGGTGAAGTCCGCGATGTGCAGTCCGATCCTCACGGCATGTCCTCTCGTAAACGGAGCCAACTCCGTTTCGAGCCTAGCCCGCTCCCCGCGACCGGCGCCACCGCGCCCATCGGACCGCGGGCGTCGCCGGTTCGGTCGGCTCCGTCACGTCGCGCACAACCGTTCGGTGCGGTTCACTGATCCCATGATCGCGCTCGTGCGGAGGCTGCACATCGACCTGGGCCGGACGGCCGGGGCCCTCTGTCCCCGCTCCTGACCCCGTCCCCCGCAGCCCCTCGTACAGGAGATCACCCATGCCTCTCGTCACCTTCGCCGTCAGCGGTCAGGGCACCGGCGTCGCGCAGACCGTCGCGGTCGACGGCGCCGGCTACGTCATCGAGACCGACGCCTACCCCGCCTTCGGCGGCAAGGACGAGCACCCCAGCCCGCTCGCCTACACGCTCGCGTCCCTGTCGTCGTGCAACCAGGTCACCAGCTCGATCGTCGCGAAGGAGCTCGGCATCACGATCGAGCACGTGCGCTTCGACGTCGCCGCCGACTTCAACCCGACGACGATGACCACCGGCACCCACCGCGACGGCGAGACCACCTTCCAGAACCTGCGGATCGACGCCGTGATCACCACCGACGGCACCGACGAGCAGGTCGCGCAGCTGGCCCGGGAGACCGAGCGCCGCTGCCCGGTGTCGCAGCTGTTCGCCCTGGCCGGGGTGTCGATCACCAGCACCTGGACGAAGGCCTGAGGTCCTAGTCTGCGGGGGTGGCAGACACCGTCGACTCCCCCGAGCTCGTCCACCTGGCCGTCGAGGCCGGGATCGCGACGATCACCCTGGACTCCCCGCGCAACCGCAACGCACTCTCGGCGCAGCTGCGCCGGGAGCTGATCGCGCACCTCGACGCGGCGATCGCCGACGACGCGGTGCGGGTCATCGTGCTGACCCACACCGGCACGGTGTTCTGCGCGGGCATGGACCTCAAGGAGTCCCGTGGCGCGGGCGCCGAGCAGCAGGGCGTCACCGAGGTGCCGCGGATCCTGACGACGCTGTGGGACTCCCCCAAGCCGGTCGTCGCCCGGCTGTCGGGCCCGGCCCGCGCCGGTGGGGTCGGGATCGTGGCGGCGTGCGACATCGCCGTCGCCGCCGAGTCGGCCACCTTCGCGTTCTCCGAGGTCCGGATCGGGGTGGTGCCCGCGGTCATCTCGGTGACCGTGCTTCCCCGGCTGTCCGCCCGCGCCGCGCACGAGCTCTTCCTCACCGGGGAGACCTTCGACGCGCGGCGCGCGGCGGCCGTCGGGCTGATCAACAGCGCGGTCCCGGCGGAGGCCCTCGACGACGAGGTGGCCCGCTACACCGGCATGCTGCGCCTCGGTGCGCCCGGCGCCCTGGCCGGGGCGAAGGCGATGCTGCGCCGCGAGCGCCCGGCGACGATGAGCGACGACTTCGCCGCGATGAACACGCTGTCCGCCTCGTACTTCGCCTCCGAGGAGGGGCAGGAGGGCATCCTGGCCTTCGGGGAGAAGCGGACGCCGTCCTGGGTGCCGGAGGGCTGAGCCCCGCGCCCCGGCCCGGAGAGCTGGGGAGTGCCGCGACCACTGCGGGCGAGGGTCCTGCTGCGGCTCGGCGGAGGGGGCTCCGCGGCGGCGGGGCGAGGTGCGGAGGTGGGGCCGCCGAGGGGCGGGGAACCACCGGGCGCGCCTACCCTGGAGGGCATGAGCGTCCCCGTCGTCAGCACCGACCCGGGCGCGGCACTGGACCTGCTCGCCGGGCGGCGCCTCGTCGTCCTCACCGGGGCCGGACTGTCCACCGACTCCGGCATCCCGGACTACCGCGGCCCGGGCTCACGACCGCGCAACCCGATGACCTACTCCGAGTTCGTGTCCGGGGAGCCCGCGCAGCGGCGGTACTGGGCGCGCAGCCACGTCGGCTGGGCCCGGATGCGTCGCGCCGACCCGAACCCCGGACACCGCGCGCTGGCCGCACTGGGGGCGGCGGGCGTCGTCGACGGGCTGATCACGCAGAACGTCGACGGCCTGCACTCCGTGGCCGGCAGCCGCGGCGTGGTCGACCTGCACGGGCGCATCGACGAGGTCGTCTGCCTGGGCTGCCGCCGCATCACCCCGCGCGACACGCTGCAGGCCCGGCTCACCGCGCTCAACCCCGGCTTCACCGAGGCGCACAGCGCGCAGGTCGAGACGGCCCCCGACGGCGACGCCGCGGTGGAGATCACCGACGGCTTCCGGATCGCGCCGTGCGCGTCCTGCCGCGGGGTCCTCAAACCGCACGTCGTCTTCTTCGGGGAGAACGTGCCGAAGGACCGGGTGGCGCGCTGCTACGCGATGGTGGCCGCGCTGACCCCCGAGGACGGCGCGCTGCTCGTCGCCGGGTCCTCGCTCACCGTCATGTCGGGGCTGCGGTTCGTCCGGGCCGCGCACCGGGCTGAGGTGCCGGTCGTGATCGTCAACCGCGGGGCGACCCGGGGCGACGAGCTCGCCGACCTGCGCGTCGACGCGGGCTGCTCGGAGGCACTGGCCGCACTCGCGGCCCAGCCGGTCTGAGCGCTCAGACCCCGCCGTCGCGACGCCCGCGGGGAGTGTCGAAGCGCCGGGTGGCGCGGTCGGCACCGATCGCGACCAGCGCGCACGCGGGCAGGACCACCACCGTCACGAACACGACCTGCGCCACGAACGGCAGGCCGGTGAGCCACAGCTCGAACGCGTCCCAGCCGTCGATGATCGTGCGCACACTCCACACGGTAGTCCCCGGGCCCAGGCATTAGGTTCGGGGCCATGTTCGCTGTCTACGCGCAGGAGCCCAACGCCGACGCTCCCCTCGACTCCCTCGTCGTGGGCGAGCGGCCCGACCCGGAGGTCCCCGACGGCTGGGTCTCCGTCAACGTCTCCGCCGCCAGCCTCAACATGCACGACCTGTGGACGCTGCGCGGGGTCGGCATCAAGCCCGACCAGTTCCCCATGATCCTCGGCTGCGACGGCGCCGGGACCCTCGACGACGGCACCGAGGTCGTCCTCTACCCGATCATCGGCGACCCCGACTGGCGCGGCGACGAGACGCTCGACCCGAAGCGCACCCTGCTCACCGAGCGCCACCAGGGCACGATGGCCGACAAGGTGATCGTCCCGGCGCGCAACGCGGTCCCCGCCCCGAAGGGCCTCACCCCCGGCCAGGGCGCCGTCCTGGGCACCGCCTGGCTGACCGCCTACCGGATGCTGTTCACCAAGTCGGGCCTGCAGCCGGGCCAGACGGTGCTCGTCCAGGGCGCCTCCGGCGGCGTCTCGACGGCGCTGGTCCAGCTGGGCCGCGCCGCGGGCTTCCAGGTGTGGGTCACCGGCCGCGACGAGGAGAAGCGCGCACTGGCCGAGCGGCTCGGCGCGCACGCCACGTTCGAGTCCGGGGCGAAGCTGCCGGGCAAGGTCGACGCCGTCATGGAGTCGGTCGGCGAGGCCACCTGGAAGCACTCCATGCGGGCGCTGCGACCCGGTGGCCGCATCGTCATCTGCGGCTCCACCTCGGGCCCGAACCCGCCCGCGGACCTGCAGCGGCTGTTCTTCCTCCAGCTCGAGGTGGTCGGCTCGACCATGGGGACGCGCCAGGAGCTCGCGGATCTCATGAACTTCGTGGCGACAGCCGGGATCGCGCCGGAGATCGGGACAGAACTGCCGATGGACTCCGCGAAGGAGGCGTTCGAGGCGATGTCCGCGGGGCGCACGGCGGGGAAGATCGTCCTGACCCGCTGAGGCGTTACGTGATCCGGGTGTGATGCAGTCGTGATGTCGTTGGTGAACGTCAAGCGGTCTACGTAATCGCTGGTCGTCGGCCTGTCGGTCATCGCTGCGTGACGACCGCCCGGCGCTCGGGGGACGTTTGCCCAGGACAGGGTCGGATTTCGCCCGATCGGCAAGTACAGTGCGTCATCGTGACCGAGCCTTTCAGTCGACGGGCGTCGGGGACTGCCACCATGGCTGCCCCGACGCCTGGAGCCGCGGGTGTCGTCGAGTTCCTGGACCGGGTCGACCACGCCGTGGCCACAGCCCTGTCCACCAACCCGTCCTCGACGGACGTCAGCCGTGACGGCTGGCGGGTCCTGTTGATGCTCGCCCGCGGCACCGGCCGCAGCATGGGCGAGGTCGCGGGATACACGTCGCTGCCCGCCCCCACGGCCACCCGGATCGTGGACCGCCTCGTCGAGAAGAAGCTGGCCTACCGGTCGGCCGACCCGCTCGACCGGCGCCGCGTGCTGGTGCACCTGTCGGCCGAGGGACGGACGGTCGTCGAGTCCGTCTGCCAGCGGGTGCAGCGCATCCTGTCGCCGCGCCGTGCCCCCGCCGCCCGGCCCGCGCCGTGCGACGGGCCGATCCCCGGCCCCCGGGCGGGCTCGGTCATGTAGACCGCCCGCGCGCTCCCCCGCCCCCACCACGTACACGTCGGGCCCGACCCCCTGCCGGGAGTCGGGCCCGCTTCGCGTCCGGGAGCTACTTCTTGGGCTTCTCGGTGGCCGTCCCGCCGCCGGTGGACAGCGCGGCGACGAAGGCCTCCTGCGGGACGTCGACGCGGCCGATCGTCTTCATCCGCTTCTTGCCCTCCTTCTGCTTCTCCAGCAGCTTGCGCTTGCGGGAGATGTCGCCGCCGTAGCACTTGGCGAGGACGTCCTTGCGGATCGCGCGGATCGTCTCGCGGGCGATGATCCGGGCGCCGACGGCGGCCTGGATCGGCACCTCGAACTGCTGGCGCGGGATGAGCTCGCGCAGCTTGGTCGCCATCGAGGTGCCGTAGGAGTACGCCGACTCCTTGTGCACGATCGCGGAGAACGCGTCGACGGCCTCGCCCTGCAGCAGGATGTCGACCTTGACCAGGTCGGCCACCTGCTCGCCGGCCTCCTCGTAGTCGAGGCTGGCGTAGCCGCGCGTGCGGGACTTCAGGTTGTCGAAGAAGTCGAAGATGATCTCGCCGAGCGGCATCGTGTAGCGCAGCTCGACGCGGGTCTCGGACAGGTAGTCCATCCCGCCGAGCTGGCCGCGCCGGCTCTGGCAGAGCTCCATGATGGTGCCGACGAACTCCGACGGCGCCAGGATGGTGATCTTGGTGATCGGCTCGCGGACCTCGGCGACCTTGCCCACCGGCCAGTCGCTGGGGTTGGTCACCTCGATCTCCTCGCCGTCGTCGGTGGTGACCTGGTAGACGACGTTGGGTGCGGTGGAGATCAGGTCGAGGTCGAACTCGCGCTCGAGCCGCTCGCGGGTGATCTCCAGGTGCAGCAGGCCGAGGAAGCCGCAGCGGAAGCCGAAGCCCAGCGCGGCCGAGGTCTCCGGCTCGTAGGTGAGCGCGGCGTCGTTGAGCTGCAGCTTGTCCAGCGCCTCACGCAGGTCGGGGTACTGCGAGCCGTCGATCGGGTAGAGCCCGGAGTAGACCATCGGCTGCGGCTCGCGGTAGCCGGTCAGTGGCGCGGTGGCCCCGTTGCGCTTGGACGTGACGGTGTCGCCGACCTTGGACTGGCGGACGTCCTTCACCCCGGTGATGAGGTAGCCGACCTCGCCGACGCCGAGGCCGTCGGACGGCTTGGGCTCCGGGGAGACGATCCCGATCTCGAGCAGCTCGTGCTCGGCACCGGTGGACATCATCTTGATCTTCTCGCGCGGCGAGAGCTTCCCGTCGACGACCCGGATGTAGGTGACGACGCCGCGGTAGGTGTCGTAGACCGAGTCGAAGATCATCGCACGGGCGGGGGCGTCGGCGTCGCCGACCGGGGCGGGGACCTGCGCGATGACGGCGTCCAGCACCGCCTCCACACCCTCACCGGTCTTGGCGCTGCACCGCAGCACGTCCTCCGGCTCGCAGCCGGTGATGTGCGCGATCTCCGCGGCGTAGCGCTCCGGGTCCGCCGCCGGCAGGTCGATCTTGTTGAGGACCGGGATGATGTGCAGGTCCTTCTCCATGGCCAGGTACAGGTTGGCCAGGGTCTGCGCCTCGATCCCCTGCGCGGCGTCGACCAGCAGGATCGCGCCCTCGCACGCCTCGAGCGCCCGGGACACCTCGTAGGTGAAGTCGACGTGACCCGGGGTGTCGATCAGGTGCAGCACGTGCTCGGTCTCGACGCCGTCGGCGTTCTTCGCCGTCCACGGCAGCCGCACGTTCTGCGCCTTGATCGTGATGCCGCGCTCGCGCTCGATGTCCATCCGGTCCAGGTACTGGGCCCGGGCGTCACGCGCGCTGAGCACCCCGGTGACCTGCAGCATCCGGTCGGCCAGGGTGGACTTCCCGTGGTCGATGTGGGCGATGATGCAGAAGTTCCGGATGCGCTCCGGCGGGGTGAACGTGCGGTCGGCGTACGTCGTCACTCGGCTGTACTCGGCTTTCGCTCATGCGTGGGGCTTCGGGCACTTCGGGTGCTCAGGGCACTCGCGGCTCGGGGCACTGGGTCCCATCGTCCCATGTCGGGCCGGGCGACCGCCGTGGTGGCACCGCAGATCGTCACACGCCGTTCACGCGGCGCGTCCCGGCGTTGCCGCCCGCCCACCGATCGCGCACGATCGAACGGGTCAGCCACCCCCACCCGGAGGAGTCACCGTGTCGGTCACCCCCGTCCCCCCGCTGGACCGACTGGGCGCCGCCCGCGTCGTGCTGGCCCGCAAGAAGAAGCTGGGCCTCACCTGGGACAAGATCGCCCAGGCGTTGGGGCACCCGGTCGAGTGGTCCACCTCGGCCCTGCTCGGGCAGCAGACGCTGACCCGCGAGCAGGCCGAGACCGCGGGTTCGCTGCTCGACCTGGAGCCCGACGTCGTCGACGCGCTCACCCTCCCGCCGGTCCGCGGCGCGTCCGCGGTGGACCTCACCGATCCACTGGTCTACCGGCTCTCGGAGATGGTCCAGGTGTACGGAACGACGATCTCGGAGCTGGTCCGCGAGGAGTTCGGCGACGGCATCGTCTCGGCCATCGACTTCGAGCTGGACCTGCAGCGGGTGCCCGACCCCAAGGGCGACCGGGCCGTGATCACCCTCAACGGGAAGTTCCTGCCCTACCGCGTCTGGTGACCCGGCACAGGGCGCGACGACGCCGCTGGTAACCTTGTGCGTCGAGCGCTCGGCGTGCTCGCCCGAAACGGCCTGGACCCTCTCTCCAGTGATGCTGTTCGGTGCCGCCGGAGCGGACCCGGACGAGAACACTCACCAGCCGACCAGCAGGCAGGAAGACCAGAGGCAGACGTGGCCAACATCAAGTCGCAGATCAAGCGAGTGAAGACCAACGAGAAGCGCCGGCAGCGCAACAAGTCGGTGAAGTCGTCGGTCAAGACCGCGATCCGCCACTTCCGCGAGGCCGCCGACTCCGGCGCCGACAACGTCGTGGAGCTGCAGCGCAAGGCGGCCAAGGCCCTCGACAAGGCGGCCGGCAAGGGCGTCATCCACCGGAACCAGGCGGCGAACCGCAAGTCGGCCCTGGCCAAGCGTCTCAACGACGTCCAGGCCTGAGCCACCCCGGTTCTTCCGACGACGGCGCCGCCCCACCCGGGCGGCGCCGTCGTCGTGTTCCCGGCCCCGGGCGGCCCGGCGCGGCCGGTGTCCCCCAGGCTGAGCGGGTCAGCGCGGGGTGCGCGCGGACACGACGGCCAGCACGGCCCGCTCCAACGCGTATCCCGCGTCCGCGGCGACGCCCTTGACGTCGGCGTTCACCCGCGCCGTCGCCGCGATGGCGACGGCGAGCTGCTCCGGCCGCCACTGCCGGACCGTCTGCTGGGCCTTGCGGATCTTCCAGGGCGGCATGCCCAGCTCCCCGGCCAGCCGGTTCGGGTCGCCCCGCCCGGCCGAGCCGACCTTGGCCAGGGTGCGCACCGAGTCCGCGAGCGCGTCGGCGATCAGCACGTGCGGGACACCGAGCACCAGCGCCCACCGCAGCGCCTCCATCGCCGCCCGCCGATCCCCCGCGACCGCCGCGTCGGCCACCGCGAAGCCCGAGGACTCGGCTCGGCCGCGGTGGTAGCGCCGCACCCCGGCCTCGTCCACGGCGCCGCCGGTGTCCGCGACGAGCTGCCCGGCCGCGGCCGCCAGCTCCCGCAGGTCCGACCCGACCGCCTCGACCAGCACCGCGAGCGCCCCGGGCGTGATCGTGCCGCCGTGGCGGCGGACCTCGTCGCGCACGAAGTCCGACCGCTCGTCGGCGCGGGTGATGCGGTTGCAGGTGACGGTGTGCGCCCCGGCCTTGCGCATCAGGTCCAGGACCGCCTTGCCCTTCGCCCCCCCGGCGTGCTGGACCACGAGCACGATCCCGTCGGCCGGGTCCTTCACGTAGTCGGCGATGGCGGCGGTCATGTCCTTGTTCGCGTCCTGACCGTGGGTGAGCACGATCACCCTGCCCTCCGCGAAGAGCGAGGGGCTGAGGTGCCCGGCGAGCTCGCCGGGTGCCACCTCGGAGGTGCGGAAGCGGCGCAGCTCGGTCTCCGGATCGCGCTGCCGTGCGCGCCGGACCAGGTCGGACACCGCCCGCTCGGCCAGGAACTCCTCGTCCCCGACGACCAGCTGCAGCGGGCCCGGTTCGCTCGTGCTGCTCACACCCCCATGGTGGCCCACACCTCCGACAACGGGTGAGCCGCGTCCCGACCGGAGGACGTCGTCTGGCGGTGGGGCGGCCCGCTCGCGTACGGTCGTCGTCGATTCCGGCGCCTGGCGTCCGGAGCACCACAACCGCATATGGCTCATCCAGAGGGGCAGAGGGAACGGCCCGTTGAAGCCCCGGCAACCGGCGTCGCACGACGATCCGCCCAGACCTGCGCATTCCGCGTGGCGAGGACGTCGACGAACACGGTGCCAATTCCGGCCCGCCACCTCCGGCGGGACAGATGAGGAGATCTCGTGACTCTCACTGCTGCGCCCGAAACCACCTCCGCCTACGACCTCGGTTCCGCGCGCGCTCTCGCGTGCCGCGAGTGCCGCCACGAGATCCCGCTCGCCGCGGAGTTCGCGTGTCCGCGCTGTTTCGGCCCCCTCGAGGTCGCCTACGAGTTCCCGACGGTCACCCGCGCCTCCATCGAGGCCGGGCCGAAGTCGATCTGGCGCTACAAGGACCTGCTGCCGGTCCCGTCGACCGTCGAGCAGCACGCGAACACCGAGCCCGGCCTGACCCGGCTGATCGAGGCCGACAACCTGGCCCGAGCGCTCGGCGTCCGCAAGATCTGGATCAAGGACGACACGGGCAACCCGACGCACTCGTTCAAGGACCGCGTCGTCGCCGTCGCGCTCGCCGCCGCCCGTGAGCTCGGCTTCTCGGTGCTGTGCTGCCCCTCGACGGGCAACCTGGCCAACGCCGTCGCCGCCGCGGCCGCCCGCGCGGGCTGGGACTCGGTCGTGCTGATCCCGTCCTCGCTGGAGCAGGCGAAGATCGTCACCACCGCCGTCTACGGCGGCACCCTGCTCGCCGTCGACGGCAACTACGACGACGTCAACCGGCTCGCCACCGAGCTGGCCGCCGAGCACGAGGACTGGGCGTTCGTGAACGTCAACGTCCGGCCGTACTACGCCGAGGGCTCGAAGACCCTGGGCTACGAGGTCGCCGAGCAGCTCGGCTGGCGGCTCCCGCAGCAGGTCGTCGTCCCGGTCGCCTCCGGCTCCCAGCTCACCAAGATCGACAAGGGGTTCACCGAGCTCGGCACCCTGGGTCTGGTCGAGCCCACCCCGTACACCGTGTTCGGCGCCCAGGCCACCGGCTGCTCGCCGGTCGCGCGGGCCTTCGAGGCCGGCCACGACGTGATCCAGCCGCAGAAGCCGGACACCATCGCGCGCTCGCTGGCGATCGGGAACCCGGCCGACGGCCCGTACGTCCTCGACTCGGTGCGCCGCACCGGCGGCTCGGTCGGCCACGTCTCCGACTCCGAGGTCGTCGCCGGCATCCGGCTCCTGGCCCGCACCGAGGGCGTGTTCGCCGAGACCGCGGGCGGGGTCACCATCGCGACCACCAAGAAGCTGCTCGAGGCCGGGGCGCTCGACCCCGACGCCGAGACCGTCCTCATGATCACCGGAGACGGCCTCAAGACCCTCGACGCCGTCTCCGGCGAGGTCGGCCCGACGGCGACCGTGCCGTCGACGTCCGCCGCGGTCCGCGAGGCGCTGGCGAACCGGGGCTGACCGGCCCCGCCGGCCGGGCGCCGGACGGGGGTCGCCCCGCGCGACCACCGTCAGCCCGGCCGGGTCGTCGCCGGTCAGGGCCAGGTCGCCGGACCGGTCGGTGCGTGCGACGACGATCCCCGCCCCGGCGAGCCGGTCCACCAGCTCCGCGTTGGGGTGCCGGTAGCTGTTGCCGTTGCCGACGCTGATCACCGCCGCCCGCGGCGCGACGGCCGTGATCAGCCGCGGGACCACCTTGCGGGACCCGTGGTGGGGCATCTTCAGCACGTCCGCCCGCAGGTCGGCCCCGGAGTCGAGCAGGTCGTCCTGGGCGACCAGCTCGGCGTCGCCGGTCAGCAGGATCGTCGCGGCCGGGGTGGTCGCGCGCAGCAGCAGCGAGATGTCGTTGACCGCCGTCCCGTCGCTGCCGTCGACCGTCAGGGGCGGGTGGACCGGACCGAGTACCTGCAGGCGCAGCTCCGGCCAGCCCAGCTCCATACCGCGCGCGAGCCCCACCACCGGGGCACCGGCCTCCTCGGCACGCCGGGTGATGTCGCGCAGCCCGGACGCCGGTTCCCGTACCGGACCGACGGCGATACCGCCCGCGGCGCGGCCACGCAGCGCGCCGGCGAGGCCCCCGTCGTGGTCGGCGTGGAAGTGGGTGATCACCACGAGTTCCAGGACCCGGACGCCGAGCCGGTCCAGGCAGGTGTCGACGGCGTCGTCGGTCGGCCCGGTGTCGACCAGGACGGCGTGCCCGGGGGTACCGGTGGCGAGGACGAGCGCGTCGCCCTGACCGACGTCGCAGGCCACCATCCGCCACCCGGCGGGCGGCCATCCGGGCGGCGCGAACCGGGTCGGGACGAGGACGACGAGCAGCCCCACCAGCAGGGCCAGCAACAGCGCCCGCAGCCGGGGTACCCGGCCCATCGCCAGCAGCACGACCAGCACCCCGGTGAGCAGCAGCGCGCCACCCGCCCCCGCGGGCCACGGCACGGTGGCACCGGGCACCGCGGCGGCCCGGTCCCCGACCACCACCAGCCACCACACGAACGGTCCCGCCAGCCAGGCGCAGCACCACGCGGCGGCCGGGCTCACCGCGGACAGCACCGCACCGAGCACGCCCAGCACCGTCGCGGGGGCGACGGCGGGCGCCGCGAGCAGGTTCGCCACCACGGTGACCAGCCCGACTCCCCCGTTGAGCCCGGCGATCACCGGCGCGGTGGCCAGGGCCGCGGCGACCGGGACGACCAGTGCCTCGGCCGGTCCGGACGGCAGCCCACGCCGCCGCAACGCCGCCGTCCAGCCCGGGCCCAGCAGGACCAGCGCACCGGTGGCGACGACGGAGAGCACGAACCCGGCGTCGACGGCCAGGGCGGGGGCGGCCAGCAGCAGGCCGAGCACGGCCACCGCCAGCGCGGGCACCGCCGACCGGGCGCGGCCGGCCGCGAACGCGATCAGCACCACCCCGCCCATCACCGCCGCCCGCAGTACCGACGGTGACGGCCGGGCCAGCACGACGAACCCGACCAGGGCCAGCATCGCTGCCGCGGCCGCGATCCGCGGGTCGGTTCGGAACAGGCGCAGGAGGAGCAGCACCGCCCCGGTGATGATCGCGACGTTGGCCCCGGAGACGGCGGTGAGATGCGCGAGCCCGGCGGTGCGGAAGTCCTGCTCGGTCTCGGCGAGCTGGGCGCGGGTGTCCCCGATCGCGAGCCCGGGCAGCAGCCCCGCGGGTGCCTCGGGCAGCGCGGAGAGCGCCGCGTCGCGCAGGCCGTCGCGCAGCGCCCCGGCACCGGTCTGCCACCAGGGCGGCACGGTCACGTCCTGCGGCGCACCCCGGACCTTCAGCACGGCGACCGTGAGGTCGGGGCGCTGCGCGGGCATGAGCAGCCCGGCGGCGGAGACCTCCTGGCCGGGGAACAGCCCGGTCCAGCTCGCCGCCGGGGCCAGGAGCAGGAGCTTCCCGCCGGTGGTCGCCCGGTCCCCGCCGACGGTGGCCGTGACGAGCTCGGTGGGTACCAGCGCCATCGCCCGGGCGGCGCCGGACTCGTCGCCGCCGCCGGTGGTGCTGCGCAGGAGCCGGGGGTCGTCGGTGAGCCGGACGCGGACCTCGGCGGCGGCACCGCGGTCGGCGGGTGCCCGCAGCGGGTGCGAGGCCAGCGCGGCCGCGTGGACGGTGACCAGGACGGCCGCGACGAGGGCGCACCCGGCCGCGGCGAGCACGATCGACGACGGCGCCGCGGCACGGGCGCTGGTCCGGGCGCGGAACAGGGCGACCGGCAGGGCGAGTGCCGCGAGGACGGCGGCGGTGATCCCACCCGTGGTGCCGCCGAGCAGCCCGGCGAGGACGGCGGCCCACGTGGCGAGCGCGGCGGGGACCAGGCGCAGGTCGGGTGGGGCGGGACGCTCGGCCTGGTCGTCGTGCTCGTCGTGCTCGTCGTCGTGCTCCCCGTGGACCGGGTCCGCCCGGCGGGCTCCGGCGCGGCTCACACCCGCACCAGTTCCTGGAGCTGGGCGAAGCGGCGCTCGCCGATGCCGTCGATCTCCCGCAGCTGCTCGACCCGGCTGAAGCGCCCGTTGGCGCTGCGCCAGTCGATGATCTTCTTCGCGGTGACCGGGCCGACGCCGGGCAGGGCGTCGAGGTCGGACGCGGTCGCGGTGTTCAGGTCGATCTTCCCGCCGGACGCGCCGGGCGGGGCGGGGGCGGCGGCCGCGCCCGGTTCGGTGCCCGACGCGGGCTCGGAGCCCGGAGCGGGCAGCACCGGGGCGGCGTCGGCGGCCGGTGGGACGCCGACCGCGATCTGCTCGCCGTCCCCGAGCCGCCGCGCCAGGTTGAGCACGCTGAGGTCGACCTCGGGCAGCGGGCCCCCCGCGGCGTCGAGGGCGTCGGCGACGCGCGACCCGTCGGGCACCCGGACGAGGCCCGGCCGGGCGACCCGCCCGACGACGCTGACGACGAGCGGCCCCGCGGTGACCGGGGCCGCCGCGACGGGTGCCGGTGCGCCCGCGTCCGCCGACCGGTCCGTCTCCCCGGCCGCCGCCTCGCCGGGCACCGCCGTCACCTCGGGGAGACCGCCGACGGGCTGCACGGTGGGGCGGTCGAGCCACACACCCACCCCGGCGACGAGCGCACCGACGAGCACCACCGCCACCAGAGCGAGCGCACCGGGGCGGCCCGGGTCGACCCGCGCCCCGGCCAGCGACGACGGCAGCCACCGCTGGGCCCGGCGGCGCAGCCACGAGGGGCGCCCGCCGTGCGGGCCGTCGTCGGCGAGGGTCTCCTCGGGCGGGGCGGGGTCGTCCCGGGCCAGCAGGGCCAGGGGGTGGCCGGCGTCGGGGTCGGCGGTCCACACCGGCGGCGCGCCCTGCGGGTCGGCGGGGTCGGCGGGCCGCACCGGTGCCGCACCGTGCGAGGCGCCGGGGTCGGCGGGCCGGACGGGTGTCGCACGGTGCGGGGTGTCGCGTCGGGAGGCGGGCGGGATCGGACCCGGCGGAACGGCACCGCTGACATCGTGCGGCGGGAGTGGCCCGGGTGCGGGCGGTCGTCCGGGGCGCGACCCGGCCGGGCCGGGAGGCACCGGCAGCGCGGGCAACGGGACCGTCGGGGGTCCGAGCCGGTCCGCGACCGTGTCCGGGCGCCCGCGCCTCCCGATCCCGGCGAGCCGCCGGGCCGGGTCGAGGGAGGCGTCGGTCCTGGTCACGCATCCGACGCTAGGTCCGTCACACCCGTTCCGACCGGCCGATGTCCGGCCTGTGGACGGATCCGTCGATTGGGGACCGACGGCATCCCGTGGGCCGTCACGGGGCCGGACCGTCGGCGGTCCGTGCTACACACCGGCGGGGCCCCGCCGGCCCGTGGCAGGCGTCCGGAGCCGGGCACCCTCGAGGAGGCGGTCAGCCCGCCGGCACCACCACGACCCCCACCAGCCCCGGTCCCGCGTGCGCCCCGATCACCGCGCCGACCTCGGAGACGTGCATCCCGGCGGCGTCGGGCAGCCGTTCGCGCAGCCGGTCGGCGACGTCCTCGGCCCGGTCCTCGGCACCGAGGTGGTGCACGGCGACGTGCGCCCCCGGACCCGCCTCGGAGACCGCGAGCGCGACGAGCCGTTCGGTCGCGCGCGAGGTCGTCCGCACCTTCTCCAGCGGCGCGATCCGGCCGTCGCGCAGGTGCAGGATCGGCTTGACCGACAGGGCCGTGCCCACCAGCGCGGACGCGGCACCGATCCGGCCGCCACGGCGCAGCCGTTCCAGGTCCTGCACGGCGAACAGGACCCGTGCCCGTGCGGCGACGGCACCGGCCACGGCCTCGACGTCCTCGGGGGCCTCACCTGCCCCGGCGACGTCGGCGGCGGCCAGCACGGCGAAGCCCAGACCCATCGCGATGGCGCCCGAGTCGACGACCCGGATCCGGTCCGGGGCGACCTCCTGTGCGGCGAGCCGGGCCGCGTCCCAGGTGCCGGACAGCTCCCGGGACAGGTGCACGGCCACGACGGCGGGGGCGCCGGCGTCGAGCAGGGCGGTGAAGCGCTCGGCGAACGCGGCAGGCGTCGGGCGCGAGGTCTGCACCAGCAGGTTGCGGTCGGCGAGGGCGGTGATCAGCTCGGCGGCGGACACGTCGACACCGTCACGGGCGGTGCGCTCGCCGAGCCGCACCTCCAGCGGGACGACGTGGATGCCCCGCCGTTCCGCGACGCCGGGCGGCAGGTGGGCGGTGGAGTCGGTGACCACGGCGACCGGCGAGGGGGGCACGGCCGGACCCTATCCACCCGTCGGGCGGAACAGCGGTGCCAGTGCCCGCTGCGCGGCGAGGTAGCGGCCGTGCGCGTCGTCGAGGCGACCGCGGGTGCGCGGGTCGGGGGTGAACTCCCGGTCGACCCGCACCATGCGCCCGGCGAGCTCGCCGACCGAGGCGGCGTCGCCGGTCGCGAGCGCGGCGAGCATCGCGGCACCGAGCACCCCGGCGTCGCGCTCGGCGGTGCGGCGCAGCGGCCGGTCCAGCACGTCGGCCTTGATCTGGCACCAGAGGTCGCTCGCCGCACCACCGCCGCAGGCGGCGATCGTGTCGGCGCGACGTCCGGCGGCGGCCTCCAGCGGCCCCAGGACGTGCCGGGCGGCGTGCGCGACGCCCTCCAGCACGGCGCGGCCCAGCTCGGCGGACCCGGTGGCGAAGCCCGCGCCGAGCCAGTGCCCGCGCAGGTCCGGGTCCCAGAGCGGGGCCCGTTCCCCGGCGAGCTGGGGCAGGAACAGGACCTGGCCCGGGTCGGCGCAGGCGGCGCGGTCCAGCAGCTCGCCCGGTGCGACGCCGAGCACCGCGGACGCCCAGGTCAGGGCGTCGCCGCCGGCCTGGGTGGGCCCGGCGTGCACGTGCAGCCCGCGCCACGACGGGAACGTGACGATGCCCGGGGCGCCGCCGCCGGGCGTCGCGGCGAGGGCCAGGACCTCCGAGGTCCCCGCGATGTCGATCGCGTCGCCGGGGGCGGCGATCCCGCCGCCGAGCAGCGCCGCCCAGGCGTCCATCGTCCCGACCGCGACGGGCAGCCCGGCCGGGAGCCCGCCCGCGCCGGTGGTCTCCCCCGCGACCGACGCCGGGTCGGCCAGGGGCGCCGGCATCGCGCGCAGCCCGGGGACGAGCAGGTCGAGCCAGTCCGGGTACCGGCCGTCGGGGCCGAGGAGCCCGGTCGAGGACAACGGATCGGCCACGGCGGTGCCGGTGAGCCGCTCGAGCAGCCAGTCCTTGGGGGCGAGCAGCCTCCGTGCGCGGGCCCACGCGTCGGGCCGGTGCGCGGCGAGCCAGGCGGCGCGGGCGGCCGCGTGCGAGGCGTCGACGGTGCCCAGCCCGCCCCGGACCCGGGCCCGGTCGGCGGGGGCGAGCCGCCCGGTCAGTGTCGCCGCGACCGGGCCGCACCGGCCGTCCTGCCAGGTGATCGCCGGCTGCACGGGGGCACCGTCGTCGTCGACGAACAGATGGGTGTTGACCTGGGCGCACACCCCGACCGCCGTCACCCCGGCCAGTGCCGGGCCGAGCGCGCCGACCACCTCGGTGAGCCCGGACCACCAGTCGTGCGGGTCCTGCTCGGCGTGCCCGGGTGCGGGCCGCGCGGTGGGGTGGGCGGCCCGGGCCGTGGCGACCCGGACGCCGTCGCCGGTGAACACCGCCGCCTTGACCGAGGTGGTGCCGAGGTCGATGCCGAGCAGGGTCACGGCCGGTCCCCCGCGGCCGCGAGGAGCCCGGCCAGTGCCTCCCCGACGGCGGCGTGTCCCGCCCAGCCCCAGTGCAACCCGTCGGGGTTGCCGTGTCCACCGAGGACGTGTTCGCCGACCAGGGCGGGCACGTCGAGCACCGTCACCGCCGGGGCGCCGGCCGCCCAGCGGTGGATCGCGGCGTCGGTGGCGGCGCGGTGCGGGTGGGCCAGGCCGTAGTCGGCGGCGCGGTGCACCGACGGTGCCAGCGCCACCACCGGCAGCCCGGGGCGCAGCGCGTGCACCCCGGCGCGGCAGCGTTCCAGGTAGGCGGCGGTGAGGCGGGGCGGCAGGGTCGCCGGTCCCCCGCCGGGCAGCCGCGCCAGTGCCGGGGCCAGCCGCGGCTGGGCGCGCCGGTAGGCGCTGCGGGCCGCGTGGCGCAGCGGGGCGGGCCGGAGCACCGGGATCAGCTCGCGCAGCGCGGTCGGCAGCGGGGACGGCAGCGAGTCCATCCCGGACACCCCGAGCACGACCGCTCCGACCCGCGGCAGCGCCGCCCACACCCGCGGGTCCCCGGTGATCGCCGACCAGGCGTGCCGGGCGGTCCACCCGGCACGCGCGACGATCTCGGCGCGGCCCCCGAGCCGGGCGGCGGCGATGTTGGGCCACAGCCTCGGCTCGTCGGCCGGGCAGGGCCGCTCGGGCCCGTGGAAGGCCAGCGAGTCCCCTACGACCAGCAGGTCAGGCACCGATGTTGTACCCCGACAGGCGCCAGCGGGGGTGGTCGTCACGACGGGCGACGACGGCCCAGCGGGTGTTGCCCAGCCCGCCGATCACCGGCCAGGACGACTGCGGCAGGTCGAGCAGCCCGCACACCATCCCGGCGATCATGCCGCCGTGCGCGACGAGCAGCACGGAGCGCTCCTCCGGGTCGGAGGCGTACTCGAGGTCCAGCTCCTCGACGACCGGCAGCGACCGGACGACCACGTCGACCCGGGACTCCCCGCCGGGCGGGGTGAACCGCGGGTCGGACCGCCACTCGGCGATCGCGCCCGGGTCGTCGGCACCGATCTCGGCGATGGTGCGTCCCTGCCAGTCCCCGAGGTGGGTCTCCCGCAGCCGCTTGTCCACCGACAGCGGCAGCCCGACGGCCTCGGCCACGGCGGTCGCGGTGTCGTGGGCGCGGGTCAGGTCCGAGGTGATGATCCGGTCGAACCGTTCCTGCGCGAGCCGCGGCGCGACGGCCGCGGCCTGCGCGCGCCCGGCGTCGGTCAGCCGGGTGTCCAGGTGCCCCTGCATCCGGCCGACGGAGTTGTACTCGGTCTGCCCGTGCCGCAGCAGGGTGACCCGGCGCAGCGTCATGCAGTGCCGTCCGGGGCGCCCTGGGGGTCGGGCACCTCGATCGCCGGGCAGTCCTTCCAGAGCCGGTCCAGGCCGTAGAAGCCGCGCTGCTCGGTGTGCATGACGTGCACGACGATGTCGTTGAAGTCCAGCAGGACCCAGCCGTTGTCGTTGTCGCCCTCGCGCCGGGTCGGCTTGCTGCCGCGCTCGCGCAGCTTCTCCTCGACCTCGTCGACGATGGCCTGGACCTGACGCTCGTTGGCCGCCGACGCCAGCACGAAGCAGTCGGTCAGCGCGAGCTGGTCGGACACGTCGAGCGCGACGATGTCGACGGCCTTCTTGTCGGCCGCGGCGGCCGCGGCCACCTTCGCCAGCTCGACCGCCTCCGGTGATGCCGTCACCACACTCTTCCCTTCACGACCACGATTGACCTCGACAGTGTGTCAGCCGGGCACCGGGGACTTGGGCGGCGGGCACCGGGCGGGATAGGTTTCCGCCTCACGGTGGATCGTCGAAGGAGACTCCCCATGCCCCTGGCGCCCGATCTCGAGGGCACGCAGTGCGAACCGGTCAGCTTCGCGTGGGCACGGGACGACGTGCTCCTCTACGCGGTCGCCGTCGGCGCGGGGGGTGAGGACCCCACCGCCGAGCTGTCGCTGACCACGGAGAACACCGGGGGCGTGCGGACGGCGGTGCTGCCGTCGTTCGCGGAGATCGTCACGGCGGGCGCGAAGGTCGACCTCGGTGACGTGGACGCCTCGCGCGTCGTGCACGCCGAGCAGGCGTTCCGGGTGGTCGGCCCGCTGCCGGTGGAGGGGCGGGTCCGGGTGACCGCGACGGTCACCGAGGTGCTCGACAAGGGGTCCGGGGCGCTGGTGCGCACCGAGGCCGAGGCCGTCGACGCCGGCACCGGGGAGCCGGTGCTGACCAGCACGAAGACGTTGTTCCTCGGCGGCGAGGGCGGCTTCGGCGGCCCCCGCGGTGACACCACGCCGAGCCCCGTCCCCGACCGGGCGCCCGACCACGAGGTGACCTACCGGACCACGCCCGGCCAGGCCCTGTTGTACCGGCTGACCGGGGACCGCAACCCGCTGCACAGCGACCCGCGGTTCGCCGCGAAGGGCGGGTTCGACCGGCCGATCCTGCACGGCATGTGCACCTACGGGTTCACCACGCGTGCGCTGGTCGCGACCGTCTGTGACGGCGACGCCCGTCGCCTCGTCGCGATGGACGCCCGGTTCACCCGCCCGGTCGTGCCCGGGCAGTCCCTGACCGTCTCGGTGTGGGACACCGGCGACGGCACGGTCGCGTTCCGGACCGCCGTCGACGGCGAGGTGGTGCTGGACCGCGGCACCGCGGAGGTCACGGCGGCGGCCCCGTCCGCCTGAGCGCTCAGGACGCCGCCGCGGCGACCCGCGGCGGTGCCGGGTCCCCCGGGTGGTCCTGACCTCCCCGATAGGCGAGGGCGGACAGCGCGTCGAGCGCCGCGAGCTGCGGGTAGGTCCGGTCCGGGTCGCCCCGGTGCGGCCACCGGTGGTCCAGGTCGCGGAAGGTCACCGCGCGGTGCCGCGTGGTGGCCAGGAAGCGCGGGTTGTCCCGCACGAAGCGGGCGTAGGCGTACCGGAGCGCGGGGTGGCGGCCCAGCTCGGTGCGGACGAACCGGTCGACGTCGGCGCCGATCTCGTGGACGTACTCCCCGCAGGGGGCGACCACGAACGGCACCACCCACGCCTCGTGTACGCCGAGCAGGTCGCGCACGGCGCGCTGGCGGTGGCCGGCGTTCTCGCTGCGCGACATCCAGGCGGCGACGACGGCGCGGCGGCGCGTGCCCATCCGGGCGAGCACGGCCGACGACGGCCAGGGGAACGACGTCCGGAACGGGATGTGGACCGGGTCGCCGTCGACGTGCACGTCGTGGTCGGCGACGCCGCCGCCGGAGTCCTGCACGAGCTGCGCCGACACCGCGCCCCACGGGGCGAGGGTGTGCATCGCGGCGTGGGCGTCCCGGCGGACGGGCTGCGGCACCGCGCGGAGCAGCAGACCGGCCACCGTCGGGGTGGGGACCTCGATCACGAGGATCACCGTAGCCCGATCGGCGCAGCGTAGCGTGACCGATGGTCGACTATCGCGCTGTGTCGTCACCCTTTCGGCGCTGCGTGACCGATAGTCGGTAGAGCGCGGCGACCGGCTCGCGGCCGTCCGGGAACCGCCACCCGGCGGGCGCGGTCCCGGTGCGGACCCAGCCGGCCGCCCGGTAGAGGCGTTCGGCCGGGACGGACTCGACGACGTCGAGAACCCCGTCGCGGCCGCGGGCCGCCAGCGCGGCGGCGACGCCCGCCAGCAGGGCGCGGGCATGTCCGGCACGACGGGCCGCCGGGTCGACGAACACCCGGGTCAGCCGCAGCGCACCGGGGTCGCCCGCGTCGTCGACGTCGTCGGCGACGAGCGCGGCGTGCCCGGTGACCCGCTCCCCCACCGTGACGACCAGCGCGGTGGCCAGTCCCGGCGGGGACAGGAACGCCGCCGGGTCGGCCGGCCAGGTCGACGGGTAACGGTCGGCGGCGTGCACGGCACGCAGCACCGTGACGCAGGCGGGCAGGTCCTCATCGGTGCGGGGGCGCAGGCCCGGCGGCACGACGGGGCTCACGACCCGACCGTACCGCCGCACCCCGGTGCCGCGGACGGATCGGCGCCACCGCCGGTGCCGGCCGGGCAGGCGGGGGGGCAGGTCAGCGCAGGGTCACCCCGGCCGGGTAGACGGCGTCGACCTCCACCTCGACCAGCCAGCCGGGCACCGGCAGGATCGCGACCTCCAGCGCGAAGCGGCTGGGCCGGGCGGGGTTGCGCACCAGCGGTGCGGCGGGCGCGGCGGTCCCGGTCGGGACCAGCGTCTCCCCCGTGGTCAGGTCGGTGTCGGCGAAGTACTGGAGGTAGGCCCGGTTCCAGCCGGCGTAGTCCGCCCGGGTCGTGCCGGGGGCGTTGTCGAGGAACACCCGCATCGAGGTGACGTCGTCCGGGCGCAGGCCCCGGGCCCAGGTTCTCCGTGATCCGGGCGAGCGCGTTCATGCCCTGGGCCTCGGTGAGCGAGCCACCCGTGGGGAGCGTGCCGCCGGGGAACTGCCCCGCGTCGACGTAGGACTGCGGGGTGGTGGATCCGGTCCATCCCGCCGACCGCGAGCTGCTGGCCGACCGGGCCCCGTCCGGGACCGACGGGGTGCGGCGCCTGGTGCGCGCCCTGGTCATCCTCACCTACGTGCTGGTCGCGGTCGCCGCGGCGCTGCTGTGCGCGGGGGTCGACCGGATCGGCCGGCTCACGGGCGCGCGGGAGTCGGGTCAGCGCGGGCGCAGGACGTAGCCGGTGTAGCCGTACTCGGCGCCGAACCGTTCCCGCACGGCGATCTCGTCGCCCACCTCGTCCAGCGCCGCCGGGTCGACGCCGTCCTCCCGCAGGGTGGCGATCCGGCAGGCCAGCGGCCGGTAGTAGGCGTCCCAGTCGGAGTCGGGGAGCAGGTAGACCGCCTGCACCGTGTACCCGGCGCGCTGCGCGGCGGCGACGTTCTCCGCGGTCGTCCGCATCCCCGGGTAGCCCGTGTCCCAGAACTCCCGCGCGCCGGGCGACGGCTCGGTGGTCGTCCACTCGGCCTCGGTGAGGACCAGCACACCGCCCGGGGCGAGCAGCCGCCGCCAGCCGGCCAGCGCGGCGTCGAACCCCATGATGTAGGCCGCTCCCTCGGACCAGACGAGGTCGGCCTCGCCGTCGGGCAGCGGGAGGTCGTCCATCGCCGCGACGAGCGGACGCACCCGCTCCCCCAGCCCGGACGTCGCGGCGCGGGTCCGCAGCCGGTGGAGGAAGGGCTCGTGCAGGTCGACGGCGACGACCTCACCACCGGTCGCCGCGGCCAGCGGGAGCGTCGAGGGGCCCGTCCCGCAGCCGATGTCGACGATCCGCGGCCGCTCGGGCAGGTCACCGGCCAGCCGCAGCAGCAGCGCCGTCGTCTCCTCCGACCCCGGCGCCTCACGGGGCAGGTCGTCGTGGGCGGCCAGGAAGACCTGCTCCAGCGGTGTGCTCACGCCCGCGCATGATGCCCGCACCGGGCCGTCACCGCACCACCGAGACGTGTGCATGATGGAGTGGTGCACGTCGACATGCTCCTGATGGCGATCCCCCCGCTCGCGATCTACTTCCTGTGCGCGGGCGTGGTCGGGGTGGAGAGCATCGGCGTCCCGCTCCCCGGCGAGATCGTGCTGGTCGGCGCGGCGCTGCTGGCCGCGCGCCCGGGGTCGCCGATCGACCCGGTCGCCGTCGCGGCGTCGGCGACGGCGGGCGCGATCGTCGGTGACTCGATCGGCTACTCGGTCGGGCGCCGCTACGGCACCGGCCTGCTCGACCGGCTCGGCCGTCGCTTCCCGAAGCACCTCGGCCCGGCCCACCTCACCGTCGCCCGCCGCATCTTCGACCGGCACGGGGTGTGGGCGGTGCTGTTCGGCCGGTTCGTGGCGATCCTGCGGATCCTGGCCGGGCCGCTGGCCGGGACGATGCGGATGCGCTATCCCGCGTTCCTCGCCGCGAACGCCACCGGGGCGGTGCTGTGGGCGGGCGGCACGGTCGCCCTCATCTACCTGCTCGGCATCGTCGCCGAGACCTGGCTGAAGCGGTTCTCCTGGATCGGGCTGCTCGTCGCCGTCGTGGGCGGGCTGGTGGTGTCGCGGTACGTGCGGCACCGCGTCGAGCGGGCCGCCTCCCGGGAGGAGACGGCGCAGTGAGGCGCGGCCCGGTGCACGACCTCGCCGCCGCGGAGCGCGCCGGCCTGGCCGGCCTGCTCGACACCCTCACGCCCGGCCAGTGGGTGTCGCCGGGCACGCCGAGGCGCTGCTGATGGCCGCCGCGGGGCGGGCGGACGCGGTCGCGGAGCTGTCCGGCCCGGGCCGGGAACTGCTGGCAGCGCGGACGGCTCAGCGCGGCGCGTGAGCGGTGTAGACGATCCCGCCGCCGAACGAGCGGGCGTCGAGGAGCCGTAGCCCCTGGGCGTTCCAGCCGTCGGGGAACAGCCGCCGCCCGGCACCCTGGACCACGGGGTGGTGGAAGAGCCGGAACTCGTCGACGAGCCCGGCGGCGATGAGCGTGTGGCAGAGCGTGATGCTGCCGGTCAGGACGATGTCGGTGCCCGGCTGCTCCTTGAGCGCCGCCACCTCGGCCACCGGGTCCCCGGACAGGATCGTCGAGTTCTGCCACTCCGGGTCGGTCAGCGTGGAGGACACCACGTACTTGTCGACCTGGTTCAGGTAGTCGGTGATGCCGGTGGCGTCGTCGGTCTGCGCGGGCCAGAAACCGCGGAAGTCGCAGAACGTGCGACGGCCGAGCAGGGTCGCGTCGGACGCGGAGTCCTGGCGGTGCAGCTCGGCCAGCATGTCGTCCTGGCCCTCGGCGCTCGGGTCGAACCAGTCGCCGAGGAACTCGACGGCGCCGTCGAGGGTGATGTTCTGGGTGATCGCGAGGGTGCGCACGGGAGGTGCCTCCACGGTCGTCGGTGCGGCGTACACCGGGGTCGACCGCGGAGGCGTCCCGGACTCATCGCTCCGCTCAGCCGTCGACGACGGTGATCGCCGACGCCGGGCAGCCGCGCGCCGCGTTGCGCACGGCCTGCTCCTGGCCGTCCGGCGGGGTGTCGGTGAGCAGCTCGACGACGGCGTCGGAGTCGCGCTGGTCGAACACGTCCGGGGCGGTGAGCAGGCACTGCCCGGAACCGACGCACGCGTGCTGGTCGACCTCGACCTTCATCGCGGTCCCCTCCCTCACCAGCGGACCGGCAGGCTGCGGACGCCGCCGGTGATGTGGTCGGTGCGCACGTCGAGCTCGTCCATGCCGACGGCGAGGTCCAGCCCGGGAAGCCGGCGGGCGAGCGTCGCGAACACCGCGCGCAGCTCGGTGCGGGCCAGGCTCGCGCCGATGCAGAAGTGCGGCCCGTGGCCGAAGCCGACGTGCCCGCGCTCGGTGCGGTCGGGGTCGAAGGTCTCGGCGTGGTCGAAGACGTCGACGTCGCGGTTGGCGGCGTTGACCGAGAGGATCACCGCGTCGCCGCGCGCGATGGTGACCCCGGCCATCTCCACGTCGGAGTGGGCGTAGCGCAGCAGCCCCAGGTCGCCGGGCGCGCCGAGGCGCATGACCTCCTCGATGACGGCGTCGACCCGGCCGTCCGGGTCCGCGGCGAGCCTGTCCCACTCGTCGCGGTTGGTCATCAGGAACAGGATGCCGAGCCCGATCCGGTTCACCGTGGTCTCGTGGCCGGCGAACAGCAGCCCGACGCAGAGCCGGACCATCTCCGGGTAGCCGAACCCGGGGTCCTCGGCCTGGGCCTGCACGAGGTCGGTGATGACGTCCTCGCCCGGCTCGGCGCGCTTGCCCTCGGCGAGCCCGGCCATGTAGCGGCCGAACTCCTCGCGGGCGACGTGGGCGTCCTCCCCGGAGAAGGTGGCCATCCGGTCGGACAGGGCGCGGAAGTACTCGCCGTCGGACTCGGGGACGCCGAGCAGCGAGCAGATCACCGCGACGGGCAGCGGGAAGGCGAGGTGGGTGTGCAGGTCCACGGTGGCACCCGGGCCCGCGGCGTCGTGCTCGGCGACCATCGCGTCGACGTAGCCGTCGACGAGCTCCTGCACGTGCCCGGACAGCGTCCGCATCCGCTTGGCGGAGAAGGCCGGGGTGAGCAGCCGGCGCATCCGGCCGTGCTCCTCCGCCTCGTTCTCGTAGGTGCCGGTCGGCCCGTCCTGGACGGCGGCGGTGCTGATCCTCGACGCCTTCTCCGGCTCCGGGTGCGACCGGCCGAACCGCTTGTCCCCGAGCAGCTCGCGGACCTCGGCGAACCGGGTCACCAGCCAGGCCGGGTCCCCGGCCGGGGTGGTCACCGGCGCGATCGGCGCCTCACGGCGCAGGACCTCGTAGAACGGCGCGAGGTCGAGCAGGTTCGGTCGGGTGAACGGCAGGCGGGGACGCTCGGTGGCGAGGGTCATCGACACTCCTGGGGGTCGTGGTGGTGATCCCCAGCCTACGATTTGTTGGCAGTATCTGCCACGAATGTGTCCGGAGTGCGCCGGACCGTCCCCGAACGGGCGGGTCGGGGACGGTCCGGGCCCGCGGTCACGCCGGGCTGTCGAGCAACTCCTGGAGGTACTGGTCGATCTGCGGCATGTAGGTGGGCGCGACGCCGAACAGGGCGAGGTGCCCGAGCAGGTCGTCGACGACGCGGATCGTCGCGTGCGGGGTCAGCTCCAGCTCGGCCTCGTGGTCACGGACCGGGAAGAACATGTCCTCGTTGATCGGGATGATCCGGGCGACGGACTCGTTGCGCCCGAGCGCCTCGGCGAGGTCGCCGCCGGTGTGGCGGGCGACGTCGCCCCGTTGCCACTTCCACGCCATGCACAGCAGGTCGTTGGGGTCCATCGCGGTGAAGTACGGCTCCAGGAAGCCGGCCATGAACGCCTCGCGGGACTCGAACTCCAGGGCGCGCCACACCTCCTGCTTCCAGAACTCGGTGGAGAACCCCATCACCGCCCAGATGCCGGCGTGCCGCTTCAGCCCGGCCTCGACCTCGGTGTTGCTGCGGTAGTTGCCGCCGGCGAAGCCGGGGTCGGAGGTGATCGCCTCGACCAGGGCCTGCGTGTAGAGGAAGTCGTGCGGGGTGTTCTGCGCGGTCCCGGCGATCGGCGCGGCGCGGCGCACCTTCTGCGGGAACCGGACCATCCACTCGTAGGTCTGCTGCGCGCCCATCGAGCCCCCGACGACCAGCGCGAGCCGGTCGATCCCGTAGTGCTCGCGCAGGAGCTGCTCCTGGGCACGGACGTCGTCGCCGATGCGGACGTGCGGGAAGTTCGACATCGCGATGCCGGCGTTGGCGCCCGAGGCGTTGTGCGGGCTGGTCGACAGACCGTTGCCGATCTGGTTGACCACGACGATGAAGTACCGCTCCGGGTTCAGCGCGTGGTCCGGGCCGATGTAGACGTCGCGGAAGATCTGGTGCGTGCCCGAGTACCAGGTCGTCACGAGGATCGCGTTGTCCTTCGCCGCGTTCAGCGTGCCGAAGGTGGCCACCGCGAGCTGCAGGTCGGGGATCACCCCGCCCTCCTCCAGCGCGAACTCCCCCAGGCCGATCAGGTCGTAGTCGCCGTGGAACTCGTGGGTGTAGTAGGGATTCTCGATCGCCGTCGGCTGCGCTGTCGTCCCGGTCGTCACTGCTGTCACGCTCCTGCTCCGTCGAAGACGCGGACCGGGACGACTCTTCCCCCTTGTGACGCGTGGCACAAGATCCCGACCGGGCCGCGCTCAGCTCCAGGCGACGACGAGCCCCAGCATCGTCACGACGATGCCGAGTCCCAGCACCATCATCAGCAGCCAGGCCGCGGCGTTCGGTGGCGCCGCGTCGGGGGCCGGGTCGGTGCTGCGGCGCAGCTCGGCGAGCTGGGCGGGGTCGAGGATGGGCACGGTCAGGTCGTCGGAGTTCATACGGTGGTAACGCGCGGGGCCGGGTCGCAGGCACTGCGTTCCCGTCTCTCGTGTGCCGCAGGAAGATCGATGTCGCGGACGGTGGTTCACGTCCGCCCACCGGGCTGACTTTCCGTAGACCGGGAACACGCGTTGCATGACTCAACGTGATCGGTCGGGTCGCGGCGTCACACCTCGCAGAGGCTTCCCGGGCCTCGCAGCCCCGCGCGCAGCTCGTCGGCGTCGGCGGGGCCGCGGCCCACCGGACGGGAACGGCAGAAGGCCCGGGTCCGCTCGGCGTCGGCCGGCGGGACCGGCACGCTCAGGCGCCGAGGGCGACACGCACGGGCCGGTCAGTCCTGCCCGCGGCGGGTCAGCACCGTGGGGCCGTCCTCGGTGATCGCGACGGTGTGCTCGGAATGCGCGGTGCGCGAGCCGTCGGCGGAGCGGATCGTCCAGCCGTCCGGGTCGAACACGATCTTGTCGGTGGTCCGTGCGAACCAGGGCTCGAGTGCGAGGGTCAGCCCCGGTCGCAGGGTCAGGCCGCGGCCGGCCCGCCCGGCGTTCGGGATGTGGATGTCGCCGTGCATGGTGCGACCGAGGTCGTGCCCGCCGAACTCGGTGTTGACCGGGTAGCCGTAGTCGCGGGCGACCCCGCCGATGGCGGCGGAGATGTCGCCGAGCCGGTTGCCCGGCCGGGCCGCGTCGATCGCAGCCTCCAGGGCGTCCTCGGTGGCCCGGATGACGCGGAGGTCGCCCTCGTCGGCCGTCGTGCCGACGACGACCGTCCGGGCGGAGTCGGCGACCCAGCCGTCGATGCTGACGGCGATGTCGGCGCTGAGGACGTCGCCGTCGCGCAGGACGTAGTCGTGCGGGAGCCCGTGCAGCACGGCGTCGTTGACCGACAGGCAGATGACGTTGCGGAACGGGCCGCGCCCGAAGGACGGGGCGTAGTCCCAGTAGCAGGACTCGGCGCCGCGCTCGGCGATCATGCCGCGTACGTGCTGCTCGATGTCGAGGAGGTTCACACCGACGTCGGCGATCCGGCCGACCTCGGTGAGCACCTCGGCGACGAACCGGCCGGTCGTGTGCATCCGGTCGATCTCGGCCGGTGTCTTCAGTTCGATCACGGTATTACTATACCGGACCGTCACGGCTTGCCGGTACAGTAATACCGACCCTACGCTCGACGCATGGTCCGTCAGCCCCTCACGCCCGAGCAGATCGAAGCCGGCCGCCGTCTCGGCGCGCTGCTGCGCCGGGCCCGGGGCGACCGCGACCCGGTCGACGTCGCGCGGGCGGCCGGCATCTCCCCCGAGACACTGCGCAAGCTCGAGACCGGACGGCTGCCGTCGCCCGGGTTCGGGACGATCGTGTGCCTGGGCGAGGCGCTCGGGGTGCCGCTGGAGGAGCTGGCGGCGGAGTGGCGCGGGAGCGACATGGCCATGGAGGCGGCCGGATAGCGGTTCCCCCGGGCCCGTGCGCCGACCGGCCACCCGTTCGGCCGGCCCTCGCCGTCGACGACGCACCAGCCGGCACCGTCGGGCCACCGGCGTCCCACGACCCGTCCGACCGCCGGTGGACCGGTCGCCCGTCCGCGTCGGCCGCCTCGCGGTGGAACCGGCACACGAGCCCGTCCGGCACTCACTCGGACCAGGGCCTGCGCGGGTCCCGGGTGTCCGACGCGGCCGGGTCCGTCGATCGGGTTGCGGACCGCCGGAATGACCGACGACGGGGCGAGGTTGACCGGAGCGGTGCCGGACGGCGCCGGACACCCGTTGGAGGAGCACGAGATGAGTGACGCGTCGGCCCCGTTCGACCTGGCGGCGATGAACCGCGCCGTGATCGAGGAGTTCCGGGAGACCGGAGGACGGGCGGGCGGCATGTTCGAGGGCAAGCCGCTCGTGCTGGTGCACCACACGGGAGCCCGGTCCGGCACCGAGCGGATCGCGCCCCTGGTCCCGCTCCTCGACGGCGAGCGGATCTTCATCTTCGCCAGCAAGGGCGGCGCCGACACCAACCCGGACTGGTACCACAACCTCCTGGCGAACCCCGACACCCGCGTCGAGCTGGGCACCGAGACCCTGCCCGTGCGGGTGCGGGAGGTCACCGGTCCCGAGCGGGACGAGGTCTACGCCCGCCAGGTCGCTCTGGAGCCGCAGTTCGGCGAGTACCAGCGCTCGACCGAGCGGACCATCCCGGTGCTGGAGCTGCAGCGGACCTGAGCCCGCACCCCCCGGTTCGAGCCCGCCGCGGGGCCGGCCGGTCGCCCGTCGATCGGTACCCGAGAGCGCTCGCGCGGGGCGCGCACAGCACTCCTGCACTGATCGACGGGGACGTCCACCCGGCACTGCCCGGCCCGCGCACCTGCGCACACGAGTGGCCGGACGCCCTGGACCGCACCCGGACGCTCGTCGACACCGCGCTCGGTACCGGTCTGCGCTGACCGTCCGAGTCAGGTGATCTTGTACCGGATGTGTACCCGCAGGGGTGCCCGTCGGAGAACCCGCAGGTCAGACGTCCGGATTCAGGTAGAGACTGCGCTTGGAGATGTACTGCACCACCCCGTCCGGCACGAGGTACCAGACCGGCCGCCCCGCACCCACGCGCGCCCGGCACTCGCTGGACGAGATCGCCATCGCGGGCACCTCGACCGTCGTCACCGACCCCTGGGGCAGGTGCCCGTCGGCCAGCTCGTACCCGGGCCGGGTCACGCCGACGAAGTGCGCGTAGCGGAACAGCTCGTCGACCTTGCGCCAGGACAGGATCTGCTGGAGCGCGTCGGCGCCGGTGATGAAGAACAGCTGCGCGTCGGGCATGGCGTCGTGCAGGTCGGCGAGGGTGTCCGCGGTGTAGGTGGGGCCGTCGCGGTCGACGTCGACGCGGCTGACCGAGAACCGGGGGTTCGACGCCGTCGCGATGACCGTCATCAGGTAGCGGTCCTCGGCCGGCGAGACGTCGCGGCCGGTCTTCTGCCACGGTCTCCCGGTCGGTACGAAGATCACCTCGTCGAGGGCGAAGCGGTCCGCCACCTCACTGGCGGCGACGAGGTGGCCGTGGTGGACGGGGTCGAACGTCCCGCCCATCACGCCGATCTTGCGCTGCATCGACGCAGACTATGTCGGTCGCCCACCCGGCGGCATCCCCGGATAAAGGTGGCGGAACTGGACGCTGATGCGCGGACCGCTGCACGCCACCTTCGGCACGCTGTGCTGCCAGGTCCGCTGGCACGTCCCGCCCATGACCAGCAGGTCGCCCGAGGCGAGCGGGAACGACACCGACGCGCCGCCGCCGGCCGGGCGCAGCCGCAGCGGCCGCGTCGCGCCGAGGGCGACCAGCGCGACGACGGCCTCGGGCCGCTCGCGGGCGACCCGGTCGCCGTGCCAGGCCACGCCGTCGGCGCCGTCGCGGTAGAGGTTCACGCCGATCTGGGTGAAGTCGTGGCCGTAGCGCTCCCCCAGCGTCCGGCCCATCTCGCGCAGCCGGTGGGGCACCGCGTCGTCGGGCAGGACCCAGCGGTGGGTGAGGCGGGGCTCGTCGACCACGCGGTCGTACATGCGGCGGCGGTGGCCGCGGAACGGCACGGTCGTGCGGAGCAGCGCGAACAGCTCGTCCGCATCGGGGGCCCAGCCGACCGCGACGTCGACCCACGCCCCGGCGGTGAGCTCGTGCCGGTACGCCGGGGCCGCGCCCCCGGCCGCGAAGAGCGAGGCCTGCCCGCCGACGTCCACCCCCCGGACGCTACGCCGGATCGAACGAGAGTTCGAGTGGCGTCTCTGCGACGATCTTCGCCATGTCCTCGCGTGCCGACGGTGCCGTGCTGTCCTACCTGGGTCTGCGGCGTGCCGTCGGCGTGATCGGGATCCTGCTCCCGTTCGTGCTGGTGGCGGGCGACCTGGCCCTCGGCGGCGACGGGCTGCGGGACTCCATCAGCCGCTACTACTACTCGCCGATGCGCGACGTGTTCGTCGGCTCGCTGTGCGCGGTCGGCGTGTTCCTCTTCTGCTACCGCTACGAGCGGCCGGACAACCGGCTCGCCAACATCGCCGGGACGGCGGCGATCGCCGTCGCACTGCTGCCCACCCGGCCCGACGGCGCGGCGACGACGGCGGCGACCGTCGTCGGGTACCTCCACCTGGCCGCGGCGACGGTGTTCTTCGCGGGCCTGGCCTGGTTCTGCCTGGTCCTGTTCACCCGCGGCGGATCCGGGACGCGGAGCAAGGCCGCCCGCAACCTCGTCTACCGGGTCTGCGGCGCGACGATCGTGACCTGCCTCGTGCTGGCCGCACTGGACGCGGCACTGGTGCCCGACGCCGTCGCCGAGCGGTTCCACACCCTGTTCTGGCTGGAGGCCGTCGCGATCCTCGCGTTCGGTGTCGCGTGGTTCGTCAAGGGCGACACGATCCTGAAGGACCCGCCGACGCAGGACCCTGCGCCGGTGATCTGACCCGCCCGTACGACACCGGCCCCGCAACGGCGGACGGGCCGGTCCGGACACCCCTCGAGGGTCCGGACCGGCCCGTCAGGGGACCGGGGTCGGTCAGCCGACCGGGGTCGACGGCGCCGACGGGATGCCGCCACCGGTGGCACCCGTGATCATGTCGACGACGCTGTCCAGCGGGGCCGGCAGCGCGAGGTCGTGCTTCTTGTCGTCGTGCTTCTCGTGGTCCCACTTCTTGTGGTGACCGTGCTTCTTGTGGTGGCCCTTGTCCTTGTCACCCTCGTGCTTCGAGTGACCCTTGTCCTTGCCACCCTCGTCGTAGCCGGTGGTGCCGGCGAAGGCCGCGGCGGGCGCCGCGACGGCCAGGGGGAGCAGCGCTGCGCCGACGAGCGCGCCGCGAACGGACTTCCGCATCTCACAACCTCCATGGTTGGTCGTTAGACCGTCGCAAACGGTCTTGCCCACTCAACGAGGGGCGACCGTGCCCGCAACGCGCATTCACCCGTTCGCGTCACCTGCGGAGATAACTGATAGTCAGACTTCGACTACGGCAGGTGGGTGACCGGATCAGCCGCGCGAGCGGGCGGCGGCATCGGCCAGGATCGGCAGGTACGCGTCGAGCACCCACGGGATCGACAGGACCGACGGCGCCGAGCTCGCCACCACCCGGTCGGCCCCGACGACCGGGGCGAACCCGCCACGGGCCATCGCCGGCAGCAGCCCGACGCCCGGCGCGGTCCGGAAGGCCTGCTCCTCGGCCGGCGTCGCGAAGAAGCCGATGACCAGGTCGGACTCGACGCGCGAGAGCAGCTCGCCGCTGACGGTGTAGTAGACCTCCTCACCGCCCGGGGCGTTCTGCTCGACGTAGGGCGCCAGGGTGAGCCCGAGGTCGGTGACCAGCTGGACGCGGACGTCGCCCGCCCGGAAGACGCCGAGCGCCCCGGAGTCCATGCCGCCGGTGTAGACGAACGTGGCCCCCGCCAGCTGCGGATATCGCTGGGCCGCGGTGCGCAGGCGCTGCCCGGTGGAGTCGACCAGCTGCCGGGCCCGCGCCGGGTCGCCGAACACCTGACCGGCGATCCGGGTCTGGTCCTGCCAGCCGGTGGAGTAGGGGGCGTCGGGGTAGGCGACGGTCGGGGCGATCGCCGACAGCTGGTCGTACTCGGCCTGCGTCAGCCCCGAGTAGGTGGCCAGCACCAGGTCCGGCCGGGCCGCGGCGACCTGTTCGATCGGCGTCACCGACAGGTCGTCGGAGCCGATGACCTGCGGGAACGCGCCACCGTGCGCGGTGATCGCGTCGCGCACCCAGGGCAGCACGCCCTCGGCGTCGCCGCCGTAGACGGTGCGCGGGATCGCGACCGGCAGCACCCCCATCGCCAGCGCGACGTCGGTGTTCGCCGCGCTCAGCGTGACGACGCGCTGCGGCCGGTCGGGGACGACCGTCTCGCCCAGCGCGTGCCGCACCGTCACCGGGTAACCCTCCGCGGCCGCACCGTCGGTCCCCTGCCCGTCCTGCGTCCGGGTCCCGCACCCGGCGAGGACCAGCAGACCGGCGGCGCCGGCGAGGACGCCGCGACGGCTCACGGAACGGGCGGACAGGGGTGCTGCGGCGAGCGGCACGGGAGCCTCCTTCGAGTTAGGAAGGCGAGCCTAACCTGACTGGTTCGTCGACTCCGCGTGATCCGTACCGCTCGTTCGGCGACCCGGGGGCCGCACCCGTCGCGCGGGCCCGACACCCCGGCCGGAGCACCCCGCCCCGCGGGTAGCGTCGCGGCCATGCGTGCTCCGGACACCGGCGACCGGGCCGACCGCGACGCCGGCCCCCGCTCCCCCGCGCCCGGTCCCCCGGGCCCTCCGCCCGCGCCCGGCGGAGGTCGGCGGCCGCACGAGCCCGCGGCCCCGCCGCCCGCGGGTACCCCGGGTGCACCCGGCCCGGTACTGGCCCCGCCCGCGCCGCCGCTGCCCGAGGGCCGTCCCGGCGACCGGCCCGGCGAGCCCGGCGCCGTCGCACCGGCCGGGCCGTGGCCGACCGTGCGACCGCCGTCGCTGCGGGCCGTCGTCGTCGGCCGGGTCGCGGCCGGGGTCGCGGCGGCGTGGTTCGGCGTCGTCTACTCGATCACCACCGACGTGCACGCCCGCGCCGACCACCTGCTGGCCGCGATCGTCGTCGGCGGGCTGCTGAGCCTGCTCGGCGTGGTGCTGCTGTGGCTGTCGGCGTCGCGGATCCCGGTGCGGGTCGCCCCGGCCCGCGGGCCGGACATGGGGCTGGTGCGCGACCGCGCGGCCGCACGGAAGCTGCTGCGCTCGGGAGGCACCCCGGACGGTGAGCAGCGCAGACTGATCGCCGTCGACGTGCTCGCCGACGCCCGGCTCCCGCAGGTCGCAGGCGCGGTGTTCGCGCTGCTCGGCCCGCTGGTCATGGCCGCGGTCAACGCCTCGGGTCCGCTCGGCTGGGCCGGCCCGCTCACCGCCGGGCTGATCGTCGTCGTGCTGGCACTGGTCGGATGGCGGACGTGGGCCGCGCATGCGCTGCACCGGCTCGCCGACCGCAGGCACACCGTCCCGCGCTACGAGGAGTCCGGCGCGCCCTGGCGCCCCTGGCCCTGACCCCCGCTCCGGGGCGCCGCTACAGGCCCGCGGCCACGAAGGACAGCTCGGCCTCCATGTCGGTGCGGGCGTCGTCGCCGTGCCGGTCCAGGGCGTAACGGTGCCCGATCGCCGCGGCCAGCAGCCGGGCGGCGCCGCGGATCCGATCCGGTGCCCCGCCGCCGGTGTGCAGCACCTCGTGCACCGCGTCCTCCAGCTCGCCGGATCGGCGCAGCAGCGCGTCACGGACGACCGGGTGGGTGTCGGCCTCGCGCCACAGGAGGTGGGACAGGACCGAGGACGCGTCGAGCGCCCGGTCCAGCGCGGCGACCAGCGCACGCAGCCCGGCGAGCACGTCCCCGGCGACGGCGACGTCCGCACCGCGCACCGGGTGCGGGAGCCGTTCGACGAGCGCCTCGAGCAGGTCGGGCTTGCGGCGGAAGTAGTAGTGCACCAGCCCCTTCGGTACCCCGGCACGCTCGGCGATGCGCGAGGTGGGCGTCGCGTCGAAGCCGTGCTCGGCGAACAGCCCCTCGGCCGCGTCGAGGATGCGGTCCCGGGCGGGTGCGTCCGGGTCGAACTCGGGGTTCACGGTGCGATCCTCCCCCGGACGCGGCGGGGGCCGCGACCCCTCCGGGTCGCGGCCCCTCACCTGGTCGTCGTGCTGCCGGACGGTCAGTGCGTGGCGAGCGTGCGGTGCTCCGCGTTCGCCGCGGGCAGCGCCGAGGCCGCCACGACGACCGCGAGGACGCCCGCCACCCAGGACGTCCACGACGCCCCGGTCAGCGCGCTGTAGCCCATCACCCAGGGGGCGAGGAACAGCAGCACGCCGAGCACACCGTGCACCCATTCGCTCGCCACCGAGCCGGGCACGGCGAGCGACCAGAGCGACGTGGCGGCGAGCATCACGCCCAGTACGACCATCGTCCACGCGGCGGCGGCGTTCGTCGTCGTCACGAGAGGCGAGAGGGCCGTCAGCACACCGATCACGAGAGCGGCCCAGTCCTGCCACCGCTGCCAGGTACGACCAGTGGTCCCAGCCATCGTCAGTCACCTTCTCCTGTGAGGTCCCTGTGGGGATACCTCCGGTCTACTCTTGGTTGGCCAGCCGGTCAAGGCCCGGCGAACGGTGGCACAAGTGAGATGCAAGTCCCCGGCCAGCGGGTGGGCGCACGGTCTGCGGTGTCGAGACCGACCGCCCCGAACCCGTAGGAGACCCCGGTGACCACCGCACGCGACACCCGTACCGCCGACCTGGTCGGCATCACCCTCGCCCACCGCGTCATGCGGGTCGACCTGCACCGGCTCGCCGACGCCGCCCGCGCGATCGCCGACGGCGCGCCCTGCCCGGACCGGCGCGCCCGCGCGCTGCGGACCTGGCTGGAGCAGCTGGAGCACGAGATCCACGGCCACCACACCGCCGAGGACGACATCGCCTGGCCGGTGATCGCCCGGCACGCCGGGCACGCCGTCGACCTGGACGAGCTCAGCGACGACCACGGCCGCCTCGACCCGCTGCTCGCCGCGGTGCGGGAGGCCGCGGCCGCCGTCGTCGCCGCGGCGCAGGGACCGGCCCGGGCGCGGGCGGCGGGCGTGCTCGCGGACCGGCTCGCCGTCGTCCGCGACGAGATCGACGAGCACCTCGACGCCGAGGAGCGCGACCTGTTCCCGGTGATCGAGCGCCACGTGCCCGCCGACGACTGGGACGCCGTCGTCGCGCAGGTGCAGAAGTCCGGGCCGGGCCTGCGGTTCATGCTGCCGCGGATCGTCGCGGTGACCACCCCGCGGGAGTGGGCCGGGATGCGCCGCGAGGCCGGGCCGGTGGTCGTGCTGCTGGAGCGGCTGCTGCGCGGCGGCTACCGCAGGCGCTGTGCGCTGGTGTTCGGCACGTCCTGAGCCCCGGGAGCCGGTGCCGTCGAGGGGTCGGCGCCGGCCGCCGAGAGCAGCCGCCGGGCGCGGTCGCGCCACACCGGGGCGCCCAGCTCCGCCGCGACCCGCTCGGCCTCGCGCAGGTGGTGGACCCGGCCGCCGCCTGCCGGGTCGAGCAGCCCCTCCAGACCGGCGAGCACCAGGTCGGTGGGGCCGAGCGCGATCGTGCCCGACGACAGCCCCGCCACCGTTCCCGTCCACGGGCGCAGCTGCTCCCGGCACCGCGCGGCGACGTCCCGGTCGGCCAGGCCGACCGCCACCTCGGCGCGCACGCAGGTCCAGATCAGCCAGTAGTAGCTGCGGGCCAGCTCCGCGTCCGGCGCCCACACCTCGCGGGCCCGGACGGGGTCGCCCGCGTGCAGGTGGGCCAGCGCGAGGAAGTCGCCGAAGGTCGGCGGCAGCGCCTCACGGAGCGCCTCGAGCTCGGGGGCCAGCTCCCCGAGGCGGCCCTGGTCGTGCCGCACGACGAACCGCCCCAGCAGCCCCATCAGCGCCCCGTTGACCTGGCCGGCACCGACCAGCCGGGTCGCGAGCTCGGTGTAGCGCTCCTCGGCGGTGTCCAGCTCCCCCGCCACGAGTGCGCGCAGCGCCGAGAAGATGTAGGCCCAGCCGAGCGTGAACTCCAGCTGCCCGCCCGGGGCCCCGGCGACGGCGGCCTCGGCGTGCCGTGTCGCCGCGTCGAGGTCGTGGCTGCCGGCGGCGACCATGAGCTGCAGGTGGTGGGCCTGCGTGCGGTAGCCGGCGTGCCCGGCCCGGCCGCCGAGCTCGGCCAGCTCCTCCCCCACCGGGGCCATCTCGTGCCACAGGTCCGGGGCGAGGACGGCGAAGAACCGGGCGTTGAGCGCCCGGCAGCGCAGCAGCGGGTCGACGCCGCGCCCGGTGAGCGCCATGGCCTCCGCCGAGGCGGAGCGGACCCGGTCGTCGTCGTGCCCCTCGATCTCGAACACCAGGGCGGCGAGCAGCCGCACCCGCCGGTCGACGGCGTCGGGCGGGGTCGCCGCGAGCTCGGTCTCGATGAGGTCGATCAGCTCGGCGTCGATGTTCTGGCCCGGCCGGATGGTCCAGCTGACCGGGGTGTCGTAGCTGGTCAGGACGGCGCCGAGCCACTGCGGTGCGGCGGCCGTCGCCTGGTCGACGGCGGTCCGGCGTTCGATGAGGGCGGTGTGGCCGTCGCCGCCGCGGGCGAGCTCGGCGACCAGCGCGCAGCGCAGGGCCAGCTCGTCGTCGACGCCGGCCCCGGCCCGTCCGGCGAGCTCGACGGCGCGGCCGTAGAACCGGGCGGCCTCGCGGTGCGAGCCGAACCCGGCGGCGGCCGCGGCGGCGGCACGGACCGCGGCCAGGGCACGGTCCGGTTCGACGGCGGACCCGGCGGCGAGTGCGTGGTGGGCCAGCGGGACCGGGTCGTCGGGCCGCCTGCGGGTGAGGATCGCGTGGGCCGCGGCGTGCAGCCGGGCGCGACGCAGTTGCGGGATGTCGCTGTAGAGGGTGTCCCGGACCAGGTCGTGGGAGAACCGCAGCCGTCCCGGCCCGGGTTCGAGCAGCATCCCGCCGAGCACCGCGGGCTCCAGGGCGTCCAGCGGGTCGACGCCGTCGGCGGTGGCGGCGAGGTCGAGGGCGTCGTCGGTGTCCAGGTCGCGGCCGAGCACCGAGACCCGGGCCAGCGCGGTGCGGGTCGTCGCGGGCAGCCGGGCCAGGCGCCGGCGCAGCACCTCGCGGACCCCGGCCGGGACGGCGTCGGCCGCGGCGGACGGGCCCTCGGCGGCGACGAGGCGGGCCAGCTCGCGGACGAAGAGCGGGTTCCCGCCGGTCCGTTCGGTGATCCGGGCGACCAGCTCGGGCGCGGCGGCGGGCACGCCGTGCCGGTCCAGCATCCCGGCGACGTCGCCCGCGGTCATCGGCGCCGGCTCGATGCGGTCCGCCGTGGGCTCGGCGAGGGCGGCGAGCGCGGCCTGCAGCTCGGCACCCGCCTCGGCCGGGCGCAGGCCCGCGGCGACGAGCACGGGCAGCTCCGCGACCCCGGCGACGACCGCGCGCAGCAGGGCGAGGGTCTCGGACTCGGCGCGGTGCAGGTCGTCGAGGACCAGCAGCAGCGGCCGCTCCCGCCCCGCGACGGCGAGCAGCTCCACCACCGCCCGGGCCAGCCAGAACGTGACCTCGGCGCCGCCGGGCCCGGCCGGGGAGCGCAGCGGGGCGAGCCGCTCGACCAGGTCGGCGGGCGGGTCGTGCGCCGTGACGAGCGCGTCGACGATCTCCCGCCACGCCCAGGCCGGCGGGGCGCCGTCGATCTCCGGGCAGCGGCCGGTGACGGCGGTCCAGCCGTCGGCGGTCGCGGCGGCGGCGAACGCGGCGAGCAGCGTGGACTTGCCCGCGCCCGCGTCGGCGGCGACGAGCACCAGCTGCCCGCCGCCGCGGGCCCGCTCCGCGGCGGCGGTGAGCCTGCCGAGCTCGGCCGCCCGTCCGAGCAGGGCCGGGGTCCGCGGGGACGTGTCGGCCGGTCCGGGCGGGCGCGGCGCGGTCCCGGTCGCGGGCGCGTCGGTGCGGCCGGCGGGACCGACGCCGGTTCCCCCGCCGGGGTCGCCGCCGGGATCGCGGTGGGCGAGCACGTCCGCCTCGATCGCGCGCAGCCCGGGGCCGGGGTCGACTCCCAGCTCGTCGGCGAGCAGGCGACGGGTGCGGGCCAGCACGGCCAGCGCGTCAGCCTGTCTGCCGGTGCGGTACAGCGCGACGGCCAGCAGCCCGACCGCGTCCTCGCGCAGCGGGTGCTCCCCCACCAACGACGTCAGGTCCGGGACGACGGCGTCGGCCCGGCCCAGCCGCAGCCGCGCGCGGGCCCGCCGCTCGAGCGCGACCTGACGCAGCTCGTCGAGGCGTTCGGCCTCCGCGCGCGCCCAGGCGGCGTCGGCGAACTCGGCGTAGGCGGGACCGTCCCACAGCGCCAGGGCCTCGCCGAGCAGGGCGTCGGCCCGGTCCGCTGCGGCCGCGGCGGCGCGGTCGAGGAGGTCGGTGAAGGCGTGCGCGTCGAGCCCGTCGGGGCCGAGTGCCAGGGCGTAGCCGGGTGGGCGGCTGACCAGCACCGTCGGGACAGCCCGCGGGGACCGGTCGGGTTCGAGCACCCGTCGCAGCCGGGAGACGTGGACCTGCAGCCCGCCGTGTGCCTGCGCGGGCGGGGCGCCCTGCCACAGGTCCTCCACCAGCGTGTCGACGGCGACGACCTCGCCGCCGGCCGCGGCGAGCCGGGCGAGCAGCTCGCGGCGGCGGCCGGAGCCGACCTCGACCGCCGCGCCGCCGGCCGTCACACGGAGCGGGCCGAGGACCCGGACCGTGATCTCCTGCACCCCGGCAATCTAGGACGCGGCGACGCCGGTGTCAGCCCTCCCGGGATGATCGCCCGGAGGATCAGACCGGCAGCAGCGCCTGGACGACGTCGGTGAGCTGCGCGGCGGTACGGCACTCGTGCATCGGGAGCACCTCGCCGTAGCGGGTGGCGGCCGAGTCGCCGGAGCCCCAGCTGCGCTCGGGCTCGGGGTTGAGCCAGTGCGCGTGCCGGACCCGCCCGGCCATCATCGTCAGCGCCCGCAGGTTGGGGTCGCGGTAGTTGGTGCGGCCGTCGCCGAGCACCAGCAACGACGTCTTCGGGGTGAGCGCATCGCCGTGGTGCTCCAGGAAGTCGCCGAACGCGCTGCCGTAGTCGGAGTGCCCGTCGAACGCGGTGAGCGTGGCCTCGCGCAGCACCCGCTGCATCACCCCGGACAGCTCCGCGCCGGGTTCGAACAGGTGCGTGACCTCGTCGGTGCGCTCGATGAACGCGAACACCCGCACCTTGGAGAACTGCTCGCGCAGCGCCTGGACCAGCAGCAACGTGAAGTGGCTGAACCCGGCGACGGACCCGGACACGTCGCACAGCAGCACCAGCTCGGGGCGGCCGGGGCGGCGCACCTTGTGCGCCGGGTCCATCGGCACGCCGCCGGTGGACATCGACCGGCGCAGCGTGCGCCGCAGGTCGAGCCGGCCGCGGTTCGAGCGGCGCCGCCGCGCCGACAGCCTCGACGCGAGCCGCCGGGCCAGCGGCTGCACGGTACGGCGCAGGTCGGCGAGCTGGGTGGCGTTCGCGGTGAGGAAGTCGACCTGGTCGGTCTGGGTGGGGGTGGTGGTGCGGGCGATCTGCTCGCGGCCCCGCTGCTCGGCGGTGCGGCGGCGGACCTCCTCGCGGACGACGTCGCGGAACAGGGCGATGCGGTCGCGGATCTCGCGGCGGCGGACCTCGGACACGAAGTCCGTGTCGCCCTCCTCCCGCAGCCCGTCGAGGATCCGGGCGAGCAACGTGTCCGGGGACAGCGCGCCCAGCGCCTGGTAGGCCGACCAGTTCGGCTTTGCCGTCTGCCCGCGGACGCCCTGCCCGGCGGCACCGGAGGTCCCGATCGCGTCGACGGCGGCGCGGGCGAGCTCGCGCAGGGTCTCCTCGTCGCCGTCGCGGAGCAGGTCGGCGAGGATCTCGCGCAGCGCGTCGATGTCGACCGGGCCGGTGCCCTCCCCGGACTCGTCGTCGATCCGCGGGACGTCGACGTCGGACGACCCGGCGCCCAGCGCGGGCGGGAACCACAGGTCGAACAGCGCGTCGAAGGTGCCGCGCTGCCCGGAGCGGCGCAGCAGCGCCGCGGCGAGCCCCTCCCGCAGCTGGTCGCGGTGCAGCAGGTCCAGGGCGCCGAGCACGCGGGCCGCGTCGACGGTCTCCCCCGGGCCGACCGCGACGTGGTGGCGGCGCAGCGCGGAGACGAAGTCGACGAGGTGCCCGGGCAGGCCGTGCTCCGGGGCGAGCGCGGTGGCGGGCGGGATCGTCACCGGTCCATCATGCGTGACGCGGGCGTGGTCGGCGAGGGTGGTCAGCCCACCGTCCACAGGCTCCAGGCGTAGGTCGCGCCGGGGTCCGGGTACCGGGTGCGGACGGGGTCGACCCCGCCGGGGTCGTCGGCGAGCACGTACACCGGCGCTCCGGTCGAGCCGCCGAGCCACGACCGGAGCGCCGGGGTGCACCGCGGTCCCACACCGCGGGGGTCCTCCGCCTAGAAGGCGGGGTCGATCGGCACCGGCTGCGGGGTGAAGGGACGGTCGCCCTCGACCAGGCGCAGTGCTCCGCCGTGGCCGCCGGGGCCGTTGGCGTAGTCGAGGATCCTCCGCAGGTCGCTGATGCCGTTCGTGCCGGGCGCCGGAGCGAGGTTCAGCGTCGAGAGGACGCCGAGGGCACGGCCGTCGGCGGTCAGGTAGCCCGAGCCGGAGTCACCGGGCACGCCGGGCGGGACGGTCACGACGGTGTGCGTCCAGCCGCCGCCCCCGGTGCCGGTCGAGGTGCCGGTCTTCGGCCGCAGCGCGCGCACACCCTGGCGCAGCGATGAGTTGCCGTAGCCGTAGACGATCCCGCCGGTCGCGACGCCGTCGGCGGCCACCCCGGCCGGGCCGCCGTAGAAGGGCACCGTGGGGCTCGTGCGAGCGGCGTCGTCCGGGCTGAGCTCGACCAGCGCGAAGTCGTTGAACCGGCAGGTGTCCGGGTCGGTCTCGCCCCGCTCCTGCATGCTCAGCCAGGAGGAGTACACGAGCCGCCCCGGTGCGGCGGCGCCCTCGACCTCGACCGGGGTGCCGAGCGGCAGCGACCCGGCCTCGCACCCGTCCACCTCGGTGGACCCGCCGGTGCCCGCGCAGTGTGCGGCCTGCCCGAGGTAGGTCGCGGCCCCGTCGGTGAAGACGAAGTTCGCGGTGCACTGCGCACCCTCGGGTCCGGTACGGGTCATGACCCCCGGGTGCACGCCGGTGTCCGGGGCGCCGTCCTGCGCCGACGCGGTGCCGGCGACGGCGAGCCCGAGCGCGAGCACGGCGCCGGCGGCCAGTCCGGCGCGCAGCAGGCGACGGGCGGTGCGGGGCAGTTCCGGGAGGGCGGTCATCGGTGGACCTCCGGTCGCTGGGGAGCGTGTAACCGGAACAACTCGCGCCACCCGTCCCGGTTACGCCCGGTGCCCCGATCGATCCGATCTTCACTCCATAGGGGCGCAGACCTTGACAGCCGATCAGCGGTGCGTGACTGGGCCGTTCAGTTCAGCCGCAGCTCGGCGGCGGCCTTGTCGGCGTCCGAGCGGTGCTTCAGCACGACACCGAGGGTGGCGCGGACGGCGTCGTCGTCGAGGGTGTCGAGGCCCAGGGCGAGCAGGGTGCGGCCCCAGTCGATCGTCTCGGCGACGCTGGGGGCCTTGCGCAGCTCCATCGCCCGCAGCACCCGCACGGTGCGCACCAGGGCGTCGGTGAGCTGCTCGGTCAGCTCCGGGACGCGGGTGAGCACGATCCGGCGCTCCAGGTCGGCGTCGGGGAAGTCCAGGTGCAGGAACAGGCAGCGGCGCTTGAGCGCCTCGGACAGCTCACGGGTGGAGTTCGAGGTCAGCAGCACGAACGGGCGCCGGTTCGCGGTGACCGTGCCCAGCTCGGGGATGGAGACCTGGAAGTCGGACAGGACCTCCAGCAGCAGGCCCTCGACCTCGACGTCGGCCTTGTCGATCTCGTCGATCAGCAGCACGGTCGGGTCGGTGCGCCGGATCGCGGTGAGCAGCGGGCGCGGGAGCAGGAACTCCTCGGAGAACACGTCGTCGCGGGTGGCGTCCCAGTCCGCGCCGTCGTCACCGCGCTGCCCGGCGGTGATCCGCAGCAGCTGCTTGGCGTGGTTCCACTCGTAGAGCGCGCGGGCCTCGTCGATGCCCTCGTAGCACTGCAGACGGACCAGCCCGGACTCCGTCGCCGCGGCCACGGCCTTGGCCAGCTCGGTCTTCCCGACGCCTGCGGGACCCTCGACGAGCAGCGGCTTGCCGAGCCGGTCCGCGAGGAACACCGTCGTCGCGACGGCCGTCGAGGCCAGGTAGCCGGCGTCGGCGAGCCGGGCGGTCACGTCCGCCACGGAGCCGAAGACCGGGCGGTGGGCGGGGCTGTCGGACGACACGCGATCATCCTGCACGCCCGGCCCGCCGCGCGTCGGACGGGTGGCCCGGTTCACACCCCGGCGGCCCGCGTCGGGTCGCTGTCGGGGGTCGGGTCCACCATGGGTGCCGTGACCACCGCATCGAGCACCGACCTGCGCGAGCGCGCCGAGACCGTCCTGCAGCAGCTGGCCGGCCCGCAGGCCCGGCTGCGCGAGGACCAGTGGAGGGCGATCGAGGCACTCGTCGCCCAGCACCGCCGCGCGCTGGTCGTGCAGCGCACCGGCTGGGGCAAGTCCGCGGTCTACTTCGTGGCGACCGCGCTGCTGCGCGCCCAGGGCGCCGGGCCGACGGTGATCGTGTCGCCGCTGCTGGCACTGATGCGCAACCAGATCGACGCCGCGATCCGCTCCGGGATCGTGGCGGTCACGGTGAACTCGGCGAACGCCGACGAGTGGGACGCGGTCTACGCCGACATCGCGAACGGCGACGTCGACGTGCTGCTCGTGTCCCCGGAGCGGCTCAACAACCCCGACTTCCGGGACCGGGTGCTGCCGGAGCTGGCGGCGAGCGCGGGGATGCTGGTGGTCGACGAGGCGCACTGCGTCTCCGACTGGGGCCACGACTTCCGCCCGGACTACCGGCGGCTGCGCACGCTGATCGCCGAGCTGCCGTCGGGGATCCCGGTGCTGGCCACGACGGCGACGGCGAACGACCGGGTCGTCACCGACGTCTCCGAGCAGCTCGGCATGGGGCGCGACCAGCAGGACACGCTGGTCCTGCGCGGGTCGCTGGACCGCGAGTCGCTGCGCCTGGCGGTGGTCCGGCTCCCGAGCCCGGCGCGGCGGCTGGCCTGGCTCGCGGCCAGGCTCGACGAGATGCCCGGCGCCGGGATCGTGTACACGCTCACCGTCCAGGCGGCCGACGACGTCGCCGAGTTCCTGCGCGAGCGCGGCGTCGCCGTGCGCTCCTACTCCGGGCGCACCGACCCCGAGGACCGACTCGCCGCCGAGTCCGACCTGATGGAGAACCGGGTGAAGGCCCTGGTCGCGACCTCCGCGCTGGGCATGGGCTTCGACAAACCCGACCTCGGGTTCGTCGTGCACCTCGGCGCGCCCGCCTCGCCGGTCGCCTACTACCAGCAGATCGGCCGTGCCGGGCGTGCGCTGGACCGGGCCGAGGTGGTGCTGCTGCCCGGCCGCGAGGACCGCGACATCTGGGCCTACTTCGCGTCGCTGGCGTTCCCGCCCGAGCCGCTGGTCCGGCAGACCCTCGCCGTGCTGTCGGACCGGCCGCAGTCCACCGCCTCGATCGAGACCCGGGTCGACCTGTCCCGCACCCGGCTGGAGATGCTGCTCAAGGTCCTCGACGCCGACGGCGCCGCGAAGCGGGTCAAGGGCGGCTGGGTCGCGACCGGCCGGGAGTGGGTCTACGACACCGAGCGGCACGAGCGCGTGAACTCCGCCCGCCGGTCCGAGCAGCAGGCGATGCTCGACTACATCGCGACCACCGAGTGCCGGCTGGTGTTCCTGCGCCGCCAGCTCGACGACCCGGACCCGACGCCGTGCGGGCGCTGCGACACCTGCACCGGCACCGTCTGGTCCGACGAGGTGTCCGCCGACGGCGAGCAGGCCGCCGCCGAGCGCCTGACCCGGCCCGGGATCGAGGTCGCGCCGCGGAAGATGTGGCCGTCCGGGATGAAGGACATCGGGGTCCCGCTGTCCGGGAGGATCGGCGCGGGCGAGCAGGCCGCGTCCGGCCGGGCGATCGGGCGGCTGTCCGACATCGGGTGGGGCACCCGGCTGCGCGAGCTCGTGACCGGCGGCGACGACCCGGTGCCGGCCGACGTGCTCGACGCGCTGGTCCGGGTGCTCGCCGGGTGGGGCTGGGAACAGCGCCCGGTGGGCGTGGTCGGGATCGGCTCACGCACCCGCCCGCACCAGCTCGACCACCTCGCCCGGCGGATCGCCGAGATCGGCAGGCTGCCGCTGCTCGGCACCCTGTCCCCCGCCGGCGAGCGCCCCGCGGCGACCGAGAACTCCGCCCAGCGCCTGGCCGCGGTGTGGGAGGGGATCGACAGCGCGACCGTGCCGGACGTGTCCGGGGTGGACGGGCCGGTGCTGCTGGTCGACGACGTCGTCGACTCGGGCTGGACGATGACGGTCGCCGCGCGGGCGCTGCGCCGGGCCGGGGCCCCGGAGGTGCTGCCGCTGGTGCTGGCCGTCGCCGGGTGAGACTTCCTCGCCGTACCTGTTCTCTGATACAAGGTGAGCCTCACCTTACCTGAGGAGAACGATGAGGCACCGTGGAACCACGCTGCTCGCGACGCTGCTCGGTGCGGCCCTGGTCCTGACCGGCTGCGGCGCGTCGCCCGGCGGCACCGGCACCGCCCCGGCGACGCCGTCCGACGGGGCCGCGTTCCCGGTGACCGTCCGGCACGCCTTCGGCGAGACGACGGTGCCCGCACCCCCGCAGCGGGTCGTCGCGTTGGGCATGAACGACCTGGCCGTCGCCCAGGCCGTCGGCGCACCGGTCGTCGGCGCGGTCCGCAGCTCCGGCGACAGCGGTCCCGTGCTCCCCTACCTCGACCCCCTCCCGCCCGAGGTGCTGGCGATCGAGCCCGACGGGACGCTGCCGCTGGAGCAGATCGCGGCGTTCCGGCCCGACCTGGTCCTCGGGGTCTCGGCGTTCCAGATCAGCGACCGGGCGGGCTACGAGGCGCTGTCGCGGATCGCGCCGACCGTCACCTACGCCGAGGGCCTGTACACCTCCTCCATGCAGGACGACGCCCGCCAGATCGGTCGGGCGCTGGGCCGCGGGGACGCCGTCGAGACGCTCATCGCCGAGGCGGACCGCCGCATCGCCGAGACCCGTGACCGGCTGCCCGGGCTCGCCGGGACGACCTACCTCTACGGGCAGGCGCGCGGGGAGATCCTGCCGATGGTGGTCGGCGAGCAGAACCAGTCCACGGTGTTCCTGCGGTCGCTGGGTCTGGAGGTGCCGGCGTCGTTCCGGGACGCGCCGGCGAGCGACGCGCTGGCCCCGGGCACGGTGGGGGTGTCCTACGAAGAGGTCGGCAGGCTGTCGGAGGCCGACCTGCTCCTGATGACCTTCGCGGGGCCGGCCGACCGCGCGAGGTTCGAGGGCGACGAGCTGGTGCGCCGGGTGCGAGCGGTGCGGCAGGGCACCTACACACCGGTGACGCTGGACCAGGCCATCGCCCTGCAGGCGCCGAACGTGGTGTCGGTGGGCTGGCTGCTCGACGGGCTGCGGCCCGCACTGGAGAAGGTCGCGACGAGCTGACGAGCCCGGCTACCCGCCGGTAGGCTCGGGGTCGTGAACCCACCCGACATCGCGCTGAAGGCCATGAACGCGGGCCACCGTCTGCTGATCCGGCTGACCGGTGGGAAGGTCGGCCACTCGGCGATGGGGATGCCCGTCGTCGAGCTGACCACCCGCGGCCGGCGCTCCGGCGAGCCGCGCACGGTGCTGCTGACGGCACCGGTCCACGGTGACGGGAGCTACGTCGTCGTCGCCTCCCGGGGCGGCGACGACCGCCACCCCGCCTGGTTCCTCAACCTGCGTGCCGACCCGGACGTCGAGATCGCCGTGCAGGGCGGGCCCCGCGTACCCATGCGCGCCCGGATCGCCGACCCGGCCGACCGCGCGACGCTCTGGCCGCAGATCGCCGGGAAGTACCGCAACTACGCGGGCTACCAGCGCAGCACCACCCGGGAGATCCCGCTGGTCCACCTGGAGCCGCGCGGCTGAACGGCCACGCATCATCAGGGCAGATGATTCCGGAGATCCGGATCATCTTCGTAGGGTCGGGGCATGTCCGGTCCTGCCGTGCCTGCGGAGGCGGTCCCCCCGCAGGCGTCGTCACTGCAGCTCTCGGTCCTCGGAGGTGTGCGGGCGAGCCGTGACGGCGACGACCTGGCGCTCGGCGGGCCGCGCCCACGGGCCCTGCTCGCCGCGCTCGTCGTCGCCGCCGGGCGTCCGGCCACCGAGGACCTGCTCATCGACGCCGTCTGGGACTCCGAACCCGCCCCGGCCGCGAAGCAGGCGCTGCACACCTACGTCGCCCGGCTGCGCGGTGTCCTGGAGCCCGGCCGCTCGGCGCGCGGGGCCGCGACGGTGCTGGTCCGCGGCAGCGGCGGCTACACCCTGGCCCTCCGGCCCGAGCAGGTCGACGTGTGGGCGATGCGCGAGCTCGCCGCCCGGGGCGCGACCGCGCTGGCGCAGCGACGCCCGCACGAGGCGGTGTCCGTGCTGGACCTGGCGCTGGCCACCGGCGACGGCACCCCGTTCGGCGACCTCGCCGACCGTGCCTTCCTGGCCGCCGAGGTGGCCGCGCTGACCGAGCTGCGCGCCGGGATCCGCGAGGACCGGGCCGCCGCCGCGCTCGCCACCGGCGAGGACGTGACGCTGCTCGACGACCTGGCCGCGCTCACCACCGAGTACCCCCTGCGCGAGCGCGCGTGGGAGCTGCGGGCCCGCGCGCTCTACCGCGCCGGGCGCCAGGCCGACGCCCTCGCCGTCCTGCGGACCGCGCGGGACCTGCTCGCCGAGGAGCTCGGCGTCGACCCGGGGCCGGGCCTCGCCGCGACAGAACGGGCGGTGCTCGCCCACGACCCGGAGCTGCTGCGCCGGGCCCCCGCCGCCGACGCCCCGGCGCCCGCCGCCGGGACCACCCGCAGGCCGCTGCCGGTGCCGTCGACAGCGCTGCTCGGCCGCGACGACGACCTCGTCCGGCTGCGCGCCGCCCTCGACGCCCACCGGCTCGTCACCGTCGTCGGCCCCGGCGGGGTGGGCAAGACCCGCGTGGCGCTGGCACTCGCCGCCGACGCGGGGGGACCGGTGTGGTGGGCCGAGCTCGCCGATCTCGCCCCGGGGACCTCCGGCGCGCTGCTCGCCCCGGTCGTCGCCGAGGCCGCCGGGGTGCTCACCGCCCAGGGCGCCGACCAGCTCGCCGTCGCCCTGGCCGGCGCCCCCGGCCTGCTGGTGCTCGACAACTGCGAGCACGTCCTCGACGCCGTCGCCGAGCTGCTCACCACGCTGCTGCCCGCGTGCCCCGGCGTGCGGGTGGTCGCGACCAGCCGCGAGCCCGTCGACCTGCCCGGTGAGCAGCTGCTGGAGCTCGCGCCGCTGTCCTCCGCCGCGGCCGAGCAGCTGTTCCTGGACCGCGCGTCGGCCGCGGCCCCCGGCGCGGCCCCCACCGGCGACGACCGGGCCCGCGTCGCCGAGGTCTGCGCCCGGCTCGACGGGCTCCCGCTGGCCGTCGAGCTGGCGGCCGCCCGGAGCCGCACCCTGTCGGTCGGGGAGATCGCCGACGCCCTCGACGACCGGTTCTCCCTGCTCGTGGGGGCCGGCCGGGGCACCCCCGCCCGGCACCGGAGCCTGGAGCACACCATCGCGCTGTCGGTCGACGACCTCGGCCCGGCCGACCGGCGGCTGTTCGGGGCGCTGTCGGTGTTCACCGGCGGATTCGACGCGGCCGCGGCCGCCGCCGTCGCCGGGGTGCCGGTCCGCGACGGGCTGGCCACGCTCGTCGCGAAGTCCCTGGTCGGCGTCGACACCGGTGCGCCGGGCCCCCGCCGGTTCGCGCTGCTGGAGACCCTGCGGGCCTTCGGCGACACCCTGCTCGACGACGCCGCGCGCACCGCGGCCCGCACCGCGCACCGGCGCTGGGTCCTCGACGTCGTCACCGAGGCCGACGCCGCGTGGCTCGGCCACGACGCGGCCCGCTGGTTCGGGCGGGTCCGCGCCGAGCAGCCGAACGTGCGGGCCGCGTTCGGTGCCGCGCTGGCCGACGGCGGTGCCGCCGCGGTCGACGACGCGCTGCGCCTGGCCGGGGCGATGGGCTGGTACTGGTACCGCTTCGGCCGGGTCGCCGAGGGCATCGGGTGGGCCACCGCCGCGCTGGCCGCGGCCGGGCCGGACGCCGACCCGGAGGCCGTCGGGCTGGCGCACTTCGCCTCCGGTCCCCTGCGCTACCTGGCCGGTGACCCGGCCGGTGCGGCCGCCGACGTCGCCGCCGGGCTGGAGCGGATGGACCCGGCCCGGCACCCGACGAAGGTCGCCCGCGGGCTCGCGTTCCGCGCCTACCTGGCCGCGGCGGCCGACCCGGCGGCCGCGCAGGCCCTGCTGGGCGAGGCACTCGCGGTCTCGCGCGCGGCCGGGGACGGCCCCGGTGAGTCCGAGACGCTGATGGCCGCCGGTCACCTCGCGCGCCTCGGCGGGGACACGGCGACGGCGCTGGACGTGCTGCGGTCCGCGGTGGCCGTGGCGCGGCGGGCCGGGCACGGGTTCGCCGACGGGTCCTCGCGCTGGCACCTGGTGAAGACCCTGCTCGACCGCGGCGATCCGGCTGCGCTGGACGAGGCGGAGTCGCTCGTGCGGTTCCTCGGTGGCGAACCCGACGTGACGTCCTGGCTGGTCGCGGTGCACACGCTCGCGGGCGCGCTGGGACAGTCCGGCGACGGAGCGCGGGGCGCCCGGCTGCTGGGGGCGGTGTCCGCGGTCGGCGGCGAGGTCGGCTACCGGCCCGAGGAGATGGACCCGCAGGACTCCGAGCGCAACGTCGCCCTGGTCCGGGCCGCGCTCGGCGGCTCGGCGGAGCGGTACGCCACCGCGTTCACCGAGGGCGTCGCGGGTGGGCGGGCGGCGATCGCCGCGGTCCTCGACGAGCTCGGTGACGGCGGCACCGTCGCCACCCGGGTGGTGGGCCGGAGCGCCTGAGCCGCGCTCCGCGGGACCGCGTGCAGGACCCTGCAAGGCCGCTGCAAGTGGATTGCCAGTGGCCCACCGCAGAGTTCGTGGTGTTCGCCCCACCGGCCGCCCGGGCCGCCGGGGCCACCACCCGAGGAGACACCATGAACGCCACCCTGCGCAGCCTCGCCCGGCTCGGCCTGGTCGCCGCGGCGACCGGCGCCGTCCTGTTCGGCACCACGGCCTGCAGCCTCGCCTCCGTCCCGGCGGACAGCGTCGAGCAGCAGATCGTCAGCAAGCTGGGCGCGCAGGGCGTCTCCCTCGACAACGGGAAGGCCGACTGCGCCACCGACCTCGACGCGACCGTCGGGGCGAGCCAGACCTGCGAGTTCCACTCCGGTGGCCAGCCGGTCGGCGCGGTCGTCACCGTCACCGCCGTCGACGGGGACAACGTCTCCTTCGACATCACCACCGAGCCCCGCCCGGTGCCGAAGGCCCTGCTGCAGGACACCGTCGGCTCGCTCGTCGCGCAGAACGCCGGCGTCCCGATCGACACCACCACCTGCGACGGCGACCTCGCCCCCACCACCGGCCAGGCCGTCGGCTGCCGCGTCACCTCCGGCGAGGACTCGATCGACGTCCGCGCGACCGTGACCGAGATCCAGGGCGGTCTGGTCAACTTCGACGTCGAGCAGGTCTGAGCCGTGCGGACCGCGACCTGGCTCTCCGCACTCGCACTGGTCGTCGTCGCCGGGGCCCCGCTGACCGCCTGCTCGACCGGACCGGAACGGCAGGTGTGCGGGGTCCTGGAGGCCGACGGCGACGACTACCTGGAGGTGGACCCGGCCGCCTGCCCGGCGCCCGAGGCGGTCGTGTCACCGGCCGGGCCGCGGTGGGTGCCGGTCTCCGCGCTCGACGACGACGACCACGGCCACCACCGCACGGTCGTCGCCCGGTCCCCGGGCACACCGCGGACCACCGCCGCGCGGACCCCGGCCCCCCGGGCGACCGCGGCGCCGCGGACCACGACGAAGACGACGGGTCCGAAGCGGACGACCCGGTCCCGGTGAGCACCGTGCCCCGGTCACCGCGGGCGGGCCGCCGGCGGGCCCGGGGTCCGCCGGCGGCCCGCCCGGGGACGCCGGTGGGCCGGGGCACCGGGCCACGGGCTCCGCGCCGCAGCAGCGGTGCGGGACCGTGTCGCCCCGGGCCCGGCTCCGGGCCGTGTCCCCGCGTGTCAGCCCGTGGCCGGACCCCAGCGCAGCGTCAGCCGGGTACCCGCGCCGTCCACCACCACGTCCCCCGGCCCGGCCCGGTCCACACCGCAACCGCGCTCCGGCCCGCCACCGGGCCCGGCGAGCGACGGGACGACCGCCTCGATCCGCAGGTCCGCCGCGTGCGGCCGGCCCGCGTCGACCCACCCCGCGACCAGCCCGGCCAGCCGCTCGGCGGCGAGGTCACCGTCCGGCCCGCAGGCCCGCACCGTCGCCTCCGGGTCCGCCAGCAGCACCGCGCACCCGTCGCCCGCGACCAGGCCCAGCGTCGCGCGGACGCCACCGAGGTCGAACAGCGCCGGTGCGGCCCCACCCCCGGCCGGGCCGAACAGCCGCACCACCCCCGGGTCCGCGACCGCGCACCACAGCCCGAGCCCGTCCCACAGGTCCGCCACCGTGCCCGCCGCGGCCACCGGCCGGTCGGTGCCCGCACCGGTGGTCGCGCGGGCCAGCACCCGCGGGTCCGGGACGTCGGCGTCGTCGGAGCCGCAGGCGGGCTGCACCCGCCACCGGCCGTCCGGCAGCGCGACCTCGGCGCCCGGGTCGGCGCCCTCCCCGCGCAGCCGTACGAACGCGCAGCTGCGCACCGACCGCGAGTGCAGCCGTCCCGGGGCGGTGTGGGCGAACGCCACCGACAGCTGGCTGCCGCGCACCGTGAGCGGCAGCAGCAGCCGGCCGCCGGGCGCGAGCTGGGCGACCCACTCCGGCCGGACGCCGGTGGAGCCGACGGTCAGCTCGATCCGGTCGTAGGGCGCGGCGGGCGGATACCCGAGCGCCCCGTCCCCGACGACGACGTCGACGCCGTCGAACCCGGCGGCGTCCAGGTTCGCCCGGGCCCCCGCGACCAGGTCGTCGTCGATGTCGAGGGTGGTCACGGCCCCGTCCGGACCGACCAGCTCCGCCAGCAGCGCCGCGTTCCAGCCGGCCCCCGCACCGATCTCCAGCACCCGGTGCCCCGGCCCGGCCTCCAGCTGTTCCAGCATGATCGCGACCATCGACGGCTGGGAGACCGAGCTGACCGTCACGCCGTCGTCGACCTTGATCGGGACGGCGACGTCGGCGTAGGCCCCGCCGGGGTCGAGGGCGGGCAGGAACAGATGGCGCGGCACCGTCTCCAGTGCCGCGCGGACCGCGGGGGTGCGCACCCGGCCGTCGCGGACCAGGGACGCGACCAGCGCGGAACGGGCGCGGTCGGCCGACATGCGGGCATTGTGCCCTGCCGCCGTCTAGAGCAGAACGAGGTCGTCCGCGTGGACGAGCTCGCGCCGCTGCTCGGGCGGCAGCTCGCGGGTCCGGCGGCCGATCATGTGCAGCAGCTCGGTCGCGTCGTAGGAGACGACACCCCGCGCGATGGCCCGCCCACCGGGGGCGAGCAGCTCGACGACGTCGCCGGCGTCGAAGTCACCGGACACGCCGTGCACCCCGGCGGCGAGCAGCGAGCGGCGACGGCGGCGGACGGCCTCGACCGCGCCGTCGTCGAGGTCGAGGGCCCCGCGGACGTCGGCGGCGTGCCGCAGCCAGAACCGGCGGGCACCCATCCGGGTCCCGGCGGCGCGGAACACCGTGCCGACCTTCGGGCCGACCTCGGTGGTGGCGAGGGCGTCGGCGATCCGGTCGGCGGAGGTCAGCAGAACCGGGATCCCGGCCGCCGACGCCATCGCGGCCGCCTCGACCTTGGTGGCCATGCCGCCGGTGCCCAGTCCCGACCCGGGGCGGGTGACGCTGACCCCGGCGAGCTCGGCCGGGTCGTCGACCTCGGTGATCAGCGACGTCCCGGGGTCGCGCGGGTGGCCGTCGTAGAGGCCGTCGACGTCGGAGAGCAGCACGAGCGCGTCGGCGCCGACGATGTGCGCGACGAGCGCGGCGAGCCGGTCGTTGTCGCCCACCCGGATCTCCGCGGTGGCGACGGTGTCGTTCTCGTTGACCACCGGCAGCGACCCGAGCTGCAGCAGCCGCTCGAGGGTGCGCTGGGCGTTGCGGTAGCTCGAGCGGCGGATCATGTCGTCGGCGGTGAGCAGCACCTGCCCGATGCCCTGCCCGTGCCGGGCGAACGACGCCGAGTAGGCGTGGGCGAGCAGCAGCTGCCCGACCGACGCGGCGGCCTGCTGGGTCGCCAGGTCCCGCGGCCGGCGGCGCAGCTGCAACGGCGCGAGGCCGGCCGCGATCGCCCCCGAGGAGACGAGCACGACCTGCGCACCGGCGGCGCGGCGCCCCACCAGGGCGTCGACCAGGGCGTCGAGCCGGGCCGGGTCGAGACCACCGGTCAGGCTCGTCAGTGACGACGACCCGACCTTCACCACGATCCGCTTCGCCGCACCCAGTGCGGCGCGCGTGCTCACGCGGGTCTCACTCCTCGATCTCGTGGTCCGACGAGTAGCGGGCGCCCGCGGCGAGCTCGGCGTCGGACAGGTGGTTCCGGCGCGCGACCCGGGCGCGCTTGCGCTCGGCGGCGCCGACCCGGTCGTTGCCCTCCAGCCGGATGTCGGTGCCGCGCCCGGTGAGCAGGGCGGCGACGCCGGCCGGGGTGGACGGCTCCCAGTCGAAGGTGACCTGGCCGATGGTGACCGGGCAGCCGGGGACGGCTCCGGCCTTGGCGAGCGCCTCCTCCACGCCGAGCCGGGCGAGCCGGTCGGCGAGGTAGCCGACGGCCTCGTCGTTCTCGAACGCGGTCTGGCGGATCCACCGCTCGGGGCGCTCCCCGCGCACGACGAACCCGCCGTCGAGCTCCGGGTCGGGCGTGATGGTGAAACCGGTGTCGTCGACGGCGCGCGGGCGCAGCACGATCCGGCTCGGCTCGGCCTCCGGGCGCGCGGCACGGGCCGCGGCGACCCTCTCGGCCATCGCGAAGCTCAGCTCCCGCAGCCCGGCCCGGGACGCGGTGGAGATCGCGAACACCGGCCAGCCGAAGCGCTCGGTCAGGTCCTCGCGGACCATGTCGACCAGGTCCGCGGCGTCCGGGACGTCGATCTTGTTGAGCGCGACCAGGCGCGGGCGCTGGTCGATCCGCTCCCCCAGCGCGCTGGTGCCGAGGGCCTCGGCGTAGTGCGCCAGCTCGGTCTCCAGTGCCTCGATGTCGGACACCGGGTCGCGCTCGGTCTCGAAGGTCGCGCAGTCCACCACGTGCACCAGCACCGAGCAGCGCTCGATGTGGCGCAGGAACTCCAGGCCGAGGCCGCGGCCGTCGGCGGCGCCCGGGATGAGGCCGGGGACGTCGGCGACGGTGAAGGTGTCGTCCCCCGCGCTGACCACGCCGAGCTGGGGCACGAGGGTGGTGAACGGGTAGTCGGCGATCTTCGGGCGGGCCGCGGACAGGGCCGCCACCAGCGAGGACTTGCCCGCGCTGGGGAACCCGACGAGGCCGACGTCGGCGAGGCTGCGCAGCTCCAGGGTCAGCTCGACCTCGTCGCCGGGCTCGCCGAGCAGCGCGAAACCGGGGGCCTTGCGGGCGGCGGAGGACAGCGCGGCGTTGCCGAGCCCGCCCCGTCCGCCCTCGGCGGCGACGAACCGGGTGCCGACACCGACCAGGTCGGCCACGACCTCGCCGCCGGCGTCGAGCACGACGGTGCCGTCGGGCACCCGCAGCTCCAGGTCCGGGGCGTTCGCGCCCTGCTTGAACGCGCCCTGCCCCTGGGTGCCGTTCTTCGCCTCCGCGCGGGGGCGGTGGTGGTAGTCGAGCAGGGTGTGCACACCCGCGTCGACGACGAGCACGACCGAGCCGCCCCGGCCGCCGTTGCCGCCGTCGGGGCCGCCGAGCGGCTTGAACTTCTCGCGGTGTACCGAGGCGCAGCCGTTGCCCCCGGCACCCGCGGTCGCGTGCAGCACGACGCGGTCCACGAACCGGGACATGACGGTGCTCCTGTCGTTGTCGTACCGCGGCGGGGCCGCGGTGGGTGGTGACACGACGAACGGCGGGCCCCCCGTTACCGGGGTGACCCGCCGTCGGCGTCGCTGTGCTGGCGGGTCGCTCAGACCTCGGCCGGCACGATGTTCACGGTCTTGCGGCCGCGCTTGGAACCGAACTCGACGGTCCCGGCGGCGAGGGCGAACAGCGTGTCGTCCTTGCCGCGCCCGACGTTGACACCCGGGTGGGTGGCGGTGCCGCGCTGACGGATGAGGATCTCGCCGGCCTTGACCGACTGGCCGCCGAAACGCTTCACACCCAGGTACTGGGCGTTGGAGTCGCGACCGTTACGGGAGCTGGACGCACCCTTCTTGTGTGCCATGACGCGGGCTCCTTACTTGCCGATCGCGGTGACCTGGACCTTCGTCAGGGGCTGACGGTGCCCCTGACGCTTGTGGTACCCGGTCTTGTTCTTGAACTTGTGGATCCGGATCTTCGGACCCTTGGTGTGCTCGACGACGGTGGCCGTCACCGCGGAGGTGAGGCCGCTGGCGTCGGTGGTCACCTGGTCGCCGTCGACGAGCAGCACGGCGGGCAGAATGATCTCGGCGCCGGGCTCACCGTCGAGCTTCTCGACGGTGACCACGTCGTCGACGGCCACCTTGTACTGCTTGCCGCCGGTCTTGACGATCGCGTACATCGCTGACGCACGACTCCTGAACATCGGGGGCGCATCTGGTGCGCTCGGGCTTTCACAGCTCGCGCCGGTCCCCGGCGCGCACACCACGGCCCCCGTGCCGAACACTGTCGTGTGCAGAGGCGTGGCTTCTGTCGGTCAAGGTTACGCGACCCCGTCGGAGTGCTCTCCGCCGGGGTCGCCGTCACCCTCCGTCCTGGGGCGGACCCGCCGGACGGGAGGCCGCCCGGCGTGGACGGCGGGTACGGGTGACGGCCGCGGCGGGCTCCGGCTGCGCGGCGACGGCCGGAGCGGCCGCCGTTCCCGCGTCGGCCGGTGCCGCCGTGGCCGCCGGCGGAGCGGACTCCTCCGGCGTCGAGGCGGTCGTGATGACCACCGCCTCACCACCGCGGACCGGGGCGCCGGCGGAGCGGCTGACCCGGCGGCGGCGCGGTGCGGGTGCGTCGGGCTCCGGGGCGGCGGGGGTCGTCCCCGCCGGCTCCGGGGCCACGTCCTGGGCAGGGGCCACGTCCGGGGCCGGAGTCGCGGCCTGCGGGGCCCCGGTGGGCTCGGCGACCACCGGGGCGGCCGAACCGGTCAGCTCACCGCGCGGCTCGGCGACGACGGTCTCGTCGTCGGCCGGGGCCGGTGCGGGTGCGGCGTCGGTGACGGTGGTGTCGGCCGTGGCCGGGACGGAGACCCCGGTGGACCCGGCGGCCGCGCCGTCGTCGCCCTTCGGGGTGCTGCCCGCGGCGACGGCCGCGGCACCCGCGGCGGCGTCGACGCGCCCGGTGTCGCCGGAGCCGTCCCGGTCCTCGGCACGGTCGGCACCGTTGCGGTGCCCGGAGCCGTTGCGGTCGGGCGCGTGGCGGTCGGCGTCGTGGCGGTCGGCGTCCCCGTTCCCGGAGGCGCCGTGGCCGGACTCGCCGTTGCCGGACTCGCCGTTGCCGTTGCCGCCGCGGCGACGACGGCGACGCCCGCCGCCGTCGGAGTCGCCGTTGCCGGCGTTCCCGGAGCCGGACCCGTTGCCGGAGCCGTTGCCGTTCCCGTTGCCGGAGCCGTTCCCGTGCTGCGCGCCGTTGCCGGAACGGCCGTGCTGGTGGTCCGGCCCGGTGTCGGTCGAGACGATCACGCCCCGCCCGCGGCAGTGCTCGCAGGTGGTGGAGAAGTGCTCCAGCAGCCCGCCGCCGACCCGCTTGCGGGTCATCTGGACCAGGCCGAGCGAGGTCACCTCGGCGACCTGGTGGCGGGTGCGGTCCCGGGCGAGGCACTCGGTGAGGCGGCGCAGGACCAGGTCCCGGTTCGCCTCGAGCACCATGTCGATGAAGTCGACGACGATGATCCCGCCGATGTCACGCAGCCGCAGCTGGCGGACGACCTCCTCGGCCGCCTCCAGGTTGTTGCGGGTGACGGTCTCCTCGAGGTTGCCGCCGGAGCCGGTGAACTTGCCGGTGTTGACGTCGACGACGGTCATCGCCTCGGTCCGGTCGATCACCAGGGTGCCGCCCGAGGGCAGCCAGACCTTGCGGTCCAGCGCCTTGAGCAGCTGCTCGTCGATCCGGTACTCGGTGAAGACGTCGGACGGGCCGGTGTGGCGGTGCATCCGGTCGGTGAGCTCGGGCGCGACGTGCCCGACGTAGCCGGACACGGTGTCCCAGGCGTCGGCGCCGGACACGATCAGCTTCGAGAAGTCCTCGTTGAACTGGTCGCGGACGACCTTGACCAGCATGTCCGGCTCCTCGTAGAGGAGCGTCGGGGCCTTGGGCGCGCCCGGGCCGGTCTTGTTCGCCTTCTCCTTGACGACCTCCCACTGCGCCTGCAGGCGGCGGACGTCGCGCTCGAGGGCCTCGTGCGAGACACCCTCGGAGGCGGTCCGGATGATCACACCGGCGTCGGCCGGGACGATCTCCTTCAGCATCTCCTTGAGGCGCTTGCGCTCGGTGTCGGGCAGCTTGCGGGAGATCCCCGCGGCGCCGCCGGAGGGCACGTAGACCAGGAAGCGGCCGGCGAGGGAGATCTGCGTGGTCAGCCGGGCACCCTTGTGGCCGACCGGGTCCTTCGTGACCTGCACCAGCACCTGGTCGCCGGAGGACAGCGCCTGCTCGATCTTGCGCGCCTTGCCGTTGAGGCCGGCGGCGTCCCAGTCGACCTCGCCGGCGTAGAGCACGGCGTTGCGGCCGCGGCCGATGTCGACGAAGGCCGCCTCCATCGAGGGCAGCACGTTCTGCACGCGGCCGAGGTAGACGTTGCCGACCATCGAGCTGCCGGAGTTGCCGCCGGTGATGAAGTGCTCGACGAGGATGTCGTCCTCGAGCACGCCGATCTCGGTGCGGTCGGAGCGCTGGCGGATCACCATCTGGCGGTCGACCGACTCGCGCCGGGCCAGGAACTCCGACTCGGACAGGATCGGCGGACGGCGGCGGCCCGCGTCGCGGCCGTCCCGCCGGCGCTGGCGCTTGGCCTCGAGCCGGGTGGAGCCGCGCACGCCCTGGACCTGGTCGTCGGAGGACGACCCGGAGTCCTGGCGGGACTCGCTCCGGGCCTCGCGGACCCGGGTGACGGTGTTGGGCGGGTCGTCCTCGGAACGGTCCTCGACGTCGGACCCCCCGCGACGACGACGGCGCCGCCGGCGGCGCGAGCCACCCGAGGACTGCTCGTCGGAGTCGTCGTCGGAGTCGTCGGAGTCCTCGGAGTCGGCCCCGGTGGAACCGGGGTCCTCGGAACCGGACTCGTCGGAGTCCTCCGAGTCATCACCGTCATCGCCGGAGTCCTCGCCGCCCTTGCCGCGGCCGCGGCCACGACGGCCCCGGCGGCGGCGGCGACGGTTGCCGTTCTCGTCCTCGCCGTCGTCGTCGGAGCCGTCGCCCCGGTCGTCGGCGTCGGTGGTCCCGTCGGTGTCGGCGTCGTCGGTGACCGGGGTGGTGGCCCCGGTGTCCGCGGCCGGGGCCGCGGTGGTGTCGGTGTCGCGGTCCTTGCGACGGCGGCTCTTGCGGCCGCGGCGGGGGCCGCCGTCGGTGCCGTCCTCGCCACCGGGCTGCTCGGCCGCGTCGTCGCCGGCGGGCTCGGCCGCCGCCGGGGCGGTCTGCGCGGTGCCCTGGGCCGTGGGGGCCTGGAACATCGGGACGGCGAAGACCGGCGCCAGTGCGGGCGCGGACCCGCCCCGGGAGGCACCGGAACCGGTGTCGAACGGGTTCGCCGGGACCTCGGTGGTCGCGTCCCCGGCGTCGGCGGAGCCGATGTCGAGCACGGCCGCGGCCTCGGCCAGGGCGGCGTCCGGCGTGCCGGCCGCGGGGGCGGGCTCCGCCGCGGCGGGCTCGGCACCGTCGGCGGGCTCCGGGGAGGTGGCCCCGGCCGCGTCCGTGACCGGGCGCAGCGCCGCGACGACCTGCTCGGCCGTCGCACGGGTGATGCTGGACTGGGCGCTACGGACCTCCTGGCCCAGACCGACCAGGGTCGCCAGGACATCGCGGCTCGCCGTGCCCAGCAGCTTGGCCAGGGCGTGGACCCGCATCTTCTCCGGCAGCTCGGAGAGCCCGCCGGTGCTACCGGCGGGCGCGTCGTTCACGGACATTCAGCTCCTTCGCCCCCGGGCGCCTCACGTCGGAGGCGGCCGCTCAGGGACCTTGCGCGTACGTTCCGCAGCTCGCGCGGGTTGCGCGGTACGGCACATCTGGTGTCGCTCCCCGGTCTTCGGGGATGGTGCTCGACGCCGGACCGGAGGCGGGAAGTGCCGTCCGTGTCAGGAACCGTCCGGCCGGGCCCGGGTCGCCGGGACCGCACCGAGCGGATCCACCAGGTCGCCCCCGTCGTCGAGCAGGCCCTGCGCCAACCGGGTGGCCGTCACCGGTACCGGCGGCGCCAGGTCTGCGACGACGGTGAGCGCGCCCAGTACGTCATCGGGTCGGACGGTCGGTGTCGTCAGCCGTACGACCGCCGTCAGTATCGCACAGTCGGTGACCGAACCCGGGGAACCCGCCGCCCCGGACGGGTCATGATCGGCCGGTGTGCCGTTCACCTGCGGTTCGACCGACAGAGTCACGACGGCGGCGCGCACGTCGATCTCCTTGCGCCCGGACGGGGTCACCCGGGTCACCACGACCGAGGTCTCGGCGAGGAACCGCTCGACCGCGGACCGCACCTCGGCGGGGTCGAGCCCGCGGATCTCGAGCCGCCAGCGGGCGGCGTCGATCCGGTCGGCCAGCGCGGGCGGCGTCGCGACCGCCGCCGCGACGACGTCGAGCCCGTCGGGCAGCGCCCGGTCCATGGCCTCCCGGACCAGCTCCGGGTCGACCTCGCGGGTCAGCCCCATCTCGACGTACTCGGCCTCGCTGGCCGCCCCGGTCGGGGCGGCGCCGACCCAGGACAGCCGCGGGTGCGGGCTGAAGCCGTGCGAGTGCGAGACCGGGACACCGGCCCGGCGGACCGCGCGTTCGAAGCTGCGGGCCACGTCGCGGTGCGAGAGGAACCGCAGCCGTCCGCGCTTGGCGAAGCGCAGGCGGACCCGCTGCACCGTCGGGGGTGCCGGGTTCGCCGCCGCTCCTGCCTTCACGCGCGCCATGCACCCGAGTCTAGGAGGGGTGTGCACACGGTCGGGCACACGGTCCGCGCCGATCCTCGCGGGGCGACCAGCCGCTCGGGAGGAGCACCCCACCACGACCATCGTTCCCGACCTCGGCCGCCGACGCCCAGGCGCTGCCCTTCCCCGACGCCGCGTTCGACGTCGTGCTGTCCTGCGTGGGCGTGATGTTCGCCCCGTTCCACGAGCGGGCGGCGGCCGAGCTGCTGCGGGTCTGCCGTCCGGGCGGCCGGATCGGGCTGCTCGCCTGGACGCCGGGCGGGTTCGTCGGTGGGCTGCTCGCCACGCTGCGCCCGTTCGTGCCCGCCCCGCCGCCCGGCTCGGCGCCGCCTGTCCGCTGGGGGACGAGGCACACGTCCGCACGCTGCTCGGGGACGGGGTGCGGGACCTGCACGCCTCGCCGGGGTCCGCCCGGTTCGCGGTCACCGACTCCCCGGCCGCGTTCCGCGACCGGTGGAAGCGCTACGGGCCGATCGTGACCACCTGCGCCCGCATCGCCGACGCCCCGGCTCGGTGGGGACCCGCTGCGCGTCGAGCCGGCCGAGGCGACGTGCTCGACGTGCTCGACGTGCCGGCCGGGCGACGGCCGCGGGTACTGGCCGGTCGCCGAGGCGACGCTGCCGCTGCTGGGGGGCTGCGAGCCGGACGTGCCGGAGTTCGCCGCCTGGCTGCACGGCCGCCGGCTCGACCTGTCCCGCGCCGGGCAGCGGCTGCAGGAGGTCTACTGCTCCAGCACCAGCAGCGCGTCGCCGGCGGGCCGGAACCCGGCACGCCGGTAGAACGCGGCGCTCCCCGCGGTCGGGGCGAGCATCAGCCGCCGGTACCCGCGGGCCCTGGCGTGCGCGACGACCGCCGCGAGCAGCACCCGCGGCACCCCCGCCTCGGTGAACGCGGCGAGGACGAAGGCGTTGCCGACCTGCCCGCTGCGCGTGCCACGGCCCCCGGGGCGGGGCATCTGCACGGTCTCCAGCACGTTGATCGACCCGACCGGTGTCCACCCGGCGCGGTCACTGCCCGCCTCGGCCACCCAGAACGCCCGCCGCGGCTGCTCGACCCGCCACCAGGCGGCGAACGACTCGGCGAACGACGGGTCCTCGACCGGCCGCCCGGCGCGCTCCTCCAGCCAGAGGCGGCGCAGCCGGGCGAGCGCGGCGACGTCACGCTCGTCGGCGACCCGGACCCGCAGGCGCCTGCCGCCGTACTCCCAGGAGGATCCGTCGGCGTCGGCGACGGCCGGGTCCGGGATCGAGGACAGTCCGTTCTCAGTCACCCGGGTGTGCGCCCCCGAGCGACCCCGCGGCCGAGGCCGTCGGGTTGACCACGGTCAGCGGCAGCAGGGTGGTCCCGCTGGGGCCGACCTCGATGTCGGTACCGGTGGACGGGCAGACGCCGCAGTCGAAGCACGGCGTCCAGCGGCAGTCGTCCTGCTCGCGGCCGTCGAGCGCGTCCTGCCAGTCCTCCCAGAGCCAGTCGCGCTCCAGGCCGGAGTCGAGGTGGTCCCAGGGCAGGATCTCGTCGGCGTCGCGCTCGCGGGTGGTGAACCAGTCCAGCGACACCCCCTGCGGCTCCAGGGCCTCGGCGGCGGAGTCGACCCAGCGGCGGTAGGAGAAGTGCTCGGACCAGCCGTCGAACCGGCCGCCGTCGCGCCAGACCTTCTCGATGACGGCGCCGACCCGGCGGTCGCCACGGGCGAGCAGTCCCTCGATCAGCGAGGGCTCGCCGTCGTGGTAGCGCATGCCGATGTTGCGGCCGATCTTCCGGTCGGCGTTGACCGCCTCGCGCAGCTTGCGCAGCCGGGAGTCGACGACCTCGGGGTGGCACTGCGCGGCCCACTGGAACGGGGTGTGCGGCTTCGGCACGAACCCGCCGATCGAGATGGTGCAGCGCACGTCGTTGCGGCCGGACGCCTCGCGCCCCGCCTTGATCACGCGGTGCGCCATCCCGGCGATCTCCAGGACGTCCTCGTCGGTCTCGGTGGGCAGACCGCACATGAAGTACAGCTTCACCTGCCGCCACCCCTGCGAGAACGCCTCCGCGCAGGTCCGGATGAGGTCGTCCTCGGAGACCATCTTGTTGATCACCCGGCGGATCCGCTCGGACCCGCCCTCGGGGGCGAACGTCAGCCCGGAGCGGCGGCCGTTGCGGGAGATCTCGTTGGCGAGGTCGATGTTGAACGCGTCGACCCGGGTGGAGGGCAGCGACAGCGAGGTGTTGGTGCCCTCGTAGCGGTCGGCGAGCCCCTTGGTGATCTCGGCGATCTCGGAGTGGTCGGCGCTCGACAGCGACAGCAGCCCGACCTCGTCGAAGCCCGACGCGCGCACCGCGGCGTCGACCATCTCCCCGACGCCCTGCAGCGACCGCTCCCGCACCGGGCGGGTGATCATCCCGGCCTGGCAGAACCGGCAGCCGCGGGTGCAGCCGCGGAAGATCTCGACGCTGGCCCGCTCGTGCACGGTCTCGGCCAGCGGGACCAGCGGCTTCTTCGGGTACGGCCAGTCGTCCAGCTCGATCGTGGTGCGCTTCTGCACGCTCGCGGGGACCCGCTCGTCGGCCGGGGTGACGGCGGCGATGTGACCGTCGTCGGCGTAGGTCACGTCGTAGAGGGACGGCACGTAGCAGCCCGGCGTCGACGACAGCCGCAGCAGCAGCTCCCGGCGCCCGCCCGGGCGTCCCTGCTCCTTCCAGTCCCGCACGACGTCGGTGATGTCGCCGACGACCTCCTCGCCGTCACCGAGCGCGGCGACGTCGACGAAGTCCGCGACCGGCTCCGGGTTGAACGCCGCGTGCCCACCGGCGACGACGACCGGGTGGCTCTCGTCGCGGTCCCGGGCGTGCAGCGGGATCCCCGCCAGGTCGAGCGTGGTGAGCAGGTTGGTGTATCCGAGCTCGGTGGAGAACGAGACGCCGAGGACGTCGAAGTCACCGACCGCGTGGTGGGCGTCGACGGTGAACGACGGCACTCCCGACTCGCGCATCAGGGCCTCGAGATCGGGCCAGACCGCGTAGCAGCGCTCGGCCAGTGCGTCGGCGCGCTCGTTGAGGACCTCGTACAGGATCTGGACGCCCTGGTTGGGCAGGCCGACCTCGTAGGCGTCCGGATAGAGCAGTGCCCAGCGGACGGCCGCGGAGTCCCACGGCTTGACCTGCGAGTTCCCCTCACCGCCGACGTACTGCACCGGCTTGGCGACGCGGGGCAGGATCGGCTCCAGGGCGGGGAATACGGAGGTGGGTGCCACGCTGCACCAGGGTAGCCACGTCCGTTCGGGACGAACCGGCGGGTCGCGTCCGGCCGAAAGCGGGGTGTGGAACCCGAGCAGTACACCGACGTCGGCGCGGTCCGGCTGTGCCACCAGTCCTTCGGCGACCCGGCCGACCCGGTGGTGGTCCTGGTGATGGGCCTGGGTCTGTCGCTGGACTGGTGGCGCGAGGACCTCTGCGCCGCCCTGGCCGGCCGCGGGTTCCGGGTGGTGCGGTTCGACAACCGCGACGTCGGCCGCTCGACGCACCTGTCCGGCCCCGGGATCTCCGCGTGGGGGTTCCTGACCCGCCGGGCCCGGCCGGTCTACACCCTGGCCGACATGGCCGACGACACCGGCGGACTGATCGCCCGGGTCGCGCCGTCCGGGGCGCACGTGGTCGGCGCCTCGCTGGGGGCCTCGGTCGCCCAGGAGACCGCGATCCGCCACCCCGGCCTGGTCCGGTCGCTGACCTCGGTGATGGGCCGCCCCGGCGACGGCACCGGGCGGACCGCGCCGCGGATGCTGCCCGAGTTCCTGCGCCCGCCGCCCGCGGACCCGGTCGAGGGCCTGGTCCGGTCGTTCCGCCGGATCGGCTCCCACGACCGGACCGCCGTGGACGACGAGGACGTCCGCGTCACGTTCCGGCGGGCGCAGGCCCGCGAGACCGGCGACGGAAGCGGGGCCGGCAGGCAGCTGGCGGCGATCGTCGCCGAGCGGGACCGCACCGCGGACCTGCGGGCGCTGACCTGCCCGGCGCTGGTGCTGCACGGGTGCGAGGACCGGGTCATCCGCCCCGACGGGGGCCGTGCGACCGCCGCGGCCGTCCCCGGCGCCGAGCTGGTGGAGGTGCCGGGGATGGGCCACGACCTGCCGCGGTGGGTCTGGCCGGAGCTCGTCGAGGGGATCGCGCGGACCGCCGCCCGGGCGCACACCCGCTGAGGCACGGGTCACGGCGGACCGGCGGGCCGGGCACCTACGCTGGCGCCGACCTGCTCCCCACGCGCGTCCCCGAACTCCCAGGAGACCCCCGTGCCCGTGACCGACGCCGAGCTGCACGCCCGGTTCCGCCCGCTGTTCGAGAAGATCGCCGCCGGCGCGGTGGAGCGCGAGCTGAGCCGCAGGCTGCCCGTCGAGGAGATCGCCGCCCTGCGCGACGCCGGGTTCGGCGCGGTCCGGCTGCCGGTGGAGGCCGGCGGCGCGGGGGCCTCGCTGCGCCAGCTGTTCGCGCTGCTCGTCGAGCTGGGCGCGGCGGACTCGAACATCCCGCAGGCGCTGCGGACGCACCTGCTGTTCGCCGAGCTGTGGTCGGCCGGTGCCGCCGACGACCCGGTGCTGCGCGGTCGGCTGGAGCAGGTCGCGGCCGGCCGGCTCGTCGGCAACGCCATCTCCGAGCGCGGCGGCGTCGTGCGCAACTCCTCCACCACGGTGCTGCGCCGCGACGGGGACAGGCTGCTGCTCGAGGGCGAGAAGTTCTACTGCACCGGCACGCTCTACGCCGACCTCGTCGACGTCGTCGCGCTCGACGAGGACGGCAGCCGGGTGAGCGTGCTGGTGGAGACCTCCGCGCCCGGTGTCGAGCGGATCGACGACTGGCGCGGGTTCGGGCAGAAGCTGACCGCCAGCGGCACGACCCGGTTCACCGCGGTCGAGGTCGACCCGGCCCAGGTGCGGCCCGCGCCGACCGATGCCCACCAGCCGGTCCGGCAGGGGTTCCTGCAGCTGGTGCAGCTGGCGGCGCTGGCCGGGATCGCCCGCCGCGCCGCCGACGACGCCGCCGCCTACGTCCGCGACCGGCGCCGCAACTGGCCCTACGGCAACGCCGACCTGCCCAGGGACGACCCGCTGGTGCAGCAGGTCGTCGGGAAGGTCGACGCGGCCGCGTTCACCGTCGCCGCCGTCGTCGACGCCGCGGCCGCCTCGCTGGAGCGGGCGTTGTCCGAGCCCGGCCACGGCCCGGCCGCCGAGCTCGACGTGTACCGGGCCCAGTCGACGGTGCCGCAGCTGGTGCTGGACGCGACCTCGGAGCTGTTCGAGGTCGGCGGCGCGTCCACCGTCGACGTCGACCGGGCGCTGGACCGGCACTGGCGCAACGCGCGCACCCTCGCCGTGCACAACCCGATCGTCTACAAGCAGCAGGTGGTCGGGGCCTTCGCGCTGAACGGGACGGTGCCGGTGCTGTCGCTGTCCCCGGGCGTCGCGGGCTGAGTGGGGCTCACCGGCCGGCGCGGGCGGTGAGGGCGGCGCGTGTGGCGTCGTCGGCGGGCAGGAAGGTCTCCAGTGCCGGCTCGGCGAGGGTGACGTCGTGCGGTGCGCCGAAGGTCGAGACCACCGAGTGGAACCTCAGCGTGCCGTCGTCGGTGTCGAGGACCAGCGGCGGGGTCCGGCCGACCGGGGGTGCAGGCAGACCCGGTGCACGTTCGGCGGCGGCCCGAGCACGGCCGGGTCGAGGCCGCTCAGCAGCGACCGACGGCGACGGCCGGATCGCGCAGGTGCACGGCTTCCTCGACGTCGTCCCCGCCCTGTAACGGCCGGGCCGGTCAGTGGACGACCGGCCCGACGACGGGCCGTGCGCCCAGGACGGGGCGGCGGGCCGGGTTCGGCGCCGCCGCGGGACGACGAACGCGGCCGCGGCCGGCAGCCCGCCAGGAGCATCCCGCTGCCCGGCAGGCCAGGAGGTAGCCGAGTCCCCGACCAGCGCGAACGCGCGCCTGCGGGTCGACCAGCGTCCACGCCGAGCCGGCCAGGAGCAGTACGGCCCCGGTCAGCGGTGCGCCCGGGGACAGGCGCGCGGCGAGCACCACCGCGCCCAGGAGCAGCCCGCCGACGAGCAGCAGGCCGAGCCGGCGGGGACCCGGTCGAGGTCCATCCGCATCATCGACTCGTAGGCGGTGCCCATCCCGCACCGGCGACGACCAGCGCCACACGCCGTCCGACGAGCCCGACCAGGATCCCCACCAGGTGCCGCACGACCGCCCCTCCGCCGACCCGGACGGATCGGACGGAACGGAAGCTATCAGCGCTTCCCGTTCGGCAGGGCCAGTCGGTTGATCGTGCCCAGGACCTGCATGTACTGCTTCCACAGCGGCCCGGTCGTGTACTCCAGCCCGTACTCCCGGCACAGCTCCCGCACCTCGGGCGCGATCTCGGCGTAGCGGTTGCTGGCAGATCGGGGAACAGGTGGTGCTCGATCTGGAAGGACAGCTGGCCGGTCATCAGATGGAAGAACCGGCCGCCCTCGAGGTTGGCCGAGCCAGCAGCTGACGGACGTACCACTCGCCGCGGCTCTCGTCCTCCAACTGCTCCTCGGTGAACTGCACCGCGCCGGTCGGGAAGTGCCCGCAGAAGATGACCGCGTGCGACCAGACGTTGCGCACAGGTTCGCGGTGAGGTTGCCCGCGAGCACCGGCAGGAAGAACGGCCCGGCCAGCGCGGGGAACGCGACGTAGTCCTTCAGATCTGGCGCCCGGTCTTGCGGCCGATCGACTTGACCTGCTGCCACACCCGGCTCAGCGGCTTCTCCCCCGCCACGACCTTCTCGACCTCGAGGTCGTGCAGCGCGACGCCGTACTCGAAGAACAGGCTGAGCAGGAGGTTGTACAGGGGTTGCCGAGGTAGTACGGCGTCCACCGCTGCTCCTCGGACAGCCGCAGGATCCCGTAGCCACGTCCCGGTCCTTGCCGACGACGTTGGTGTAGGTGTGGTGCATGTAGTTGTGCGAGTGCTTCCACTCCGCTTCCAGCCGCCCGCCGGGCGCGGGGTCCGCGTCGACACCCACGGCTACGCCGGGTACCGGGTCGGGCCGCGCTACGACCCGCTGCTGGCCAAGGTCGTCGCCCGCGGGGCGACGCCGGACGCCGCGGCCGCCGCCACCCGGCGTGCCCTCGCCGGGTTCGACGTGGCGGGCGTCGCGGTCACCCTGGGGCTGCTGCAGGCCGTCCTCGCCCGCCCCGAGCTGGTCGACGGGACCCTGGACACCACCTTCGTCGACCGGCACCTGGCCGAGCTGGCCGCGGCGCCCCGCGAGACCGTGCTGCCCGCGCCCGGTGCGCCGGCGCCCGGTGCGCCTGCGGCCGGTGACGCCGCCGGGAACGGATCGGCGCCGGGCCCGGCGGTCGAGGTCCCCGCGGACCGGACCGCCGTGCGCGCGTCCCGGCCCGGCGTCGTCGTGGCGCTGCCCACCCCGGCCGGGCAGGTCGTCGCCGCGGGCGGCGAGGTCGTCGTCCTCGAGTCGATGAAGATGGAGCACCCGGTCACCGCGGAGCGGCCGGCCCGGGTGGAGACGGTCGTCGTCGCCGTCGGGGACGCGGTCGAGGCGGGGGAGCTGCTCGCCGTCCTCGCCGACGCCGACGCCGCGGACGCCCCCGGCCGTACCGAGGACCTCGACCCCGACCGGATCCGGCCCGACCTGGCCGAGGTCCGCGACCGCCGCCACGGCGGGCTCGACGCCGGCCGGCCCGCCGCCATCGCACGCCGGCGGTCCGCGGGGCGGCGCACCGCCCGGGAGAACGTCGCCGACCTGCTCGACCCCGACAGCCTCGTCGAGTACGGCGCGCTGACCCTGGCGGCGCAGCGGGCCCGTCGCAGCACCGCCGAGCTCGTCGCCCGCACCCCCGCCGACGGGATCGTCACCGGCACCGGGACCGTCGGCGGACGCCCGGTCGCCGTGCTGGCCTACGACTACACCGTGCTCGCCGGCACCCAGGGCGTGCTCAACCACCGCAAGACCGACCGGCTCCTCGAGCTCGCCGAGCGCGACCGGCTGCCGGTCGTCGTGTTCGCCGAGGGCGGCGGCGGAAGGCCGGGGGACACCGACACCTCCGCCGTCACCCAGCTCGACGTGCCGACCTTCCGGCTGTTCGCCCGCCTGCGCGACCGGGTCCCGACCGTCGCGGTCGTCGCCGGCTACTGCTTCGCCGGCAACGCGGCCCTGGCCGGGGCCTGCGAGCTGATCGTCGCGACCGAGGGCAGCAGCCTGGGCATGGGCGGCCCGGCGATGATCGAGGGCGGCGGGCTCGGCGTCGTCGCACCCGGTGACGTCGGACCGATGCCGGTGCAGTGGGCGAACGGCGTGGTCGACCTGCTCGTGCCCGATGACCGGGCCGCGGCCGCCGCGGCCCGTCGGTACCTGCGCCACGTCGCCGGGGACCCGGTGGCCGGCGGGCACGCCGACCAGCGGCTGCTGCGCCACCTCGTCCCGGAGAACCGGCTGCGCGCCTACGACGTCCGCCGCGTCGTCGACACCCTGTGCGACACCGGCTCCGTCGTCGAGCTGCGCGGCGGGTTCGGCGCGGGGATGGTCACCGCACTGGCCCGGCTCGACGGCCGCGCCGTCGGCGTGATCGCCAACGACCCCGAGCACCTCGGTGGCGCGATCGACGGCGACGCCGCGGACAAGGCCACCGCGTTCCTGACGCTGTGCCAGGCCCGCGGGTTGCCGGTCGTGTCGCTGTGCGACACCCCGGGGTTCATGGTCGGCCCGGACGCCGAGCGCACCGCGACCGTCCGCCGGTTCGGGACGATGTTCGTCGCCGGCGCACGGCTGACGGTGCCGCTGGTGACGGTCGTGCTGCGCAAGGGCTACGGCCTCGGCGCGATGGCGATGGCCGGCGGTGACCTGCACGCACCGGTGCTGACCGTGGCCTGGCCGACCGGTGAGTTCGGCGGGATGGGGCTGGAGGGCGCTGTCCGCCTCGGCTTCCGCGACGAGCTGGCCGCGATCACCGACGAGACCGCGCGGCGGGCCCGCTACGACGAACTCGTCGCCGGGTACTACGAGCGCGGCAAGGCGCTCGGCGTGGCGACCGTGTTCGAGATCGACGACGTCATCGACCCCGCCGACACCCGGGCCGTCGTCTCCCGCGCGCTGCGCGGGCGCTGACCGGCGCCGGTGGTCAGGACGGCTCCGCCCCGTCCGCGGACGGCCCCGCGGCGTCGGGTGCGACCGTGGGCCCGCGCTCGTGGTCTTCACGTTGCGCACGATGTCGCGGCCGAAGGTGACGTCGACCCGCTCGGCCACGGCCAGCTCCAGCACGGCGATCATGACCTCGCCGGAGATGCGGCGCATCCGCTCGATGGTCTCGTAGACGCGCGGCCACTGGTCGTCGGGACGGCCCTCGGCGTCGAAGGGCTGCCAGATCTCGCCGAGGAACAGGTCGACGTAGAGCCGGGCGACGGCGTCGGCGTGCTTGCGCAGCTGCTCCACGACGTCGAGCGAGCGGGTGATCGGGATGCCGAGACCGGTCAGCTCGGCGGCGGCGTTCATCAGCCGCGGGCTGATCTCCTCGTAGGTGTCGTCGCCCAGCTCGCGCAGCAGGCCCATCTTGACCCCGCGCTTGGCGACGCCGACGTCGGTGCTCTCGTACCGTTCGGCGAGCTCGGCGAGGTGCACGATCTGCCGGTCCTCGGGCGCGAACAGCGCGCGGACGGTCCGGATGAACTGCACGACCTGCTCGGTGGAGCCACCGGTGGTGTCGAGCAGCTTCTTGATCGTGTCGAGCTTGACGCCCTCGTCCTGCAGGTCCTGGATCAGCTCCAGACGCGCCGCGTGACCGGGGCCGTAGTAGCCCGTCCGGGCCTTGACCTGCGGCGGGGGCAGCAGTCCCCGGGACTGGTAGGCGCGGATGTTGCGCACCGTGACACCGCTGGACCGCGCCAGCTCGTCGATGGTGCGCCAGTCCGCCGACTCCGGGTCCTCGACCATGACACGGAGAATAACAGGCGGACATGTGACACAGGATCCAGGAGACCCCGGTTGCTATGTGACATCAGACCGTGCACAGTTGATGTCATGTTCCGATCCGCTCCTGGCACGACCTCGCGCCGCCGGGGCCTGCTGGCCGCCGCGAGCGCCCTCACGACCCCGCTGCTGCCCGAGGACTTCCTGACGCTGGTCGACCCGCTCTGGTCGACCACGTCGCTGCGCGGCCGGGTCGTCGCCCGTCGCCGCGAGACCGGCCGTGCGGTCTCGGTGACCATCGAGCCCGGGCGCGCCTGGGCCGGGCACCGCGCCGGCCAGTACGTCGGCATCGGCGTCGAGGTCGACGGCGTCCGGCTCACCCGGAGCTACTCGCTGACCTCCCCCGAGGACGCCGAGCACCTCACCGTGACCGTGCAGGAGGTCGAGGGCGGTGCCGTGTCGCCGACCCTGGTCCGCGACCTGCCGATCGGCACGATCGTCGAGCTCGACCAGGCGGCGGGCGGTTTCGTCCTGCCCGACCCGCTCCCGGGGAAGCTGCTGTTCGTCACCGCGGGCAGCGGCATCACCCCGGTGATGGGCATGCTGCGCACGCTCGACCGCGCCGGGACGATGCCCGACGTCGTGCTCGTGCACGGCGCCCGCACGCCGGAGGACACGATCTTCCGCGCCGAGCTGGCCGGCCTCGCCGCGCGGCACCCGTCGCTGCGGGTCGTGCTGCGCCACAGCGCCGTCTCCGGGCGGCTCGACCCCGCGACCCTCGACGCCGCCGTCGCCGACCGGGCCGACCGGGCCGTGTACGCCTGCGGCCCCGACGGCCTGCTCGACGCCCTGGAGGATGCCTGGGACGGCGTCACCGCCGAGCGCTTCACCCCGCCGGCCCGCGCCACCGAGGGCACCGGCGGCACCGTCGACCTCGGCGGCGACGACGTCGTCGTCGAGTCCGGCCAGAGCCTCCTCGAGGCGGGGGAGGCCGCCGGGAAGCTCATGCCCAGCGGCTGCCGGATGGGCATCTGCTTCGGCTGCGTGCTGCCGCTGCGCGAGGGCCGGGTGCGCGACCTGCGCACCGGCGAGGCGCACGGCGAGCCCGGCGACCTGATCCAGACCTGCATCAACTCCGCGTGCGGGCCCGCCCGCATCGACCTTCCCTGACACACCCGCTCCGACCGAAGGAGGTCCTCATGACCGCCGTCCTGGAGAACCCCACGCACGCCGAGCCCGGCCCCGAGGAGACCGGCCGCGAGCAGCACCCGCAGCGCCCGGTGCTGGAGCTCGTGCCGTCGTCGCGCCGCGAGGACGTGGCCGCGACCACCGACCTGACCGCCGAGCAGATCGAGGAGCTCGGCCGTCGCCTCGACGCGATCCGTGACCGGGTCCTCGCCGAGCGCGGCGCCTCGGACGCCGAGTACATCCGCGGCGTCATCCGCAAGCAGCGGGCGCTGGAGATCGGCGGCCGCGCGCTGCTGTTCGCCGGTGTCCTGCCCCCGGCCTGGATCGCCGGGACCGCCATGCTCTCGATCGCCAAGATCCTCGAGAACATGGAGATCGGGCACAACGTCATGCACGGCCAGTGGGACTGGATGCGTGACCCGAAGATCCACTCGTCGACCTGGGAGTGGGACAACGTCTCGTCCTCGGCGGAGTGGAAGCACTCGCACAACTACATGCACCACACCTACACCAACGTCGTCGGCAAGGACCGGGACGTGGGCTACGGGATCCTGCGGCTGTCCGAGGAGCAGCGGTGGACGCCGTACTACCTCGGCAACCCGCTGTACAACCTCCTGCTCAGCCTGTTCTTCGAGTACGGCGTCGCGCTGCACGACCTCGAGGTCGAGAAGGTCGTGGCGGGGGAGAAGCCGCTGAGCCGGGTGTGGCAGCAGGTCAAGTCGATCGGCCGCAAGACCGGGCGCCAGATCCTGAAGGACTACGTCGCGTTCCCCGCGCTGGCCGGGCCGTTCTTCCTGCCGGTGCTCGCGGGCAACCTCACCGCGAACCTGGTGCGCAACGTCTGGTCGCACGCGGTCATCTTCTGCGGGCACTTCCCGACCGGCGCGGTGCAGTTCACCGAGGAGCAGTTGGAGGACGAGAGCCGCGGCGAGTGGTACGTCCGTCAGCTGCTGGGCTCGGCCAACCTCGAGGGCGGCCGGTTCTTCCATCTGATGACCGGCCAGCTGTCCTTCCAGATCGAGCACCACCTGTTCCCCGATCTGCCCAGCAACCGCTACGCCGAGATCGCGCCCGAGGTGCGGGAGCTGTGCCGGGAGTACGGGCTGGAGTACACGACCGGGCCGCTGTGGAAGCAGTACATGCAGGTCCTGGGCACGATCAACCGACTGGCCCTGCCGAACGGGAAGCGCTGATAGCTTCCGTTCCGTCCGATCCGTCCGGGTCGGCGGAGGGGGCGGTCGTGCGGCACCTGGTGGGGATCCTGGTCGGGCTCGTCGGGACGGCGGTGGCGCTGGTCGTCGCCGGTGCGGGGATGGGCACCGCCTACGAGTCGATGATGCGGATGGACCTCGACCGGGTCCCCGCCGGCCGGCTCTCGGGCCGGCTGCTCGTCGGCGGGCTGCTCCTGGGCGCGGTGGGGTGGTCGCCGCCGCGCGCCTGTCCCCGGGCGCACCGCTGACCGGGGCCGTACTGCTCCTGGCCGGCTCGGCGTGGACGCTGGTCGACCCGTTCGCGTGGCGGGTCGGGGACTCGGCTACCTCCTGGGCCTGCAGTACGGGATGCTGGCCGGGCTCTGGCCGCGTGGCCGCGTTTCGTCGTCCCGCGGCGGCGGGCCGAACCCGGCCCGCCGCCGTCCTGGGCGCACGGCCCGTCGTCGGGGCCGGTCGTCCACTGACCGGCCCGGCCGTTACAGGGCGGGGACGACGTCGAGGGAAGCCGTGCACCTGCGCGATCCGGCCGTCGCCGTCGGTCGCTGCTGAGCGCGGCCTCGACCCGGGCGTGCGGCCGCCGCCGAACGTGCACGGGGGTCCTGCCGCCCCGCGCTCGTGCTGCCGCCGTGCTGGTCCTCGACACCGACGACGGCACGCGATTTCTTCCACTCGGTGCCACTTTCGGCGCACACGCACGACGTCACCCGTCGCCGAGCGGCACTGGAGACCTTCCGCCCGCCGACGACGACGCCACCGCACGCCCGCACCGCCCGCGCCGGCCGGTGAGCCCCACTCAGCCCGCGACGCCCGGGGACAGCGACAGCACCGGCACCGTCCCGTTCAGCGCGAAGGCCCCGACCACCTGCTGCTTGTAGACGATCGGGTTGTGCACGGCGAGGGTGCGCGCGTTGCGCCAGTGCCGGTCCAGCGCCCGGTCGACGTCGACGGTGGACGCGCCGCCGACCTCGAACAGCTCCGAGGTCGCGTCCAGCACCAGCTGCGGCACCGTCGACTGGGCCCGGTACACGTCGAGCTCGGCGGCCGGGCCGTGGCCGGGCTCGGACAACGCCCGCTCCAGCGAGGCGGCCGCGGCGTCGACGACGGCGGCGACGGTGAACGCGGCCGCGTCGACCTTCCCGACGACCTGCTGCACCAGCGGGTCGTCCCTGGGCAGGTCGGCGTTGCCGTAGGGCCAGTTGCGGCGCCGGTCGCGGACGTAGGCGGCGGCGTCGTCGGCGGCGCGGCGGGCGATCCCGGCCAGCGCCGCCAGCTGCACCAGCTGCAGGAACCCCTGCCGGACCGGCTGGTGGGCATCGGTCGGCGCGGGCCGCACCTGGGCCGGGTCGACCTCGACCGCGGTGAACCGGGTCGTGCCGCTGGCGGTCAGCTTCTGCCCGAACCCGCGCCAGTCGTCGATCCGCTCGACACCGGGCGCGGAGGTCTCCACCAGCACGCTCACCCGGCTGCCGTCCTCGTCGAGCGCGACGACGTCGACGAGGTCGGCGTAGAGCGTGCCGGTGCAGTAGAACTTCTCGCCCTCGAGCAGCAGCCTGTCCCCGTCGCGGCGCAGCACCGTGGTGGAGGAGTTGCGCACGACGCCGCCGCGCTCGGAGATGGCGTTGCCGACGAGCCGGCCGGCCGCGACCTGCTCCAGCCGACCGCGCAGCACCGGGTCGTCGGCGGCACCGCCGACCACAGCTCGGCGAAGGCACAGCAGGTGCGTCCGCAGCGCCTGCGGGATGTTCGAGTCCGCCGCGCCCAGCTCGACGAGCAGCGCGAACAGCTGGCGCAGCGAGGCCCCCGCGCCGCCGGCCTCCACCGGCAGCCGGACCGCGCCGAACCCGGCGTCGCGCAGGGCGGCGATCTCCTCGACGGGCAGCCTGCGGCTCAGCTCGCGCTCCACCGCGCCGGCGGCGATCTTCTCGAACAGCGGGCGGAACCGGGCGTGCAGCTCGGCGTCGGTCACGGGCACGGGGGTCTCCTGGGAGTTCGGGGACGCGCGTGGGGAGCAGGTCGGCGCCAGCGTAGTGGCCCGGCCCGCCGGTCCGCCGTGACCCGTGCCTCAGCGGGTGTGCGCCCGGGCGGCGGTCCGCGCGATCCCCTCGACGAGCTCCGGCCAGACCCACCGCGGCAGGTCGTGGCCCATCCCCGGCACCTCCACCAGCTCGGCGCCGGGGACGGCCGCGGCGGTCGCACGGCCCCCGTCGGGGCGGATGACCCGGTCCTCGCACCCGTGCAGCACCAGCGCCGGGCAGGTCAGCGCCCGCAGGTCCGCGGTGCGGTCCCGCTCGGCGACGATCGCCGCCAGCTGCCTGCCGGCCCCGCTTCCGTCGCCGGTCTCGCGGGCCTGCGCCCGCCGGAACGTGACGCGGACGTCCTCGTCGTCCACGGCGGTCCGGTCGTGGGAGCCGATCCGGCGGAACGACCGGACCAGGCCCTCGACCGGGTCCGCGGGCGGCGGCGCAGGAACTCGGGCAGCATCCGCGGCGCGGTCCGCCCGGTGCCGTCGCCGGGGCGGCCCATCACCGAGGTCAGCGACCGGACCAGGCCGGGGGGGGATCGCGGTCTCCTGGGCGACCGAGGCCCCCAGCGAGGCGCCGACCACGTGCGCCCCGGACGGCGCGACCCGGGCGATCAGTCCGCCGGTGTCGTCGGCCATGTCGGCCAGGGTGTAGACCGGCCGGGCCCGGCGGGTCAGGAACCCCCACGCGGAGATCCCGGGGCCGGACAGGTGCGTCGAGCGGCCGACGTCGCGGTTGTCGAACCGCACCACCCGGAACCCGCGGCCGGCCAGGCGGCGCAGAGGTCCTCGCGCCACCAGTCCAGCGACAGACCCAGGCCCATCACCAGGACCACCACCGGGTCGGCCGGGTCGCCGAAGGACTGGTGGCACAGCCGGACCGCGCCGACGTCGGTGTACTGCTCGGGTTCCACACCCCGCTTTCGGCCGGACGCGACCCGCCGGTTCGTCCCGAACGGACGTGGCTACCCTGGTGCAGCGTGGCACCCACCTCCGTATTCCCCGCCCTGGAGCCGATCCTGCCCCGCGTCGCCAAGCCGGTGCAGTACGTCGGCGGTGAGGGGAACTCGCAGGTCAAGCCGTGGGACTCCGCGGCCGTCCGCTGGGCACTGCTCTATCCGGACGCCTACGAGGTCGGCCTGCCCAACCAGGGCGTCCAGATCCTGTACGAGGTCCTCAACGAGCGCGCCGACGCACTGGCCGAGCGCTGCTACGCGGTCTGGCCCGATCTCGAGGCCCTGATGCGCGAGTCGGGAGTGCCGTCGTTCACCGTCGACGCCCACCACGCGGTCGGTGACTTCGACGTCCTCGGCGTCTCGTTCTCCACCGAGCTCGGATACACCAACCTGCTCACCACGCTCGACCTGGCGGGGATCCCGCTGCACGCCCGGGACCGCGACGAGAGCCACCCGGTCGTCGTCGCCGGTGGGCACGCGGCGTTCAACCCGGAGCCGGTCGCGGACTTCGTCGACGTCGCCGCGCTCGGTGACGGCGAGGAGGTCGTCGGCGACATCACCGACGTCGTGCGGGACTGGAAGGAGCAGGGACGCCCGGGCGGGCGCCGGGAGCTGCTGCTGCGGCTGTCGTCGACGCCGGGCTGCTACGTGCCGTCCCTCTACGACGTGACCTACGCCGACGACGGTCACATCGCCGCCGTCACCCGGCCGACGAGCGGGTCCCCGCGAGCGTGCAGAAGCGCACCACGATCGAGCTGGACGACTGGCCGTACCCGAAGAAGCCGCTGGTCCCGCTGGCCGAGACCGTGCACGAGCGGGCCAGCGTCGAGATCTTCCGCGGCTGCACCCGCGGCTGCCGGTTCTGCCAGGCCGGGATGATCACCCGCCCGGTGCGGGAGCGGTCGCTGCAGGGCGTCGGGGAGATGGTCGACGCCGCGGTGCGCGCGTCGGGCTTCGACGAGGTCGGGCTGCTGTCGCTGTCGAGCGCCGACCACTCCGAGATCGCCGAGATCACCAAGGGGCTCGCCGACCGCTACGAGGGCACCAACACCTCGCTGTCGCTGCCCTCCACCCGGGTCGACGCGTTCAACATCGACCTCGCCAACGAGATCTCCCGCAACGGCCGCCGCTCCGGGCTGACGTTCGCCCCCGAGGGCGGGTCCGAGCGGATCCGCCGGGTGATCAACAAGATGGTCTCCGAGGACGACCTCATCCGGACCTGCGCGGAGGCGTTCTCGCAGGGGTGGCGGCAGGTGAAGCTGTACTTCATGTGCGGTCTGCCCACCGAGACCGACGAGGACGTCCTGGAGATCGCCGGGATGGCGCACCGCGTGATCAAGGCGGGGCGCGAGGCGTCCGGCCGCAACGACGTGCGCTGCACCCATCTCGATCGGCGGGTTCGTGCCGAAGCCGCACACCCCGTTCCAGTGGGCCGCGCAGTGCCAACCCGAGGTCGTCGACTCCCGGCTGCGCAAGCTGCGCGAGGCGGTCAACGCCGACCGGAAGATCGGCCGCAACATCGGCATGCGCTACCACGACGGCGAGCCCTCGCTGATCGAGGGACTGCTCGCCCGTGGCGACCGCCGGGTCGGCGCCGTCATCGAGAAGGTCTGGCGCGACGGCGGCCGGTTCGACGGCTGGTCCGAGCACTTCTCCTACCGCCGCTGGGTCGACTCCGCCGCCGAGGCCCTGGAGCCGCAGGGGTGTCGCTGGACTGGTTCACCACCCGCGAGCGCGACGCCGACGAGATCCTGCCCTGGGACCACCTCGACTCCGGCCTGGAGCGCGACTGGCTCTGGGAGGACTGGCAGGACGCGCTCGACGGCCGCGAGCAGGACGACTGCCGCTGGACGCCGTGCTTCGACTGCGGCGTCTGCCCGTCCACCGGTACCGACATCGAGGTCGGCCCCAGCGGGACCACCCTGCTGCCGCTGACCGTGGTCAACCCGACGGCCTCGGCCGCGGGGTCGCTCGGGGGCGCACACCCGGGTGACTGAGAACGGACTGTCCTCGATCCCGGACCCGGCCGTCGCCGACGCCGACGGATCCTCCTGGGAGTACGGCGGCAGGCGCCTGCGGGTCCGGGTCGCCGACGAGCGTGACGTCGCCGCGCTCGCCCGGCTGCGCCGCCTCTGGCTGGAGGAGCGCGCCGGGCGGCCGCCGTCGAGGACCCGTCGTTCGCCGAGTCGTTCGCCGCCTGGTGGCGGGTCGAGCAGCCGCGCGGGCGTTCTGGGTGGCCGAGGCGGGCAGTGACCGCGCCGGGTGGACACCGGTCGGGTCGATCAACGTGCTGGAGACCGTGCAGATGCCCCGCCCCGGGGCCGTGGCACGCGCAGCGGGCAGGTCGGCAACGCCTTCGTCCTCGCCGCGTTCACCGAGGCGGGGGGTGCCGCGGGTGCTGCTCGCGGCGGTCGTCGCGCACGCCAGGGCCCGCGGGTACCGGCGGCTGATGCTCGCCCCGCCCGACCGCGGGGAGCGCCGCGTTCTACCGGCGTGCCGGGTTCCGGCCCGCCGGCGACGCGCTGCTGGTGCTGGAGCAGTAGACCTCCTGCAGCCGCTGCCCGGCGCGGGACAGGTCGAGCCGGCGGCCGTGCAGCCAGGCGGCGAACTCCGGCACGTCCGGCTCGCAGCCCCCCAGCAGCGGCAGCGTCGCCTCGGCGACCGGCCAGTACCCGCGGCCGTCGCCCGGCCGGCACGTCGAGCACGTCGAGCACGTCGCCTCGGCCGGCTCGACGCGCAGCGGGTCCCCACCGAGCCGGGGCGTCGGCGATGCGGGCGCAGGTGGTCACGATCGGCCGTAGCGCTTCCACCGGTCGCGGAACGCGGCCGGGGAGTCGGTGACCGCGAACCGGCGGACCCCGGCGAGGCGTGCAGGTCCCGCACCCCGTCCCCGAGCAGCGTGCGGACGTGTGCCTCGTCCCCCAGCGGACAGCGGCGCCGAGCCGGGCGGCGGGGCGGGCACGAACGGGCGCAGCGTGGCGAGCAGCCCACCGACGAACCCGCCCGGCGTCCAGGCGAGCAGCCCGATCCGGCCGCCCGGACGGCAGACCCGCAGCAGCTCGGCCGCCGCCCGCTCGTGGAACGGGGCGAACATCACGCCACGCAGGACAGCACGACGTCGAACGCGGCGTCGGGGAAGGGCAGCGCCTGGGCGTCGGCGGCCGAGGTCGGGAACGATGGTCGTGGTGGGGTGCTCCTCCCGAGCGGCTGGTCGCCCCGCGAGGATCGGCGCGGACCGTGTGCCCGACCGTGTGCACACCCCTCCTAGACTCGGGTGCATGGCGCGCGTGAAGGCAGGAGCGCGGCGAACCCGGCCACCCCCGACGGTGCAGCGGGGTCCGCCTGCGCTTCGCCAAGCGCGGACGGCTGCGGTTCCTCTCGCACCGCGACGTGGCCCGCAGCTTCGAACGCGCGGTCCGCCGGGCCCGGTGTCCCGGTCTCGCACTCGCACGGCTTCAGCCCCGCACCCGCGGCTGTCCTGGGTCGGCGCCGCCCCGACCGGGGCGGCAGCGAGGCCGAGTACGTCGAGATGGGGCTGACCCGCGAGGTCGACCCGGAGCTGGTCCGGGAGGCCATGGACCGGGCGCTGCCCGACGGGCTCGACGTCGTCGCGGCGGCGGTCGCGACGCCGCCCGCGCTGGCCGACCGGATCGACGCCGCCCGCTGGCGGCTCGAGATCCGCGGGCTCGACCCCGCCGAGGTGCGGTCCGCGGTCGAGCGGTTCCTCGCCGAGACCTCGGTCGTGGTGACCCGGGTGACCCGTCCGGGCGCAAGGAGATCGACGTGCGCGCCGCCGTCGTGACTCTGTCGGTCGAACCGCAGGTGAACGGCACACCGGCCGATCATGACCCGTCCGGGGCGGCGGGTTCCCCGGGTTCGGTCACCGACTGTGCGATACTGACGGCGGTCGTACGGCTGACGACACCGACCGTCCGACCCGATGACGTACTGGGCGCGCTCACCGTCGTCGCAGACCTGGCGCCGCCGGTACCGGTGACGGCCACCGGTTGGCGCAGGGCCTGCTCGACGACGGGGGCGACCTGGTGGATCCGCTCGGTGCGGTCCCGGCGACCCGGGCCCGGCCGGACGGTTCCTGACACGGACGGCACTTCCCGCCTCCGGTCCGGCGTCGAGCACCATCCCCGAAGACCGGGGAGCGACACCAGATGTGCCGTACCGCGCAACCCGCGCGAGCTGCGGAACGTACGCGCAAGGTCCCTGAGCGGCCCGCCCTCCGACGTGAGGCGCCCGGGGGCGAAGGAGCTGAATGTCGTGAACGACGCGCCCGCCGTAGCACCGCGGCGGGCTCTCCGAGCTGCCGGAGAAGATGCGGGTCCACGCCCTGGCCAAGCTGCTGGGCACGGCGAGCCGCGATGTCCTGGCGACCCTGGTCGGTCTGGGCCAGGAGGTCCGTAGCGCCCAGTCCAGCATCACCGTGCGACGGCCGAGCAGGTCGTCGCGGCGCGCTGCGCCCGGTCACGGACGCGGCCGGGGCCACCTCCCCGGAGCCCGCCGACGGTGCCGAGCCCGCCGCGGCGGAGCCCGCCCCCGCGGCCGGCACGCCGGACGCCGCCCTGGCCGAGGCCGCGGCCGTGCTCGACATCGGCTCCGCCGACGCGGGGACGCGACCACCGAGGTCCCGCGAACCCGTTCGACACCGGTTCCGGTGCTCCCGGGGCGGGTCCGCGCCCGCACTGGCGCCGGTCTTCGCCGTCCCGATGTTCCAGGCCCCCACGGCCCAGGGCACCGCGCAGACCGCCCCGGCGGCGGCCGAGCCCGCCGGCGACGACGCGGCCGAGCAGCCCGGTGGCGAGGACGGCACCGACGGCGGCCCCCGCCGCGGCGGCCGCAAGAGCCGCCGTCGCAAGGACCGCGACGACACGACACCACCGCGGCCCCGGCCGCGGACACCGGGGCCACCACCCCGGTCACCGACGACGCCGACACCGACGGGACCACCGACGCCGACGACCGGGGCGACGGACTCCGACGACGACGGCGAGGACGAGAACGGCAACCGTCGCCGCCGCCGCCGGGGCGTCGTGGCCGCGGCCGCGGCAAGGGCGGCGAGGACTCCGGCGATGACGGTGATGACTCGGAGGACTCCGACTCGACGAGTCCGGTTCCGAGGACCCCGGTTCCACCGGGGCCGACTCCGAGGACTTCCGACGACTCCGACGACGACTCCGACGAGCAGTCCTCGGTGGCTCGCGCCGCCGGCGCGGCCGTCGTCGTCGCGGGGGGTCCGACGTCGAGGACCTGTTCCGAGGACGACCCGCCCAACACCGTCACCCGGGTCCGCGAGGCCCGGAGCGAGTCCCGCCAGGACTCCGGGTCGTCCTCCGACGACCAGGTCCCAGGGCGTGCGCGCTCCACCCCCCGGCTCGAGGCCAGCGCCAGCGCCGGCGGGACGGCCGCGACGCGGGCCGCCGCCGTCCGCCGA
>NZ_JAHLEK010000020.1:0-14885 GCF_020131375.1 Pseudonocardia sp. ICBG1034
CGCGGTGCGCCATCCCGGCGATCTCCAGGACGTCCTCGTCGGTCTCGGTGGGCAGACCGCACATGAAGTACAGCTTCACCTGCCGCCACCCCTGCGAGAACGCCTCCGCGCAGGTCCGGATGAGGTCGTCCTCGGAGACCATCTTGTTGATCACCCGGCGGATCCGCTCGGACCCGCCCTCGGGGGCGAACGTCAGCCCGGAGCGGCGGCCGTTGCGGGAGATCTCGTTGGCGAGGTCGATGTTGAACGCGTCGACCCGGGTGGAGGGCAGCGACAGCGAGGTGTTGGTGCCCTCGTAGCGGTCGGCGAGCCCCTTGGTGATCTCGGCGATCTCGGAGTGGTCGGCGCTCGACAGCGACAGCAGCCCGACCTCGTCGAAGCCCGACGCGCGCACCGCGGCGTCGACCATCTCCCCGACGCCCTGCAGCGACCGCTCCCGCACCGGGCGGGTGATCATCCCGGCCTGGCAGAACCGGCAGCCGCGGGTGCAGCCGCGGAAGATCTCGACGCTGGCCCGCTCGTGCACGGTCTCGGCCAGCGGGACCAGCGGCTTCTTCGGGTACGGCCAGTCGTCCAGCTCGATCGTGGTGCGCTTCTGCACGCTCGCGGGGACCCGCTCGTCGGCCGGGGTGACGGCGGCGATGTGACCGTCGTCGGCGTAGGTCACGTCGTAGAGGGACGGCACGTAGCAGCCCGGCGTCGACGACAGCCGCAGCAGCAGCTCCCGGCGCCCGCCCGGGCGTCCCTGCTCCTTCCAGTCCCGCACGACGTCGGTGATGTCGCCGACGACCTCCTCGCCGTCACCGAGCGCGGCGACGTCGACGAAGTCCGCGACCGGCTCCGGGTTGAACGCCGCGTGCCCACCGGCGACGACGACCGGGTGGCTCTCGTCGCGGTCCCGGGCGTGCAGCGGGATCCCCGCCAGGTCGAGCGTGGTGAGCAGGTTGGTGTATCCGAGCTCGGTGGAGAACGAGACGCCGAGGACGTCGAAGTCACCGACCGCGTGGTGGGCGTCGACGGTGAACGACGGCACTCCCGACTCGCGCATCAGGGCCTCGAGATCGGGCCAGACCGCGTAGCAGCGCTCGGCCAGTGCGTCGGCGCGCTCGTTGAGGACCTCGTACAGGATCTGGACGCCCTGGTTGGGCAGGCCGACCTCGTAGGCGTCCGGATAGAGCAGTGCCCAGCGGACGGCCGCGGAGTCCCACGGCTTGACCTGCGAGTTCCCCTCACCGCCGACGTACTGCACCGGCTTGGCGACGCGGGGCAGGATCGGCTCCAGGGCGGGGAATACGGAGGTGGGTGCCACGCTGCACCAGGGTAGCCACGTCCGTTCGGGACGAACCGGCGGGTCGCGTCCGGCCGAAAGCGGGGTGTGGAACCCGAGCAGTACACCGACGTCGGCGCGGTCCGGCTGTGCCACCAGTCCTTCGGCGACCCGGCCGACCCGGTGGTGGTCCTGGTGATGGGCCTGGGTCTGTCGCTGGACTGGTGGCGCGAGGACCTCTGCGCCGCCCTGGCCGGCCGCGGGTTCCGGGTGGTGCGGTTCGACAACCGCGACGTCGGCCGCTCGACGCACCTGTCCGGCCCCGGGATCTCCGCGTGGGGGTTCCTGACCCGCCGGGCCCGGCCGGTCTACACCCTGGCCGACATGGCCGACGACACCGGCGGACTGATCGCCCGGGTCGCGCCGTCCGGGGCGCACGTGGTCGGCGCCTCGCTGGGGGCCTCGGTCGCCCAGGAGACCGCGATCCGCCACCCCGGCCTGGTCCGGTCGCTGACCTCGGTGATGGGCCGCCCCGGCGACGGCACCGGGCGGACCGCGCCGCGGATGCTGCCCGAGTTCCTGCGCCCGCCGCCCGCGGACCCGGTCGAGGGCCTGGTCCGGTCGTTCCGCCGGATCGGCTCCCACGACCGGACCGCCGTGGACGACGAGGACGTCCGCGTCACGTTCCGGCGGGCGCAGGCCCGCGAGACCGGCGACGGAAGCGGGGCCGGCAGGCAGCTGGCGGCGATCGTCGCCGAGCGGGACCGCACCGCGGACCTGCGGGCGCTGACCTGCCCGGCGCTGGTGCTGCACGGGTGCGAGGACCGGGTCATCCGCCCCGACGGGGGCCGTGCGACCGCCGCGGCCGTCCCCGGCGCCGAGCTGGTGGAGGTGCCGGGGATGGGCCACGACCTGCCGCGGTGGGTCTGGCCGGAGCTCGTCGAGGGGATCGCGCGGACCGCCGCCCGGGCGCACACCCGCTGAGGCACGGGTCACGGCGGACCGGCGGGCCGGGCACCTACGCTGGCGCCGACCTGCTCCCCACGCGCGTCCCCGAACTCCCAGGAGACCCCCGTGCCCGTGACCGACGCCGAGCTGCACGCCCGGTTCCGCCCGCTGTTCGAGAAGATCGCCGCCGGCGCGGTGGAGCGCGAGCTGAGCCGCAGGCTGCCCGTCGAGGAGATCGCCGCCCTGCGCGACGCCGGGTTCGGCGCGGTCCGGCTGCCGGTGGAGGCCGGCGGCGCGGGGGCCTCGCTGCGCCAGCTGTTCGCGCTGCTCGTCGAGCTGGGCGCGGCGGACTCGAACATCCCGCAGGCGCTGCGGACGCACCTGCTGTTCGCCGAGCTGTGGTCGGCCGGTGCCGCCGACGACCCGGTGCTGCGCGGTCGGCTGGAGCAGGTCGCGGCCGGCCGGCTCGTCGGCAACGCCATCTCCGAGCGCGGCGGCGTCGTGCGCAACTCCTCCACCACGGTGCTGCGCCGCGACGGGGACAGGCTGCTGCTCGAGGGCGAGAAGTTCTACTGCACCGGCACGCTCTACGCCGACCTCGTCGACGTCGTCGCGCTCGACGAGGACGGCAGCCGGGTGAGCGTGCTGGTGGAGACCTCCGCGCCCGGTGTCGAGCGGATCGACGACTGGCGCGGGTTCGGGCAGAAGCTGACCGCCAGCGGCACGACCCGGTTCACCGCGGTCGAGGTCGACCCGGCCCAGGTGCGGCCCGCGCCGACCGATGCCCACCAGCCGGTCCGGCAGGGGTTCCTGCAGCTGGTGCAGCTGGCGGCGCTGGCCGGGATCGCCCGCCGCGCCGCCGACGACGCCGCCGCCTACGTCCGCGACCGGCGCCGCAACTGGCCCTACGGCAACGCCGACCTGCCCAGGGACGACCCGCTGGTGCAGCAGGTCGTCGGGAAGGTCGACGCGGCCGCGTTCACCGTCGCCGCCGTCGTCGACGCCGCGGCCGCCTCGCTGGAGCGGGCGTTGTCCGAGCCCGGCCACGGCCCGGCCGCCGAGCTCGACGTGTACCGGGCCCAGTCGACGGTGCCGCAGCTGGTGCTGGACGCGACCTCGGAGCTGTTCGAGGTCGGCGGCGCGTCCACCGTCGACGTCGACCGGGCGCTGGACCGGCACTGGCGCAACGCGCGCACCCTCGCCGTGCACAACCCGATCGTCTACAAGCAGCAGGTGGTCGGGGCCTTCGCGCTGAACGGGACGGTGCCGGTGCTGTCGCTGTCCCCGGGCGTCGCGGGCTGAGTGGGGCTCACCGGCCGGCGCGGGCGGTGAGGGCGGCGCGTGTGGCGTCGTCGGCGGGCAGGAAGGTCTCCAGTGCCGGCTCGGCGAGGGTGACGTCGTGCGGTGCGCCGAAGGTCGAGACCACCGAGTGGAACCTCAGCGTGCCGTCGTCGGTGTCGAGGACCAGCGGCGGCAGCACGTCCGAGCCCGGCGGGGTGCAGGCAGACCCGGTGCACGTTCGGCGGCGGCCCGAGCACGGCCGGGTCGAGGCCGCTCAGCAGCGACCGACGGCGACGGCCGGATCGCGCAGGTGCACGGCTTCCTCGACGTCGTCCCCGCCCTGTAACGGCCGGGCCGGTCAGTGGACGACCGGCCCCGACGACGGGCCGTGCGCCCAGGACGGCGGCGGGCCGGGTTCGGCCCGCCGCCGCGGGACGACGAACGCGGCCACGGCCAGCAGCCCGGCCAGGAGCATCCCGTACTGCAGGCCCAGGAGGTAGCCGAGTCCCCGACCCAGCGCGAACGGCGCCTGCGGGTCGACCAGCGTCCACGCCGAGCCGGCCAGGAGCAGTACGGCCCCGGTCAGCGGTGCGCCCGGGGACAGGCGCGCGGCGAGCACCACCGCGCCCAGGAGCAGCCCGCCGACGAGCAGCAGGCCCGAGCCGGCGGGGACCCGGTCGAGGTCCATCCGCATCATCGACTCGTAGGCGGTGCCCATCCCCGCACCGGCGACGACCAGCGCCACCGCCGTCCCGACGAGCCCGACCAGGATCCCCACCAGGTGCCGCACGACCGCCCCCTCCGCCGACCCGGACGGATCGGACGGAACGGAAGCTATCAGCGCTTCCCGTTCGGCAGGGCCAGTCGGTTGATCGTGCCCAGGACCTGCATGTACTGCTTCCACAGCGGCCCGGTCGTGTACTCCAGCCCGTACTCCCGGCACAGCTCCCGCACCTCGGGCGCGATCTCGGCGTAGCGGTTGCTGGGCAGATCGGGGAACAGGTGGTGCTCGATCTGGAAGGACAGCTGGCCGGTCATCAGATGGAAGAACCGGCCGCCCTCGAGGTTGGCCGAGCCCAGCAGCTGACGGACGTACCACTCGCCGCGGCTCTCGTCCTCCAACTGCTCCTCGGTGAACTGCACCGCGCCGGTCGGGAAGTGCCCGCAGAAGATGACCGCGTGCGACCAGACGTTGCGCACCAGGTTCGCGGTGAGGTTGCCCGCGAGCACCGGCAGGAAGAACGGCCCGGCCAGCGCGGGGAACGCGACGTAGTCCTTCAGGATCTGGCGCCCGGTCTTGCGGCCGATCGACTTGACCTGCTGCCACACCCGGCTCAGCGGCTTCTCCCCCGCCACGACCTTCTCGACCTCGAGGTCGTGCAGCGCGACGCCGTACTCGAAGAACAGGCTGAGCAGGAGGTTGTACAGCGGGTTGCCGAGGTAGTACGGCGTCCACCGCTGCTCCTCGGACAGCCGCAGGATCCCGTAGCCCACGTCCCGGTCCTTGCCGACGACGTTGGTGTAGGTGTGGTGCATGTAGTTGTGCGAGTGCTTCCACTCCGCCGAGGACGAGACGTTGTCCCACTCCCAGGTCGACGAGTGGATCTTCGGGTCACGCATCCAGTCCCACTGGCCGTGCATGACGTTGTGCCCGATCTCCATGTTCTCGAGGATCTTGGCGATCGAGAGCATGGCGGTCCCGGCGATCCAGGCCGGGGGCAGGACACCGGCGAACAGCAGCGCGCGGCCGCCGATCTCCAGCGCCCGCTGCTTGCGGATGACGCCGCGGATGTACTCGGCGTCCGAGGCGCCGCGCTCGGCGAGGACCCGGTCACGGATCGCGTCGAGGCGACGGCCGAGCTCCTCGATCTGCTCGGCGGTCAGGTCGGTGGTCGCGGCCACGTCCTCGCGGCGCGACGACGGCACGAGCTCCAGCACCGGGCGCTGCGGGTGCTGCTCGCGGCCGGTCTCCTCGGGGCCGGGCTCGGCGTGCGTGGGGTTCTCCAGGACGGCGGTCATGAGGACCTCCTTCGGTCGGAGCGGGTGTGTCAGGGAAGGTCGATGCGGGCGGGCCCGCACGCGGAGTTGATGCAGGTCTGGATCAGGTCGCCGGGCTCGCCGTGCGCCTCGCCGGTGCGCAGGTCGCGCACCCGGCCCTCGCGCAGCGGCAGCACGCAGCCGAAGCAGATGCCCATCCGGCAGCCGCTGGGCATGAGCTTCCCGGCGGCCTCCCCCGCCTCGAGGAGGCTCTGGCCGGACTCGACGACGACGTCGTCGCCGCCGAGGTCGACGGTGCCGCCGGTGCCCTCGGTGGCGCGGGCCGGCGGGGTGAAGCGCTCGGCGGTGACGCCGTCCCAGGCATCCTCCAGGGCGTCGAGCAGGCCGTCGGGGCCGCAGGCGTACACGGCCCGGTCGGCCCGGTCGGCGACGGCGGCGTCGAGGGTCGCGGGGTCGAGCCGCCCGGAGACGGCGCTGTGGCGCAGCACGACCCGCAGCGACGGGTGCCGCGCGGCGAGGCCGGCCAGCTCGGCGCGGAAGATCGTGTCCTCCGGCGTGCGGGCGCCGTGCACGAGCACGACGTCGGGCATCGTCCCGGCGCGGTCGAGCGTGCGCAGCATGCCCATCACCGGGGTGATGCCGCTGCCCGCGGTGACGAACAGCAGCTTCCCCGGGAGCGGGTCGGGCAGGACGAAACCGCCCGCCGCCTGGTCGAGCTCGACGATCGTGCCGATCGGCAGGTCGCGGACCAGGGTCGGCGACACGGCACCGCCCTCGACCTCCTGCACGGTCACGGTGAGGTGCTCGGCGTCCTCGGGGGAGGTCAGCGAGTAGCTCCGGGTGAGCCGGACGCCGTCGACCTCGACGCCGATGCCGACGTACTGGCCGGCGCGGTGCCCGGCCCAGGCGCGCCCGGGCTCGATGGTCACCGAGACCGCACGGCCGGTCTCGCGGCGACGGGCGACGACCCGGCCGCGCAGCGACGTGGTCGACCAGAGCGGGTCGACCAGCGTCAGGAAGTCCTCGGGCAGCAGCGGGGTCGTGAGGGCGCTCGCGGCGGCCAGCAGGCCCCGGCGGCGCGAGGTCGTGCCAGGAGCGGATCGGAACATGACATCAACTGTGCACGGTCTGATGTCACATAGCAACCGGGGTCTCCTGGATCCTGTGTCACATGTCCGCCTGTTATTCTCCGTGTCATGGTCGAGGACCCGGAGTCGGCGGACTGGCGCACCATCGACGAGCTGGCGCGGTCCAGCGGTGTCACGGTGCGCAACATCCGCGCCTACCAGTCCCGGGGACTGCTGCCCCCGCCGCAGGTCAAGGCCCGGACGGGCTACTACGGCCCCGGTCACGCGGCGCGTCTGGAGCTGATCCAGGACCTGCAGGACGAGGGCGTCAAGCTCGACACGATCAAGAAGCTGCTCGACACCACCGGTGGCTCCACCGAGCAGGTCGTGCAGTTCATCCGGACCGTCCGCGCGCTGTTCGCGCCCGAGGACCGGCAGATCGTGCACCTCGCCGAGCTCGCCGAACGGTACGAGAGCACCGACGTCGGCGTCGCCAAGCGCGGGGTCAAGATGGGCCTGCTGCGCGAGCTGGGCGACGACACCTACGAGGAGATCAGCCCGCGGCTGATGAACGCCGCCGCCGAGCTGACCGGTCTCGGCATCCCGATCACCCGCTCGCTCGACGTCGTGGAGCAGCTGCGCAAGCACGCCGACGCCGTCGCCCGGCTCTACGTCGACCTGTTCCTCGGCGAGATCTGGCAGCCCTTCGACGCCGAGGGCCGTCCCGACGACCAGTGGCCGCGCGTCTACGAGACCATCGAGCGGATGCGCCGCATCTCCGGCGAGGTCATGATCGCCGTGCTGGAGCTGGCCGTGGCCGAGCGGGTCGACGTCACCTTCGGCCGCGACATCGTGCGCAACGTGAAGACCACGAGCGCGGGCCCCACGGTCGCACCCGACGCCGCGGGGCCGTCCGCGGACGGGGCGGAGCCGTCCTGACCACCGGCGCCGGTCAGCGCCCGCGCAGCGCGCGGGAGACGACGGCCCGGGTGTCGGCGGGGTCGATGACGTCGTCGATCTCGAACACGGTCGCCACGCCGAGCGCCTTGCCGCGCTCGTAGTACCCGGCGACGAGTTCGTCGTAGCGGGCCCGCCGCGCGGTCTCGTCGGTGATCGCGGCCAGCTCGTCGCGGAAGCCGAGGCGGACAGCGCCCTCCAGCCCCATCCCGCCGAACTCACCGGTCGGCCAGGCCACGGTCAGCACCGGTGCGTGCAGGTCACCGCCGGCCATCGCCATCGCGCCGAGGCCGTAGCCCTTGCGCAGCACGACCGTCACCAGCGGCACCGTCAGCCGTGCGCCGGCGACGAACATCGTCCCGAACCGGCGGACGGTCGCGGTGCGCTCGGCGTCCGGGCCGACCATGAACCCCGGGGTGTCGCACAGCGACACGACCGGCAACCCGCGGGCCTGGCACAGCGTCAGGAACGCGGTGGCCTTGTCCGCGGCGTCGCCGTCGATCGCGCCACCGAGGTGCTCGGGGTCGTTGGCGATCACGCCGACGGCGCGGCCGTCGAGCCGGGCCAGTGCGGTGACCATCCCCGCGCCGAACCCGCCGCGCAGCTCGACGACGGAGCCGGTGTCGCACAGGGTGTCGACGACGCGGCGGACGTCGTAGGCGCGCAGCCGGTTCTCCGGGACGAGGTGGCGCAGCAGCCGCTGGTCGGCGTGCCCGCCGGCCACCGGGTCCCCGGCGACGTGGCGCAGGTACCGACGGGCCGCGGCGGCCGCGGCCCGGTCATCGGGCACGAGCAGGTCGACCACGCCGTTCGCCCACTGCACCGGCATCGGTCCGACGTCACCGGGTGCGACGACGCCGAGCCCGCCGCCCTCGATCATCGCCGGGCCGCCCATGCCCAGGCTGCTGCCCTCGGTCGCGACGATCAGCTCGCAGGCCCCGGCCAGGGCCGCGTTGCCGGCGAAGCAGTAGCCGGCGACGACCGCGACGGTCGGGACCCGGTCGCGCAGGCGGGCGAACAGCCGGAAGGTCGGCACGTCGAGCTGGGTGACGGCGGAGGTGTCGGTGTCCCCCGGCCTTCCGCCGCCGCCCTCGGCGAACACGACGACCGGCAGCCGGTCGCGCTCGGCGAGCTCGAGGAGCCGGTCGGTCTTGCGGTGGTTGAGCACGCCCTGGGTGCCGGCGAGCACGGTGTAGTCGTAGGCCAGCACGGCGACCGGGCGTCCGCCGACGGTCCCGGTGCCGGTGACGATCCCGTCGGCGGGGGTGCGGGCGACGAGCTCGGCGGTGCTGCGACGGGCCCGCTGCGCCGCCAGGGTCAGCGCGCCGTACTCGACGAGGCTGTCGGGGTCGAGCAGGTCGGCGACGTTCTCCCGGGCGGTGCGCCGCCCCGCGGACCGCCGGCGTGCGATGGCGGCGGGCCGGCCGGCGTCGAGCCCGCCGTGGCGGCGGTCGCGGACCTCGGCCAGGTCGGGCCGGATCCGGTCGGGGTCGAGGTCCTCGGTACGGCCGGGGGCGTCCGCGGCGTCGGCGTCGGCGAGGACGGCGAGCAGCTCCCCCGCCTCGACCGCGTCCCCGACGGCGACGACGACCGTCTCCACCCGGGCCGGCCGCTCCGCGGTGACCGGGTGCTCCATCTTCATCGACTCGAGGACGACGACCTCGCCGCCCGCGGCGACGACCTGCCCGGCCGGGGTGGGCAGCGCCACGACGACGCCGGGCCGGGACGCGCGCACGGCGGTCCGGTCCGCGGGGACCTCGACCGCCGGGCCCGGCGCCGATCCGTTCCCGGCGGCGTCACCGGCCGCAGGCGCACCGGGCGCCGGCGCACCGGGCGCGGGCAGCACGGTCTCGCGGGGCGCCGCGGCCAGCTCGGCCAGGTGCCGGTCGACGAAGGTGGTGTCCAGGGTCCCGTCGACCAGCTCGGGGCGGGCGAGGACGGCCTGCAGCAGCCCCAGGGTGACCGCGACGCCCGCCACGTCGAACCCGGCGAGGGCACGCCGGGTGGCGGCGGCCGCGGCGTCCGGCGTCGCCCCGCGGGCGACGACCTTGGCCAGCAGCGGGTCGTAGCGCGGCCCGACCCGGTACCCGGCGTAGCCGTGGGTGTCGACGCGGACCCCGCGCCCGGCGGGCGGCTGGAAGCGGGTCAGGGTCCCGGCGGCCGGGACGAGGGTCCCGTCCTGTCCGACGGTCTCGGTCGTCACCCGGGCCTGCACCGCGGCCCCGCGCGGCGCGGGCGGGGTGACGAGGCCGAGGTCGGCGAGCCGGGCGCCGTAGGCGACCCGCAGCCCCAGCTCGACGAGGTCGAGGCCGGTGGTCTCCTCGGTGACGGTGTGCTCGACCTGGATCCGCGGGTTGACCTCCAGGAACGCGATGTCCTGCCCGGCGAGCAGGAACTCGACGGTGGCGAGGCCGCGGTAACCGTCGCACAGGCGCAGCGCGGCCTCGTGCAGCCGCGCGCGCACCGGGGCGGGCACGGCGGGGGCGGGCGCGATCTCGACGAGCTTCTGCCGGCGGCGCTGCGCGGAACAGTCCCGGTCCCCCAGCACGACGGCGCCGGTGCCGTCACCGAGGACCTGCACCTCGACGTGCCGGGCGGCCGGCAGGAGGCGTTCGACCTGCACCGCACCGTCGCCGAACGCGGCGAGCGCCTCGGACGAGCAGCGGCGGACGGCGTCGTCGAGGTCGGCCGGGTCGGTGACCGGGCGCATCCCGCGCCCGCCGCCGCCGGAGCGGGCCTTGACCATGACGGCGCCGCCGGGGCCGAGGCGGGACAGCAGCGCGGCGCCGTCGGCGGGTTCGACGGCCTCCAGCACCGGTACGCCGAGCGCGCCCGCGTGGTCGCGGGCGGCGGCCTTGTCCCCGAACAGCTCCAGCGTCCGCGGCGACGGCCCGACGAACACCACCCCGGCGTCCGCGCAGGCCCGGGCCAGCGCCGGGTTCTCGGAAACGAACCCGTAGCCGGGGTGCAGCGCGCCGGCCCCGCCGTCGACGGCGGCCCGCACCAGCGCGTCGACGTCGAGGTAGGCGGCGGCGCCGGTGCCGGGCAGCGCGACGGCGGCGTCGGCGCGGGCGACGTGCGCGCAGGCGGCGTCGTCGGCCGCGTGCACGGCGACCGTGCGCACGCCCAGCGCCGACGCCGTCTCCATGATCCGGACCGCGATCTCGGCGCGGTTGGCGACGAGCAGCGCCCCGGGGAGCGTAGGACTCAGGACAGCAGGCCCGCGGCCCGCAGCGCGGCGCGGACATCCTCGTGGTGCCACTCGTCCAGCGGCACCAGCGGCAGCCGGATCCCGCCGGGCATGAGCCCCAGCTCGGCCAGCGCCCACTTCACCGGGATCGGGTTCGGCTCGGAGAACAGCGCCGCGTGCAGGCCCGCGAGGTCGGCGTCGAGCGCGGAGGCGGTCTCGGCGTCACCGGCGACGGCGGCCTTGCACATCCGGGCCATCGTCTCGGGGGCGACGTTCGCGGTCACCGAGATGTCGCCGTGGAAGCCGGCGAGCATCGACGCGCGGGCGGTGCCGTCGTCACCGGAGTACAGCGCGAAGTCGTCCAGGCCCAGCGCGACGAGCTCGCGGACCCGGTCCAGGTCGCCCTTGGCCTCCTTGAGACCGACGATGTTCGGGATCTCCGCCAGCCGGGCCACCGTCGACGGCAGCATGTCGCAGGCCGTGCGGCCCGGGACGTTGTAGAGGTACTGCGGGATGTCGACGGTCTCGGCGATCCGCTTGAAGTGCTGGTAGAGGCCCTCCTGCGGGGGCTTGTTGTAGTACGGCGTCACGAGCAGCGCGCCGTCGGCACCGGCCGCCCGCGCGGCGCGGGTCAGGTGGATCGCCTCGTCGGTGGAGTTCGCCCCGGTGCCGGCGATGACCGGGACCCGGCCGTTCGCGACCTCGATGGTGCGCCGCATGACCTCGGTGTGCTCGAGCACCGACAGCGTGGACGACTCGCCGGTCGTGCCGACCGAGACGATCGCCGCGGTGCCCGCGTCGACCTGCCGCTCGACGAGCTCGCCGAGGGCCGTGTGGTCGACCTCGCCGCTGTCGTGCATCGGGGTCACGATCGCGACGATGCTTCCGGTGATCATGCCGGGCCTCCCTGGTACCGCTGCTCCTGCCGGTGCGACCGTAGCAAGCGGGACCGACGTCCCGGTGCGGGTTTCCTCTCAGCCGCCGGCTCAGCCCAGGGCCAGCCGGGCGGGCTGGACCGACCGCGTGATCCGGCGCACCGCCTGCACCGCGATCACACCGGCCGCGACCGTCGCGACGAGGGTGACGGCGATCGGCCGGTCGCCCGCCACGATGCCGAGCAGCGCCCAGCACAGCGCTCCGGCGAAGCCCGCGAACCCGGCGGTGGAGCCGACGACCGACAGCACGACCGCGGTGAGGATCACGAGCAGCAGAATGGCCGCGACCTGCGGGAGCACCCCGTCGGACGGCAGCCCGACCGCGACGCCGGCCGCCATCAGACCCAGCACCAGCGCGGCCGAGGACCAGCCGAGGTAGATGGCCAGCGGCAGCCGCATCGCCAGCCGTTCCGCCCAGCCGTCGGCGACGCCGCGGGACAGCCGTCCGTAGACGACACCGAGCGCGACGACGAGCAGGACCAGCAGCACCTCGGCGGTGACCACCCAGCGGTTCGAGAAGGCCGCGATCCACAGCGGGTTGAGCACCGCGGTCGCCGCGACCCACCAGCCGACGCGGCGGTGCACCTCGCGGCCGCGCTGGCCGGGCAGCAGGGCGTAGCCGGCGTAGACCAGCACGCCCAGGTAGATCAGCCCCCAGATCGAGAACGCCCAGCCCGCGGCCAGCAGCGGGGTGTCGTAGTCGCGCGCGACGGCGCCGATCCCCGACCCCCCGAACGCCGACACGAGCACCTGCAGGATCGCCAGGACCGCCACGACGACTCCACGGACCAGGTCCGCGGTCGTCGGGCGCGGGGTGAGCACGGTCATGGCCCACATGGTGGACCGCGGGGACGCCCTCTGCCATCCGGCCGTCGGGGGGAATCGATCTTCCCGCGGGCCGGGGGTCAGCTGAGCGGCAGGAAGAACAGGTGGACGTCGCGCGCGTCCTCCGGGGAGAGCAGCACCCCGCCGGGCAGCCTGCCGTACTCGACGAAGCCGCGGGCGGCGTAGAACGCGGGCAGCGGGGTGCCGCCGCGGGCGCCGAGGGTCAGCATCGCCAGGCCCGTCTCCCGGGCGTGGGCGACGGCGGCGTCGAGCAGGACCGTGCCGAGACCACGTCCCTGCAGGTCCGGGTGCACCATGAGGCGCTGCACGTCGGCGCGGTGCGCGGCGATGCCGGTGCCCGGGACCAGGAAGACCGTGCCCAGCGGGGCGGTGTCCTCCCCCAGCACGAACATCCGGGACGCGCCGGACCGGGCGGCGTCGACGGTCTCGACCGCCAGCGCGCGGACCTCGTCCGGGTCGGCGCCGGGCACGAAGTCCACGGCGCCGCCGGCCTCGGTCACGGCGATCCAGAGGTCGCCGAGCGCGGCGGCGGCGCCGGGGCGGGGGTCGACGACCCGGCGGACGGCCGGGACGCCTGGGGTCACAGGTTCGGGAACCAGAGCTTGATCTCCCGGTCGGCCGACTCCGGGGAGTCCGAGCCGTGCACCAGGTTGGAACCGGTCTCCAGGGCGAGGTCGCCACGGATGCTGCCGGGGGTGGCCTTCTCCACCGGGTCGGTGCCGCCGGCGATCTGCCGCCAGGCGGCGATGGCGCGGGGGCCCTCGACGACCGCGGCCAGGACCGGGCCGGAGGTGATGAACGACAGCAGCTCCTCGAAGAAGGGCTTGCCGTCGTGCTCGGCGTAGTGCTGGGCGGCCAGCTCACGGTCCACCGTGCGCAGGTCGAGGGCCACCAGGCCGAGGCCCTTGCGCTCGATGCGCGAGACGACCTCACCGACGAGCTTGCGCGCGACGCCGTCGGGCTTGACCAGGACGAGAGTGCGTTCAGTCACGCGCGACAGGGTAGCGACGACCCACCGGGGGTCCGGCACCCACCGTCACGAGTGCGCCCGGACCGCCGTGTGTCAGTCCTGCTGCTGCGACGGCAGTGTCCCCGCCGCCATCCGGCGGGCCACCTCGCGCCGCATCCAGACCAGGACCGCCCACACGAGGATGAACACCACCGCGACCACGACCAGCGAGGACAGGAACACCAGCGCCGCGACGAGCAGCGCCCCCTGCAGCACCAGCGCCGCGGTGAGCCCCCACGGCCGCCGCTGCACCCCGGACGCCAGGATCATGGCGACGGCGATGCCCGCCACCACCCCGAAGCCGAGCGCGGTCGACCCGGTGCCGAAGCGCGGGAGCACCAGCAGCGCCAGGAGGACGACGATCGCCTCCAGGATCAGCGTCGCGGCGAACACGCCGCGGGCACCCTTCATGGGGTCGGTGGGCGGCGGCCGCACACCCTCCGGCACACCCGGCACGTCGCTCACTCCGGTTCCTTTCCGAACAGCGCCCGCGCCTCGCCGACGGTGACGACCGACCCGGTGACGACGACGCCGACCCCGGACCCGCCCGCCTCCTCGGCGATCTCACGGGCCTGCTCGACGGCCTCGGCCAGCGACGGCTCGACACTGACCCGCTCGGAGCCGAACACCTCGGCGGCGAGCGCGCCGAGCTCGTCGGGGTCCATCGCGCGGGGCGAGGAGTTGGTGGTGACGACGACCTCGTGCAGCGCCGGCTGCAGCCCTCCAGGATGCCGCGGGCGTCCTTGCCCTGCAGCACCCCGATCACGCCGACGAGCCGGGTGAAGCGGAACTCCGAGCCCAGCGCGCCCGCGAGCGCGGTGGCGCCGGCCGGGTTGTGCGCGGCGTCGAGCAGCACGGTCGGCCGGTCCGGCCCGCCCTGGACGGGCTCGAGCCGCCCGGGTGAGCGGACCGAGGCGAACGCGGCACGGACCGCGTCGGGGTCGAGGGGCTGCGCGGTGCCGGCGCCGACGAGTGCCTCGGCCGCGGCCAGTGCGACCGCCGCGTTCGACGCCTGGTGCTCGCCGTGCAGCGGCAGGAAGATCTCGTCGTAGCGGCCGGACAGGCCCTGCAGCTCCAGGCGCTGCCCGCCGACGGCGAGCTCCCGCTCCACGACGCGCGCGAACTCGGCGCCCTCCCGGGCGACCTGTGCGCCGACCTCGGCGCAGCGCTCCAGGAGACCTCGGCGACCCGCTTGTCCTGGGCCGCGAGGACGGCGACCGAGCCCTCCTTGATGATCCCGGCCTTCGCGCGGGCGATGTCGGTGATGTCGTCACCGGAGGTACTCGGCGTGGTCGAGCCCGACCGGCAGGACCACCGCCACGTTCCCGTTCGGCGACGTTCGTGGCGTCCCAGCGCCCGCCGAGCCCGACCTCGACGACCGCGGCCT
>NZ_JAHLEK010000021.1:0-537145 GCF_020131375.1 Pseudonocardia sp. ICBG1034
GGTGAGGGCGGCGCGTGTGGCGTCGTCGGGGCAGGAAGGTCTTCCAGTGCCGGCTCGGCGGGGGTGACGTCGTGCGGTGCGCCGAAGGTCGAGACCACCGAGTGGAACCTCAGCGTGCCGTCGTCGGTGTCGAGGACCAGCGGCGGCAGCACGTCCGAGCCCGGCGGGGTGCAGGCAGACCCGGTGCACGTTCGGCGGCGGCCCGAGCACGGCCGGGTCGAGGCCGCTCAGCAGCGACCGACGGCGACGGCCGGATCGCGCAGGTGCACGGCTTCCTCGACGTCGTCCCCGCCCTGTAACGGCCGGGCCGGTCAGTGGACGACCGGCCCCGACGACGGGCCGTGCGCCCAGGACGGCGGCGGGCCGGGTTCGGCCCGCCGCCGCGGGACGACGAACGCGGCCACGGCCAGCAGCCCGGCCAGGAGCATCCCGTACTGCAGGCCCAGGAGGTAGCCGAGTCCCCGACCCAGCGCGAACGGCGCCTGCGGGTCGACCAGCGTCCACGCCGAGCCGGCCAGGAGCAGTACGGCCCCGGTCAGCGGTGCGCCCGGGGACAGGCGCGCGGCGAGCACCACCGCGCCCAGGAGCAGCCCGCCGACGAGCAGCAGGCCCGAGCCGGCGGGGACCCGGTCGAGGTCCATCCGCATCATCGACTCGTAGGCGGTGCCCATCCCCGCACCGGCGACGACCAGCGCCACCGCCGTCCCGACGAGCCCGACCAGGATCCCCACCAGGTGCCGCACGACCGCCCCCTCCGCCGACCCGGACGGATCGGACGGAACGGAAGCTATCAGCGCTTCCCGTTCGGCAGGGCCAGTCGGTTGATCGTGCCCAGGACCTGCATGTACTGCTTCCACAGCGGCCCGGTCGTGTACTCCAGCCCGTACTCCCGGCACAGCTCCCGCACCTCGGGCGCGATCTCGGCGTAGCGGTTGCTGGGCAGATCGGGGAACAGGTGGTGCTCGATCTGGAAGGACAGCTGGCCGGTCATCAGATGGAAGAACCGGCCGCCCTCGAGGTTGGCCGAGCCCAGCAGCTGACGGACGTACCACTCGCCGCGGCTCTCGTCCTCCAACTGCTCCTCGGTGAACTGCACCGCGCCGGTCGGGAAGTGCCCGCAGAAGATGACCGCGTGCGACCAGACGTTGCGCACCAGGTTCGCGGTGAGGTTGCCCGCGAGCACCGGCAGGAAGAACGGCCCGGCCAGCGCGGGGAACGCGACGTAGTCCTTCAGGATCTGGCGCCCGGTCTTGCGGCCGATCGACTTGACCTGCTGCCACACCCGGCTCAGCGGCTTCTCCCCCGCCACGACCTTCTCGACCTCGAGGTCGTGCAGCGCGACGCCGTACTCGAAGAACAGGCTGAGCAGGAGGTTGTACAGCGGGTTGCCGAGGTAGTACGGCGTCCACCGCTGCTCCTCGGACAGCCGCAGGATCCCGTAGCCCACGTCCCGGTCCTTGCCGACGACGTTGGTGTAGGTGTGGTGCATGTAGTTGTGCGAGTGCTTCCACTCCGCCGAGGACGAGACGTTGTCCCACTCCCAGGTCGACGAGTGGATCTTCGGGTCACGCATCCAGTCCCACTGGCCGTGCATGACGTTGTGCCCGATCTCCATGTTCTCGAGGATCTTGGCGATCGAGAGCATGGCGGTCCCGGCGATCCAGGCCGGGGGCAGGACACCGGCGAACAGCAGCGCGCGGCCGCCGATCTCCAGCGCCCGCTGCTTGCGGATGACGCCGCGGATGTACTCGGCGTCCGAGGCGCCGCGCTCGGCGAGGACCCGGTCACGGATCGCGTCGAGGCGACGGCCGAGCTCCTCGATCTGCTCGGCGGTCAGGTCGGTGGTCGCGGCCACGTCCTCGCGGCGCGACGACGGCACGAGCTCCAGCACCGGGCGCTGCGGGTGCTGCTCGCGGCCGGTCTCCTCGGGGCCGGGCTCGGCGTGCGTGGGGTTCTCCAGGACGGCGGTCATGAGGACCTCCTTCGGTCGGAGCGGGTGTGTCAGGGAAGGTCGATGCGGGCGGGCCCGCACGCGGAGTTGATGCAGGTCTGGATCAGGTCGCCGGGCTCGCCGTGCGCCTCGCCGGTGCGCAGGTCGCGCACCCGGCCCTCGCGCAGCGGCAGCACGCAGCCGAAGCAGATGCCCATCCGGCAGCCGCTGGGCATGAGCTTCCCGGCGGCCTCCCCCGCCTCGAGGAGGCTCTGGCCGGACTCGACGACGACGTCGTCGCCGCCGAGGTCGACGGTGCCGCCGGTGCCCTCGGTGGCGCGGGCCGGCGGGGTGAAGCGCTCGGCGGTGACGCCGTCCCAGGCATCCTCCAGGGCGTCGAGCAGGCCGTCGGGGCCGCAGGCGTACACGGCCCGGTCGGCCCGGTCGGCGACGGCGGCGTCGAGGGTCGCGGGGTCGAGCCGCCCGGAGACGGCGCTGTGGCGCAGCACGACCCGCAGCGACGGGTGCCGCGCGGCGAGGCCGGCCAGCTCGGCGCGGAAGATCGTGTCCTCCGGCGTGCGGGCGCCGTGCACGAGCACGACGTCGGGCATCGTCCCGGCGCGGTCGAGCGTGCGCAGCATGCCCATCACCGGGGTGATGCCGCTGCCCGCGGTGACGAACAGCAGCTTCCCCGGGAGCGGGTCGGGCAGGACGAAACCGCCCGCCGCCTGGTCGAGCTCGACGATCGTGCCGATCGGCAGGTCGCGGACCAGGGTCGGCGACACGGCACCGCCCTCGACCTCCTGCACGGTCACGGTGAGGTGCTCGGCGTCCTCGGGGGAGGTCAGCGAGTAGCTCCGGGTGAGCCGGACGCCGTCGACCTCGACGCCGATGCCGACGTACTGGCCGGCGCGGTGCCCGGCCCAGGCGCGCCCGGGCTCGATGGTCACCGAGACCGCACGGCCGGTCTCGCGGCGACGGGCGACGACCCGGCCGCGCAGCGACGTGGTCGACCAGAGCGGGTCGACCAGCGTCAGGAAGTCCTCGGGCAGCAGCGGGGTCGTGAGGGCGCTCGCGGCGGCCAGCAGGCCCCGGCGGCGCGAGGTCGTGCCAGGAGCGGATCGGAACATGACATCAACTGTGCACGGTCTGATGTCACATAGCAACCGGGGTCTCCTGGATCCTGTGTCACATGTCCGCCTGTTATTCTCCGTGTCATGGTCGAGGACCCGGAGTCGGCGGACTGGCGCACCATCGACGAGCTGGCGCGGTCCAGCGGTGTCACGGTGCGCAACATCCGCGCCTACCAGTCCCGGGGACTGCTGCCCCCGCCGCAGGTCAAGGCCCGGACGGGCTACTACGGCCCCGGTCACGCGGCGCGTCTGGAGCTGATCCAGGACCTGCAGGACGAGGGCGTCAAGCTCGACACGATCAAGAAGCTGCTCGACACCACCGGTGGCTCCACCGAGCAGGTCGTGCAGTTCATCCGGACCGTCCGCGCGCTGTTCGCGCCCGAGGACCGGCAGATCGTGCACCTCGCCGAGCTCGCCGAACGGTACGAGAGCACCGACGTCGGCGTCGCCAAGCGCGGGGTCAAGATGGGCCTGCTGCGCGAGCTGGGCGACGACACCTACGAGGAGATCAGCCCGCGGCTGATGAACGCCGCCGCCGAGCTGACCGGTCTCGGCATCCCGATCACCCGCTCGCTCGACGTCGTGGAGCAGCTGCGCAAGCACGCCGACGCCGTCGCCCGGCTCTACGTCGACCTGTTCCTCGGCGAGATCTGGCAGCCCTTCGACGCCGAGGGCCGTCCCGACGACCAGTGGCCGCGCGTCTACGAGACCATCGAGCGGATGCGCCGCATCTCCGGCGAGGTCATGATCGCCGTGCTGGAGCTGGCCGTGGCCGAGCGGGTCGACGTCACCTTCGGCCGCGACATCGTGCGCAACGTGAAGACCACGAGCGCGGGCCCCACGGTCGCACCCGACGCCGCGGGGCCGTCCGCGGACGGGGCGGAGCCGTCCTGACCACCGGCGCCGGTCAGCGCCCGCGCAGCGCGCGGGAGACGACGGCCCGGGTGTCGGCGGGGTCGATGACGTCGTCGATCTCGAACACGGTCGCCACGCCGAGCGCCTTGCCGCGCTCGTAGTACCCGGCGACGAGTTCGTCGTAGCGGGCCCGCCGCGCGGTCTCGTCGGTGATCGCGGCCAGCTCGTCGCGGAAGCCGAGGCGGACAGCGCCCTCCAGCCCCATCCCGCCGAACTCACCGGTCGGCCAGGCCACGGTCAGCACCGGTGCGTGCAGGTCACCGCCGGCCATCGCCATCGCGCCGAGGCCGTAGCCCTTGCGCAGCACGACCGTCACCAGCGGCACCGTCAGCCGTGCGCCGGCGACGAACATCGTCCCGAACCGGCGGACGGTCGCGGTGCGCTCGGCGTCCGGGCCGACCATGAACCCCGGGGTGTCGCACAGCGACACGACCGGCAACCCGCGGGCCTGGCACAGCGTCAGGAACGCGGTGGCCTTGTCCGCGGCGTCGCCGTCGATCGCGCCACCGAGGTGCTCGGGGTCGTTGGCGATCACGCCGACGGCGCGGCCGTCGAGCCGGGCCAGTGCGGTGACCATCCCCGCGCCGAACCCGCCGCGCAGCTCGACGACGGAGCCGGTGTCGCACAGGGTGTCGACGACGCGGCGGACGTCGTAGGCGCGCAGCCGGTTCTCCGGGACGAGGTGGCGCAGCAGCCGCTGGTCGGCGTGCCCGCCGGCCACCGGGTCCCCGGCGACGTGGCGCAGGTACCGACGGGCCGCGGCGGCCGCGGCCCGGTCATCGGGCACGAGCAGGTCGACCACGCCGTTCGCCCACTGCACCGGCATCGGTCCGACGTCACCGGGTGCGACGACGCCGAGCCCGCCGCCCTCGATCATCGCCGGGCCGCCCATGCCCAGGCTGCTGCCCTCGGTCGCGACGATCAGCTCGCAGGCCCCGGCCAGGGCCGCGTTGCCGGCGAAGCAGTAGCCGGCGACGACCGCGACGGTCGGGACCCGGTCGCGCAGGCGGGCGAACAGCCGGAAGGTCGGCACGTCGAGCTGGGTGACGGCGGAGGTGTCGGTGTCCCCCGGCCTTCCGCCGCCGCCCTCGGCGAACACGACGACCGGCAGCCGGTCGCGCTCGGCGAGCTCGAGGAGCCGGTCGGTCTTGCGGTGGTTGAGCACGCCCTGGGTGCCGGCGAGCACGGTGTAGTCGTAGGCCAGCACGGCGACCGGGCGTCCGCCGACGGTCCCGGTGCCGGTGACGATCCCGTCGGCGGGGGTGCGGGCGACGAGCTCGGCGGTGCTGCGACGGGCCCGCTGCGCCGCCAGGGTCAGCGCGCCGTACTCGACGAGGCTGTCGGGGTCGAGCAGGTCGGCGACGTTCTCCCGGGCGGTGCGCCGCCCCGCGGACCGCCGGCGTGCGATGGCGGCGGGCCGGCCGGCGTCGAGCCCGCCGTGGCGGCGGTCGCGGACCTCGGCCAGGTCGGGCCGGATCCGGTCGGGGTCGAGGTCCTCGGTACGGCCGGGGGCGTCCGCGGCGTCGGCGTCGGCGAGGACGGCGAGCAGCTCCCCCGCCTCGACCGCGTCCCCGACGGCGACGACGACCGTCTCCACCCGGGCCGGCCGCTCCGCGGTGACCGGGTGCTCCATCTTCATCGACTCGAGGACGACGACCTCGCCGCCCGCGGCGACGACCTGCCCGGCCGGGGTGGGCAGCGCCACGACGACGCCGGGCCGGGACGCGCGCACGGCGGTCCGGTCCGCGGGGACCTCGACCGCCGGGCCCGGCGCCGATCCGTTCCCGGCGGCGTCACCGGCCGCAGGCGCACCGGGCGCCGGCGCACCGGGCGCGGGCAGCACGGTCTCGCGGGGCGCCGCGGCCAGCTCGGCCAGGTGCCGGTCGACGAAGGTGGTGTCCAGGGTCCCGTCGACCAGCTCGGGGCGGGCGAGGACGGCCTGCAGCAGCCCCAGGGTGACCGCGACGCCCGCCACGTCGAACCCGGCGAGGGCACGCCGGGTGGCGGCGGCCGCGGCGTCCGGCGTCGCCCCGCGGGCGACGACCTTGGCCAGCAGCGGGTCGTAGCGCGGCCCGACCCGGTACCCGGCGTAGCCGTGGGTGTCGACGCGGACCCCGCGCCCGGCGGGCGGCTGGAAGCGGGTCAGGGTCCCGGCGGCCGGGACGAGGGTCCCGTCCTGTCCGACGGTCTCGGTCGTCACCCGGGCCTGCACCGCGGCCCCGCGCGGCGCGGGCGGGGTGACGAGGCCGAGGTCGGCGAGCCGGGCGCCGTAGGCGACCCGCAGCCCCAGCTCGACGAGGTCGAGGCCGGTGGTCTCCTCGGTGACGGTGTGCTCGACCTGGATCCGCGGGTTGACCTCCAGGAACGCGATGTCCTGCCCGGCGAGCAGGAACTCGACGGTGGCGAGGCCGCGGTAACCGTCGCACAGGCGCAGCGCGGCCTCGTGCAGCCGCGCGCGCACCGGGGCGGGCACGGCGGGGGCGGGCGCGATCTCGACGAGCTTCTGCCGGCGGCGCTGCGCGGAACAGTCCCGGTCCCCCAGCACGACGGCGCCGGTGCCGTCACCGAGGACCTGCACCTCGACGTGCCGGGCGGCCGGCAGGAGGCGTTCGACCTGCACCGCACCGTCGCCGAACGCGGCGAGCGCCTCGGACGAGCAGCGGCGGACGGCGTCGTCGAGGTCGGCCGGGTCGGTGACCGGGCGCATCCCGCGCCCGCCGCCGCCGGAGCGGGCCTTGACCATGACGGCGCCGCCGGGGCCGAGGCGGGACAGCAGCGCGGCGCCGTCGGCGGGTTCGACGGCCTCCAGCACCGGTACGCCGAGCGCGCCCGCGTGGTCGCGGGCGGCGGCCTTGTCCCCGAACAGCTCCAGCGTCCGCGGCGACGGCCCGACGAACACCACCCCGGCGTCCGCGCAGGCCCGGGCCAGCGCCGGGTTCTCGGAAACGAACCCGTAGCCGGGGTGCAGCGCGCCGGCCCCGCCGTCGACGGCGGCCCGCACCAGCGCGTCGACGTCGAGGTAGGCGGCGGCGCCGGTGCCGGGCAGCGCGACGGCGGCGTCGGCGCGGGCGACGTGCGCGCAGGCGGCGTCGTCGGCCGCGTGCACGGCGACCGTGCGCACGCCCAGCGCCGACGCCGTCTCCATGATCCGGACCGCGATCTCGGCGCGGTTGGCGACGAGCAGCGCCCCGGGGAGCGTAGGACTCAGGACAGCAGGCCCGCGGCCCGCAGCGCGGCGCGGACATCCTCGTGGTGCCACTCGTCCAGCGGCACCAGCGGCAGCCGGATCCCGCCGGGCATGAGCCCCAGCTCGGCCAGCGCCCACTTCACCGGGATCGGGTTCGGCTCGGAGAACAGCGCCGCGTGCAGGCCCGCGAGGTCGGCGTCGAGCGCGGAGGCGGTCTCGGCGTCACCGGCGACGGCGGCCTTGCACATCCGGGCCATCGTCTCGGGGGCGACGTTCGCGGTCACCGAGATGTCGCCGTGGAAGCCGGCGAGCATCGACGCGCGGGCGGTGCCGTCGTCACCGGAGTACAGCGCGAAGTCGTCCAGGCCCAGCGCGACGAGCTCGCGGACCCGGTCCAGGTCGCCCTTGGCCTCCTTGAGACCGACGATGTTCGGGATCTCCGCCAGCCGGGCCACCGTCGACGGCAGCATGTCGCAGGCCGTGCGGCCCGGGACGTTGTAGAGGTACTGCGGGATGTCGACGGTCTCGGCGATCCGCTTGAAGTGCTGGTAGAGGCCCTCCTGCGGGGGCTTGTTGTAGTACGGCGTCACGAGCAGCGCGCCGTCGGCACCGGCCGCCCGCGCGGCGCGGGTCAGGTGGATCGCCTCGTCGGTGGAGTTCGCCCCGGTGCCGGCGATGACCGGGACCCGGCCGTTCGCGACCTCGATGGTGCGCCGCATGACCTCGGTGTGCTCGAGCACCGACAGCGTGGACGACTCGCCGGTCGTGCCGACCGAGACGATCGCCGCGGTGCCCGCGTCGACCTGCCGCTCGACGAGCTCGCCGAGGGCCGTGTGGTCGACCTCGCCGCTGTCGTGCATCGGGGTCACGATCGCGACGATGCTTCCGGTGATCATGCCGGGCCTCCCTGGTACCGCTGCTCCTGCCGGTGCGACCGTAGCAAGCGGGACCGACGTCCCGGTGCGGGTTTCCTCTCAGCCGCCGGCTCAGCCCAGGGCCAGCCGGGCGGGCTGGACCGACCGCGTGATCCGGCGCACCGCCTGCACCGCGATCACACCGGCCGCGACCGTCGCGACGAGGGTGACGGCGATCGGCCGGTCGCCCGCCACGATGCCGAGCAGCGCCCAGCACAGCGCTCCGGCGAAGCCCGCGAACCCGGCGGTGGAGCCGACGACCGACAGCACGACCGCGGTGAGGATCACGAGCAGCAGAATGGCCGCGACCTGCGGGAGCACCCCGTCGGACGGCAGCCCGACCGCGACGCCGGCCGCCATCAGACCCAGCACCAGCGCGGCCGAGGACCAGCCGAGGTAGATGGCCAGCGGCAGCCGCATCGCCAGCCGTTCCGCCCAGCCGTCGGCGACGCCGCGGGACAGCCGTCCGTAGACGACACCGAGCGCGACGACGAGCAGGACCAGCAGCACCTCGGCGGTGACCACCCAGCGGTTCGAGAAGGCCGCGATCCACAGCGGGTTGAGCACCGCGGTCGCCGCGACCCACCAGCCGACGCGGCGGTGCACCTCGCGGCCGCGCTGGCCGGGCAGCAGGGCGTAGCCGGCGTAGACCAGCACGCCCAGGTAGATCAGCCCCCAGATCGAGAACGCCCAGCCCGCGGCCAGCAGCGGGGTGTCGTAGTCGCGCGCGACGGCGCCGATCCCCGACCCCCCGAACGCCGACACGAGCACCTGCAGGATCGCCAGGACCGCCACGACGACTCCACGGACCAGGTCCGCGGTCGTCGGGCGCGGGGTGAGCACGGTCATGGCCCACATGGTGGACCGCGGGGACGCCCTCTGCCATCCGGCCGTCGGGGGGAATCGATCTTCCCGCGGGCCGGGGGTCAGCTGAGCGGCAGGAAGAACAGGTGGACGTCGCGCGCGTCCTCCGGGGAGAGCAGCACCCCGCCGGGCAGCCTGCCGTACTCGACGAAGCCGCGGGCGGCGTAGAACGCGGGCAGCGGGGTGCCGCCGCGGGCGCCGAGGGTCAGCATCGCCAGGCCCGTCTCCCGGGCGTGGGCGACGGCGGCGTCGAGCAGGACCGTGCCGAGACCACGTCCCTGCAGGTCCGGGTGCACCATGAGGCGCTGCACGTCGGCGCGGTGCGCGGCGATGCCGGTGCCCGGGACCAGGAAGACCGTGCCCAGCGGGGCGGTGTCCTCCCCCAGCACGAACATCCGGGACGCGCCGGACCGGGCGGCGTCGACGGTCTCGACCGCCAGCGCGCGGACCTCGTCCGGGTCGGCGCCGGGCACGAAGTCCACGGCGCCGCCGGCCTCGGTCACGGCGATCCAGAGGTCGCCGAGCGCGGCGGCGGCGCCGGGGCGGGGGTCGACGACCCGGCGGACGGCCGGGACGCCTGGGGTCACAGGTTCGGGAACCAGAGCTTGATCTCCCGGTCGGCCGACTCCGGGGAGTCCGAGCCGTGCACCAGGTTGGAACCGGTCTCCAGGGCGAGGTCGCCACGGATGCTGCCGGGGGTGGCCTTCTCCACCGGGTCGGTGCCGCCGGCGATCTGCCGCCAGGCGGCGATGGCGCGGGGGCCCTCGACGACCGCGGCCAGGACCGGGCCGGAGGTGATGAACGACAGCAGCTCCTCGAAGAAGGGCTTGCCGTCGTGCTCGGCGTAGTGCTGGGCGGCCAGCTCACGGTCCACCGTGCGCAGGTCGAGGGCCACCAGGCCGAGGCCCTTGCGCTCGATGCGCGAGACGACCTCACCGACGAGCTTGCGCGCGACGCCGTCGGGCTTGACCAGGACGAGAGTGCGTTCAGTCACGCGCGACAGGGTAGCGACGACCCACCGGGGGTCCGGCACCCACCGTCACGAGTGCGCCCGGACCGCCGTGTGTCAGTCCTGCTGCTGCGACGGCAGTGTCCCCGCCGCCATCCGGCGGGCCACCTCGCGCCGCATCCAGACCAGGACCGCCCACACGAGGATGAACACCACCGCGACCACGACCAGCGAGGACAGGAACACCAGCGCCGCGACGAGCAGCGCCCCCTGCAGCACCAGCGCCGCGGTGAGCCCCCACGGCCGCCGCTGCACCCCGGACGCCAGGATCATGGCGACGGCGATGCCCGCCACCACCCCGAAGCCGAGCGCGGTCGACCCGGTGCCGAAGCGCGGGAGCACCAGCAGCGCCAGGAGGACGACGATCGCCTCCAGGATCAGCGTCGCGGCGAACACGCCGCGGGCACCCTTCATGGGGTCGGTGGGCGGCGGCCGCACACCCTCCGGCACACCCGGCACGTCGCTCACTCCGGTTCCTTTCCGAACAGCGCCCGCGCCTCGCCGACGGTGACGACCGACCCGGTGACGACGACGCCGACCCCGGACCCGCCCGCCTCCTCGGCGATCTCACGGGCCTGCTCGACGGCCTCGGCCAGCGACGGCTCGACACTGACCCGCTCGGAGCCGAACACCTCGGCGGCGAGCGCGCCGAGCTCGTCGGGGTCCATCGCGCGGGGCGAGGAGTTGGTGGTGACGACGACCTCGTGCAGCGCCGGCTGCAGCCCCTCCAGGATGCCGCGGGCGTCCTTGCCCTGCAGCACCCCGATCACGCCGACGAGCCGGGTGAAGCGGAACTCCGAGCCCAGCGCGCCCGCGAGCGCGGTGGCGCCGGCCGGGTTGTGCGCGGCGTCGAGCAGCACGGTCGGCCGGTCCGGCCCGCCCTGGACGGGCTCGAGCCGCCCGGGTGAGCGGACCGAGGCGAACGCGGCACGGACCGCGTCGGGGTCGAGGGGCTGCGCGGTGCCGGCGCCGACGAGTGCCTCGGCCGCGGCCAGTGCGACCGCCGCGTTCGACGCCTGGTGCTCGCCGTGCAGCGGCAGGAAGATCTCGTCGTAGCGGCCGGACAGGCCCTGCAGCTCCAGGCGCTGCCCGCCGACGGCGAGCTCCCGCTCCACGACGCCGAACTCGGCGCCCTCCCGGGCGACCTGTGCGCCGACCTCGGCGCAGCGCTCCAGGAGGACCTCGGCGACCCGCTTGTCCTGGGCCGCGAGGACGGCGACCGAGCCCTCCTTGATGATCCCGGCCTTCTCGCGGGCGATGTCGGTGATGTCGTCACCGAGGTACTCGGCGTGGTCGAGCCCGACCGGCAGGACCACCGCCACGTTCCCGTCGGCGACGTTCGTGGCGTCCCAGCGCCCGCCGAGCCCGACCTCGACGACCGCGGCCTCGACCGGGGCGTCGGAGAACGCCGCGAAGGCCATCGCGGTGAGCACCTCGAACTTGCTCAGCGCGGGCGCGTCGCCGCGCGCGGCGTCGACGAGCTCGACCAGCGGCTCGACCTCGCGGTAGGCCGCGACGTAGCGCTCGGGGGTGACCGGGCGGTTGTCCAGGTTGATCCGCTCGGTGGCGCGCTGCAGGTGCGGGCTGGTGTAGCGCCCGGTCCGCAGCCCGATCTCGGTGAGCAGCGCGTCGATCATCCGGGAGGTGGAGGTCTTGCCGTTGGTGCCGGTCAGGTGCACGACCGGGTAGCCGCGCTGCGGGTCGCCCAGCGCGTCGCACAGCGCCTGCATGCGCTCCAGCGACGGCTCCATCACCGACTCCGGCCAGCGCCGGTCCAGCGCCGCGTCGACGGCGAGGAACTCGGCGTAGCCGGTCACCGTGGACTGGGCCGGGACGACGTCGGGGTCTCCCCCGCCGCGGATCTCGTCCAGGACGGCCGCGATCAGGGCCTCCTGGGTGTCCTCCGGTGCCGCGGCGGACGCCTCGGGGTCCTCGGAGCGGTCCTCGCCACCGGGCTCGTCGTCCTGCTGCTGTTCGGCGTCGCCGCCGGCCGGCTCACCGTCGGGCGAGTCGCCGAACCCGCCCTCGGCCCACCGGTCGCCGCCGTAGGTCGGCGAGTCGGCCTCGGTGAAGTCGTCGAACTCGTCGTACTCCTTCGCCACGGCGGGATCAGGCCTCCGGGAGCGCGGCGAGCCGCGCGGTGATGCGGTCGATGTCGGCGACGGCGGTCGCGTGCCGGGCACGGATCCCGTCGACGACCTCGGCCGGTGCCTTCTCGGTGAACTTGGGGTTGGTCAGCTTCTTGTCCGCCTGGTCGCGCTCCTTCTCGGCGGCGGCGAGGTCCTTGCCGAGCCGGGCCCGCTCGGCGGCGACGTCGATCGCCCCCGAGGTGTCCAGCTCGACGGTGACCGGACCGCCGGAGGTGGCGACCTCGAAGCTCGCGGTGGCGGCGAAGTCGTCACCGGCCGGGTCGAGCCGGTTGAGGAAGCGCAGCGCGCGCTCGTGCGCGGCCAGCCCGGCGGCGTCGAGGCCGGTGAGGCGGGCGGCGACGGCCTTGCGGTCGGGCAGCCCCTGCTCGGTGCGGAACCGGCGGACCTCGGTGATGACCTTCTGCGCGTCGGTGACCCGGGCCGTGGCGGCCGCGTCGACCGGCGCACCGGTGCCCTCGGCCGTCGGCCAGGCCGCGGTCACGACGGTCTCGCCGCCGGTCAGCGCGGTCCACAGCGCCTCGGTGACGAACGGCGCGATCGGGTGCAGCATCCGCAGCAGCGCGTCGAGGACGTGCCCGAGGACGGCCCGGGTGCCCGGCTCGGTGGCCGGGTCGTCGAGCTGGGTCTTGCAGAGCTCGACGTACCAGTCGGCCAGCTCGTCCCACGCGAAGTGGTAGAGCCCCTCGGTCGCCTTGGCGAACTGGTAGCCGTCGAGCAGCTCGTCGGTCTGCGCGCGGACCTCCGCGAGCCGGCCCAGGATCCAGCGGTCGGCGTCGGTCCGGTCGGCGTCCGCGGGCAGCGGCAGGCTCGCGTCCGCGCCCTTGGCCAGGGCGAACCGGGTGATGTTCCAGAGCTTCGTGGTGAAGTTCCGGGACCCGGCGACCCACTCCTCCGACAGCGACATGTCGGTGCCGGGGTTGGAGCCGCGGGCGATGGTGAACCGCAGTGCGTCCGCGCCGTAGGAGTCGATCAGCGCCAGCGGGTCGATGACGTTGCCCTTGGACTTCGACATCTTCTTGCCGTGCTCGTCGCGGATGAGCCCGTGCAGGTAGACGTCGCGGAACGGGGCCTTCCCCATCACGTAGGTCCCGAACATCATCATCCGGACGACCCAGAAGAACAGGATGTCGTAGCCGGTGACCAGGACCGAGTTCGGGTAGTAGCGCTCCAGGTCCGGGGTCTCGTCCGGCCAGCCGAGCGTGGAGAACGGCCACAGCCCGGAGGAGAACCAGGTGTCGAGGACGTCGGGGTCCTGGCTCCAGCCCTCGCCCGACGGCGGCTGCTCGTCCGGTCCGACACAGACGACCTCGCCGTCCGGGCCGTACCAGACCGGGATGCGGTGCCCCCACCACAGCTGACGGCTGATGGTCCAGTCGTGCATGTTGTCGACCCAGTCGAAGTACCGCTTGGCCTGCTCCTTCGGGTGCAGGACGGTCTCGCCGGAGCGGACGGCGTCGCCCGCGGACCGGGCGAGCGGCTCGACCTTGACGAACCACTGCAGGCTCAGCCGCGGCTCGATCGGGACGCCGGTGCGCGAGTCGTGCCCGACCGAGTGCAGGTAGGGACGCTTCTCGGCGACGATACGGCCCTGCGCGCGCAGCTCCTCGCGGATCGCGACGCGCGCCTCGAAGCGGTCCATGCCGTCGAAGCGGGTGCCGGTCCCGGCGATGGTGCCGGCCTCGTCCATGATCGTCGGCATCGGCAGGTCGTGGCGGCGGCCCAGCTCGAAGTCGTTCGGGTCGTGCGCCGGGGTGATCTTGACGGCGCCCGAGCCGAACTCGGGGTCGACGTAGTCGTCGGCGACGACCGGGATCCGCCGGCCGGTGATCGGCATCTCGATCTCGGTGCCGACCAGGTGCGCGTAGCGCTCGTCGTCGGGGTGGACGGCGACCGCGGTGTCGCCCAGCATCGTCTCGACCCGGGTGGTCGCGACGACGAGCGAGGCGTCCCCGTCGCCGTAGCACATCGAGACCAGCTCGCCCTCGGTCTCGATGTGGTCGACCTCGATGTCGGAGATCGCCGAGCGCAGCGCCGGGGACCAGTTGACCAGGCGCTCGGCCCGGTAGATCAGTCCGTCGTCGAACATCTTCTTGAAGACGGTGGCGACGGCGCGGGACAGTCCCTCGTCGAGGGTGAAGCGCTCGCGGGACCAGTCGACGCCGTCGCCCAGGCGCTCCATCTGCCCGAGGATCGAGCCGCCGGACTCGGCCTTCCACTCCCAGACCTTCTCCACGAACGCTGCGCGGCCGATCGCGTGCCGGTCGGGCTCGCCCGCGGCGGCCATCCGCCGCTCGACGACCGACTGGGTCGCGATCCCGGCGTGGTCCATGCCGGGCAGCCACAGCGCGTCGCGCCCCTGCATGCGGGCGCGCCGGGTCAGCACGTCGATGAGCGTGTGGTCCATCGCGTGGCCCAGGTGCAGGCTGCCGGTGACGTTCGGCGGCGGGATGACGATGCAGAACGGGTCGGCGTCCGACGACGGGTCGGCCCGGAAGTACCCGGCGTCGACCCAGCGGCGGTACATGTCGCCCTCTACCTCGCCCGGGGTCCACTTGGCGGGCAGGTCGGCGGTACGCGCTGGCAGGGTCTCGGTCACATGTCAAGTCTACGAGTCGACACCGACACGATTCCCGGCCCCCGGACCCGCGCGCTCAGGACCGGAAGTGCGCCTCGGGGATGACCCCGTGCATCCCGACGGTCCGGTCCACCACCCGGGAGACCGCGAAGTCCCCCGCCGCGGAGAGGTGGGCGCAGGCCGTCGCCCCTCGCCAGGTGCGGGTCGCCGGGGATGTCGCCCGCACCGGGCTGCGGCGGACCGTCCGGCACCGCCGCAGCGACGGACCCGGGGGCGGCGGACGTGCCGCAGCCGGCCGGCCCACCGGCCGCGGTGACGGCGGCGGTCGCGCGGAGGAGTCGCGCCGGCCGAGCGCGGCGAGCAGCGGGCGGGGATCCGGGTGAGCCAGGTCCCCACCCTCACCCGCGTCCGTCGTGCCCGGACCACCGCCCGTTCACGCCCGGCCCACGGGCAGCAGCAGGCACCACGGCCGCGGCCACCCCAGCAGCCCGCCGACGGCCGCCGGGTCGCCCCGCCGGAGCAACGCCGGGTCGAACGCCCGCACCCGGCCGCAGCCGGGCTCGTAGACGCGCCACCGGCCGTCGTCGTCGGCGCCCAGGACCAGTACCCAGTGCCGCGGCAGCCACCGGGACCCGACCAGGAGCGGAACCGGGCCGACGGCGGCGGGCACCGCGGCGAGCGCGTCGCGGGTCGCCGGGCGGATCCGGAACGGTCCCGCGGCGGGTGCGTGCCGGCGCAGCCACGCCCGCATCCCCCACGGCGTCGTCCCCAGGGCGCGCGGCCAGAGCCGGTTGGCCTGGCGGTGCGCGGTCCGCTGGGCGGCGGCGAACCGGTCCGCCACCACACCGGGCCACCCCGAGCCGGCCAGCACCGCGGTCACCACCAGCACCGAGGGTCCGCACGTGACGCCGTCGACCTGGCGGCCGAGCAGGGTGCCGGGTGTGAGCTCGTCCATGCCGGACACCCTCCCCCGACGGCGGGCGGCGCGGCACCCCCGGGTGGGTCTGCGGGACCGCTACGCGGCGGCTACGGCTGCCTGCCGGCACGGCCCCGGCGGTGAGCTCGTGTGGTCACGGCCGGTCCGGGCGGGTCCGACCCGGTGTCGCACGGGTGGTCGGGCGGGTTCCCGGCCTAGGCTCGGCGACATGCCCGTTCTCACACCCGAGGTCGTCGAGTTCCTCAACCACGGCACCCGTACCGGAATGCTCGGCTGGACGGCGAAGGACGGGCGCCCGCTCGTCGCGCCGGTCTGGTTCCTCGTCGAGGACGACACGATCGTCTTCGACACCGGGGCGGACACCGCGAAGGGACGCGCGATCGTCCGCGATCCGCGGGTCGTGCTCACCGCCGACCTGCCCGCACCGCCGTACGCCTTCGTGCAGGTGCAGGGCGTCGCCGAGATCAGCACGGACCCCGACGAGCTCCTGCGCACCGCGACCGCGCTCGGAGGCCGCTACATGGGCGCCGACCGGGCCGAGGAGTTCGGCCGGCGCAACGGCGTGCCCGGCGAGCTCGTCGTCCGGATCCGCCCGACGAAGGTGGTCGCCCACCTCGACATGACGGCGTGATCGGTTGACCTGAAGTCCGGTTCATCGTCCACCGTCGCGGCGGGCGATGAGTTCGGCCGTCGGCGTCGGTCCATCATCCCGAGAGGACGGTGGACCATGACGCAGCTCGACCTCCGGCACGGCACGCAACGGGTCTTCGCGCACCTTCTGGTGAGCACCCTGGTGGTGTCGGTCGTGAACTTCACGGTGTGGTTCGCCGTGACGTTCTGGGTGTTCCTGGAGACGGGGTCGGTCGCGGCGACCGGCATCATCGCCGGGATCTTCCTGGTGGCGACGGCGCTGACCGGGATCCCGTTCGGCGGGGTCGTGGACCGGTTCGGCAAGCGCGCGGTCATGCAGGTGTCGGCGGCGGTGTCCGCCGTGGTCTACGCGCTGTGTCTGGCCCTGCTGCTGCTCGCCCCCGACGGGGCGTTCCGCGACCCCACGGGCCCGTTGCTGTGGACGCTGGTCGTCGCGCTGATGCTGGGTGTCATCGCCGGGAACCTGCGCACGATCGCGCTGCCGACGCTGGTCACCCTGCTCGTCCCGGCCGCGGTCCGGGACCGGGCGAACGGGCTGGTCGGGACCGCGACCGGGGTGAGCTTCCTGGTCACCTCGGTCGCGTCCGGGCTGCTCGTCGCGGTGGACGGGATGCGGTCGGTGCTCGTCGCCGCCCTCGTCGTTCTGGTCGTGTCGCTGGTGCACCTGTCACGGGTCCGGATCCCGGCCGTGCCCGCACCGGCCGGCCCGGCCGTTCCCGTGACCGTCGACGAGCGGGGCGGCCTCGACCTGCGCGGCACCGTCCGGCTCGTCGCGGGGGTGCCGGGGCTGCCCGCACTGATCGTGTTCTCCTGTGTGAACAACCTGCTCGGCGGGGCGTTCATGGCGCTGATGGACCCCTACGGCCTGTCGATGATGTCGGTGGCGGCCTGGGGGCTGCTGTGGGGCGTGCTGTCCGCCGGGGTGATCGTCGGCGGGCTCCTCGTCGCCCGGATCGGGCTGGGCAGCCGCCCGGTCCGGTCGTTGCTGCTGGTCAACGCCGTGCTCTGGGCCTCGACGATGCTGTTCCCGCTGCAGGCCTCGATCCTGCTGCTCACGCTCGGCATGGCGGTGTTCATGCTGCTCATGCCGTTCGCCGAGGCCGCCGAGCAGACCGTGCTGCAGCGGGTCGTGCCCTACGGGCGGCAGGGCCGGGTCTTCGGGTTCGCGCAGAGCGTGGAGCAGGCCGCGTCGCCGCTGACCGCGTTCCTGCTGGCCCCGTTCACCGAGCTGGTGGTGGTTCCCTACATGAGCGACGGCGGCGCCGGTGCGGCCGCGATCGGCTCCTGGTTCGGCACCGGCACCGCCCGCGCGATCGCCCTGGTGTTCGTGGTCTGCGGCGCCCTGGGCGTGGTGCTGACCCTCGCCGCCCTGGCGAGCCGCCCCTACCGTCGCCTGTCCGCCGCCTACGCGACCGCGCCCACCGGGCACGTCACCCCCGCCGCGGAGGCCGCCGTGGCCGTGACCACCACCCCCGTCCCCGGGCCGGCCGCCGCCGTCCGGCTCCCCGCGGAGCCGGACACCGCACCCCGGCGCTGACCCGGGCGTGGACACCCGGCCGTCCCCTGGATCCGCACCCCTGGTGGGCTCCCCCGCCCGTCGCGACAGGTGTGGGTGCCCGCCGGAGGGTGTGGGCGCGGCCGGAGGAGTTGTCGCACCCCGGCCGGGGTCGTCGCACCCGCCGCGGAGGGTGCGACGACCCCCGCAGGGGTGCGGCGGGCCACCGGTGACCGCCACGGGGGCTCCGGGCGCGGGGGCCGCGGACGCGGTCGTCAGGTCCGGCGCAGGGTGGTGGTCCAGAGGGAGGCGCCGGCCTGGTCGCGCAGGTGGACCTCCAGGGTCGTCCCGTCGGGGGCGACGTCGAGCTCGCCGAAGTGCTGGAAGCCCTCCAGCGGGCTCGCGCCCTGCCGGGACGGGCCGCGCACGAACTCCGCGCGCGGACCGAACGTCGGGTCGAGCTCGTTCGGACCGAAGGCACCGGCGTGCAGCGGGCCGGACACGAACTCCCAGAACGGGTCGAAGTCGGTGAACGCGGCGCGCTCCGGGGCGTAGTGGTGGGCGGCGGTGTAGTGCACGTCGGCGGTCACCCAGACGACGTTGCGGACCCTCCGTCGGCGAATCCCGGCGAGCACCCCGGCGATCTCGGACTCGCGCCCGCTCGGCGGCCCCGGCACCCCGTTGGCCACGGCCTCCCAGGCGGTGTCGCCGTCGGGCACCAGCACGCCGATCGGCATGTCCGAGGCGACGATCTTCCAGGTCGCCCGCGACGACGCGAGCGCGTCGACGAGCCAGCGGGCCTGGGCCTCCCCCAGGATCCGCTCGCCGCGGCCGGTGTTGGCGGAGTTCGGGCTGCGGTAGGTGCGCATGTCCAGCACGAACACCTCGACGTGCGGGCCGAACGGCACCCGCCGGTACACCCGTCCGTCGACGGCGGTGCGTGGGTCGACCGGCTGCCACTCGTGGAACGCGCGGAACCCGCGGGCCGCGAGCACGTCCACCCGCTTCTCGGTGTAGCGCTCCCCCACCTCACCGGTGAGGATCTCCCCCGGGTACCAGTTGTTGGTGACCTCGTGGTCGTCCCACTGCACGATCTGCCCGACCGAGGCGGCGAACCGGCGCAGGTTGTCGTCGCGCAGGTTGTAGGCGAACTGGCCGCGGAACTCGGTCAGGGTCTCGGCGACCTTCGCCTTCTCGGGCGTCATCTCGTTGCGCCACACCCGGCCGTCGGGGAGCGTGACGGTCTCGGTGAGCGGGCCGTCGGCGTAGACGGTGTCGCCGGAGTGCAGGAACAGGTCGGGGTCGCGGTCGGCCATCGCGGAGAAGATCCGCATGCCGCCGGTGGCGCGGTCGATGCCCCAACCCTGCCCGACGACGTCGCCGGACCACTGGATGCGCACCGGCTCGCCGCGCCCGGGGGCCGCCCGGAAGGAGCCGGTCAGCGGTGCGCTCGCGGGACCGCCGTCGAGCGGCTCGGCGACGACGCGGTAGTGCACCCGCCCCCGCGCCGCCGGGACCCGCAGCGTCCCGGTGAGGTCGGTGTCCGGGGTCAGCACCGGGCCGGGGACCCGCAGCGCCCGCCGGAAGTCCGGCGATTCCGCGACCTCCACGACCATCCGCGACGGCCGGTCGGCGCGTGTCCACACCAGTCCCGACCCCGGCCGGACGTCCCCGGCCTGCACCCCGTGGGTGAGGACGGGCCGCCCCGAGCGGACGAGTGCGGGCGCGGCGAGTGCGGTGCCGGGCAGGGCCAGTGCCGCGGCGCCGGCGAGACCGCCGGCGGCCGCGGTGCGGAACAGGGAGCGTCGGGAGAGAGCCACGTCCGCCGTTCTAACCCGGACGAGTGACCACGAACCGGACCGTACGGGTGAACGGCGGGCGAAGACTCAGCCGAACAGGGCGGGGATCTTCAGGACGAGCTCGTACAGCCCGTACGCGAACGGGACGCCGACCCACACCCAGGCCAGGACGGCCCCGATCCACTGCACCGGCCCCCAGGTCGACGACCCGCCGGTCTCGGCAACGCTGCTCACGCGGTCTCCTTCTGCTGTGTCGAGCCCGGCGCGGCCGCCGCAGCGGTGGGCTCGTGGAACTTCCCGTCGACCGGGCGGATCAGCTCGTTGCAGACGAACGCGATGACCAGCAACACGATCATGATGATGAACGCGGTCGTGTAGCGGGCCGGTCCCTCGACACCGGCGTCGATCCGCGCGTCGGCGATCGCGTTGACGATCAGCGGACCGAGGACGCCCGCGGTGGACCACGCCGTCAGCAGGCGTCCGTGGATCGCGCCGACCTGGTAGGTGCCGAACAGGTCTCGCAGGTACGCCGGGACGGTGGCGAACCCGGCGCCGTAGAACGACAGGATCAGCACCGCGGCGACGATGAACAGCGCCCGTGACTGGTTCGGGATCAGCGTGATCAGCAGGTACAGCAGCGCGCCGACGCCCAGGTAGATGCGGTACATGTTCTTGCGACCCAGCACGTCCGACAGCGACGACCAGGCGATGCGCCCGGCCGAGTTCGCCAGCGACAGGATCGCGACGAACCCGCCCGCCGCCGCGGCGAGGGTGGCCGTGGCCCCGTTCTCCGCGAAGAAGTCCTGGAAGATCGGTGAGGCCCGTTCCAGGATGCCGATGCCCGCGGTGACGTTGAAGCACAGCACGACCCACAGCAGCCAGAACTGGGGCGTGCGGATCGCGTTGTTCGCCGAGACGTTGCCGGTCGAGATCATCCCGCTCTTCTTGGCCGTCGACGGGTCCCAGCCCGGCGGGGTCCAGCCCTCGGCGGGCACCCGGATGAGGATCCAGCCGACCGACATGAAGACGAGGTAGATCAGGCCCATCGTGAGGAACGTGGACCCGATGCCGGCCGAGGTGGCCCCGTCACCGGACCCGCCGAACGCCGACAGCAGCGAGTTCGTGAGGGGGGTCGCGATGAGCGCGCCGCCTCCGAAACCCATGATCGCCAGGCCGGTGGACAGGCCCGGTCGGTCCGGGAACCACTTGATCAGTGTGGAGACCGGCGAGATGTAGCCGATGCCCAGGCCGATGCCGCCGACGAAGCCGTAGCCCAGCACGACCAGCCAGTACTGCTCGGCGTAGAGGCCGAGACCCGAGATCAGGAACCCGGCGACGAAACAGCTCGACGCGACGACCATCGCCCAGCGCGGGCCGTTGCTGTCGACCTTCGTGCCGAACAGCGCCGAGGACAGGCCCAGCATGATGATGCCGAGCGTGAAGGGCAGCGCCGTGGCGACGCCCGACAGGTCGAGCGCGTTCGCCAGCGGGGTCTTGAAGACGCTCCAGGCGTAGACCTGGCCGATCGCCAGGTGGATGGACAGCGCGGCCGGTGGGACGAGCCAACGGCTCCATCCGGGTGGAGCGACGATGCGCTCCCGCGTGAGAAATCCGGACATGTCGCCCTCCGTCGTAGTTGACGGAGCAACGCTAAGTAGTGCGGAAGGGTGCAGCAACCCGAGCGGGTCTCGAAACGACAACGCCGGTCCCACCTGCAGGTGGGACCGGCGTCGGGTCGGATCTCGCGACGGGCTCAGGCCGAGCGGTCGCGCCGCTCCCGGCGCTGCGGCTGGCGCGGGACGATCGTCGGGTTGACGTTGTCCTTCACCGTCTGTGCCGTCACCACGACCTTCGCCACGTCGTCGCGGCTGGGGATGTCGTACATGACCGGGAGGAGCACCTCCTCCATGATCGCCCGCAGGCCACGGGCGCCGGTGCCGCGCAGGATCGCCTGGTCGGCGACGGCGTCGAGGGCGTCCTCGGCGAACTCCAGCTCCACGCCGTCCATCTCGAACAGCTTGCGGTACTGCTTCACCAGGGCGTTCCGCGGCTCGGTCAGGATCTTGACCAGGGCGTCCTTGTCGAGCGAGGTCACCGAGGCGACGATCGGCAGCCGGCCGATGAACTCGGGGATCAGGCCGAACTTGATCAGGTCCTCGGGCAGGGTCTCGGCGAAGCGCTCCGCGGAGTCCAGGTCCTTCTTCGAGCGGATGTCGGCGCCGAATCCGATACCGGACTGGCCGACCCGCTCGCCGATGATCCGCTCCAGCCCGGCGAAGGCGCCGGCCACGATGAACAGGACGTTCGTCGTGTCGATCTGGATGAACTCCTGGTGCGGGTGCTTGCGGCCGCCCTGCGGCGGGACGCTCGCGGTGGTGCCCTCGAGGATCTTCAGCAGCGCCTGCTGCACACCCTCGCCGGACACGTCGCGGGTGATCGACGGGTTCTCCGACTTCCGCGCGATCTTGTCGACCTCGTCGATGTAGATGATGCCGGTCTCGGCGCGCTTCACGTCGTAGTCGGCGGCCTGGATGAGCTTGAGCAGGATGTTCTCGACGTCCTCGCCCACGTAGCCGGCCTCGGTGAGGGCGGTCGCGTCGGCGATGGCGAACGGGACGTTGAGCATCTTGGCCAGCGTCTGCGCCAGGTAGGTCTTGCCGCACCCGGTGGGGCCGAGCATCAGGATGTTCGACTTGGCGATCTCGATGCCGTCGGAGGCGTCGCCGCCCGCGGCACGGCTGCGCTCGCCCGCCTGGATGCGCTTGTAGTGGTTGTAGACCGCCACCGACAGCGTGCGCTTGGTGGTGGCCTGACCGACGACGTACTGGTCGAGGAACTCGTGGATCTCGGTGGGCTTGGGCAGCTCGTCGAGCTTGACCTCACCGGCCTCGGCCAGCTCCTCCTCGATGATCTCGTTGCAGAGATCGATGCACTCGTCGCAGATGTAGACGCCGGGGCCGGCGATGAGCTTCTTGACCTGCTTCTGGCTCTTCCCGCAGAACGAGCACTTGAGCAGGTCCCCGCCGTCGCCGATGCGTGCCATAGGTGTCGATCCCCAGTCCTGGTCCGGCGTTCTCGCGTCGCGCCCGTCGCCCCGTGCGGGTTGACGGTACCTGCCCGCGGCCCGCACGGGGACCGGAAGCGGTGTCCGGTTCCCCGGCGGGTCGCCGGGCGGTCACCGGCGGCCGGAACCGGCCGCCGGTGACCCGGGTGTCACTTGCCGCCGGCGGTACCGGACAGCTTGCGGCTCTGCACGATCTCGTCGACCAGGCCGTACTCCTTGGCCTCCTCGGCCGTCAGGATCTTGTCCCGGTCGATGTCCTCGCGCACCTGGTCCGCGGAACGGTTCGAGTGCCGCGCGATGACCTCCTCCATCCGCTTGCGGATGCGGGAGATCTCCGCCGCCTGGATCTCGAGGTCCGACACCTGGCCGTACACGCCCTGCGTGGCCGGCTGGTGGATCAGGATGCGGGCGTTCTCGACCGCCATGCGGCGGCCCGGGGTGCCCGCGCACAGCAGCACCGCCGCGGCCGACGCCGCCTGCCCGAGGCAGACGGTCTGGATGTCGGGACGGATGAACTGCATGGTGTCGTAGATCGCCATCAGGGACGTGAACGACCCGCCCGGCGAGTTGATGTACAGCGAGATCTCGCGGTCCGGGTCGAGCGACTCGAGCACCAGCAGCTGCGCCATGGTGTCGTTCGCCGAGGTGTCGTTGATCTGCTCACCGAGGAAGATGATGCGCTCCTCGAAGAGCTTGTTGTACGGGTTCGACTCCTTGACCCCGTAGCTGGTGCGCTCCACGTAGGACGGGAGCACGTACCGGGAGCGGGCCGGGTCCGGCGCCCAGCCGCCGGGGCCGCGCAGGTCGGTCATCGACTCCGGGTGGCGAGGGTCGAAGGTGCTCACTTGTCGCTCCCGTTCTGCTCGCCGATCCGCCCGGCGTGCGTCACGACGTGGTCGACGAAGCCGTAGTCCTTGGCCTCCGGCGCGGAGAACCAGCGGTCACGGTCGGAGTCCCGCTCGATGGTCTCCACCGACTGACCGGTGTGCTGGGCGATCAGCTCCGCCATCTCCCGCTTGGTGCGGCGGAACTGCTCGGCCTGGATGGTGATGTCGGCTTCGGTGCCACCGACGCCCGCGGACGGCTGGTGCATCATGATCCGTGCGTGCGGCAGCGCCGAGCGCTTGCCCGGGGTGCCCGCCGACAGCAGGAACTGCCCCATCGACGCGGCCATGCCCATCGCCGTGGTCGCCACGTCGCACGGGATCAGGTTCATCGTGTCGAAGATGGCCATGCCGTCGGTGACCGAGCCACCGGGCGAGTTGATGTAGAGCTCGATGTCCTTGTCCGGGTCCTCGGCCGCGAGCAGCAGCATCTGCGCCGCGATGCGGTTCGAGATCTCCGCGTCCACCTGCTGACCGAGCACGATGATGCGCTGCTGGAGCAGGCGGTCGTACACGGAGTCGGACAGCGACATCGCGCTGATGCCGGACCGCATCTGCGGCCCGGTGCCGCGGCCCGCGGACGGGCCGGTGTCCTGCTGGCTCACTTCACCCTGCTTTCCGAAGTCGGGCCCGCCCCCGTGGCGCGGACGCCGCGGGAGAGGGTCCCGGAGTCTTCCTCTGGATCGCTCTCGGTTCTCCGGTGTCGGGTCTTGCGAACCCGTTCACGGTCCGGTTGGGGACCGGTTCGGAGCCGACCCTACGCGGAGCGGATGCCCCGCGTAGGGAACGACGCCCGATGTTCGCCGACAGCGCACGACGAGTCGTGCGGGACCGCGCGACGACCGCCGATCAGGCCTTCGCGTCGGCCTTGTCGGAGGCCACGTCGGCGGTGGTGTCCGCGGCGTCGTCGGCGGTGTCGTCGGCACCGTCCACGTCGGTCGCGGGGATCTCCTCGACGGTGGTCTCGTCCTCGTCCGGCCCGAGCAGGTCGGACAGGTCGACGGCCTCGCCACCCGGCAGGGTGACGGTGGCGGCGCGCACCGCGGTGATCAGCGCCTTGGACCGGCGGACGTCCTGGTAGATCACGCCGAGCTGGCCGGCCTGCTGGATCTGCTGGACGAACTGCTCCGGGGCCATGCCGTACTGCTGCGCCTGGTAGACGATCCGCTCGGTGAGCTCCTGGTCCCCGACCGAGATCTCCTCGCGGTCGGCCAGGGTGTCGAGGACGAGGCGGTAGCGGACGGCCTTCTCGGCCTCCTCGCGCGTCTCGGTGTCGAACTGCTCGCGGGTCTTGTCCTGCGAGGAGAGGAACTCGCCGAACTTGTCCTCGTCGTGGTCGAAGGCGTGCACCGCGTCGTGGGTGCGGGTCTCGACCTCGGCGGCGACGACCGACTCCGGCAGCGGCACCTCGGTGTCCTCGACGAGCTTGTCCAGGAGGCGGTCACGGGCCTGCGCGGCCTGCTCCATCCGCTTGGACCGGCCCAGACGCTCACGCAGGTTCTCGGTCAGCTCGTCGAGCGTGTCGAACTCCGAGGCCAGCTGGGCGAACTCGTCGTCGGCGTCGGGGAGGTGACGCTCCTTCACGGTGGTCACCTTGACGGTGATCTCCGCGTCGGAGTCGGCGTGCTCACCGGCGACCAGCTTCGAGGTGAAGGTCTTCTCCTCGCCGGCCGACATGCCCTCGAGGGCCTCGTCGATGCCGTCGATGAGACCGCCCTGGCCGACCTCGTAGGAGAAGCCGGTGGTGGTGGCCTCCTCGATCTCCGTGCCGTCGACGGCGGCGGAGAGGTCGATCTGGACGTAGTCACCGGTCTGCGCGGGACGCTCGACACCGGCCAGGGTGCCGAACCGGGCGCGCAGCTGGTCGAGCTGCTCGATGACCTCGTCCTCGGTCACCTCGGTCTCGTCGACCTCGACGGTCAGGCCGTCCAGGTCGGGGAGGGTGATCTCGGGGCGGATGTCGACCTCGGCGGTGAACGCGATGCGCTCGCCGTCGGCGATCTCGGTGACCTCGATGTCGGGCCGGCCGATCGGCTTGACGTCCTCGGACGTCACCACGGCCTCCTGGTACTTCACCGGGATCGCGGCGTTCACGACCTCGTCCAGGACGGGGCCACGGCCGATCCGGGCCTCCAGGATGCGGGCCGGCGCCTTGCCCGGGCGGAAGCCGGGGATGCGGACCTGCTGGGCGATCTTCTTGTACGCGCGGTCGAAGTCGGGCTTGAGCTCGTCGAACGGCACCTCGACGTTGATCCGGACGCGCGTCGGGCTGAGGTGCTCGACGGTGCTCTTCACGGTGGAACTCCTTGGGCGGTACGAGTGCTGCAACGGGCCGCGGCTCGCGCGGCCCCCGGTCGGTGGCCCCGCCCGCCGGCGCCGGACGATCCCGGCTCTGCGCCGGGCGTCCCGTGCCACCGGCCGCCGGGTACGTGGGACGCGCCCGGTGACGGCGGGGCTCGCGCGAGTCTAGGCGAGCCCGGTCACCGTGCGACGGCCCGGGCGCGGGTCAGGGTGCGACGGCCCCGCCCGCACCGACGTCGGCGACGGTCACGTCGACGGCCAGGGTGTCGTCACCGAGGACGGCACGGACCCGGTCGGCGACCTCGTCGGCGACCACGGCGAACGGCCTGCCCAGCCGGAGGACGACGGCGATCTCCACCGGGTCGGCCAGCCGCACACCCTGGACCCGGTGCCCGGGCAGGTACGACGCGATCGAGCCGAACGGGCCGCCGTCGAGACGCAGCACCGACGGGTGGGCGAGCACGGCGTCCGCGACGGCCTGCGGGCCGGGTCCTGCGGCGGGGTCGGTCACGGGTCGGACCCTAGCCACACACGACGGCGGCGGCACCCCGCCGTGGGGTGCCGCCGCCGTCGTCGTGCGCGGGTCAGCTCTTGAAGGTGTCCTTGAGCTTCTCGCCGGCCTGCTTCAGGTTGCCGGTGGCCTGGTCCGCCTTGCCCTCGGCCTGCAGGTCCTTGTCGTCGGTGGCCTTGCCGGTGGCCTCCTTGGCCTTGCCACCCAGCTCCTCGGCCTTGTTGCTGATCTTGTCTCCGAGACCCATGGGGCTCACCTGCTTCCTGATCGCGTGTCCGGCGGGCGGGGGTGCGAGCCGGTCGCTACCGTCGCTGACGGGGTGGACTACCCCCACCCTCCACTTCCCACACCCCGACGGGGCGTCCATGGCGAACGCACAGGTCAGCGGCCCACCGGCCGCCGGTCCACCGGGCCCCGGCGTGCCGTCGGCACGGCCGGTGCGGGTGCCGTCGAGGGCCGCGCTGGACGAGACCACGCTGGTCGTCCGGGCCCAGGACGGCGACGTCGGCGCCTTCGAGGAGCTGGCCCGCCGCCACCAGAACGCCCTGTTCCGGGTCGCGGTCCGGGTGCTCGGCGACGCCACCGACGCCGAGGACGCCCTGCAGGAGGCGCTCATCGACGCCTGGCGGCGGATCGACAGCTTCCGCGGCGAGGCGGCCTTCTCCACGTGGATGTACCGCATCGTCACCCACCGCTGCACCGCGCTGGTCCGGCGGCGGCGACGGACCGACCCGCTCCCGACCGACGACGGGCCGGGCGCCCCGGCCGACGACCGCTCCCCCACCCCGGAGCGGGCGGCCGAGGTCGACGCGGAGATGGCGGCCCTGTCGCGGGCCGTCGCGTCGCTGCCGGAGGACCAGCGCACGGCCTGGGTGCTGCGGGAGCTGGAGGGGCTGGGCTACAGCGAGATCTCGCAGATCACCGGGGCGGGTGAGACCGCCGTCCGCGGCCGGATCCACCGGGCACGCGGGGCACTGGCGGAGAGGATGCGGGCATGGCGGTAGAGAGGAGCGGGGCGGAGCGCGTCGAGCCACTGGCCTGCGGCCGGGACGCCGCCGACGTCTGGGACCACGCGGAGGCGGGTGTGCTCGACGAGCACGAGCTGACCTGTCCGCACTGCGTGCGCGCGCACGCGGACCACGACCGGCTCGGCGGGCTGGTGGCGCGGATGGCGGCCGAGCCGCTGCGGCCGCCGCCGTCGGTGCTGGAGCAGGTGATGGGCGCGGTCGTCGCGGACCTGCGCCCGCACGAGCTGCTCGCCCTAGGGCCGGACGCCTGGCTGGGCAGGCCGACCGCGGAGGCGGCGCTGCGGCACGTCGTGGACACGATGGACGGGCTGCGGGCCCGCCGGTGCCGGATCGAGCAGCTGCGCACCCCGGACGGTTCCGGGGACGGCCCGGCCGCGGTGTGGGTGCGGGTGACCGTCGCGGCCCGGTTCGGGGTCGACCTCGCCTCGGTCACCGCGCGCGTCCGGCAGATGATGATCTCGGCAGGGGACCGCACGCTCGGCGTGCCGATCGCCGGGGTCGACATCCTGGTCGAGGACCTGTGGGAGGAACCGGCATGAGCGGGCGCACGACGGTCACCGTCTCCGACCTGGCCGTCGCACGGGTGGCGGCGCGGCGGGTCCGGCGGGTGCCGGGGGTGGCGGCGCTGATGGGCGACGTCACGCAGACCCTGCTGGGGCTGGCCGCGGACTGGCTGCCCCGCGATCCGGTCCCCGAGGAGCTGCGGGTGCAGGGCCTGGTCGCGTCGGTGCACGGGCACGAGGCCGAGATCCGGGTGACGGTCGGGGTGCGGTTCGGCACGAACTGCGCCGAGCTGGCCGAGCGGGTGCGCCGGGAGGTGACCGAGGAGGTCGCGACGGTGTGCGGCCTCGACGCCCGGGTGCGGGTGACCGTCGCCGACATCGCGCTGCCGGCCTGAGCCGCGGCCCCTTCTCTCCGCGCGCGGAGAGCGGGTCAGGCCCGGCCGGCGAGCACGCAGTCGCCGCAGGTCCCGCCGCCGGGGGCGCGGACGTAGAGGCAGCAGGAGCGGCGCCGGAACGCCCACTCGGTGTCCGGGTCGGTGTCGTCGAGGCGGAGCAGCCGGCCGGTGGCACCCGACGGCAGCGGCCCGCGCAGCACCGGGTGGTCGGCGAGCGCGTCGAGCAGGGCCAGACAGCGGCGCCGGTCCGGGCGTCGCACGGTCTCCATGACCCGTGCCGCCCCGCCGATCGAGGACACGACGTTGCCGCGCAGCACCCGCGGCGACACCACGGCCCGGGCCGCGACGGCGGCGTACAGCGGATCGAGGTGGGTGGCGGCGAGCTCGCGGGCGAGCAGGTCCGCGGCGCCGGCCGGGTCGTCGGCCACGTCCGGGGTGGCGACGCCGGTGGACCCGGCGGGCAGGCTCGGCGCCCACGGGTCGTCGGCGCCGGGGTCGCGGCGCAGCTCCCCGAGCGACGGGAGCACACCGTGCAGGGCCACGGCCGCGAAGGGCATCGACACGATCCGCGCCGCGAGCCCCATCACCGCCACCGAGGCACCGATCCGCCGGTCCCCGCCGAGCGCGGTGGTGACCTCGTCGATCCGCCGGCCGAGCGGGTCCGGGCCGCCGGGGACCGGCGCGGCGTGGAGGTCGTCCCACCGGACGGTCCCGGAGGCGGCGGGGGTCGCCACCGCGAACCAGGGACCGATGGTCGCGACGTCGGCGAGGACCTCCGCCACCCGGCCGTCGGTCACCCGCCCGGGTGAACCAGGCAGCCGCCCGGGTGTGGCGACGCGGATCGGGGGCACGTTCACGGGGGAGCAGTCTGCCCGACCCGGAGACGCGTTGCGTAACGGTCCGGACGCCCCCGGCGATCCCATGCAGTAGAAGGCCGGTCCCGACGGATGGTCACGCCTCGCTCACCGTCCGGACACGGGACGGCAACGTTGACCTGCTCGCATGGTCAGCGATCCACATCACGGGACCGGTGGGCCGCTCTCAGTAGCGCACCCCGGTGGCGACGTGCGACTCTGTGCACTCGCCAGACCGCACTCGCCGGGGTGTGCGGTCGAACCGTGCCGCAGGAATGGCCGGGTACTGGAAGTCAGCGCCCGGCCGCTCGGCGTGCCCGGAGGAAGATTCCGTCCGCCGGTCACCCACCCGGCGGCACGGTGCACCTGAACGGCCCTCGTCGCACGTCCCACTCGGGCTGCGCGCTGTATCCTGAGATCTTTCTTCGGACCGCAGCGAGCTGCCCGGTCCGGGTCGTCCGATGCGGGTGACTCCAGGTGCACCGAGACGACAGGAGGAGCAGTTGGCCGCGATCAGTGACCAGACGCGTCGCCCCTCGCCCGGTGGGCTGTACGCCGCCGATCACGAGCACGACGCCTGCGGTGTGGCCATGTTGGCCGACGTCACCGGCAAGCGCAGCCATGCCATCGTGCAGAAGGCCATCGAGGCCCTGCTGCGACTGGAGCACCGCGGTGCGCGTGGCGCCGAGTACAACACCGGTGACGGTGCCGGGATCCTGATCCAGGTCCCGGACGCGTTCTACCGCGAGGTCACCGACTTCGACCTGCCCGCGGAGGGCGCCTACGCCACCGGCATCGCGATGCTGCCGCGTGACGAGGCCGAGGCCGCCGCGGCGATCGAGCGGATCGGCGAACTCGCCGCCGAGGAGGACCTCACCGTCCTGGGGTGGCGCGAGCTGCCCACCGACCCCGACGCCGCGGACCTGGGCTCGATCGCCCGGGACGCGATGCCCGGGTTCCGCCAGCTGTTCGTCGGCGGCGTGGAGCTGGCCGGGGACTCCCCCGGGACCGCCCCGGCCGGCATCGACCTGGAGCGTCGGGCGTTCTGCTTCCGCAAGCGGGTGGAGCACGACACCGAGACCTACTTCCCGTCGCTCTCGCCGCGCACCGTCATCTACAAGGGCATGCTCGCCGAGCCCCAGGTCGCGGCGTTCTACCCGGACCTGAACGACGAGCGCGTCACCTCGGCGCTCGCGATCGTGCACTCGCGCTTCTCCACGAACACGTTCCCGGCGTGGCCGCTGGCGCACCCGTTCCGCTACGTGGCGCACAACGGTGAGATCAACACGCTGCGCGGCAACCGGAACTGGATGGCGGCCCGCGAGTCGCTGCTGGAGTCCGCGAACCTGCCCGGCGACCTGTCGCGGCTGACCCCGATCGTCACCCCGGACGCGTCGGACTCGGCCACCTTCGACGAGGTCCTGGAGCTGCTGCACCTGTCCGGGCGCAGCCTGCCGCACGCGGTGCTGATGATGATCCCGGAGGCCTGGGAGCACAACACCGAGATGGACCCCGCCCGGCGGGCGTTCTACGAGTACCACTCCACGCTGATGGAGCCGTGGGACGGACCGGCCCTGGTGGCGTTCACCGACGGCACCCGGATCGGCGCGGTGCTGGACCGCAACGGTCTGCGCCCGGCCCGCTACTGGGTCACCGAGGACGGCCTGGTCGTGCTCGCCTCCGAGGTCGGCGTGCTGGACGTCGCGCCCGACAAGGTCGTCCGCAAGGGCCGCCTCGAGCCGGGCCGCATGTTCCTCATCGACACCGAGCGCGGCAAGATCGTCGACGACGACGAGGTCAAGGGCGCGCTGGCCGCCGAGCAGCCGTACGCCGACTGGCTGCACGCCGGACTGATCCGGCTCGACGACCTGCCCGCGCGTACCCGCGAGACCCCGACCCACGAGACGCTCAACCTGCGTCAGCAGGCCCTCGGCTACACCGAGGAGGAGCTCAACGTCCTGCTCCGCCCGATGGCGGTCACCGGGGCCGAGCCGATCGGCTCGATGGGCAACGACGCGCCGATCGCCGCGATCGCGGAGCGCCCGCGCCAGCTCTACGACTACTTCATCCAGTTGTTCGCCCAGGTCACCAACCCGCCGCTGGACGCGATCCGCGAGGAGCTCGTCACCTCGCTGTTCAGCCAGCTCGGGCCGGAGCAGAACCTGCTCGACGCGACGCCGGCGCACTGCCGGACGATCGTCGTGCCGTTCCCGGTGCTGACCAACGACGACCTGGCGAAGATCGTCCACATCAACGACGACGGGGAGTTCCCCGGCTTCGCCTCGCACGTCGTCCGCGGCACGTTCACCGCCCGCGACGGCGGCAAGGGCATGCTCTCGCGGCTGGCCGAGATCAAGCAGGAGGTGTCCCGCGCGATCGAGAACGGGGCCCGCCTGATCGTGCTGTCCCAGCGCGGGGTGGACGCCGAGCACGCGCCGATCCCGTCGCTGCTGCTCACCGGCACCGTGCATCACCACCTCGTCCGGGAGCGCTCGCGCACCCGCGTCGGGCTGGTCGTGGAGTCCGCGGACGCCCGCGAGGTGCACCACATCGCGCTGCTGCTCGGCTACGGCGCCTCCGCGGTGAACCCGTACCTGGCGATGGCCACGGTGGAGGACCTCGCCGAGCGCGGTGACGTCCCGGGCGTCGACGGCCGGACCGCGGCGAAGAACCTGGTCAAGGCGCTCGGCAAGGGCGTCCGCAAGACCATGTCGAAGATGGGTGTCTCGACGGTCGCGTCCTACACCGGCGCGCAGATCTTCGAGGCCGTCGGGCTGGGCTCCGAGGTCATCGACGCGGCCTTTCGGGGCACCGCGTCGCGGATCGGCGGCGTCGGCTTCGACGTCCTCGCCGAGGAGGTCCTGGCCCACCACCGCCGCGCCTACCCCGCCGACGACGTCCGTGCCTCGCACCGGGCGCTGCCGGTCGGCGGCGAGTACCAGTGGCGCCGCGAGGGCGAGCTGCACCTGTTCAACCCGCAGACCGTCTTCAAGCTGCAGCACTCCACGCGGGCCGGGAAGTACGAGGTCTTCAAGGAGTACACGAAGGCCGTCGACGAGCAGGCGAAGCGGCTGATGACGCTGCGCGGCCTGTTCCTGTTCAAGGACGGCCTGCGCGAGCCGGTCTCGATCGACGAGGTCGAGTCCGTCGAGTCGATCATGACCCGGTTCGCGACCGGCGCGATCTCCTACGGCTCCATCTCCCAGGAGATGCACGAGACCCTGGCGATCGCGATGAACCGCATCGGTGGCCGCTCGAACACCGGTGAGGGCGGCGAGGACCCGGACCGCTTCACCCCGGACCCGAACGGGGACTCGCGCCGCAGCGCGGTCAAGCAGGCGGCGTCCGGCCGGTTCGGCGTCACCAGCGAGTACCTGGTCAACGCCGACGACATCCAGATCAAGATCGCCCAGGGTGCCAAGCCGGGCGAGGGTGGTCAGCTGCCCGGCGGCAAGGTCTACCCGTGGATCGCGACCACCCGGTACTCGACGCCGGGGGTCGGCCTCATCTCGCCGCCGCCGCACCACGACATCTATTCGATCGAGGACATCAAGCAGCTCATCCACGACCTGAAGAACGCCAACCCGCGGGCCCGCATCCACGTGAAGCTGGTGTCCCAGGTCGGCGTCGGGACCGTGGCGGCCGGTGTGTCCAAGGCGCACTCCGATGTCGTGCTCATCTCGGGCCACGACGGCGGCACCGGCGCCTCGCCGCTGTCCTCGATCAAGCACGCGGGTGGTCCCTGGGAGCTCGGCCTGGCCGAGACCCAGCAGACGCTGATGGCCAACGGGCTGCGCGACCGGATCACGGTCCAGGCCGACGGCCAGCTCAAGACCGGTCGTGACGTCGTCATCGCGGCGCTGCTCGGCGCCGAGGAGTACGGCTTCGCCACCGCCCCGCTGGTGGTCTCGGGCTGCATCATGATGCGCGTCTGCCACCTGGACACCTGTCCGGTGGGCGTCGCGACGCAGAACCCGGAGCTCCGCAAGAAGTTCAACGGCAAGGCCGAGTACGTCGTGAACTTCATGAGGTTCGTGGCGCAGGAGGTCCGCGAGATCCTCGCCGAGCTGGGCTTCCGCTCGCTCGACGAGGCGATCGGCCGGGCCGACGTGCTCGATGTCGACTCCGCCGCCCAGCACTGGAAGTCCAAGCACCTGGACCTCTCGCCGATCTTCCGGATCGCCGACGTGCCGGACGACGCGCCGCGCAAGCGGACCCGCGAGCAGGACCACGGCCTGGACAAGGCGCTGGACAACACCATGATCCAGCTGGCCGAGGGCGCGCTGCGCAACGGCGACCGGGTCCGCCTGGACCTGCCGGTGCGCAACGTCAACCGCACGGTCGGGACCATGCTCGGGTCCGAGCTGACCCGGGCGCACGGTGGCAAGGGCCTGCCCGACGACACGATCGACATCACGTTCACCGGCGCGGCCGGGCAGAGCTTCGGTGCGTTCGTGCCCAAGGGCATCACGCTGCGGCTGGTCGGCGACACCAACGACTACTTCGGCAAGGGCCTGTCCGGTGGCCGGCTGACCCTGCGGCCGGACCCGTCGTCGCCGTTCGCCGCCGAGGAGAACGTCATCGCCGGCAACGTGATCGGCTACGGCGCGACCTCGGGCGAGATGTTCATCCGCGGTGTCGTCGGCGAGCGGTTCTGCGTCCGGAACTCGGGCGCGGTGGCCGTCGTCGAGGGCGTCGGTGACCACGGTTGCGAGTACATGACCGGTGGCCGGGTCGTCGTCCTCGGGCGGACCGGGCGCAACTTCGCGGCCGGCATGTCCGGTGGCGTCGCCTACCTGCTCGACATCGACAAGAACCGGGTCAACCCGGAGATGGTCGACCTCGACCCGCTGTCGGACGAGGACCGCTCGATCGTGCACGACCTCGTCGAGCGGCACCACGCCGAGACCGGCTCCGCGGTGGCGCACGCGCTGCTCACCGACTGGGACAACGCGGTCGAGCGGTTCGGCAAGGTCATGCCCAAGGACTACAAGCGCGTGCTGCTCGCGACGGAGAACGCCGAGCGCGAGGGCCGCGATGTCAACCAGGCGATCATGGAGGCTGCTCATGGGTGACCCCAAGGGCTTCATGACCACTCCTCGGCAGACGCCCACCCGGCGGCCGGTGGACCTGCGGCTGATGGACTGGCGCGAGGTCTACGAGGACTTCCCGACCACGACCCTGGAGTCCCAGGCCGGGCGCTGCATGAACTGCGGCATCCCGTTCTGCCACCAGGGCTGTCCGCTCGGGAACCTCATCCCCGAGTGGAACGACCTGGTCTACCGCCACGACTGGCGGGAGGCGATCGAGCGGCTGCACGCCACGAACAACTTCCCGGAGTTCACCGGGACGCTGTGCCCCGCCCCGTGCGAGGCGGCGTGCGTGCTGGCCATCAACGACGACGCGGTCACGATCAAGCAGGTCGAGATCGAGATCATCGACAAGGCCTGGGACGAGGGCTGGGTCGGCCCGCAGGTGCCCGAGGTGAAGACCGGCAAGAAGGTCGCCGTCGTCGGGTCGGGTCCGGCCGGGCTGGCCGCCGCCCAGCAGCTGACCCGGGTCGGGCACGACGTCGTCGTGTTCGAGCGGGCCGACCGCATCGGTGGGCTGCTGCGCTACGGCATCCCCGAGTTCAAGATGGAGAAGGCGCGCCTGGACCGGCGCCTGGAGCAGATGGTCGCCGAGGGCACCCACTTCCGGGCCTCGGTCGACGTCGGCACCGACATCACCGTCGAGCAGCTGCGGGCCGACTTCGACGCGGTCGTCCTCGCCGGTGGCGCGACGGCGTGGCGCGACCTGCCCGCCGACGGCCGCGACGCCGAGGGCGTCTACCAGGCGATGGAGTTCCTGCCGTGGGCCAACCACGTGCAGCAGGGCGACATGGACGCGCCGCCCATCTCCGCCGAGGGCAAGGACGTCGTGATCATCGGCGGCGGTGACACCGGCGCCGACTGCCTGGGCACCTCGCACCGTCAGGGCGCGAGGTCGGTGACCCAGCTGGAGATCATGCCGACCCCGCCGGAGCACCGCACCGAGGGCATGCCCTGGCCGACATACCCGATGGTCTACCGCGTCTCCTCGGCCCACGAGGAGGGCGGCGAACGCCTGTTCTCGGTCAACACGACCGAGTTCGTGAAGGACGCCGACGGCAAGCTCGCCGGCATCCGGATCGTCGAGGTCACGCGCGGCGAGAAGGGCTTCGAGCCGGTCGAGGGCACCGAGAAGGAGCTCCCGGCCCAGCTGGTGCTCCTCGCGATGGGCTTCGTCGGCCCGGAGAAGGGCGCCCTGCTGAACGACCTCGAGGTCGACCTCGATGAGCGCGGCAACGTCGCCCGCGACGACCGCTACATGTCCTCGGTCGACGGTGTGTTCGTCGCCGGTGACATCGGCCGCGGCCAGTCGCTGATCGTGTGGGCCATCGCCGAAGGCCGCTCCGCGGCCGCCGGTGTGGACGAGTGGCTCACCGGCCGCTCGGTGCTGCCCCGCCCGATCGACCCGGGCGACCGCCAGATCGCCTGACGTCGTACACACGCACGAGGGGCCCGGCCGCACAGGCCGGGCCCCTCTCGTGTGTCGGGGTCAGTCCACGCGTTCCAGCTCGTACGCGTCGTCGCCGATCCAGATCCGCACGCCCTCGGCGTCGTCGGAGATGTAGCCGTCCTCCTCCTCGCCGAGCTCGCGGATCGCGCCGAGGGCGAGGCGGTCGAACTCCACGACGCCGTCACCCACGTCGACCGGCCGGTACTCCCGGGCCAGCATGGCGGTGCGGCACTGCGTCGCCAGCCACGTCGCGTTCTCCGTACCGACCTCGACCCGCCACCGCTCACCGCGCATGCGACGAGTATGGCCCGGATCTCTCCGTCCGTCGCCGGTCTCCTACCGGCGATCGTGACGGAATGCTCCCCATCGGATGCACACCGCGATCCGCTCCCGCCCGTCGCGGGGGCGGCGCCGCTCACGGTGGCGGGCGAGACACGGGCCACTGCACCCACAACCCGACGGCGGGTCGGGCGTTGAACCCCGTGACCGGCATCTGCAGAACCGGGAGCCCCTGTCGATGCCGGGCACCATCGGGTCATCGGGTACCGCGGCCACGCGCCGCGGGCCCGATGCCCGGTGGTGTATTCCGCCCCGGTCGCCGCGCGAGGCGATGAGTTCTGCGGGGCCCGCCGGTCGTAGGCGGTGAGTGTCCCGGAACCGCCGGGGCCGTGCCCGCGGAGGCCACCATGACCGCCCCCTCCCCCACCCGGCATATGCCGGTCGCCGCACACCGTGCACTGTGGGTGCTGCAGATCCTGCTCGGCCTGTTCTTCGTCCTGGCCTCGGCGCTGCCGAAGTTCTGGGGCGACCCGTTCGCCGTCGCGATCTTCGACGGGATCGGCCTCGGACAGTGGCTGCGCTATGTCGTCGGGTTCCTCGAGCTTGCCGGCGGGATCGGCCTGTGCACCCGGCGCCTCGCCGCCCCGGCCGCCACCGGGCTCGTCCTGCTGATGATCGGTGCGGCGCTCACCCAGGCATTCGTGCTGCACGGCGGGGCCCTGGTCGTCACGCCGCTGGTGCTGGGCGCCCTGGCCGCCGTGATCGCGGTCGCGCGACGGAACGAGACGCTCGCCACGCCTCGCTGACCTGCGTTTACGCAGAGCGATCATCGGGCATCTCCAGGGAGAGAAGACCGATCCGGATACCCCGGTTCGCCCGAGTCAGTCCCGCAAGGGGGAGGAACCCGCCATGGCCGACCGCCACGTCAAGCCGGTCGACGACGGCTGGACCGTCGAGAAGGAAGACGCCCAGCGCCCGAGTGCCCGTACGAGCACCCAGGCCGAGGCCATCACCCGGGCGGTGGAGATCATCGCCAACGACGGCGGCGGCAACCTCGTCGTGTACGGCACCGACGGGTCGGTGCGCGAACGCCGCTCCATCGACTCCGACGCCGACGGCGGCACCGCCACGAAGGCCGTCGCGAGCGCCACCGCCACCGGGGCCGGCGACACCGCGTCGAAGGCCGCCGAGACCACCGGCAAGGCCGCCGACAAGATCGGTGCCGACACCAGGACCACCGCCAAGAAGGTCGCCGGCGAGACCGGTGACAGCGCGGCGAAGGCCGGCGAGACCGTCAAGAAGGGCGCCGACAAGGTCGCCGCCGAGGCCCGCAAGGTGAACGACCAGGGCAAGGACCCGAAGAAGGCCGGCAAGGCCGCCGCCGAGGCCGCGAAGGCCACCGGCGAGCAGCTGGCCGGGAACGCCCAGCGCACCGGCAAGCAGGTCGCCGGCGAGGTGTCGGCGTCCGCGGAGCGGTCCGCCGCCACCGTCAAGGCCGTCGCCGAGCAGGGTGCCGATTCCGCGGTGCGCACCGCGGACCGGGCCGCGCGCGTGAGCGCCCGCGTCGAGGACGACCTCGACGACACCGGGGCCCGCCTGGCCCGCCGGCTCTACGAGAACGGCGAGCGTGCCGCCTCGCAGCTGGACGACTTCGCCCTGCGCGTCTACAAGCCGCTGAACCCGATCCGGTTCACCAGCCGCGTCGCCGCCGGGGCGGTCGCCACCGCGTTCGGGGTGACCGGCGCGGTCACCTCGCGCGCGGGCAAGCTGTTCCAGCGCGGGACCCGCAAGGCCGCAGGCCGCTGAGTCCCCGTCGTACCGCGACCGCGCCCCCGCCGACCCCGTCGGCGGGGGCGCGGTCGTTCTGCGGTCAGGACGTCGGACGCAGCACGTAGTCGCCGGTGTCGTCGCTCCACTCCATCGCGATGAGGTCCCGGGCGCGGGCCGCCTTCGCGAAGGACAGGAAGCTGCCGAAGCCGTAGCGCTTCTCGGAGAAGTCCGGCACCCGCTTGCGGAGCTGGTTCTTCAGCCCGGACAGCTGCGGCGGGTCCCCGGCCGCGGCGATCCCGCGCACCACGTCGACCAGCAGCGCGAACGCGTCGTGGTCGGCGTCCGGGTCGTCGGGCAGCGCCACCTCGGGGTCGCCCTGCGCCGCACCGGTGGTCAGCGTGACCGCACCGCGGTCCTGCAGGTGGCGCAGCAGCTCGCCGAAACCGCGGAAGCCGTGGTCGGCCTCGTCGAACGTGGGGTCCTTGCGCAGGATCGCGCGCTTGAGCCGCGACGCCAGGACCGGACCGTCGGCCTGGCGGGTCAGTCCGACGAGTGTGCTGACGACGAGGCCCGCGACGTCGCGCTCCTCGGCCCCGGTGGTGGCGGTGTCGTCGCGCCCGTCGGAGAACGTGACGTCGAACGGGTCCGGCGGAACGACCGGCTCCGGCTCCGGGATCGCGATCGGGGCGGGGGTCGCGACCGGTCCCGCGGCCGGGGCCGGGGCGGGGCGCGGGCTCCCCCGGCGACGACGCGGCGGTGCGGGCGCCTGGGTCGGCTCGACACCGGGGAGCCGGTCGTAGAACAGGAACTCGTCGCAGGAGGGTGGCAGCAGCGCCGAGGTCGAGGACTGCACCCCGATCCCGATCACGCGTTTGTCCAGCTCGCGCAGCTTGTGCATGAGCGGTGTGAAGTCGGAGTCGCCGGTGCCGATGGCGAAGGTGGTGATGAACTCCCGCTCGTAGGCGAGCTCGATCGCGTCGACGGCGAGCTTGATGTCGGCCGCGTTCTTGCGGGAGCCGCCGATCCGCTGCGGGATCTCGATGAGCTCCACCTGGGCGCGGGCCATCAGGCGGCGGTCCTCGTCGAAGGAGGACCAGTCGGCGTAGGCGCGGCGGACCACGACCCGCCCGCGTTCGGCGAGCGCGTCGGCCACCGGGCCGAAGTCGAAGGGGACGACCCCGAGCCCGTCGCGGGCGCCGATCGCGAGATTCTCGTAGTCGAGCAGCAGTGCGATGCGTTCGTCCTCGTGGGCCACCGCGGAAGCCTAATGCGCCGGCCCGGGCGCCCGCCCGCAGGGCACGGTGCACCGATGCGCGCGGAGGACGTCGAGAACGCGGTGACGATGATCGTCGGAGCCCTGGGGACGGTGCCCGACGACGGCTGGTCCGCCCCGGCCGGACCGCTCGACTGGTCGTGCCGCGACACCGTGGTGCACGTCGCGGACGACCTGTTCGGCTACGCCGCCCAGGTGGCGCTCGCCCCGCCCGACGACTATCCGCCGTTCGAGATCGTGGTGCCCGGCGGCATCGGCACCGCCGGTCTGCTGCAGGTCGTCGCGACCGGCGGGGCGATGCTCGCCGCCGCCGTCCGGACCGCACCCGCGGGGGTGCGCGGCTGGCACCCCTACGGCGACGCCGACGCCGCCGGGTTCGCCGCGATGGGCGTCACCGAGGTCCTGGTGCACACCCACGACATCACCCGGGCCACCGACCCGGCGTGGACGCTGCCGGCGGCGCCGTGCCGGGGCGTGCTCGCCCGGCTGTGGCCGGACGTCGACGCGGGCGACGACCCGGCCGGGGTGCTGCTGCACCACACCGGCCGGGCGTCGTGGCGCGGTGTGCCCGCGCCGGTCCGGTGGCGCTGGCACGGCGCGCCGCGCTGAGGGCGGGGCCGGGGCGTCGGTGGGCGCGGGCGGTCGGCCGCGGTCCGTCTCCCCCTGCGACCCGCTCAGCGGCTGTTCGGCGACCTGACCGGTCCACGCGGCACGCGGCCCGGACCGCCACGACGTGGCGCACCGCGACCACGACGGCGACCACGGCCACGCCAGGACCGGCGTCACCCCTCCGGACAGTGAACTCAGCAGATCCTCACCGGGTTCTCACCCGGGTCTCACGGCGGCAGGCGATGATCTCGCGGGCACGACACGAGGAGAACGGTCCATGGACGCCGGCACCACCGGGATCGACGCGGTCCCGATCACCACGTGGCAGTTCGTGACGGGATTCGTCCTCGCCGGTGTGGCGGTCCTCGTGCTCGTCGTCCTGGGGGTGCGGCGGGCCGGGCGGTCCCGGCACCGGTCGCTGCGGATCCTCGCCCGGCTGGGTGCGACGGGTGTCGTCGCGGTGGTGCTGGCGGCGAACGTCCTGGTGGGGGTGAACGCCGGGCTGGACTACCTGCGGACCGTCGGCGACGTGGCCGGGACCGGGCCGGTGGAGGGGATCGGGGTCGCCCAGCTGCTGCTGAGCCGGAAGGTCCCGGCCACCGGTCAGGTCGTGCAGATCCCGATCCCGGGCACGGCGTCGCACTTCGCGGCCCGGCCCGCGGTCGTGTGGGTGCCGCCCGCCTGGTACGAGCGGCCCCGGCCGCAGCTGCCGGTGATCGTGCTGCTGCACGGGACCCCCGGCCGTCCGGTGGACTGGGTGGACTCCGGGGGCGCCGCCGACGTCGCGAACGCCTGGGCCGCCCAGCACCACGGGGTGGCACCGATCCTGGTGATGCCCGACGTCAACGGGACCTACACCGCGGACTCCGAGTGCGTCGACACCCCGACCGCGAAGGTCGAGACCTACCTGACCCGCGACGTGCCCCGGGTGGTGAGCAGGCTGCTGGGGACGCGGCCGCCGGGGCCGTCGTGGGCGGTGGCGGGGTTGTCCGAGGGCGGCAGCTGCGCGGCGATGCTGGCGCTGCGCCACCCCACGGTGTTCGCCACGTTCGGTGACTACGCCGGACTGCTCGGCCCGCGGGTCGGGGACTCCAACGGCGGGGTCCCGGACACCGTCGCCGGGCTGTTCGGCGGGTCGCAGACCGCGTTCGCCGCACACGACCCGGCGACGCTGCTGGCCGCGAACCGGGTCCCCGGGATCGCCGGCTGGTTCGAGGCGGGTGACGCCGACACCGACCCGGCCGCCGCCGCGCGCACACTCTCGGCGGTGGCGACCCGGGCCGGTGTCGAGAACCGGCTGGTGATCGTGCCCGGGGGCGGGCACGACTTCGACCTGTTCTCCCAGGCGCTGTCGGACTCCTACCCCTGGCTCGTGGGACGGGTGTCGGACCCCGCGCCCTGACCCGGGGTCAGGGGGCGCCGAAGCCGGCCGCCCCGAGGACCTGACGGCCCTCGTCGCCGTTCACGAACTGCACCCACTTCTGCGCCAGCTCGGCGTTCCTCGTGTTCGTCAGGACGACGATCGGGTACTGGTTGACCGCCTCCGACGCCTGCGGGATGTCGACGCCCTGCGCCTGCCCCTTCGACGCGGTGACGTCGGTCCGGTAGACGAGCCCGGCGTCGGCGTTGCCGGTGGTGACCTTCTGCAGCACCGACTTGACGTCCTGCTCCTCGGAGACGGGCGTGATGTCCACGCCGGCGGCCTTCTCCACCTTCTCCGTCGCCGAGCCGCACGGCACCTGCGGGGCGCAGACCACGGTCCGCAGGCCGGGCCTGCCCAGGTCCTGCAGCGACGCGATCTGCTTCGGGTTCTGCGGCGCGACCGCGATCTGCAGGGTGTTGGTGGCGAAGACCTCGGGCTGCCCCTGGGCGTTGCCCGCGTCGGTCACCTTGGTCATGTTGTTCTGGTCGGCCGAGGCGAACACGTCGGCCGGGGCGCCCTGGTTGATCTGCTGGGCCAGGGCCGAGGACCCGGCGAAGTTGAACACCACGTCCGTGCCCGGGTTGGCGGCCTCGAACTTCTTCTCCAGGTCACCGAACGTGCCGGTCAGCGACGCCGCGGCGAACACCGTCAGCGTGCCGCCCTGCGCCTCGCCGCTCGGCTGCGCGGCGGTCCCGGCTCCCCCGCCGCAGCCCGCCAGCGCGAACAGCGCCGTCACCGCCAGCGCGGCGCCGGCCACTCGTCCTCGGATCCTCACGAACACCCTCCCGGGATCGACTCCCCGCGCCGTTCTTCGATCACGAACTGCGGCTCGGCGGGCATCCTATGCACGCAATCACCGCTTACGCACCCTCGATCGACACGCAGGACCGGATCTCCGGTGTGCGGCTCGACTGTGGACTCTCAGTGATCGCTCAGCGTCCTCTGGGCTTGCTCTGCGCAACGACCGGAAGGGTCACCCGCGGCGGCGGATCGTGCCGCCACGACGCAGGAGGACGACGGCGCATGGTGTTGGAGACGCTGGTCCCGCCGGGGGCCCCGACCCCGGGGACGACGGCGGTGGGGGCGACCCGCGGGCGGGACGGGTCCACACCGGGTCCGGCGGTGCGGCGATGAGCGCGGTCGACACCACCGTCGGGATCGCACCGGGACCGGAGCCGTCGCGGCGTCGCCGCCGCAGGCGTCGGGCGGGTGCCGTGCTGGGGGTGCTCGTGGTGCTGCTCGGCGGCGCGGGCGCCGGGGTGGGCGCGGTGACGCCGGCCGCGCCCCCCGGTACCGGGCCGGTCGGGGCGACTGCCGAGTGGGCCCGCGACCACGGGCTGAACTGGCTGGTCACCGGCCTGGAGAAGCTCCAGTACGCCGTGGATGCGCCGTCCGAGGGCGGTACCCCGGCCGGCGGGATCCCGCGGGCGCCGGGTGCGCAGTCCGACCCGGCGACGACGCCGCCGCTCGCCCCGGTCGCGGCGGGAGCCCCGCTGCCAGGGGAGGGCGTGTGGCAGACCGTCGTCGCCGACCACGGGCGGCCCGCGGTGCAGGTGACGACGCTGCGGGTCGACGACACCCACACCTCCTACCTCGCCGGGGTGCTGCGGATGGACCCCGCGCTGGTGCGGGGCACCCTGCACCCGGGCGTCGGCGAGCCCGCCGGGCGCTGGCACGCGTCGACGTCGCTGGCCGGGAGGGCGGGTGACGGCGTGGCGGTGGCGTTCAACGGCGGGTTCAAGCTGTCCGACCCCAGTCACAACGGCTACTACGCCGAGGGCCGCACGGTCGCGCCGCTGCTGCCCGGCAAGGCCAGCCTGGTCCTGCACACCGACGGCCGGGCCGACGTCGGGGCCTGGGGCACCGAGGTCGGGATGGGGCCGGACGTCGCGAGCGTGCGGCAGAACCTGCTCCCGCTCGTCGACGACGGCGCGGTGAACCCGACGTGCGCCACCGGCGGCACCGCGGAGTGGGGCAGCACGGTCGGGCAGAACGCGTTCGTCCACCGGTCCGGGTTCGGCGTGACCGCCGACGGCACCGAGGTGTACGTCGCCGGACCGGCGCTGTCGGTGTGCACGCTGGGCAGGCTGCTCGCCGACGCCGGCGTGGTCCGCGGCATGGAGCTGGACATCAACCCGGCCTGGGTGAGCGGGACCTACTTCCACGACCGGCCCGGGCACACCCCGCAGGGGTTCGCGCTGTTCCCGGCCGAGCAGGTGCCGCCCACCCACTACCTCGCGCCGACGATGCGGGACTGGTTCGCCTGGTACCTGCGGTCGTGACCGGGCGGCGGGTCCGGCCCGGGGCGGGTCAGTCCTCGGGCGGGGCCTCGCCCAGCTCGTCGGCCTCCGCACCGGCGGCGGCGATCTCCTCCTTGACCACCCCGTAGGCGACCCCGGGCCCGTAGCCCTTGCGCGCGAGCATGCCGACCAGCTTGCGGGCGCTGGACTGCCGCTCCTCGCGGCTCCCGACGGGCAGGCTCCGCAGCCGCCGTACGACGAGCTCGCGGGCCCGGTCGCGTTCGGAGTCGTCGTCGATGCCGGTGAGCGCCTCGTCGGCGATCTCGCGGTCGACGCCCTTGCGGTGCAGCTCCATCGCGATCGCCCGCTTGCCGAGGCCGCGGTGGCGGTGGCGGGACCGGACCCACTGCTCGGCGAAGGCCTGGTCGTCGACGAGTCCGACCTCGTCGAACCGGTCGAGGACGCGGTGCGCGACCTCGTCGGGGATCTCCTTGCGACGCAGCGCGTCGCCGAGCTCCTTGACCGTGCGGGCGCGGTCGGTGAGCAGGCGCAGGCAGATGTCGCGGGCGCGGGTCTCCTGCTCCTGCGGTGTCTCGACGCGGGGGGTGGCGTCCTCGCCCCGACGTCTCCCCCGGCCACGGCCCTCTCCGCGGCGCCGGCCACGGGGGGTGGTGCTCTCCTCGACCGGGTCCGGCCCGGTGACCTCGGGCGCGGCGGCCCGGTCGGTCGCGCCTGCCGCGGCGGCCGGACGCCGACGCGCGGTCGCGCCGTCGCGACGGGGTCCGCTGCGGCGAACGCCCCGTCCGGACAGCTCCTCGAAGGAGACCACACGGGGTGAGCCGGGCTCCGCACCGCCGACGCCGCCGTCGGCGCTCTCCCCGGAAGCCGGGTCGAGCCCGGGGCCGTCGAGGGTCAGCCTGCGGACCGGGGCGGGGGCCGCCGTCCCGTCCGTCGCGCCGTCCGTCGCCGGTCCCGTGGACCAGGCAGCCGGCGGGCCGGTCGCCGTCGTGGGGGCCTCGTCGGCGCCGCTCAGCGCGGCGAACGAGACCTGGTGGGGGCTCGTGTCCCAGCCGGGGACCGCCGGGGGCTCGGCGACGGACTCGTCCGGCTCGCCGCCGGTCGGGTCGGCGGTCCGGATCGCGGGCGACTCCTGCTCGTCGGTGACCGACGGGGTCACCCCGAACAGGTCGTCGAGCGGGACGGTGCGGGGCCTGGTCGGCTCCGCACCGTCCCGTCCGGACGTGCCTCCGGACCCGTCGCGCTCGCCGGTCACGCTCAGAAGTCGACCGGGGCCGGGAGGGGCTCGACCGGGCTGGTCTCCTCGGCGTCGACGACGGCGCCGATCCCCAGCTTCTCCTTGATGCGCTTCTCGACCTCGGCGGCGACGTCCGGGTTCTCCTTGAGGAACTTGCGGGCGTTCTCCTTGCCCTGCCCCATCTGGTCGCCCTCGTAGGTGTACCAGGCACCGGACTTGCGGATGATCCCCTGCTCGACGCCCACGTCGATCAGCGAACCCTCCTTGGAGATGCCGACGCCGTAGAGCACGTCGAACTCCGCCTGCTTGAACGGCGGGGCCACCTTGTTCTTCACGACCTTGACCCGGGTCCGGCTGCCGACCATGTCGGTGCCGTCCTTCAGGGTCTCGATGCGGCGGATGTCCATGCGGACCGACGCGTAGAACTTCAGCGCCTTACCACCGGTCGTGGTCTCCGGGGACCCGAACATCACGCCGATCTTCTCGCGCAGCTGGTTGATGAAGATCGCGGTGGTGCCGGAGTTGCTGAGCGCACCGGTGATCTTCCGCAGCGCCTGGCTCATCAGCCGGGCCTGCAGACCGACGTGGCTGTCGCCCATCTCGCCCTCGATCTCGGCGCGCGGCACGAGCGCGGCCACCGAGTCGATGACGATGATGTCGAGCGCGCCGGAGCGGATCAGCATGTCCGCGATCTCCAGCGCCTGCTCACCGGTGTCCGGCTGGGAGACCAGCAGGTCGTCGGTGTCGACACCCAGCGCCTTGGCGTACTCCGGGTCGAGCGCGTGCTCGGCGTCGATGAACGCCGCGACGCCTCCGGCCGCCTGCGCGCTCGCGACGGCGTGCAGCGCGACGGTCGTCTTACCGCTGGACTCCGGGCCGTAGATCTCGACGACGCGGCCGCGCGGGATGCCCCCGACGCCGAGCGCGACGTCGAGCGCGATGGAGCCCGTGGAGATGGCACTGATCGGGACGCGGGCCTGGTCGCCCAGGCGCATCACCGATCCCTTGCCGTGGTTCTTCTCGATCTGGGCGAGGGCGAGTTCGAGCGCCTTGCCGCGGTCCGGAGCGGACATCTCTTGACTCCTCGCTGGTGGTCGACGATCGGGTCCTGCTGGTGTCTTTCGGGGAGGCACACCACAACGGTATGGGGTACCCCTGACAGTTACGGGCCCGGATCGGCGCCTGTGGACAACTCGCCCGCCACCGCGCCGCAGGACCGGTACCGCGAGCCCTGGCGGAACCGTAGACGAACACGCGTTCGATCCGACACCGCGACACGCCGACCGGACACCCACGGGAGCCGAGCGGTCACCACGACCGCCCGGGGCGCCGCTACCGCCGTGCGGGTGGGACCTCGTAGGCCGCGCAGACCGCGCGCCAGACCCGGCGCAGGTCGAGACCCGCCTCGATCGCCTGCTCGACGGTCCGGCCGCCGAGGTCGGCGAAGACGTGGTCGCGGGACAGCGACGCCGCCCGCACCGGCCCGAACTCGCCCTCCATCAGTTCCCGGAAGTGGCTCAGTCGCACGCCCGCGAGGGTAGACGGGTCACCCGCTCCGTGCGGTGTCCGCCCGATGACGGCCCGGAGCCGGTAGCCTGGGTGATATGTCCGAACTGCTCACGACCGTCCCGGTCGACGTCGCCGACGAGGTCCTCGCGACGACCGGCATCGGGTCACCCCTGGCGTGGCAGGTCGTGTCGCTGCTCGCGCTGCTGTCCGCGCTGGTCGTGCTGGTGCGCTGGTGGCTCCACCAGCGCCGTCGCTGAGGGTCCCGCTCAGCCTGCCGCCGGGCGTCCCGTGCGGGCCGGGCGCACGACCACCAGCAGGAACGGCACCGTCGCCACGACCACCAGCGCGCCGAGCAGCGCGTAGGACGACACCGTCACGAGCACCCCGGCCACGATCCCGGCGGCGGCGCCGGCCAGGTTCATCGCCACGTCCACCGAGCCCTGCACCCGCGGCCGGTCGGCCACCGCCAGCGACGACGTGAGCTGCGCCGACCCGCCCACCACCGCTGCCGACCAGCCCAGACCGAGCAGCACCAGGCCCACCGACAGCAGGCCGGTCGCGGTCGGCGCGGCGAGGGCGCAGACCACCCCCGCCAGCGGCAGCAGCACCCCGGCACCGGCCAGCACCCGGGCCGGTCCCAGCCGGTCGGCGAGCCACCCGAACAGCGGGCTGAGCGCGTACATCCCCGCGATGTGCAGGCTGATCACCAGCCCGACGACCGACAGCGCCGCGCCGCCGTGGTCCATGTGCACCGGGGTCATCGACATCAGCCCGACCATCACCGCGTGCCCGAGCACGATGCCGACCGCGCCGAGCAGCGCGGGGCGCGAGGCCCGCAGCACCGCCCACGGCCGCACCGCCGCGGCCCCGGGCGCGGTGGCCGGCGTCCCCGCGTGCTCCCGGGCCCGCAGCAGCGGGTCGGGCCGCAGACCCAGCCACCCGGTCAGGGCCGCCAGGGCGAAGGCGACCGCGCAGAGCAGGTACGGACCGGCGACACCGGGCAGCCCGGCCGACACGGCCACGGCGGCCGGCGGACCGAGCAGGTTCGGCCCGGCGACCGCACCGACCGTCGTCGCCCACACCACCAGCGCGAGCGCACGGCCGGCCCGCGCCGGCGCGGCCAGGTCGGTGGCGGCGTAGCGCGCGGCGAGCCCGACCGCCGTCCCCGAGCCGACCAGCAGCAACGACACCAGCAGCAGCGCCACCGAGCCGGTCGTGGCCGCGACGACCGCACCGACCGCGCCGAGCAGCCCCACCAGGTGGCCCCCGACCAGCGCGGGACGCCGTCCCCGGGCCTGGGCCACGCGTGCGACGACGGCGGCCGCACCCGCCGCGCCCAGCACGCTCGCCGTCGACGCGACGCCACCGACCGCGGGCGAGCCGGACAACCGGGACGCGACCAGCGAGCTCGCGGCGATCGAGGTCGCCACGGCCGTCCCGCCGAGCACCTGCCCGATCGCGAGCACCGCCAGCAGGCGGGGCTGGGCGGGGTCCTGCGGCGGGGAGGTGGCGTCGGGTGCGGCGGTCACGGACGGATGCTGCCGTGCCACGGCCGCCGCGCGCCAGGGCGTTACGCTCCGGCCCGGCCACACGAGCGGAGGACGGTGGACATGGCGGGCACGACCCCGAACACACGCAGGTCGGCGGGCACGGACGACGCGGAGCTGCAGAACGCCTACCGCATGGTCTCCGACGTGCTGGCCGGAGCGGTGCGCGAGACCCTCGCCGCGCCGGGGCCCGACCCGGCCCGGTTCGCCGTGCGCAGGCTGACCGCGGTCGACCGGGACATGCCGCCGGACGCCACCCCGCCCGGCTGGTCGCTGGCCTTCCTGGTGCTGGCCGACTGGTACGACGCCGCCCGCACCGCGCTCGCCGACCACGACGACCGCTCCGAGCGGGCACTGGGCTGGATCGGGAGCAACCTGGGCCCGCGCTACGCGGCCCGGGCCCGCTACACGGTCGCCCCGCTCGTCGACCCGGCCGACGCCCGCGAGACCTCGCACTACGTCGACGCGCTGGGCGTGGACTTCCTGGCGTCGATGGTCTGGACGGTCGCGGCGGTCGTCGCCGAGTTCCCGGCCGAGGACACCGCGGAGGTCTGGCCCCGCACGAGGGCCGACGCCGCCCGCTGACGTCGCAGGTCACGCCCGGTCCGACGGGCGCTCGACGGGTGACTGTCGGACCCCACCCGCATGATGGTCGGCGTGACCGCACTCGAGGGCTTCTCCCCCGCCACCCGCCAGTGGTTCGAGGGGGCCTTCGCGGCGCCCACGGCGGCCCAGGAGGGCGCCTGGTCCGCGGCGCAGGCCGGGCGCAACGCGCTCGTCGTCGCGCCGACCGGGTCGGGCAAGACCCTCGCCGCGTTCCTCTGGGCGCTGGACCGGCTCGCCGCCACCCCGCCGCCCGCCGAGCCGAAGCACCGCTGCCGGGTCCTCTACGTCTCACCGCTCAAGGCCCTCGCCGTCGACGTGCAGCGCAACCTGCGCTCGCCGCTGACGGGCATCCGCCAGGCCGCACAGCGGCTCGACGAGCCGGTCCCCGACATCACCGTCGGGATGCGCACCGGCGACACCCCGGCCGACGAGCGACGCCAGTTCCAGCGCACCCCGCCGGACGTGCTGGTGACCACCCCGGAGTCGCTGTTCCTGCTGCTCACCTCGGCCGCGCGGGAGTCGCTGCGCGGGGTGACGACGGTGATCCTCGACGAGGTGCACGCCGTCGCCGGGACGAAGCGGGGGGCGCACCTGGCGGTGTCGCTGGAACGCCTCGAGGAGATCACCGAGGCCACCCCGCAGCGGATCGGGCTCTCGGCGACCGTGCGCCCGGTGGACGAGGTCTCGACGTTCCTGTCCGGCACCCGCCCGGTCGAGGTCGTGCAGCCCGCGATCCCCAAGACGATCCGGGTCGAGGTGCAGGTCCCGGTGCCCGACCTGGCCGCGCTCGACGAGCGGCCCGCCCCGGGCAGCACCGACGAGGAGGTCGTCGGGTCCGCCGCGGGCACGGCGCGCAAGCCCTCGATCTGGCCCGCGGTGGAGGAGCGGCTGCTCGGCCTGGTGCGCGAGCACCGTTCGACCATCGTGTTCTCCAACTCCCGCCGGCTCGCCGAGCGGCTCACCTCCCGGCTGAACGAACTCGCCGCCGAGCAGGAGGCCGCGGCCCTGGAGGAGGCCGCCGACCTCGACGCCGACGCCCCGGGTGCGTTCCCGGCCGAGGCGGTCGGGCAGTCCGGGGTGGGCGGCGGGGCCGCGCCGACGGTCGCCAAGGCCCACCACGGCTCGATGTCGCGCGACCAGCGGACCCTGGTCGAGGAGGAGCTGAAGTCCGGCGTGCTGCCGTGCGTCGTCGCGACCTCCAGCCTGGAGCTGGGCATCGACATGGGGGCGGTCGACCTGGTCGTGCAGGTCGAGGCGCCGCCGTCGGTCGCGTCCGGGCTGCAGCGGGTCGGGCGCGCCGGGCACCAGGTGGGCGCGGTGTCCGAGGGCGTCGTGTTCCCGAAGTACCGCGGGGACCTCGTGTCCTGCGCCGTCGTCGCCGAACGGATGACGACCGGGTCGATCGAGTCCACGCGCTACCCGCGCAACCCGCTCGACGTGCTGGCCCAGCAGATCGTCGCGATGGTCGCGATGGAGTCGTGGCAGCTGTCCGACCTCGCCGCGACGATCCGCCGGGCGGCCCCGTTCGCGGCGCTGCCGGACTCCGCGCTGCACTCGGTGCTGGACATGCTGGCCGGGCGCTACCCGTCCGAGGAGTTCGGCGAGCTGCGCGCCCGCATCACCTGGGACCGGGTCACCGACGAGCTGCGCGGCCGCCCGGGCGCGCAGCGCCTGGCCGTCACCTCCGGCGGCACCATCCCCGACCGCGGCCTGTTCACCGTGATGACCCCGGGCGGCGCGGACGGCGCCGGGTCGCGGGTCGGCGAGCTCGACGAGGAGATGGTCTACGAGTCCCGCGTCGGGGACACGTTCCTGCTGGGGACCTCGTCGTGGCGGGTCGAGGACATCACCCACGACCGCGTGATCGTCACCCCGGCGCCGGGGGTGCCCGCCCGGATGCCGTTCTGGAAGGGCGAGTCGATCGGGCGGCCGCTGGAGCTGGGCCGGGCCGTCGGCGCGTTCGTGCGCGAGATGTCCGGGCTGGCCGACGCCGACGCCCGCGAGCGCGCCGGCGCGGCCGGGCTCGACGAGTGGGCCTGCGACAACCTGCTGTCCTACCTGCGCGAGCAGCGCGAGGCGACCCGGCACGTGCCGAGCGACCGCACGATCCTCGTCGAGCGGTTCCGCGACGAGCTGGGCGACTGGCGCCTCGTCGTGCACTCGCCGTTCGGGGCGCAGGTGAACGGGCCGTGGGCACTGGCGATCGCCGCCCGGATGCGGGAGCGCCGCGGGGTCGAGGTCAGCGCGTCGGGCGCCGACGACGGGATCGTGCTGCGCCTACCGGACGCCGTCGACGACAACGGCACCGAGGTCGTCCCGAGCGCGGAGGACGTGTTGCTGGAGCCGGGCGAGATCGAGCAGATCGTCGTCGCGGAGCTGGGGAACTCGGCGCTGTACGCGTCGCGGTTCCGGGAGTGCGCCGCGCGGGCGCTGCTGCTGCCCCGGCGCGACCCGCGCCGCCGCAGCCCGCTGTGGCAGCAGCGGCAGAAGTCGGCGCAGCTGCTGAGCGTCGCGGGCAAGTTCGAGCAGTTCCCGATCACCCTGGAGGCGATGCGGGAGTGCGTGCAGGACGTCTACGACCTCCCCGGCCTGCGCGAGCTGATGGGCGACGTCGCCGCGCGGAAGGTGAAGGTCGCCGAGGTCGAGTCGTCGCAGCCGTCGCCGTTCGCGCGCAGCCTGCTGTTCGGCTACGTCGGGATGTTCCTCTACGAGGCCGACGCGCCGCTGGCCGAGCGCCGCGCGGCCGCGCTGTCGCTGGACTCGACGCTGCTGGCGGAACTGCTCGGCTCCGAGGCGATCCGGGAGCTGCTCGATCCGGAGATGCTGGCCGAGATCGAGGGCCAGCTGCAGCGCACCGACCCGGACCGGCACGCCCGCGACATGGAGGGCGCCGCGGACCTGCTCCGCTTCGTCGGCGACCTGTCCGAGGCCGACGGGCGGGCCCGCGGTGTCGACCCGGCGTGGCTGGCGCAGCTGGAGCGCGACCGCCGGGCGCTGCGGGTGCGGATCGCCGGCGAGGAACGCTTCATCGCGATCGAGGACGCCGGCCGGATCCGGGACGCGCTGGGCACGGCGCTGCCGGTCGGGGTGCCGGAGGCGTTCACCGAGCCGGTGCCCGACCCGCTCGGGGATCTCGTGCTGCGCTGGGCGCGCACGCACGGGCCGTTCACCGCCGCCGAGCTCGCCGGCCGCTTCGGGCTGGGCGTGGCCGTGGTCGCCGGGGTGCTGGAGCGGCTCACCGGCACCGGTCGGCTGATGAAGGGCGAGCTGCGCCCGCAGGCGTCGGTGCCCGCCGGTTCCGGCGGCGAGCTGGAGTACTGCGACGCCGAGGTGCTGCGACGGCTGCGGCGCGCGTCGCTGGCGAAGCTGCGGCACGAGGTCGAGCCCGTCGAACAGCGGGCGCTGGGCCGGTTCCTGCCGCAGTGGCAGGGCGTCCAGGTGCGGTCGGGCTCCGAGCGTCGAGGCCGGGTGCGCCGCGCACCGGGTGCCGAGGACGTGCTCGGTGTGGTCGAGCAGCTCGCGGGGGCGCCGCTGCCGGCGAGCGCGGTCGAGTCGCTGGTGCTGCCGGCCCGGCTGCCGGGCTACACCCCCGCGCTGCTCGACGAGCTGACCGCCGCCGGTGAGGTGACCTGGGTCGGGTGCGGCGCACTGTCCGGGCAGGACGGCTGGCTGGCACTGGCCCCGGCCGACGTGGCGGACCTGCTGCTGCCCGCCCCCGACCTGGACACCGCGGGCACTCCGCTGCACACCGCGGTGCTGGCCGCGCTCGGGCTGACCGACCCGGCCGCGCTGACCGACCCGGAGGCCGCACCGGACTCCGGGGGCGGCGCGCTGTTCTTCCGCGAGCTCGCGACCCGGGCCGGGGTGCTGCTGACCGAGCAGGACGAACCGGCCCCCTCCGACGACGACGTCGTCGCCGCGGTCTGGGACCTGGTCTGGGCGGGCGCGCTCACCAACGACACGCTCGGCCCGCTGCGGGCCCGGCTGTCCGGGGGCGGCGGGCGGCGTGGCGCGTCCGGGCGGCAGGGCGGGGCGCACCGTACGGCACGCCGGCCGGCCCGCGGGCGCTACGCGCAGCTGCGTGCGGGGCGGCCGTCGATGCCCAGCCGGACCGGGCCGCCGTCGGTCGGCGGGCGCTGGTCGGTGGCCGTGCCGCGCGAGCCCGACCCGACCCGCCGTGCGCACGCCACCGCGGAGGCGTTCCTGGAACGCCACGGCGTGCTGACCCGGGGCGCGTTGGGCACCGAGCGGGTCACCGGCGGGTTCGCCGCGGTCTACAAGGTGCTCCGGGCGATGGAGGAGTCCGGCCGGTGCCGGCGCGGCTACATCGTCGAGGGGCTCGGCGCGGCGCAGTTCGCGGTACCGGGCGCGATCGACCGGGTCCGTGCCCTCGCCGGGACCGACGGCGGCCCGTCCCCCGCCCCGCCGACCGGTCCGCGCCGCCTCGGTGCCGGGCCGGGCGCGGTCGTCGCCGACCCGACCGACCGCGCCGGTTCCGCCGACCCGGCCGGGGACGGCGAGCCACTGCCCGACGACCTCTCCGGCGAGGCGGCCGGGTCCCCGGGCTCCGACGACCTCCCCGGCGACGTTGCGGGGCTCCCGCGGGGCGACGATCCGTACGCGGGGGTGCCCGACGACCTGCGCGGCGGCCTGGGCGGGCTCGGCGGCGCCGGCCGCCACGGCGAGTTCGACGGCGCCGGTCGCCGCCCGCAGGCGCCGCGGGAGGCGTGGCGCGAGCTGTCCCGGGTGGTGCTCGCCGCCACCGACCCCGCCCAGCCCTACGGCGCGGCCCTGCCCTGGCCGGACACGACCGGCGAGACCCGGCACCGCCCCGGTCGCAAGGCCGGCGCCCTGGTCACCCTCGTCGACGGGGCGCCCGCGCTGTACGTCGAACGGGGCGGGAAGTCGCTGCTGTCGTTCACCGAGGACCGCGACGAGCTGCGCGCCGGCGCCGAGTCGCTCGCCGGGGCGGTGCACGAGGGCTGGCTCGGGTCGCTCGCCGTGGAGCGCGCCGACGGGCAGGACTCGCTGGTCTCGGCGCTGTCCGAGGTGCTCACCGAGGCCGGGTTCCGGGTGACGCCGAAGGGGCTGCGGCTGCGGGCCTGACCGGGCGCCTCCCCGACGGACGCCCGCAGCCGGACCGTGGGGGTGCCGCCGGGACGGGCGCGCGGGCGGCCGGAGTCGGTCAGCCGGGCAGGTCGGCCGCCGGGCCGCCGGACGGGGCCGGGCCGCCGGACTGTCGGACGGGGTCTGGTCGCCGGGCTGCCGGACGGGCTCGGGCCGCCGGACGGGGCCGGGCCGGGCCGCCGGGCCGTCGGACGGGACGACCGGCCGGCCGGGCGGGTCAGTACCGGCGGTTGGCCAGGACCGGGACCGCCCGGCGGGCCGCGGTCACCGCGTCGAGGTCGAGGTCCACGACCAGGGTCCCCGGCGCGGCGTCGAGCGCCGCGACGAGCGAGCCGGTCGGACCGGCGACCGCGCTGATCCCGATCCCGGTCGGGGCGTCACCGGCCACCGGACGCCCCGTCGCCTCCGGGTCCGCCTGGTCGCAGGCCGCCACGAAGGCCGTCGTGTCGAGGGCCCTCGCGCGCACCAGCAGCTCCCACTGCTCGCGCTTGCCCGGCCCCGCGCCCCAGGACGCGGGCACCACGACGACCTGCGCCCCGGCGTCACCGAGGGTCTGGAACAGGCCCGCGAACCGCAGGTCGTAGCAGGTCGCGAGGCCGACCGTCACACCGTCGACGGTGACCGTGACCGGCCGGGCCCCCGGGGCGACCGTGTCGGACTCGGCGAACCCGAACGCGTCGAACAAGTGGATCTTGTCGTAGTGCTCCTCCACACCGGGTCCGGTGGCGAGCAGGGTGTTGCGGACGCGGCCGTCGTCGGCGGGGGTGAACATCCCGGCGACGACGGTGACGCCCGCGTCGGCGGCGAGCTCGCGGACCCGGGACGCCCAGGCGCCGTCGAGGGGCTCGGCGACCGGGCCGAGCGGCACCCCGAACCGGCACTGGGTGGCCTCGGGGAACACGACCAGCCGCGCGCCCCGGGCGGCCGCATCGGCGACGCCGTCGGCGACGAGGTCGAGGTTCTCCGCCGGGTCGGTGGTGGCGGCGATCTGGACGAGGGCGATCCGCATGCGTTCTCCTGGGGTGGTTCGGTGTATACGTGTCGTATGCCGACGTCACGGGAGTCCGGTCGCGAGCGCGCGTTGCACTACCTGCGCGAGACCGTCCTGGTCGATCCGGGGGTGCAGGGCACGTTCCTCAACGAGAACGAGCTCGCCGGCCGGATCGGGGTGTCGCGCACGCCCGTCCGTGAGGCGTTGCTGCTGCTCGTGGCCGACGGCCTGGTCGAGATGCTGCCCGGTCGCGGCGCCTACGTGCCACCGCTGACCGGCCGGCAGATCTCCGAGCTGATGGAGCTGCGCGGGGTCCTGGAGCAGCACGCCGCCCGCGCGGCGATGGACGCCCACGGCGTCCCGTTCGAGGCGATGGACGCGGCCCTGGGCCGGCAGCGTGAGCTCGCCGGCGCCGGCGGGGACCCGGCGGAGTTCATCGAGCTCGACATGGTGTTCCACCAGGCACTCGTCGACGCCACCGGCAACACCCTGCTCTCGCGGACCTACGCCGGACTGCGGGTGCGCCAGCGCCGGGTCGGGGTGACCGCCCTGTTCCGGACCGCGGACCGGCGTCAGGCGGTCTGCGCCGAGCACGGCCGGATCATGGAGGCGCTGGCCGGGGACGATCCGGACGCGGCGGCGAAGGCGATCGACGAGCACCTGCAGCTGACCCTGCGCGTACTGCTCAGGGCGTGACGGACAGGTAGGCCTCGTCCTCGGCGTGGTCGGGGTCGCGCCCCAGGACCAGCCCGGCGACGGTCAGGGCGCAGGCGACGGCCAGGTAGACCGCGACCGGGACCCAGTTGCCCGTCCCGCCGGACAGCGCGGTGAACGCCAGCGGCGCGATCGCCCCGCCGACGACACCGGCGATCGTGTAGGCGAGCGAGCTGCCGGTGTAGCGCAGCCGCGGCGAGAACTGCTCGGTCACGAACGCGGCCTGGGGCCCGTACATGAACGAGTGCAGCGCGAGCCCGACGACCACGCCGAGCACGAGCAGCCCGAACGAGCCACCGGAGATCATCGGGAAGAACACGAACGGCCACACCCCGGCGATCGCGGCGGCGACGCCGTAGACCACGCGCCGGTTGACCCGGTCGGTCAGCGCGCCCGCCAGCGGGATGGCGGGGAGCTGGAGGGCCGAGCCGATGAGGATCGCGCCGAGCACCTCCGAGCGGGAGAACCCGAGCTGGCTGGTGGCGAAGGTGAGCACGAAGACGGTGAACAACGCGTAGCTGACGTCCGGGCCGATCCGGCTGAGGATCCCGGCGAGCAGCGGGCGCCGCTCCGCGGTGAACACCTCGCGCACCGGCGCGGACGGCCGGTCACCGGACTCGGCGATCGCCTTGAAGACCGGGGTGTCCTCCAGCTTCAGCCGGATCCACAGACCGAACGCGACCAGCACCGCCGAGAGCAGGAACGCCAGCCGCCAGCCCCAGTCGAGGAACTGCTGGTCGGTGAGCAGCACGGTGAGCAGCGCGAGCACGCCGTTGGAGAGCAGGTTGCCGGCGGGCGGACCGACCTGGGCGGCCGAGGCCCAGAACCCGCGCCGGCGCGGGTCGCCGAACTCGCTGGAGAGCAGCACCGCACCGCCCCACTCGCCGCCGACGCCGACGCCCTGGGCGAAGCGCAGCAGCACCAGCAGGATCGGCGCCGCGACGCCGATGGTGCCGTAGGACGGCAGCAGGCCGATCAGGAACGTCGCGACGCCGATCAGCACGAGCGTGATGACCAGGACCTGCTTGCGGCCGATGACGTCGCCGAGGCGGCCGAACACCACCCCACCGAGCGGGCGCGAGACGTAGCCGACGGCGTAGGTCGAGAACGCCAGCAGCAGACCGGTCAGCGGGTCCGAGGCCGGGAAGAACAGCACGGGGAACACCAGCGCCGCCGCCGCGGAGTAGACGGCGAAGTCGTACCACTCGAGCGAGGTGCCGGTGAGGCTCGCGACGAACGCCTTGCGCAGGTCACGGCGGTCGACCGGTGGTGACGAGGAGACGGACGGCGAGGTCATCGCGGGCTCCCGGGGTCGGAGGTGGTCGGTGGGACGGGCCTCATACTTGCTGTATACACAGTGTGTGCGCAACCCTCGTGCACATCGGTTACGCGACGTACACATCTGACGGAGGTCCCCCGTGACGCTCGAACTGGCCCTGCCCGACGGCAGCACCCGCTCGGTGGAGGTCCACCGGGTCTTCAACGCCGGGTACGCCGGACGCGCCCAGGAGGAGGTCGCCGCGCACGTCGCCGAGCTGGCCGAGCTGGGCGTGCCGGCCCCGGACACGGTGCCGGCGCTCTACCCGGTCTCGCCGTACCTGGCGTCGCAGACCGACCGGGTCCCCGCCCAGCACGGCCGGACCTCCGGCGAGGCGGAGTGGGCGCTGGTCGTCGGTGACGACGTGACCGACCCGCTGCTGACCGTCGCCTGTGACCACACCGACCGCGCCCTGGAGGTGCACGGCGTGGCGTGGAGCAAGAACGCGGGTCCCGACGTCCTGGGCCGGAAGGCCTGGCGGCTGTCGGAGGTCGCCGACCGGCTCGACGACATCACCCTGCGCGCGTGGGTCCGTCACGGCGGCACCGAGGAGCTCGTGCAGGACGCGACGCTGGCCGCCCTGCTCCCGCCCGGGTACTGGGTCGACCTGCTGCGCGAGCGCGGCTGGCTGGTGCCCGGCACCGTCCTGCTGTCGGGGACCGTCGCGATGAGGTCGGGGGTCGACCAGTTCGCCGACGCCTGGCGGGTGGAGCTGCACGACCCGGCCACCGGCGACACGATCGGCCTGGCCTACGAGGTCGACCGGCTCCCGGAGCCGATCGGCTGACCGGCCGTCCGGGGGGGGACCGGTCAGCAGGTCCGGTGGACGTGGCCGGGATCGCCTGCGGGCACCCGGCGCCGACCGTGACGCCCGCCGCGTCGGCGGGCGCGGCCGCCGCCCGTACCGGGTGGCACCATCGCTGTCATGATCCGTCGCTCCCCCGGCACCCCGTCCCGCGACCGGCGTCTCGCTCTCGGGCTCGCGGGGCTGCTCGGCACCGCCGCCGTCCTGCACGTGGTGCGCCCCGAGCCGTTCGACTCGATCGTGCCGCGCAGCCTGCCCGGGGAGCCCCGGTTCTGGACCTACGCCTCCGGGGCCGCCGAGGGCGCCGTCGCCGCGGCGATCGCGCATCCGCGGACCCGGCGCGCGGGCGGCTGGGCCGCGGCAGCGCTGTTCGCGGCGGTGTTCCCGGCGAACGTGTCGATGGCGCTGCACTGGAACCGCAAGGACCCGCTGTACCGGGTGATCGGCTGGGGACGGCTGCCGCTGCAGGTCCCGCTGGTGCTGTGGGCGGTGCGGATCGCCCGCAGCGCCCCGCGCGGCTGACCGGAGGGTGGACCGCCGGTAGACCGAAGTCGATCGTCCACCGCCCGATGCCCGCTGCACCGGACGGACCCGCCGGGGTCTGATGGCGCCGGACCCGGGACCGCCGGCGTCCACGTCGTCGCTCGGGGGGACACATGACAGCGTCGACCACGGTCCGGGACTCCGCCGCTGCACCCACGGCGGTTCCGCGGCTTGCGCGGCTGCCCGTCGGGATCGTCGCCGGGGTGGTGGCCGTCGTCCACCTCGTCATGGGGTCGCTGGGGCGCGGGTACTGGTTCGACGAGGCGCTGATGCTGGCGATCGGACGGCACCACCTCGACTGGGGGTCGGCCGACCAGCCCCCGGTCGCACCGGCGCTGGCCGGGCTCGCCGACGTCCTCGCACCCGGGGTGAACGGGGTGCTGCGGATCGCGCCGTCGCTGGCGACGGCGGGTGCGGTCGTCGTCGCCGCACTGATCGCCCGTGAGCTGGGCGGCGACCGCCGCGCCCAGGTCCTCACCGCGCTCGCCCAGGCCACCGGGCTGTGGGTGACGCTGTTCGGGCACTTCCTCACGCCGTACTCGCTGGAACCGCTGCAGTGGACGCTGCTGCTGTGGCTGCTGGTGCGCTGGACCCGCGTGCGCGACGACCGGCTGCTCCTCGCCGTCGGCCCGCTCCTCGGCCTGGCCGCGCTGACGAAGTTCCAGGTGATCCTGCTGGGCGCGGTGCTGGTCCTCGCGATCGGCCTGGCCGGGCCGCGGGCGATGCTGCGGCGGCCCGCGTTCTGGTGGGCCGCCCTGCTCGGTGCACTGATCGCGTCACCGACACTGGTGTGGCAGGCCGTGCACGGCTGGCCACAGCTGCGCATGACGTCGGTCGTCGCGCAGGAATCGGTGCTGTTCGGCGGGCCGGGCCCCAACGCGGTGGCGATGCTGCTGCTGGCCGGGCTGCTCGGCACCGTGCTCGTCGTGGTCGGGGCGGTCGCGGCGTTCACGACGCCGCGGCTGCGGCCGTTCCGCTTCGTCGCGGTGACCTTCCTCGTGCTGTGGATCGTGTTCGCGGTGACCGTGGGGCGTGCCTACTACCTGTGCGGTCTGCACGGTGCCGTCGCCGCGCTCGGGGCGGTGTGGTTCCAGGAGCGGCGCGCGACCGGGCGACGGCGGTGGTCCTGGGCGGCGTGGCCGGCCGGGGTGCTGTCGGTCGCCCTCGCCGCGGCGATGCTGTCCGCGAGCGCCGGGGCGGCCGACCCCGCCGTGCCGGAGCGGATCGTCGGCGAGGTCGCCCGCGTCCGCGACGGGCTGCCCCCGGACCAGCGGGACCGCTCCGTCGTGGTGGGCGGCTCGTACATCTTCGCCGCCTACGTCGACACCGCCGACCCCGCGCTCGGCCTGCCGCCCGGGTACAGCGGCAACCGCAGCTACGGCTACTTCGACCCGCCCCCGGACGACCACGACGTCGTGATCTTCCTCGGCAGGGACCCCGGCCTGCTGGCGCCCACCGGGGTGGTACTGCGACCGGTCACCGACCTCGGCGACGGCAACCGCATCTGGCTGGGCGAGGGCATGACGCACCCGTGGTCGCAGGTGTGGCCGCAGCTGCGGACGCTCGTCGTGGACTGAGCCCGGCCGGTCCGGGCCCGCCCGGGTAGCGTCGCGGTCGTGCCCGAGGGAGACACCGTGTACCTGGCCGGCAAGCGGCTGCACACCGCGCTGTCCGGGCACGAGCTGCTGCGCGGCGAGCTGCGCCATCCGCGCCTGGCCGAGCACGACCTGGCCGGGCTGACCGTGACCGGCGTCGTCTCCGTCGGCAAGCACCTGTTCACCCGCTTCGACGACGGCCGCAGCCTGCACAGCCACTTCCGGATGGACGGCTCCTGGCACCTGTACCGGCCCGGCATGCGGTGGCGCCGGGTCGCGCACGAGGCGCGCGCGGTGCTGGAGACCGCCGACCGGGTCGCCGTCGGGTTCGCCCTGCACGACCTGGAGCTGCTCCCCACCGACGACGAGGACACCCTCGTCGGGCATCTCGGGCCCGACCTGCTCGACCCGGGGTGGGGCCCCGGCCACGACGCCGAGGCGCTGCGCCGGATGACCGCCCGGGCCGACCACCCGCTCGGGCTGGTACTGCTCGAACAGCGGGTCATGGCCGGTCTCGGCAACCTCTACCGCAACGACATCTGCTTCCTGCTCGGGCTCACGCCCTGGGTGCCGATCCGCGACGTGCCCGACCTGCCCGGGGTCATCGACCTGTCGCGGCGGCTGCTGTCGTCGAACAAGGACCGCCCGGAGCAGACGACGACCGGCTCGCTGGCCGCCGGCGAGGCGCACTGGGTGTTCGAGCGGCCCGGACGCCCGTGCCGCCGGTGCGGGACCCGCATCCGGACCGCCGACCAGGGCGACGACCACCGGGCCCGGGTCACCTACTGGTGCCCGCGCTGCCAGACGGGACCGTCCCCGCGCCCGGTGCGCCGGGCCACCGGCCCGCGCCGCGGCGCCCCCGGGCGACCGCCACCCGGCGCCGCCCGCACCCGCTGACCCCTGCTGCGACGGGCGCCACCGGCGGCCGGGACCCGCGGAGCCGCCCGGGCCCGGACACACGTCCGCCGCGGTCCCTGGGCGGGGCCGCGGCGGACGGTGCGGAACGGGCGAGCGGCTCAGGCGGTGCCGGGCTGCTGCTGGTTCTGGGTGTTCTGCTGCTGGGCCGGCGCCGGCGAGGACGGCAGCTGCTGCTGCGGCTCCCCCTGGCCCACCTGCGGGGCCTGCTGGCCCCCGGCGATCGGCGCCCCCGACATCGACGCCCGGATCTGCTCCAGCCGCGACATGCCGGCCATGTCGGTGGTCGACTGCTGGACCTCCAGCATCCGGCCCTGCACCGAGTTCTGGGCCAGCTCCGCGGACCCGAGCGCGGTGGCGTACCGCTTCTCGATCTTGTCGCGGACCTCGTCGAGCGAGGGGGCGTTGCGCGGCGCGGACAGCTCGCTCATCTGCTGCAGCGACTTCGCGGCCTGCTCCTGCATCTTGGCCTGCTCGAGCTGGCTGAGCAGCTTGGTGCGCTCGGCGATCTTCTGCTGCAGCATCATCGAGTTCCGCTCGACGGCCTGCTTGGCCTGTGCGGCGGCACCGATCGACTGGTCGTGCAGCGTCTTGAGGTCCTCGACGCCCTGCTCCGCGGTCACCAGCTGGGTCGCGAAGGTCTGCGCCGACTGCTCGTACTGCTGGGCCTTCTGCTCGTCACCCTGGGAGCGGGCCTGGTCGGCCAGCACGAGCGCCTGCCGCGCCGACGACTGCAGCTTCTCGATCTCACCCAGCTGCCGGTTCAGCTTCATCTCCAGCTGGCGCTGGTTGCCGATCACCGCGGCCGCCTGCTGCGACAGCTGCTGGTGCTGGCGCTGGGCGTCCTCGATGGCCTGCTGGATCTGCACCTTCGGGTCGGCGTGCTCGTCGACCTTCGACGAGAACAGGGCCGACAGATAGCTGAAGAACTTGGTGAATCCGTTGGCCATCTCTGCGCGTCCTCCGCCTGCGTTCGCTCGCGACCGTGCCCGCCACCACGGCGGGCGTGCGGACCCCGGACCGACCCCGCGTTCCCCCCGTGGTCGGCACCGGACCTCCGGCCCTGTCCATCCTGGCATCGCTGCCGGTCTGTCCGCACCCTACCGCGCAGGAGCGGTCGGCCGGGGCGGGCCGTGCGATCAGGCGGCCGAGGCCACCGGCCCGCCCGAGGACGCCGGTGCGGCGACCACGGAACCCGGCCGCCCGGCGAGCCGCAGCTCGGCGTGCCGCTGCCCGATCGGGACGAGCACGTCGTCGCGACGGCCCGCGGCCGCGGCGGACGTCGCCATCTCGGCGGCGACGGTGGTCAACAGGTCCGGCACGGAGACCCCGAGCGCCTCGCAGATCGCCGCGAGCAGCTCGCTGGAGGGCTCCTTGCGCCCGCGCTCGACCTCGGAGAGGTACCCGAGGCTCACCCGCGCGGCCCGCGAGATGTCGCGCAGCGTGCGCCGGCGCGCGGTGCGCACCTCACGCAGCCCACTGCCGATCGCTTCCCGCAGCAGCATGTGCCCTCCTCGACTGCTCCCCGGACACCCGGTGATGTCTCACCGTACCGACTTCCCCGGTTCCCACGCGCCGTGACGCTGTCCGCCCACGGCGAACACCTCAACGCCGCGCGGGCCCCGGATCGTCCCCGCAGGTCAGGCGGGCGGGGGGCGGACGGCCTTGCGGACGTAGTCGGCGCCGGTCACCACGGTGAGCACCAGCGCGACGGCCATCACCGCCCACTGGAGGACGAGCACGGCGGTCGCGGCGGCGGTGCCGGGGCCCAGCAGCTCCGGCAGCGGCAGCAGGAACAGCCCGATCGCGACGGTCTGGGCGACGGTCTTGGCCTTGCCACCGCGGCTGGCCGGGATGACCCCGCGACGGCGGATCACGACGAAGCGCAGTGCGGTGATGCCGAGCTCGCGGACGACGATCACGATCGTCACCCACCAGGGCAGCACCCCGAGGATCGACAGCCCGATCAGGGCGGCGCCCATCAGGGCCTTGTCCGCGATCGGGTCGACCAGCGCACCGAACCAGGTGACCAGCCCGCGGCTGCGGGCCAGCTGGCCGTCGAGCCGGTCGGTGGCCGCCGCGATCACGAACACGGCGAACGCGACCAGCCGCCACACCACGTCCTCGCCGCCGTCGACGAACAGCGCGACGACGAACACCGGGACGAGCAGCAGCCGCAGGACGGTCAGCGCGTTCGCGATGTTCAGCAGCGGCGGATCACCGACTCCGGCGGTGCCCCCGGCCGGGTGCGAGCTCATCCGGCTGCGGAGGCCGCCGGGACGGCCGCGGCCGGCACACGCGGGTCGAGCAGTTCCAGGGCCTCCACCAGCAGGTCGACACCCTCGGTGTCCACGACGCGGCAGCGGACCAGGTCACCGGGTCGCAGCGAGTCCGGCTCCGGGCCGTCCTGCGCCGCCCCGACGACGGTGGACTCGCCGTCGGCGTCGGGGCCCTGGTGCGCGGCGCGGCCGGTGCAGTCGTCCTCGTCGCTCTCCCCGGACTCGACGAGCACGACGACCTCGGTGCCGATGCGTTCCTCGGCGCGCTGTTCCATCAGCTCGTCGACCAGCGCGGAGATCCGCGCGACGCGGGCCTGCACCTCGGCCGGGTCGACATGGCCGTCGTAGCCCTCGGCCTCGGTGCCGTCCTCGTCGGAGTAGCCGAACACACCGACGGCGTCGAGCCGGGCGCCGGTGAGGAAGGCCTCCAGCTCGGCGAGGTCCTCCTCGGTCTCGCCGGGGAACCCGACGATGACGTTGGAGCGGATCCCCGCCTCCGGGGCGAGCGCGCGGATGCGCTCGCAGAGGTCGAGGAAGTCGGTGCGCGACCCGAAGCGGCGCATCCGGCGCAGCACCCGCGCCGACGCGTGCTGGAACGACAGGTCGAAGTAGGGCGCGACGCCCGGCGTGGTCGCGATGACCCGGAGCAGGTCGGGCCGCAGCTCGGCCGGCTGCAGGTAGGCGACCCGGATCCGCTCGATCCCGTCGATCCCGGCGAGCTGCGGGAGCAGGTCGACCAGCGCGCGGGTGCCGCCGGGGAGGTCCTTGCCGTAGCTGGTGGAGTTCTCGCTGACCAGCACGATCTCGCGCACGTCCTGCCGGGCGAGCCAGGCGGCCTCGCCGAGCACGTCGGCCGGCGGGCGGGACACGAAGCTGCCGCGGAAGCTCGGGATGGCGCAGAAGGCGCAGCGGCGGTCGCAGCCCGACGCCAGCTTCAGCGACGCGACCGGTCCGCCGGACAGGCGGGTGCGCGCGATGTCGGGCACCCAGTCGTGGCCGGGGACCGAGACGTCCGCCGTCGCGGCCGGGCGCTCGACCGGGGAGATCGGCAGCAGCGTGCGGCGGTCGGTGGGGACGTGCGGGGCCGGGGCGTGCCCGCCCAGGACGTCGCCGAGGCGCTCGGCGAGCTCGGGGTAGGCGTCGAAGCCGAGTACCGCGTCCGCCTCGGGCAGGTCGGCGGCCAGCTCGGCGCCGTAGCGCTCGGCGAGACAGCCCACGGCGACGACCTTCGCCCCCGCCGGGCGGGCCACGTCCGAGGCGGCCAGCACGGTGTCGATCGAGTCCTTCTTCGCCTGCTCGACGAATCCGCAGGTGTTGACGACGATGACGTCGGGGCTGCCGTCCTCGGCGTCGACCAGCTCCCAGCCGGACCCGGCCAGGCGGCCCGCGAGTTCCTCGGAGTCGACCTCGTTGCGCGCGCAGCCCAGCGTCAGCAGGGCGGCGCGGCGGGGTGCGTTCTCGGGGGAAACCACGGGTACCAGGGTAGACGCCGGGTCCGACGGCCCCGGTCTAGGCTCTCCTGCCGTGCCCGAGCCCGTCCCCGCCCCGGTTCCCGACGTGATCGTCCGCCGTGCCCGCACCCGCGACGTCCGCCGGATCCGCGAGCTCGTCGACGAGTACGCGGGCACGGTGCTGCTGGCCAAGGAGACCGTGACCCTCTACGAGGCGGTCCCGGAGTTCCTCGTCGCCGAGGTCGACGGCGCGGTCGTCGGCTGCGGCGCCCTGCACGTGCTCTGGGAGGACCTGGGCGAGATCCGCACGGTCGCGGTGTCGCCGTCGGTGCTGGGCCGCGGGGTCGGGCACCGCATCGTCGCCGCCCTGATCGACGGCGCGCGCGAGCTCGGGCTGGAGCGGCTGTTCGTGCTCACGTTCGAGAAGCAGTTCTTCGCCCGGCACGGCTTCGCCGAGATCGACGGGACGCCGGTGTCGGCCGAGGTGTTCGCGGCGATGCTGCGCAGCTACGACGCCGGCGTCGCCGAGTTCCTCGACCTCGCCCACGTGAAGCCGAACACCCTGGGCAACGTGCGGATGCTGCTCACCCTCTGACCTCAGCCGGTGGCGGCCCTCACCGCCGCGACCACGGCCCACACCAGCGCGGCGACGATCGCGACGACCAGTGCCACCACCAGCAGCACCGGCGCCAGCGCCACGACGACGCCGATCAGCACCTTCGCCGCGGTCCCGAGCGCGGCGAACCCGCCCTTGACCGCGCCCCACACCGGGTTGTCACCGCGGGCGAGGGCCTTGCCCGCCCCGAGCGCGGCGCCGAGACCGGGCCCGCCGTCGGCCGCCATCCGCTCCAGCGAGTCGGCCAGGCGGTCGACCTGGTCGCAGGCGAGCGCGGCGAGCCGGTCGACGAGTGCGGCCAGGAGCCGCTCCCCGGCGTCGCGCAGCTGCGTCGTCGGGGCGGGCGGCGCCGGCGGGGTCGCCGTGCGCGGCTCCCGGGTCTGCCGGACCGCGGGGGCCTCCTGTGTCGCGATGCTCATCGGGTCCTCGCGGGTACGGCCATGACGATCGGTCCTCTCGGTTCCGGGTGTGTGTCGGTTTCCGCCCGCCCGGGCGGGGGAACGCTGCAGTTCGAGCCGACGAGCGGAGGGAGCGCGCCCATGCGGCCACCGGACCGGTCGACGCTGGACCTGCTGCTCCTCGGCGCGATCCACGACGCCCCCGGCGACGGGGCCGCGGTCCGCGACGCCGTGCTCGACCGCTCCGGTGGCGCGCTGGCCCTGTCGGCGGGCCCGGTGTACCGGGCGCTGCACCGGCTCGAACGGAACCGGCTGGTGCGACGCCCGGCCGGCAGCCGCGGGTACCGGCTGACCCCGGGCGGGGAGCGGGTGCTGAGGTCGCGGACCCGCGAGTTCGAGGCGCACGTGCGCGCGGTGCGCGCGGTGCTGCCCGGCGGGGGCGTCACGAGCGGTGCCGGGGCAGCAGCGGACCGAGCGGGCCGAGCTCGAGGTTCAGGTCCGCCGCGGTCAGACCGAACTCCGCGGTGAGCTCGTCCATCGCCTCCTCGAGGTGCATGAGGGCGGTACCGAGGTCCTCGACCTCGTCGTCGGTGAGGTCGCCCTGCTCGACACGGCGCAGCGCCTGGCGCTCCATGAGCTGACGCAGCAGCTCGACGATCGTCAGCACCAGCTTCATGAGGTCGCGGCGGACGGCGTCGCGGTCGATGTCGATCCGGCCGCCGGGACGCGGGTCAGGCGTCATCGGGCGGTTCCTCCCCCGCCTGCCGCCCGGCCGGGGCGATCGACACGATCAGCGCGCGCAGCGAGATGCGGATCAGGTCCACCCCGGCCAGCGAGACGGTGACGTCACCGGCCAGCACGACCCCGCCGGCGAGCAGCCGGTCCAGCAGGTCGACCAGCGCGACCTCGCGGTGGGCGAGGCCGGTCTCCCCCGTGCTCACCGCTCCTCCTCGACGAACGAGTACGGCACCCACGGCCCGGTGACCTCGACGGTGAGCCCGGCGCCGTCCGCGGCCCCCGTGACGGCGGCGCGCCAGGTGTCGCGGTCGGCGTCGTCGACCAGGTAGGCGCCGTTGAGGACCATCGGCTCGGTGCGTCCGGTCAGCGCGGGGGCGTGCAGCCGGTGCCGTCGCGTCGTCACCGCGGCCCGCGCCGCCGCCTCGTGCAGCCGTTGCGCCGCGGCGTGGGCGGCGTCGTCGTCACCCGCGACGCGGTCGAGCTCCCGGCGACGGCGGCGCAGGTACTCGGCCCCGGACGACGCCCGCCCGGCGTCACGGCCCTCCGGCCGCGGCGTGGCGTAGGCCTTCACGCCCCACTCGGTGCGGCCCCGGAGCCGGTCCAGGACCTCGGCGAACGCGGTGTGCCGTTCGGTCAGCACGGCGCGGACCCGGTCGTCGTCGCGGTAGACCGTCGCGAGGGCGAGCGGCGCGACGACGGTGCGCGCACCGAGCGCGTCGACGACGGCGTGGTGCTCCCGCGCGGTGGTCGCCAGCCAGGTCAGGTCCTCCAGCCGAGCGGTCAGGGCGCTCTCGCCGAAGTCGGACTCGGGGACGGTGCCGGTGGCGGCCCAGAGCGCGTCGCCGCCGGTCACCGTGTGCACCGGGCGGCCGCCGATGCCCGTGAGCCCGGCCAGGTCGGGCGGGGCCGCGTCGCCCACGGCGTAGACGTAGGTCAGGTCCACGGCTCAGTCCTCCCCGCGTGCCGGGCGACGGGTGGTGGTCGTGCGGCGCCGCCGGGTGGCGGCGGGGCGGGTGCGACGCGGTGGGGCCTCGGGTCCGTCTTCGTCCCGTTCCGCGCCGGCCCGGTCCCCGTGACCGGCCGCGTCGTCGGCGGCGGTCCCGTCGGTCTCGTCGTCGGTCCCGGCGTCGGCGACGGCCCGGTCGATCGACCTCTCGACGGCGGCGTCGTCGGCCCGGGCCGACGCCCCGTCGGGACCGTCGTGGGTGTCGTCGGACGGCGTGGACCGCTCGTCGGCGGGGAGCAGGCGTTCGAGGCGCTCCACCCGGTCACGCAGCCGTGCGTTCTCCTCCTCCAGCTCGTCGCGGCCGCCCGACAGCGTCGGGTCGCGCTCCCACCAGTCGATGCCCATCTCCTTGGCGCGGTCCACCGAGGCCACGACCAGCCGGATCTTGATGGTCAGCAGCTCGATGTCGAGCAGGTTCACCTGGATGTCGCCGGCGATGACGATGCCCTTGTCCAGGACGCGCTCGAGGATGTCGGCCAGGTCGGTGCCCGACTGCCGGGGTGGTCGCTCGGTGCGGCGCTGCGGCGCACCGGGGCTGCTCCAGCGGACGGCGTCGCTCATGGTCCTCCCTCAGTCGTCGTCGCCGCGGCCGCGCGGGTAGCGCCGGACCCGCTGGTACGACATCAGCTCGGCCTCGTCGTCGAGCTCGGCCTCGTAGACGGCGAGGACGTCGGAGGAGTCGGGGATGCGCTCGGTCTCGACGACCTCGACACCGACCAGCCAGCTGTCGTCCTGCTTGCGGACGAACGTGACCCCCTCCGGTGCGCGGCCGGTCATCTCCACGATCTGCTCGACGGCGGCGCGGGCGGCCGCGCGGGCGCCGATGCGGCGCCGGGGTGGGTCGGGTCGCTCCTCCGGCTCCTCGTCCTCCGGCTCCTCGTCCTCCGGCTCCTCGTCCTCCGGCTCCTCGTCCTCTGTCACCTCGTCGTCCGGTCCCTCGTCCTCGGGGGAGTCGTCCTCGTCGGAGCCGTCGTCCTCGTCGTCGGCACCGAACTCGTCCACGATCGGCTCGGGCTCCCCCGCCTCCTCGGACTCGGGATCGGGCCCGTCGGCGGAGTCGTCGGCGGAGTCGAGGTCGGTCTCCCGGTCGTCCCCGGTGTCGGCCTCGTCCCCGGGCCGGACCTCGTCCCCGGTCCCGTCGCCGGCCCCGGTGTCGTCCAGGGCCTCCTCGTCCTGGTCGCCCACCGGCTCCCGGCCCGGCTCGTCGCGGCCGGCGCGTCCCCGCCGCGGGCCTCCGCCCGCCGGGCGACGCCGCCGCTGCGGGGGCTGCTCCTCCGTGTCGTCACGGCGACGTCGTGGCGTCGCCGAGGCCCGGTCGTCGTCGCGGGGCCGGGTCCGGCGCGCGGGCCGCTCCCGGGTCGCACCGTCGTCGCCGGACCGGCGACGACGGGCGGGCTCGTCCCCGGCGGAGCGACGACGCACCGGCCGCTCGCCGGTGTCGCGACGCCGCTCGGACCCGCCGTCCCGTGCACCGCGTCCGTCCCGCTCCGACGACCGACGGCGCGGCGGGGCGTCGTCGTCCCCGGAACGACGACGCGGCGGGGCGTCGTCCTCCCCGGACCGACGGCGTCGCGGAGCGTCCCGGGACCGGCGGCGCGGCGCGGCGTCGTCGTCCGCCGACCGGCGGCGGGGCGGGTCCTCCCCGTCCCGCGCCCGACGCGGCGGAGCCTCCCCCGCCCGTCGCCGCGCCGGAGCCTCCGATCCGTCCCGCCGACGGGCCGGCTCTCCCGACCCGCGACGACGCGGTCGCTCGTCGGACGGCCGGTCCTCCGGCTCAGCCACGGCCGTCCCCCGGTCGCCCCGTCAGCCGGGCCAGCAGGACCTCCTGACGCGCGTCGCGGTCGGCCTCGGAGATCTCCCCCTGCTCGTAGGCCCGTTCGACCTCGTCGATCTGCCGGCGCACCGCGACCGGGTCGTAGAGCCGGGCGTGGGCCTGATCCTGCAGCTGCTCCCCCACCCAGACGACGCCGCGCAGCGGTGCGAGCGGCAGCCCGAGCAGGCCGCGCAAGAGCCCCATCAGCCCTCGGCCTCCGGTGGTTCGGGCAGGAAGTCGTACGGTGCGACCGGGCCGATCAGGCGCAGCCGCACCCGCTCGTCCCACTCGTCGCCGAGCGCGTCGACGGCCTGCTCGAAGTCGCCGACCCGGTCGCGGTGCACCAGCAGCGCCAGCTCGACGGCGCCGTCCTCGGCGGCGGGTTCCTTCACCGACGTCGCGACGGCGAACGGGCCCAGCCGCTCCACGGCGAGGTCCGCGTCGTCGGACCGGATGCGCTCGACGTGGCCCGCGATCGCCTCACCGAGCCGGATACGCTCGTAGTACGTGGCGTCCGGGTCCTTGCCGCGCACGGCCTCACCGAGCTGCTGGATCTCCGGGTCGGCCTCGACGATGCCCGCCACCAGGCGGTCGGAGTCGTAGCGGCCGGTCAGCACGAACTGCCGGCAGCCGTCGAGCTGCTCCAGCGCCCAGGCGAAGTACTCCTGGTGCGCGGCGAGGAGCTCGTCGACGACGGCGCGGTCGTCGTCGACGACGCCGCCGAACCGCATCGGCAGCACGGTCGTGCTCCCGGCCAGGGTGTTCACGGTGCGCTCGTGGGCCAGGAGGTCCTCGCGGCTGCCCAGCGGGGCGTCGCGCGGGACGTCGCTGACGACTGCGGCGAGCCGCCCGTGGTCGATCACCGCCACCTCCTCACCGCCGCCGACGGGGGTCAGCCCCTCGGGCAGGTCGATGTCGGCGGCGACGACGGCGTAGACGTAGGTCGCGCTGCTCACCCGCTCTTCTCCTTCCGCGAGCGACGCTCACCCCGGAGGTCGTCGAACTTCTCCTTGCCCGCCTCGATCACTCCTTTGGTGGCCCCTTTCGAGACCCCTTTCGAGCCGCCCTCCGAGATGCCGCTGACGACCTCGCCGAGGTCCTTGCCGCCCTTCTGGTGCAGGTCGAGGCGGTTGGTGGCCTCCGCGAACCGCAGGTAGGTGTCCACACTGGCGACGACGATGCGGGCGTCGATCGTGACGAGCTCGATACCGACCAGCGACACCTTCACGAAGATGTCGATGACGAGCCCCTTGTCCAGGATCAGGTCGATGACCTGGGCGAGGTCGCCCTGCGGGGCCCGGTCGACCCGGCCGCCGCCCCCCTGCCGATGGCTGACGGTCACGGTGTCCGTCCCTCCGTTCGCGGGTGCCGGGCCGGGTCAGGCACGGGAGCCCGCCGTGCGACGGCGACGGCTCCCGGCCCGTCGGCCGCCGTCCTCCTCCGGCTCGGGCTCCTCGGCCTCGGCCTCCTCCGGCTCGGCGTCGTCGTACTCGGCGTCGTCGTACTCGGCGTCCTCGTACTCCGGGTCGGGCTCGTCGGCCGGTTCCTCGTCCACGGCCTCGTCGTCGGCGACGTCGTCCTCGTCGAGGTCCTCCTCCGCGTAGTCGTCGTCCTCGACCGCTTCCTCCTCGGCGAGGTCGTCGTCGGCGAGGTCGTCCTCGTCGAGGTCGTCGTCGTACTCGGCGTCCTCGTAGTCGTCGTCGTACCCGGCGTCGTCGTCGTACCCGGCGTCGTCGTACTCGGCCTCGCGCTCCTCCTCGAGCCCCTCCTCGTGGGTCTTGACGACCTCGCTGTCGCGGATCTCCCCGCGCCAGCCCTCCAGCTCCTCGCGATTGAGCAGGGTCTCGACCATCACGTGCCGGCCGTAGTGCTTGAACTCCAGCCGGGCCCGGCGGCCGACGGCGCGCCAGATGTTGCCGGTCTTCTCGAACAGGCCGACCGGGTAGTACTCGAGGATCAGCACGACGCGGGTCAGGTTCGGCGCGAGTTCGTGGAACGACACGCACCCGTTGGCATAACCCTTGGCACCCTGCGAACGCCAGATGATGTGGGTGTCCGGAATCTGCTCGATGATCGTCGCGCTCCAGGTGCGCTTCGACCAGAACACCTGGGCCTTCCAGTTCGTCTTCTCGTCGGACTCCTGGTCGACCGACTGCACCTTCTTCATGAAGGTCGAGAAGTCCGCGAACTGCGTCCACTGGTCGTAGGCGACCCGCACCGGGACACCGACGTCGAGGTGCTCGACGATGTTCATGAACTTGAACTTGCCGCGGCCCCCGCCGGAACCACCGCCGCCGGAGCCGCCCTCGGAGTCCTCGGAGTCGTCGTCGCCGAGCCCGACGGCCCCCATCACCTTGTCCTTGACGGCCGAGAACCCGCCCTTCACCGCGTTCGTCACCGGATTGCCCCCCTCCTCCGAGCCACCCCCGCCGAGGGCCGCGCCCAGACCCGTCCCGCCGTTCTCGGCGACGCCCGTCAGCCGCTCGGTGAGTCCCTCCACCTGGTTCATCGCGGCGCCGACCGCACGGTCGGCGGCCGCCTTCAACAGCAGCTGCCCGGCCTGTTTCAGGCGGTCGGTGGGCAGCTGGTCCAGCACCGAGGTGCTGCCGTCCCGCTCCTCAGCCATCGGCCCGCGCCTCCGACTTCTTCGTCGCACGCCCGCCCGAGCGCGGCGCCCGGCCGTTGCGCGAGCCGCCCTTGCCCGACGACCCCGAGGACGACGAGGACGACGACTCGGAGCTGCGGCCCGAGGAGGACCGCGCGGTCCGCCGGGCCGGGGCCGCGCGGCCCTCGGAGTCGGAGTCGGCACCGTCCGACGACCGGCTCGACGATCCCGCACGTCCCGACGACGATCCCGAGCCCGACGGCCGTCCGGTCCGCCGGCGCGGGGGGTCCTCGGAGTCGGCGTCGGCCGACCGCGGACGGCGCGCCTTCGACGTCGTGCCCGCGACCGCCCGCCCCGTTCCCCGCGTCGCCGACCCGGCCGCGCGGGTGGCGCCCTTCGCGGCCCGGCCGACCACCGGAGCCTCCCCGGCGGCGTCGCCGACGGCGTCGGTCGTGTCCCCGACGGCGTCGGTCGCGCCCTCCGCGGTGTCCCCGGCGGCACCGGCCGCAGCACCGGCGCCCTCGACGGCCGCACCGGCCGTGTCACCGGCCTTCTCCACACCCGCCCCGGCGGCGTCACCGGCGGCGCCGGCGACCTGCTCGACCGGCTTGCCGAGATTCTCGACCCGCTCGACGAGCGAGTTGGTCAGCGCCTCGAGCCGGTTGCCGGCCGCGGACACCGCGGCCTGTTTGCCCGCCTCGAACAACCGGCCGCGCACGGCGTCGGACAGCCGGGTCAGCTCCGGCGACCCCGCCACCACCTTCGACGCCTGCGACACGACTCCGGCAGGCGTCAGATTCAGCTTCCGCCCGGCGAGCGCACCCCCGAGCATGATCGCCAGCTTGGCCTTTTTCGTTCTTCCCAGCACATAGCCGCCGACGACGGCCATTCCGATCTTGGAGGCGTTACTCATGACCCCGTCCCTCTCCATTGAGCGATTACCGGACAGCACTCCGGAACGCCCCGCGTTCCCCACTCCGAATCGGAACCATGACACACCACGAACCGATCTGCCTCCCCCGACGAATACGGACCGGGAGATCTCGCAATTCCGATCTTGCCGGCCCGGTGTCCATTCGATCACCAGGGTGATCGAATGGACGTGGGATCGATTAAGGAAATGTTTCGTCCGAACGGAGCGATTGGGCGACGACCGCCCTAAGATCCATTCTGTGAAGGGCCCTGTCCGCTACGGCGGACGGCCGCGTGCGACAGCCGCTCACTTTCCGGCCCCGCGGCCGTTCTCAGGATCGCCGGGCACCCCCGGTGGACCCCCGTCGACCGTTCGACGAACGACCACGGAACACCTGGCGGCACGGGCGCGTCCGGGCGTCGCCGACGATCGTCCGTTCCGGACTCCCGGCCTCCCCGTCCCGGCGGCGCTACCCTGGCCCGTATGTCCGACGGGGCCCGGCGCTGGCGTCCCTCCGCCCGCCTGCGCCCGCTCGTGTCCGGGATCTGGTGCTGGTCCTCCCCCGCGGGCCCGGCGGGGACGCACCAGGGCGTGTCGAGTGCCCACCTGACCGTCGTGCTCTGCCTGGACGGTGCGGTCGACCTGCTCGCCGCCCCGGATCCGCGACGCGGCCCGGGCCGGTTCACCGCCTCGGCGGCCGGCCTGCACGCCGCACCCGCGGTGCTCGCGACCGGCCCCCGGCAGGCCGGGATGCAGCTGGAGATGACCTGGCGCGGCGCCCGCACGCTGCTCGGACTGCCCGCCGGCGAGCTGGCCGGCGACGTCGTCGACCTCGCACTGCTCCTCCCCGGCCTGGACACCCTGCTGGACCGGCTGCGCGCCGAGCCGGGGTGGGCCGGACGCTGCGCGCTGCTCGACGCCGCACTGTGCGCCGTCGCCGACGCCCGGGACCGTCCGGGCGACGCGCCGCCGGAGGTGGTGCGCGCCTGGGAGCTGCTGGCCCGCAGCGGCGGGACCGCGCGCGTCGCGGACGTCGCGGGGGAGGTCGGCTGGTCGCAGCGCCACCTCGGTGAGCGGCTGCGACGCGAAACCGGGCTCGCGACGAAGGCCGCGGCACGGGTCATCCGGTTCGAGCGGACGTGCACGCTGCTGCGCCGCCCGTCGGCTCCCCCGCTCGCCGAGCTGGCCGCGATCTGCGGCTACGCCGACCAGCAGCACCTGGCCCGCGACTTCCGCGACCTGGCGGGGACCACCGCGCTGACCTGGCGGGCCGAGCGGGTCCGGCCGGCGGCTCCGATTCGTCCACGACCGCGGCGCCCGTCCCCGGCACCCTCGCGCCCATGAGCGACCTGCCCGGCCTCTGGCCCAGCCTGTCCAGCCCCGACCCGCGCGCCCTGGTCACGTTCCTGACCTCGGCACTGGACTTCACCGAGCGCGCCGTCCACACCGGCGACGACGGCACGATCGTCCACGCCGAGCTGGTGCGCACGGGGTCCACCGGTGCCCCCGGCGGCGTGATGCTCGGCCCCGCCCACGACGGGTGCCGCCCACCCGGCGGCGCGGCCGTCCACCTCGTCTGCGACGACCCGGACGCCCTGTTCGCCCGCGCCGTCGCGGCCGGTGCCACCGTCGTGCACGCGCCCTTCGACGCCGACTACGGCAGCCGCCTGTTCGAGGTCGCCGACCCGGACGGCAACCACTGGAGCGGGGGCACCTGGTACGAGTAGCGCGTGGTCCGCCTCGCCCTGCACACCCCGGAGATCCCGCCGAACACCGGCAACGCGATCCGGCTCGCCGCGAACACCGGCGCCGAGCTGCACCTGGTCCGGCCGCTCGGCTTCTCCCTCGACGAGCGCTCGGTGCGCCGGGCCGGGCTCGACTACGCCGACCTCGCCGAGGTCGTCGTGCACGACGACACGGCCGCGTTCGCCGGCTGGGTGCGCGCCGCGGGGGCGCGGGTGTTCGCGTTCGTGCCGGGCGCTCCGGTCCGCTACACCGACGTCGCCTACTCCGACGGGGACGTGCTGCTGTTCGGCCGCGAGTCGACCGGGCTGCCGCCGGAGGTGGCGGGCGCGGACTGGGTGACGGGCACGGTGGCGTTGCCCATGCGGCCGTCGAACCGCTCGCTGAACCTGGCCAACGCCGCCGCCGTCGCCGTCTACGAGGCGTGGCGGCAGCAGGGGTTCAGCTGATCCCGTCGAGGAACCGGGCGATCCCGGTGTCGAGGACCCGCTGCAGGTCGTAGGGGTGGTCCCCGATCCGGCGCAGCGCGGGCCCGCCGTGGCGCCGCAGCGCGGCGCGCAGCCCGGGGTCGTGGTCGGCCCAGGTGTCGGCGTCGACGCCGGTGTCGGCCTGCGCCTCCTGCTCCGCAGCCAGGGTCAGCGCCATCCCCCGCACGAACCCGGTCAGCGCCAGGTGCAGGTCGAACCGCTCCACCGGGTCGGCGACGACCTCCTCCAGCGCGGCGAGCTCGAACTCGGCGAAGCGCAGCAGCGACGGCAGCGCCTGCGGACGGGACAGCGACAGCACCCGCGCGAGCCACGGGTGCCGCCGGTGCACCCGCCACTGTGCGTGCACCGCCCCCTCCAGCCGGGCCCGCCACGGCCCGTCGGCCGGGGGCAGCACCAGCTCGGCGAACACCGTCTCGAGCATCGCGAGCAGCAGCTCGTCGCGGCTGCGGACCAGCCGGTACAGCGACATCGTCGGCACGCCGAACGCACCGGCGAGGCGGCGCATGGACAGTGCGGCCAGGCCCTCGTCGTCGGCGATGCCGATCGCGGTCCGCACCAGCCGGTCCGTGTCCGGCGGCGGCACCGGACCCGGGTGTCCCGCCGGCCCGGCGACGACGGAACCGACCCGGGCCGTCGTGTGCAGCACACCCTCCTCGCGCAGCCGGGTCAGCGCCCGGGCGGCGGTGGACATCGCGACGCCGTGCTCGGCCACCAGCGCGCGCACCGACGGCGCACGGTCCCCGGGGCGCAGGTCGCCCGCCTCGATGCGGGCGCGCACCGCGGCCGCGACCCGGTCCGTCGGCGACCCGTCCACCGCACCTCCCTGTACCACCTGTACCGCTACAGGCCAGGCGTCGTCCCAGCTCGCGGGGTCATGGTCATCTCGTACACCGTACCGAGGGAGGACGCATGACCGACATCCTGATCAGCGGGGCCGGCATCGCCGGGGCGACACTCGCGTGGTGGCTGCGGCGGCACGGGTTCCGGCCCGTCGTCGTCGAGTCCGCGCCGGGACCACGGCCCGGCGGGCAGGCCGTCGACGTCCGGGGGCCCGCGCTGACCGTCGTCGACCGGATGGGGCTCGGGGCCGCGCTGCGGGCCGCACGCACCGCGATGGACGGCATGTCCCTGGTCGACGAGGACGGCACCGAGGTCTTCCGCAGCACCGAGGTCACGCTCACCGGCGGGCCGGTCGCGAGCGACGACGTCGAGATCCTCCGCGACGACCTCGCCGCCCTGCTCACCGGCGCGCTCGACGGCGTCGAGCACCGGTGGGGCGACCGGGTCGTCGCGCTCGACCCGGACCCGGCGGGCGGTACCCGGGTCCGCTTCGCGTCCGGTACCGAGGAGCACTACGACGTCGTGGTGGGCGCCGACGGCCAGCACTCCGGCGTCCGGCGCCTGGCCCTGGGTCCCGACGACGACGGCCGGCTGGTCCCACTCGGCCAGCACGTCGCCGTGTTCACCCTGCCCAACACCTTCGAGCTGAGCCGCTGGCAGGTGTTCCTGCAGCGCCCCGACGCGATGGCCGGGCTCTACACCGCCCGCGACGACGCCGAGGTCCGGGTGATGCTCGGCTTCTCCGACCCGGACGCCACCTACCACCACCGCGACCTCGGGGCGCAGCGCGCCCTGGTGGCGCGGCACTTCGCCGGCGGGGGCTGGTGGCTGCCCGAGCTGCTGGCCGGCATGACCCGCGCCGCGGACCTGTACCTCACCCCGGTCACCCAGGTGCGGCTGCCGGTCTGGTCGCGCGGTCCGGTCGCGCTCGTCGGCGACGCCGCCTGGTGCCCGACGCTGCTGTCCGGCCAGGGCACGACGCTGGCCGTGGTCGGCGCCTACGTGCTGGCCGGCGAGCTCGCGCGCACCGGCGGCGACCCCGGGCCTGCGGCCGCCGCCCACGAGCGGCGGATGCGCGGCTGGGTGGAGGCGAACCAGGAGCTGGCGCTGACCAACGCCGCACGCGTCCGGGAGCTGACCGCCCCGGACGCCGCCGCTCCCGGACTCGCCGAGCACTGGGCCGCGACCGCCGCCACGGCCCTCACGCTCCCGGAGTACTGAGCACCGGAGGTCAGGACTGCCGGATCGCCTGCACGTCGAGCTGGATCTGGATCGTCGACCCGACCACGGGCAGGCCCTTGGCGATGGTCTGCTGCCAGTTGAGCGTGTAGTGCTCGCGGTGCAGCTGGGTGGTGGCGACCGCGCCGACCCGGTCACCGTTCCACTCCGCGGTGCCCAGGAACGTGGTGTCCAGCGAGACGTCGCTGGTGAGGCCGTGCAGCGTGAGGTCGCCGTCCACGGTCCACCGGTTCCCGCCGTGCGCGACGAAGCGCACGCTGGAGAAGCGCAGCTCGGGGAAGCGTTCGACGTCCAGGAAGTCGGCCGAGCGCAGGTGCGTGTCGCGGGCGGCGACGTTGGTGTCGACGCTGGCCGCGTCGATCACGACGTCCACCGAGGACTCCTCGAACGGCTCGGCGATCCGGATCTGCCCCTGGAACCGGTTGAACCGGCCGTACACCTTGGACATGCCGATGTGCCGGGCGACGAAGCGCACCGAGCTGTGGTCGCCGTCGATCACGAAGACGCCGGGGTGCGGCGGGCGCAGCGCCGGGTCCTCGCCGAGGACGATGTGGCCCATGTCGGCGTGCTCGCCCCAGGACACCTCGACGACGTCGGTGACCTGCTGGTAGCCGCCGGCCTCGACACGCACCCGGTACCGGCCGGGCATCAGCGACGCGGCGAACCGGCCGAACGGGTCGGTCTCGACGTGCACCGCGCGCCGGTCGGCGGGGTCCATCACCGACACCTCGGTACCGGCCAGGGCACCGCCCTGCTGGTCGCGGACCTGACCGGACAGCACGCCGCCGGTCAGCGGAATCGGGACGAGCGCGTGCCGGTCGGTGGTGCCCCGCGCCGGGCGACGACGGTCCTTCTTCCTCCAGAACACCAGCCACAACCTCCTCTGCCCGACGACGACGGGCAGCACGACGTGCGGTCGCCGGCCGGCGACCCCTGGTCACTCTGGCACGAACGTGACCGTTCCGTTAACCCGTCGGCCCGAAAAGTCGATCACCGACGGTGTCGGGATCATCACCGCCCCGCGACCGTCACCCGCGTCGTCACTCGTCCTCGTCGGCGATCTCGCCGCCGTCGGCGGTCCCGCCGCCGCGGATCAGGAGGAGAGCACCCTCCAGCTCGTCCGGCTTGACCAGCACGTCGCGGGCCTTCGAGCCCTCCGAGGGGCCGACGATGTTGCGGGTCTCGAGCAGGTCCATCAGCCGGCCCGCCTTCGCGAACCCGACCCGCAGCTTGCGCTGCAGCATCGAGGTCGACCCGAACTGCGAGGTGACGATCAGCTCGGTGGCCTGCAGCAGCAGGTCGAGGTCGTCGCCGATGTCGGCGTCGATCTCCTTCTTCTCGCCGGCCTTCTGCGCGGTGACGCCCTCGGTGTAGCTGGGCTCGGCCTGCTCCTTGGTGAACGCGACGACCTTCGAGATCTCGTCGTCGTCGACGAAGGCGCCCTGCATGCGGACCGGCTTGCCGGCGCCCATCGGCAGGTAGAGCGCGTCGCCCATGCCGATCAGCTTCTCCGCGCCCGGCTGGTCGAGGATGACCCGCGAGTCGGTGAGCGAGGACGTCGCGAACGCCAGGCGGCTGGGCACGTTGGTCTTGATCAGACCGGTGACGACGTCCACCGACGGCCGCTGGGTCGCCAGGATCAGGTGGATCCCGGCCGCACGCGCCTTCTGGGTGATCCGGACGATCGCGTCCTCGACGTCGCGCGGCGCGGTCATCATGAGGTCGGCGAGCTCGTCGACGATGCACATGATGTACGGGTAGGGCCGGTACACCCGCTCGGACCCGGGCGGGGCGGTGATCTCCCCGGTGCGGACCTTGCGGTTGAAGTCGTCGACGTGGCGGACCCGGTTGGCCTGCATGTCCTGGTAGCGCTGCTCCATCTCCTCCACCAGCCAGGACAGCGCCGCGGCGGCCTTCTTCGGCTGGGTGATGATGGGCGTGATCAGGTGCGGGATGCCCTCGTAGGGCGTCAGCTCGACCATCTTCGGGTCGATGAGGATCATCCGGACCTCGTCCGGCGTGGCCCGCGTCAGCAGCGACACCAGCATCGAGTTGACGAAGCTGGACTTACCGGAACCGGTGGAGCCCGCGACCAGCAGGTGCGGCATCTTCGCCAGGTTCGCGACGAGGTAGTGGCCCTCGATGTCCTTGCCCAGGCCGATGCCCATCGGGTGCTGCTCGGCGCGGGCGTTGCCCGAGCGCAGCACGTCGCCGAGGCGGACCATCTCGCGGTCGGTGTTGGGCACCTCGATGCCGACCGCGGACTTGCCGGGGATCGGCGCGAGCAGCCGCACGTTGTCGTTGGCGACGGCGTAGGCGAGGTTCCGCTGCAGCTGGGTGATCTTCTCGACCTTCACCGCCGGGCCGAGCTCGATCTCGTAGCGGGTGACCGTCGGGCCACGGGTGAAGCCGGTGACCTGGGCGTCGACGTTGAACTGGTCGAGGACCCCGGTGATCGCCTCGATCATCGCGTCGTTGGCGGAGCTGCGCGACTTCGGCGGCGGCCCGGACTCCAGGGTGTCCGCCGGCGGCAGGATGTACTCGGTGTCGGACTGCGGCTCGCGGATCGCCATCGAGAGCTGCTCTCCCTCGAGCGGCTCGTCCGCGACCTGCGGCGTCTCGACGACGGGCTTGCGCGGCTTCGTCGCCGGCGGTGCGGCCGCGGCGGGGACGGCGGCGGGCGCCTCCTCGTCCGGGACGCCGGGCAACGACGGGTCCACCGGGGCCAGGGCGTGCTCGCCCTCCTCCATCCGGAACGCGTCGGCCTCCGCGGCCCCCTGCCTGCGCCGCGCCGGGCGCCGCTTCTTCGGGGCCTCCTCGGCGTCCCCGGCCTGCCCGTCCCGCTCGGCGACGGCGTCGGCCACCGTCCGCGGGCGGCCCGCACCGGTGTCCTCTTCCTCGTCCTGCTCGGGCGGCAGCTGTCCCGTGAGCCTGCGGAAGCGGTCCGGCAGCTCCCGCACCGGGATGCCGGTGACCAGCAGGACCGAGTACAGCGTCAGGAGGACGAGGACGGGGACGGCCGTCCACAGGCTGAGCCCGGCCTTCAGCGGGGTCCCCGCGACGTAGCCGACCGCGCCGCCCGCGCCGCGCCAGGCGTCGGGCTCGGCGGGCGCTCCGGCGCCCAGGTGCACCAGCCCGAGCACGCCGAGGGCGAGCAGCAGGCTGCCGGTCACGATCCGCGGCCGGGCCTCCGGGTGCCCCTCGGTGGTGACCAGCACGATGCCGATGCCCAGCAGGATCGCCGGCAGCGCCACGCCGGCCTGGCCCATCACCGCCTGCACGAGGAAGGTGAACCAGTAGCCGACCGAACCGCCCGCCTGCCACCACAGCCCGGCGGCGGCGATGACGGCGAGCACGAGCATGCCGAACCCGATGCCGTCACGGCGGTGCGCGGGGTCGATCTCGCGGGTGCGCCCGACCGCCCGTCCGGAGGCGCGGACGGTCTTCGCCACGCCCCGGCCGACCGCGTCGATCCCGCGGTCGACCAGGTCCGGGCCCTGGCGCCGGGCCGGTGGCCTGCGGCCTGCCGACGGGCGCTTGCGGGCGGTGGACGCGCGCGAGCCCGACCGCCCCGAGCCGCGGCCCGCGGCCGCAGTCGTGGTGGTCCTGCCCGTGCCCGTGCGTCCCGCCATGTCACACACGGTAGCCCGGTTCGGTGATCGAACCGGGGACCGACGCGGGTGTGGAGGGGTCGACGACCCCTCCACACACTCAGACGGCGATGACCGTGGGGACGATCATGGGGCGGCGGCGGTAGGTGTCCGACACCCAGCGGCCGACGACGCGCCGCACGCCCTGGGCGATCCGGTGCGGGTCGGTGACGTTCTCGTTCTCCAGCCGGGACAGCTCGTCCTCGACCAGCGACTGGGCGGCGTCGAGCGCCTTGGGGTCGTCGGAGAACCCGCGTCCGGACAGCGTCGGACGCGACAGCGCACGGCCGGTCTTGTGGTCGATCGCCACGTTGATCGCGATGAAACCGCCCTCGCCGAGCGCGATGCGGTCACCGAGAGTGGTCTCGCCCACGTCACCGACCGACAGCCCGTCGACGTAGACCTGCCCGACCTCGACCCGGCCGGTGATCGCCGCGCGGCCGTCGACGAGGTCCACGACCACGCCGTTCTCCGCGATGACCACCGACTCCTCGGGCACCCCCGTGCGACGCGCGAGCGCGGCGTTGGCCCGCAGGTGGCGCCACTCCCCGTGCACCGGCATGACGTTCGACGGGCGCACCGCGTTGTAGAGGAACAGCAGCTCGCCCGCCGGGGCGTGCCCGGAGACGTGCACCTTGGCGTTGCCCTGGTGCACGACGGTCGCGCCCAGCCGGGTCAGCCCGTTGATCACACCGAACACGGCGGTCTCGTTGCCCGGGATCAGCGAGCTGGCCAGGATGATCGTGTCGTCCGGGCGGATCGTGATACTGCGGTGGTCCCCGCGCGCCATCCGGGACAGCGCGGCGAGCGGCTCGCCCTGCGAACCGGTGGAGACGAGCACCAGCTTCTCGTCGGGCAGGCGCATCGCCTCGTCGATGTCGACGAGCAGCCCGTCGGGGATGTTCAGCAGCGAGTGGTCGTCGGCCAGGCCCATGTTGCGGACCATCGAGCGCCCGGTCAGGCACACCTTGCGGCCGTGCGCGTGCGCGGCGTCGAGCACCTGCTGGACGCGGTGCACGTGGCTGGCGAAGCAGGCCAGGATGATCCGCGACGGCGCCCGGCGGACCAGGTCGGAGATGACCGGCCCGATGTCGGCCTCGGGGGTGACGAAGCCCGGCACCTCGGCGTTGGTGGAGTCGACCAGGAAGAGGTCGACGCCCTCCTCGCCCAGCCGGGAGAACCCGCCCAGGTCGGTGAGCCGCCCGTCGAGCGGGAGCTGGTCGAGCTTGATGTCGCCGGTGTGCAGCAGCAGCCCGGCGGGCGTGCGGACCGCGACGGCGACGGCGTCGGGGATCGAGTGGTTGACCGCGAAGTACTCGCAGTCCCACCCGCCGTGGGACACCCGGTCGCCCTCCTTGATCTCCTGCAGGTGCGGGGTCAGGCGGTGTTCCTTGCACTTGGCTGCGACCAGGGCGAGCGTGAACCGGGACCCGACGACGGGGATGTCCGGGCGCATGCGCAGCAGCCACGGCACGGCACCGATGTGGTCCTCGTGGCCGTGGGTCAGCACGAGCGCGTCGATGTCGTCGAGGCGGTCCTCGATGGTCCGGAAGTCGGGCAGGATCAGGTCGATGCCCGGCTCGGAGTCGGACGGGAACAGCACGCCGCAGTCGACGACGAGCAGCCGGCCCTCGTACTCGAAGACGGTCATGTTGCGACCGACCTCGCCGATGCCGCCGAGCGCGTAGACGCGCAGGCCACCCCGCGCGAGGGCGGGTGGCGGGGCGTCCGGGAGCTCCGGGCGCTCGATGTCCTCCGGCGGTGCGGAGAGCGTCCGGCCGGGCCGGTTGCGTCGGTCGTTGCGCTGGGGACTCACAGGGGTTCGTGCCTCACATGGGTTCGTGTTCTCTGGTTCGTGTTCTCGGGGCCCGCCCGGGTGCGGAGCCGGCTCGTGCTCAGGTGCGGTACGGATGCTCCGTTCGCTCCGCTCACGTTCGGTGGTACGCGACCTCGGCGCCGATGTCGGCTGCGGTGCGTCCGCCCAGGGCACCGTGGCCGGGCTGGTAGGCGGGGACGTTCGGGCGGGCCTGCGGGTCCAGCGCCACCCCGGCGACGGCCAGGTCGCCGGCGATCGCCGCGACCTGGTCCTCGGTGGCGGGCGGCAGCGGCAGCCGGGTGTCGCCGACGTCGATGCCGCGCAGCCGCAGTGCGGTCTTGGCGAACACCGCGCCGCCGACCCGGCCCATCCCGCGGATCACCGGGAGCATCGCGTAGTGCAGCGCACGGGCCCGCTGGTGTTCACCGGCGTGGTATGCGTCGATCATGGCACGCAGCCGGTCGGCGACGACGTGGCCGATCACGCTGACGAAGCCGACCGCCCCGACCGAGAGCCACGGCAGGTTCACCGGGTCGTCGCCGGAGTAGTAGGCGAGCGTGGTGGTGGCCAGCACCTCGGTGCCGACGCGCAGGTCGTTGCGGGCGTCTTTCACCGCGACGATGCGGGGGTTCTGTGCCAGGCGCTGGAAGGTCTCGACGTCGATCCCGATCACACTGCGCGGCGGGATGTCGTAGAGCATCACCGGCAGGTCGCCCGCATCGGCGACGGCGGTGAAGTGCGCGAGCAGGCCCTCCTGCGGCGGCCGCGAGTAGTACGGCGTCACCACGAGCAGCCCGTGCGCACCGGCGCGTTCCGCGCTGCGGGCCAGCTCGATCGAGTGCGCGGTGTCGTAGGTGCCCGCCCCGGCGACGACGGTCGCCCGGTCCCCCACCGCCGACACGACGGCGCGGATCAGCTCGGACTTCTCGGTGTCCGACGTCGTCGGTCCCTCACCGGTCGTGCCGTTGACGACCAGCCCGTCGTTGCCGAGGTCGACCAGGTGGTTCGCCAGCTCCTCGGCCTTCGCCAGGTCCAGCTCGCCATCGGCGTCGAACGGCGTGACCATCGCGGTCAGCACCTCGCCGAACGGTCGGCGCGGCGGGTGCTGCTGCCCGCCGGGGGCGGGATCGGGACCGGTGCTCATGACTGGTGACGGTACCGCCCGGAGGACCGGCGGTTCCCGGTCACATGCCGGACGGGGCACCCCGGTAGGCCTCCACGTCGGCGGGCAGACCGGTCACCTCCACCCGCGCGGCGTCCCGGCCGAAGGCGTGCAGCACGAGCTCGGCGGGCTCACCGGTCACCGTGACCACGCCGAACCCGGTCGCGACGACCTGGGTCGCGCCCTCCGGACGGGCCAGGACCAGGCCGACCGGGCTGCGCCGGAACAGCAGCTTCGCCTGGTTCGCGAGCAGGTTCCACAGCTGCCCGTCACGCTCCGGGTCCGACGGGCGGGGCTCCCAGCCGGGCTCCCCGCGGCGCAGGTCCTCGTGGTGGACGAAGAACTCGGCACCGTTGGCGATCTCGTCGACCTTGCCGACCTTGAACGGCGACCACGCGGGCGGCCCCTTGCGCAGGTCGTCGATCATGTTCGGCCAGGCCGCGGACGCGTAGCCGTCCATCGCCTTGTCGGTCATGCCCGACAACGCGGGCACCACGATCCCCGCGGCGTTCCACGGCTGCCGCTCGCGCACCAGCAGGTGGGTGAGCAGGTCCCGGGCGTTCCACCCCTCGCACAGCGTCGGGCGGTCGGGGCCCGAGCGTTCGAACTCGGCACACAGGGCGGCACGTTCGGCGGTGGCAAGGCTCACCGCCCCCAACCTAGTCCGGCCCGCTCCGGGCCGCACCGCGCGACGAACGGTCGACAAACGGCTGACGGAACGCAGGCCATCTGTAGCCGGTGATACAGATCTCACCCTTCCGTGTCCCGATACTCCGATCCGTCCCACTCCATGCTTCTCGACGGGGAGAACACACGTGACGAAAGCTGTCGCCACGCAGCCGCCGCGGTCGATGCGCAAGATCGCACTCGCGAGCATGACCGGCACGGTCATCGAGTTCTACGACTTCTTCATCTACGGCACCGCCGCGGCCCTGGTGTTCAACAAGGTCTTCTTCCCCGAGCTCGGGGCGGCGGCCGGGACCGCCCTCGCCCTGGCCACCTTCGGCGTCGCGTTCGTCGCACGCCCGTTCGGGTCGATCCTGTTCGGCCACTTCGGCGACCGGCTCGGCCGCAAGGGCACGCTGGTCACCACGCTGCTGCTGATGGGGTTCTCCACGCTGGCCATCGGCCTGCTGCCCACCACCGGCACGATCGGCGTCCTCGCACCGATCCTGCTCGTGGTGCTGCGCATCCTGCAGGGCCTCGCCGTCGGCGGCGAGTGGGCCGGTGCCACGCTGCTGACCGCGGAGAACGCGCCGACCAAGGCGCGGGGCAAGTACGCCCTGTTCCCGCAGCTCGGCCCGTCGGTCGCGTTCGCGCTGGCCTCGGCGACCTTCCTGGTCACCGCGCTCACCATGAGCAACGAGGCGTTCCTCGCCTGGGGCTGGCGCATCCCGTTCATCGGGTCGGTGCTGCTCGTCGCGGTCGGGCTCTACGTCCGCCTCGCGCTGGAGGAGACCGCCACGTTCAAGAACAGCGGCCCGGTCTCGACCAGGCTGCCGGTCACGGAGGTCTTCACGACCCGGACCGCCGCGGTGTTCCTCGGCGCCGGCTCGACGACCGCCGTGTTCGCCTTCTTCTACATCGGCGTCACCTACCTGACCAGCTACGGCACCCAGCAGCTCGAGCTCCCGCGCACCTCGGTGCTGGCCATGGGCATCGTCGGCGGCCTGGTCTTCGCCCTGACGACGATCGCCTCCGCGATCCTGTCCGACCGGGTCGGACGCCGGAAGATGGTCGTGGGCGGCAACATCGCCTCGGTCGCGGCCGGCCTGCTCGCGTTCCCGATCATCGACATCGGCACCGTGTGGTCGTTCGGTCTCGGCCTGTCGCTGGTGCTCGGCGTCGTCGGCATCGCCTACGGCCCGATCGGCGCCCAGCTCCCGGAGCTGTTCCCGACCCGCTTCCGCTACACCGGCGCCGGGATCGCCTACAACCTCGCCGGCGTCTTCGGCGGCGGCGTGGTCCCGCTGTTCGCCGCGGCGCTGGCCGCGTCGACGCTGGGCAGCCTCGGTATCGGCCTGCTGCTCTCGGCGGTCTCGCTGATCAGCCTGCTCTGCACGCTGGCCCTGCCGCAGACCGACGCGGACTCCCTCGCCGAGCAGGACGCACAGCTCGCGGCCGCCTGACCGGCCACCGGCGCGGCCCGTCCGGGCGGGCCGCACCGCACCCCACCCGGTGCCGGCGGCCGCCGGCCGGCACCCCCGGACCCGACGGCCCGGACGCACCCCTCGGCGTCCGGGCCGTCCACCTACCCGCAGGCGCCCGAGCCCGCTACCGTCCGGACGGACCAGCGGCGACGGCCGGGAGGCGGGACCATGAGCAGCGGCGCGGTACGGCGGCCCGACGGCACCGTGCGCGCGCTGCCCGCGCCCGACCCCGACGACCACCCGGTCTCACCGTTCCTGACCGCCCCGTGGACGTCGCTGACCTCGCAGATCGCGCAGCTGGGCAGCCCCCGCCACTACGCCCGCGGCGAGCACGTCTACACCCAGGGCCAGCTGTCGTCGCGGTTCCACCTCGTCGTGTCCGGGCGGGTCCGGATCTACCTGCACCGGCCCGACGGCTCGGAACGCTCCCTGGCCTACGCCGAGCCCGGCGCCAGCCTCGGCGAGGCGGCCTGCGTCGACGGACGGCCGCGCCACCTCGCCTCGGTCTGCACCCGGCCGTCGGAGATCGTCTCGGTGACCCGCGACGCGTTGCTGACCGCCGCCCGCGACGAGCCGGAACTGCTGCTGGAGATCACCCGCCGGATCGCCTACAAGCAGCGGGTCATGCAGCTGCACGTGCTCATCGAGGGGCTGCCCGCCCGCGAGCGGATCATCCTGCTGCTCGGCCACCTGGTGGAGGCCTACGGCGAGATCGCACTCGACGAGGTGGCCCGGCTGTCGATCCGCCCCGCCGTCGACGAGCTGGGGCTGCTCGTGGGGCTCACCCGGGTCACGACCAGCCGAGAGCTGTCCCGGCTGGTCGCGGAGGGCCTGCTGGAGAAGGAGGGACGCGGGTTCGTCGTGCGGGACCTGCCGGACCTGCGACGACGGGTGCACGCCGTCCTGGCCTGAGCCGGTCCCCGGCGCCGATGCCCGCTCGGCGAGCCTCGCTCAGCCCTCGGCCACCAGTGGGCTGGAGGCGATCTCGGTGCCGTCGGCGAGGGTCTGGATCTGGAAGTCCGCGAACACGTTCGGCACCTCGACCTGCAGCTGACGCAGGCACTCGACGGCGAGGTTGCGGATCTCGACGTCGGCGGCCTCGGAGGCGCGCATCGCGATGAAGTGCCGCCACGCCCGGTAGTTCCCGGTGACGACGATCCTGGTCTCGGTGGCGTTCGGCAGCACCGACCGCGCGGCCTGGCGGGCCTGCTTGCGCCGCAGCGTGCCGTTCGGCACGTCGGCGAAGCGCGCCTCCAGACCCTCGAGGAGCTTCTCGTAGGAGGCGAGCGCGTCCGCCGAGGCCTGCAGGAACAGCTCGTGCAGCTCCGGGTCCTGGGCGATGACGTCGGGCTCGACCATCGCGGCGTCACGCTCGGGGACGTAGCGCTGCGAGAGCTGGGAGTAGGAGAAGTGGCGGTGCCGGATCAGCTCGTGGGTCAGGGAGCGCGAGATGCCGGTCAGGTAGAAGCTGACCGAGCCGTGCTCGAGGACCGAGAGGTGCCCGACCTCGAGGATGTGGGCGATGTAGCCGGCGTTGGTCGCGGTGCGCGGGTTCGGCTTGGTCCACGACTGGTAGCAGGCGCGGCCGGCGAACTCGGCCAGCGCCTGGCCGCCGTCGGCGTCGGTGGACCACGGGACGTCCGCGGGCGGGGTGAACTCGGTCTTCGCGACGAGCTGCACGGTCAGCGGGACGGTCTTCGGCGCGGTCTCCGGCATGCCGCGAGGGTAACGACCGGCGTCCCCGGCACCCGCCGGGCCCCGCGCCCGCACCCACGGTGGCGGTCGCGGCACCCCCGGTGCCCTGCGACGTCGCCACCGACGCCACGAACATGTGGCGTGATGTCACCAGTGACGCCATAGTGGTGTCATGGACCTCACGCCGTATGTCGCGCAGCTGCGCGACGACCTCGCCGCCGCGGCGGCCGCGGGTGACGAGCAGACCCGCCGCACGGCGGCCCTGCTCGGCTCCGCGATCGAGCCCGCCGCGCGGCTCGCGATCATGAACGCCCTGTCCGACCTGGCCTCGGAGGCGACCGCCGCGCTCGGCGACCGCTCGGTCGAGGTCCGCCTGCACGGCCGGGAGGTGCGCGTGTCGGTGTCCGGGGTCGACCCGGAGCCCGGGCACTCCCCCACCCCGGACCCGGCCCCGGCGAGCGAGGGGACCGCGCCGTTCGGCGGCTTCCCGTTCGGCGGCGCCTCCGGTGGCCCGGCCTCCGGTGGTTCGCCGTTCTCCGGTGACGCCGGGGACATCAGCCGGGTCACCCTGCGCATCGTCGAGCAGATCAAGGCCCAGGCCGAGCGTGCCGCCCAGTCCCAGGGCGTCTCGCTCAACACCTGGGTGTCCCAGGCGGTGCAGGGGGCACTGGCCGGCGCGGAGGGACGCACCGGCCGTCCGCACCGTGACGGGCGCAACCTGAGGGGATGGGTGCAGGGATGAGCGACGAGCGGACGGGCCCCGGGCCGGACGACGGCAGCGGTGACGCCACGCACGGCGGCGACGCCCACACCGGCTCCGACAGCGGCCCCGGCAGGGAGGGCGGCGGCCCCACCGGGGAGGGCGGCGGCTCCCCCGACGCGAGCGGCGGCTCCCCCGGCGCGAGCGGCGCCGACGGCGGCGGCACCGGCCACGCGCCGACCGGCGACTCCGACAGCGCGGGCGGCGACCACGGCTCCACGGGCGGCACCGGCCCCGCCGGCACCCCCTCCCGCAGCGAGCGGTTCGACTGCGCCGGCGCCGCCGAGATCGAGGTGACGACCGGCGCCGGCCGGGTCCGGATCGACCTGGTCGACGGGGCCGGCGAGGTCCGCGCGGAGGTCACCGCCGACCGCAGCGCCGCGCCGTGGTCCGGCGGCCTCGGCGGGCTGCTCGACTGGATCGGCAGCTCGATGACCGGCGGCTCCGGCGTGCCCCGGGCCGGGGTGGGCTGGTCCGGCCGCGGGTTCGACCCGATCGTCGGCGCCCCCTGGGAGGCCACCGGTGACCCGTCGGCGGACGCCGTCGACGCCGTCACCGTCGAGTGGTCGGCCTCGTCGCGACGCCTGGTGGTCCGCGGGCCGGACGACCCGGCCCTCGGCGCGGTGCCGCTCGTGGTCACCGTCTCCGCCCCCGCCGGGTCGCGGCCCGCGGTACGGACCGGCGCGGCCTCGGTCGAGCTGACCGGCCGGGCGTCCTGGGCCGCGGTGCGGACCGGGTCCGGCGCGGCCCGCGTCGCCCAGGTGCACGGCGACGCCGACGTCACCACCGGGTCGGGGTCGATCGACCTGGGCACGTGCTCGGGCCGGGCGCATCTGCGTGCCGGCTCCGGCAGCGTCGAGGCCGGGTCGCTCGGCGGCGCGTCGCGCATCCGGACCGGCAGCGGCGACGTCCGCGTCGGCGAGCTCACCGCGGACCTCGAGGTGCGCTCGGGGTCGGGGGACGTCGTCGTCGCCGACGCGGTCTCCGGTGACGTCCGGCTCGGCACCGGGTCGGGGTCGGTCCGGGTCGGGGTGCACTTCGGTGTGGCCGCCGAGCTGGACCTGTCGACCGGGTCGGGCCGCGCCCGATCCGAGCTCGACGTCCGCCACGACACCCCGTCCACGGCGCCCGCGGTGCGGCTGTCCGGACGCACCGGCAGCGGCGACGTCCTCGTGACCCGGGCGTCGGCCGCCGCGGTCTGACCCTGCGACCGGTACCTCGCTCATCGAGATGATCGACGAGCGAGGTACCGGCGTAGGCTCGGCGTCGTGGACCGCACCGAGATCGCCGCGACGAACGCCTCCATGACCGCCCGGGTGCTGCAGATGCCCCCCACCCCCGTCCCCGACGGCGGCTACGCCCTGCGCGTGCTGCGTACCCGCGGGCGGCGCAGCGGTGAGCCGCGCGACACCCCGATCGGTGTCGTCGGGCACGGTGGCGCCGGCTACCTGGTCTCCCCCACCGGTGGGCGGGACTGGGTGCGCAACCTGCGGGCGACGCCGGAGTGCGCGATCCGCTCCGGCACGGGCGACGAGCCGCACCGCGCGGTCGAGCCCGGGCGCGCCGAGGCCGCGGCCGTCGTCGTCGGCTACCTGCGGGCACTCGACGTGCCGTGGGCGCTGTCGGCGTTCCCGGTGCCGGCCGACGCCACCGAGGAGCAGGTCGCCGAGCACCTGGACACGATCGCCGTGTTCCGCCTCGATCCCGCCTGACCCCTCAGCGGGCGGCGACCTCGGCACGGAGCTCGGCGGCCAGATCGCCCCGCTCCCCCACGGCGACGCCGTCGAGCCCGAGCCAGCCCGCCATCGTCGCGAGCTCCCCGGCCAGCTCGGCCGCGATCCGCGGGCGCGGGGCGCTGGTCTCGGCGAACGCGCCGGGCACCCGCAGCACCCCGGCCGCCCGGTCGGCCTTGAGGTCGACCCGGCCGACGAGCTCGCCGTCGAGCAGGAACGGGAAGACGTAGTAGCCGTACTCCCGCTTCGGCTCCGGCACGTAGATCTCGATGCGGTAGCGGAACCCGAAGATCCGCTCGGTCCGGTCCCGCTCCCACACCAGCGGGTCGAACGGGCACAGCAGCGCCCGCCCGGTCACGGCGCGCGGAACCCGGGCCGCCGGGTCCCGGTAGGCGGGCCGGTCCCATCCGCGCACGCTCACCGGCTCCAGGGCACCCGCGTCGACCAGCTCGGCGATCGCGGTGCGGGTGCGGTCCGGGCCGAGCCGGTAGTAGTCGCGCAGGTCGGTCTCGGTGCCGATCCCCAGCGCCGACGCGGACTTGGCCACGAGCTCGCGAGCCGCGTCCGCCGGGTCCGGCTCGGGCAGCGCCAGGATCTCCGGCGGCAGGACCCGTGAGGGCAGGTCGTAGCGGCGTTCGAAGTGGACGCGCGTGCCGACCGACAGCTCTCCCGTCGCGAACAGGTACTCGCAGACCCGCTTGACCTCCGAGCGTTCCCACCAGGTCGCGCCGGGCGGGCGCGGGCGCACCTCACCGGCCCGGCCGGCCGGGGCCAGCGCCTTCTCGATCGCCCCGGCGCCCATCGGCCCCGCCTCCGCGACGACGTCGAGGATGTCCCCGGCCAGCCGCGGGTGTTTCTCCAGCAGCGGCCCGTAGTGCTTCCACCACCGCCGCGGCAGCGTCTCGTGGGAGAGCAGCGGCCGGTCGACGACCGGGACGAGGCTCGCCTCGTGCGCCCAGGTCTCCACCAGCAGCCGCGGGCGGCGCGCGTCGGGCGACCAGGCGGCGTCGTCGAGCAGGGCGGCGGGATAGGCACCGAGCCTGCTGAACAGCGGCATGTAGTGCGCGCGCACCGCGATGTTGACCGAGTCGAGCTGCAGCAGCTTCACCCGGTCCAGCACCCGTCCGAGATGACGACGGGTGACCGGCCCGGACGGCCGCGGGTCGGTGAAGCCCTGGGCCGCGAGGAACGTCCGACGGGCGACGTCGGCTGAGATCGTGCGCACGGCCGGGATGCTGCCACGGGGCACCGACAGGATCCGGTACCGCCCGGACCGGCGGCCGGGCCGCACCACACCGGGCGGCGCCGGACCCGCGGCACCGCGCCGGGTGACATCCGGCCGGTCAGCTGCCGGGCGGCGGGCCGCCGGGGCCGCCGGCACCCGGCCCGCCACCGCCCGGGACGGCTCCCGCGGTCGGCTCGCTGGTGGGGTCGACGGCGGCGGTCAGTGCGACCGGGGACGGGGCGCGGATCGCAACGACGTGTGCGACCGCTGTGGACCCGGGCGGTGACGCGGCCCGCGGGGTCGCACGGTAGGCATGACCCATGGCCACCGCGACCGTCCGCCCCGCCACCGACGACGACGTCGGCGCGATCATGGCGATCCAGGACCGCACCTGGCGCACCGCCTACGCCGGGCTGCTGCCCGAGGAGGCGTTCGCCGGGCTCACCTCGGACGCCGCGCGCTCGCACTGGAGCGATGCCGTGCACGCCGGGGACGGCTTCCACCTGTTCGTCGCCGTCGAGGGGGACGAGACCGTCGGGTTCGCCGCCGCCGCCCGTTACGCCGGGGCCGACGGCATGGCGATCGCCGAGGTCAGCACGCTGCTCGTGGAGCCGCGCTGGGGCAGGCGCGGGCACGGCGGACGGCTGCTCGCCGCCGCCGCGGCCGCCCTGCGGGAGTCCGGATCGGACTCGGGGCGCACCTGGGTGGCCGAGGCCGACACCGCCTCACGGAACTTCTACGGCCGCGCCGGCTGGGCACCCGACGGCGCGGTGCGCACGCTGGACACCGGCACGTCGACGCTGCGCGAGGTCCGCCACTCCGGGACGCTCGACCTGCACCTGGTCGACTGAGGGCTCAGCCGAGCCCGAGCAGCGGCTCCAGGCCGATCGTCAGGCCCGGGCGGTCGCGGACGGCGCGCACCGCGAGCAGCACGCCCGGCATGAAGCTGGTCCGGTTCATCGAGTCGTGGCGCAGTGTGAGCACCTCGCCGTCGGTGCCGAGGATGACCTCCTGGTGCGCGATCAGCCCGGGCATCCGGACCGCGTGCACGTGGACGCCCTCGACGACCGCGCCGCGGGCGCCGTGCGGGTCGTCGGTGGTGGCGTCGGGGACCTCGCCGAGCCCGGCCTCGCGTCGTGCCGCGCCGATCACCGACGCGGTCCGCGCGGCGGTACCGGACGGTGCGTCGACCTTGCCGGCGTGGTGCAGCTCGACGACCTCGGCGGAGTCGAAGAAGCGGGCGGCCTGCGCCGCGAAGTGCATCATCAGCACGGCGCCGACCCCGAAGTTCGGGGCGACGAGCACGCTGCCGGAGCCGCGCTCGTCGAGGATCGCGCGGACCTCGTCGAACCTGGCGGCGTCGAAGCCGCTGGTCCCGACGACGGGCGCGACCCCGCGTGCCAGGCACTCGCGGATGTTGGCGATCGCGGCGCCGGGGTGGGTGAAGTCCACGGCGACGTCGGCGCCGTCGAGGGCGGACAGGTCGTCACCCGCGTCCAGCGCGGCGACCAGCTCGGTGTCCCCGGCGGCCTCGACCGCCCGGCACACCTCGGAGCCCATCCGGCCCTTCGCCCCGAGGACCGCCACCTTGATCGTCCCGCTCACCCGTACACCTCGCGCACCTCGACGTCGTGGACCGCCGCGGAGTCTATGCAGCGGCCCGGCGTGATCACGGATCCGGCACCGGACCGATCCCACGCCGGTGCGGACGGAGCCCGGCCCGCGACCGCGGGGCACGGTCGGCCGGGGCCTCAGCCGACGACCAGGCCGCCGATCCACACCGCGACCGTCACCAGCCCGGCCGCGAGCTCGATGAGGATGCTCCAGCCGACGGCGGTGAGCGCCTCGCGTGCCGAGCGCCAGGCGGTGGCGGCGTCGGGCAGGCGGGCCAGCTCGGCCAGCCACACCCCGAGCACGAACCCGAGGAACAGCCCGACGACGGGCACGACGAAGAACCCCACGACCCCCAGCACGAGCCCCGCGAACAGGGTGCGGGTCGGGACCCCGGCGGCCTTGAGCCGGCGTCCCGGGAGCAGGTACTTCGCGACCTGACCGGCGACGGTGACGAGCACCGCGATGCCGAGCACCCACCAGCCGACCGCGTCGCCGCGCGGGACCGCCCAGACCGCCACCCCGCCGACGATCAGCAGCGGCCCGGGCAGCACCGGCAGCACGATCCCGGCCAGGCCGACGAGCATCATCAGGCCGGCGACGACGGCGAGGGCGGTCATGACGCCCAGCCTGCCAGCAGGTCACACGCGCCGATCGGACGAACCCGCGGTGACGGCCGGGTGTCATCATCACGAATGGGTAAACGCTGTGAGCCGGGTCTACCGATTTCTGGTACTGGCGTGCCAGCCTCGATGTCACCCGAAACAGTGACACCCGCTCACCTGCGGTCGTCCCACCACCCGCGCGTGCCGGTCACCACCACCGCACCGCGGACGAACAGAGAAGAGCAGCGTGCTCCGGTGCCTCCTGCGCAGGGGCGCCGGGTGGCTCGCGATGATCGTCGTCGCGACCAACCTGGTCTACTTCCTCGCGAACTCGTTCCTCGACCCCCGGGTCAACTACCTGCAGCTGCGGCCGCCGCGCACCGACGCGGAGATCGCCCGTTCGCTGGGCCAGTACAACCTGGACTCGAACGTCCCGGTCCTGGAGCGGTGGTGGATCTGGGTCACCGGGATCGTGACCCGGTGGGACTGGGGCACCAGCCCGATCGGCGACCCGGTGAACGCGCAGGTGGCGTTCCGCGTCGTGGTGTCCGGGCAGCTGGTGTTCTTCTCGCTGCTGCTGTCGATCGTGATCGGGGTGGCGCTCGGGGTCTACTCGGCCCAGCGCCAGTACCGGCTCGGTGACCGCGCCGCCCAGCTGACCTCGGTGTTCACCCTGAACATCCCGTCGGCGGTCGCGGCGCTGGCGGTCGTGTTCGTCGCCATCGCGATCAACCAGGGTGTCGGCGGGACGCTGTTCTACGTCGCGGGGTCCGAGTCGCCCGGGGTCACCGGGTTCTGGCCGCTGCTCCTCGACCGGGCCCAGCACCTGGTGCTGCCGACGATCTCGCTGCTGGTCATCTCCTACGCGGGCTACCACCTGCTGCAGCGCTCGATGCTGCTCGACGTGGTCAACTCCGACTACGTGCGGACCGCCCGGGCCAAGGGGCTGACCCGCAGGCAGGCCATCCGCCGCCACGGGCTGCGCAGCTCGATGATCCCGGTCGCCACCCAGGTGGCGTTCGCGATCCCGGCGCTGTTCACCGGCGCGGTGATCACCGAGAAGACCTTCGCCTGGCAGGGCATGGGCGACTACTTCATCCGCACCATCTCGACCAACGACATCCACGGCGTCGTCGCCACGGCGGCGTTCGGCGCGGTGACCACGGCGGTCGGCGCCATGCTCGCCGATGTCGCGGTCGTCGCCCTCGACCCGAGGGTGCGGGTGGGCTGACATGAGCCTGAACATGCCCGAGCTCGCCCCCACGGTCGGCGACGGCGCCGACGACGGCCCCGGGGCCACCGCGCCCCGCCGTCGCCGGGGCGCCCGCGCCGCACTGGTCTGGCGCCGCTACCGGCGCAACCGGCCCGCGATGGCCGGCCTGGTCGTCTTCGGCCTGCTGGTGCTGTTCTCCCTGGTCGGTGGATTGCTCTCCCCCTACGACCACACCGACGTCGACTTCGCGGCGCTGACCGCGGCGCCGTCGCTGGACCATCCGCTGGGCACCACCGCCGGCGGCAACGACGTCTACGCCCAGGCCGTGCACGGCCTGCAGCGCTCGCTGACCATCGCCGTCACGGTCTCGCTGCTGACCACCCTGATCGCCGCGGTGGTCGGGGCGGGCGCGGCCTACCTGGGCGGCGGGCGGACCTGGGCGCGGCGCGGCGAGCGCGCCCTGCTCACCGTCGTCCACTTCCTGATGGTGGTGCCGTCGTTCCTGATCCTGGCGCTGGCCTCGCAGTGGGGGTCGGGCGACTACCGGATCCTGATCGTCGCGCTGACCCTGCTGGGCTGGATGACCACCGCCCGCGTGGTCTGGACGGTCGCGACGACGCTGCGCGAGCGCGAGTACGTCTCGGCCGCCCGCTTCATGGGCGTGTCCGGGCCGGGGATCGTGTTCCGCCACCTCATCCCGAACATCGGCTCGCTGCTCATCGTCACCTTCACCCTGAACGTGGCAAGCACCGTGCAGAGCGAGACGGCGCTGTCGTTCATCGGGTTCGGCGTGCAGATCCCCGACGTCTCGCTGGGCACCATGCTCGCCGACGGCGGCTCCTCGATGGCGACCGCGCCGTGGATCTTCATCGTGCCGTCGGTGCTGCTGGTGCTGCTGACGGCGTCGCTCGCGTTCGTCGGCGACGGCCTGCGCGACGCCCTCGACCCGACGTCGCGCGCGGGAGGCAGGGCATGAGCACCCCCGTGCTGTCCGTGCGCGACCTGACCGTCGCGTTCCCCTCCGAGGCCGGCCGGGTGGAGGCCGTCCGCGGTGTCGGCTTCGACCTGCTGCCCGGGCGCACGCTCGGCATCGTCGGCGAGTCCGGGTCCGGCAAGTCGGTGACCTCGCTGGCCGTGATGGGGCTGCTGCCCGAGTCGGCGTCGGTGACGGGCTCGATCACCCTGTCCGGCCGTGAGCTGGTCGGGCTGTCCGACGAGGCGATGTCCGGGATCCGCGGCGACGACATCGGGATGATCTTCCAGGATCCGCTGTCCTCGCTCACCCCGATCTTCACCGTCGGCGACCAGCTCGTCGAGGCGATGCAGATCCACCGCGACATCGGCCGGGCGCAGGCCCGCGAGCGTGCGGTCGAGCTGCTCGACCTGGTCGGCATCCCCGACCCGCGGCGACGCGTGCGCGCCTTCCCCCACGAGTTCTCCGGCGGCATGCGCCAGCGCGTCATGATCGCGATGGCGATCGCGAACGACCCGACCGTGATCATCGCCGACGAGCCGACGACCGCCCTGGACGTCACCGTGCAGGCGCAGATCCTCGACGTGCTGAAGGTGGCGCGCGACGAGACCGGCGCCGCCGTCGTCATGATCACCCACGACCTGGGCGTGGTCGCCGGGGTCGCCGACGACGTGCTCGTCATGTACGCCGGGCGCCCGGTCGAGACCGCCCCGGTGGACGAGCTGTTCGCCGCGCCGCGGATGCCGTACACGATCGGCCTGCTGGGCGCGGTCCCCCGCGTCGACAGCGTCGAGCGACGCCCGCTGGTCCCGGTGCCCGGCAGCCCGCCCGCACCGACCGACCTGCCGCCGGGCTGCCCGTTCGCGCCGCGCTGCCCGGTCGCCGTCGACGCCTGCCGCACCGCGGAGCCCCCGCTGGTGCCGGTCCCGGCCCGCGACGGCCACGCCGCCGCCTGCGTGCGGACCGGCGAGATCGTCGACGGCGCGATCGGTGGCGAGCCGGTGTTCGCCGCCCCCGCCCTGCCCCTCGGCGACGACCGCGGCGGCGACCGCGAGGACCGTCCCGCCGTGCTGTCGGTGAGCCACCTGCGCCGGACGTTCCCGCTGATGAAGGGGTCCCTGGTGCGGCGCCGGGTCGGGACGGTGCACGCCGTCGCCGACGTCGACCTCGACATCCGCCGCGGCGAGACCCTCGGCCTGGTCGGCGAGTCCGGCTGCGGCAAGACGACGACGCTGCTGGAGATCATGAACCTGCTCCCGCCGGAGGGCGGGACGATCGAGGTCGCGGGCACCGACGTCGCGACGCTGCGCGGCCGCGCCGACATCGCCGCGCTGCGCCGGGAGATCCAGATCGTCTTCCAGGACCCGATGGGGGCGCTCGACCCGCGGATGACGGTCGGCGACATCCTCACCGAGCCGCTGCGAGCGGCCGGCTGGACCGACCGGGGTCGGGTCGCCACCCGGGTCGACGAGCTGATGGCGCTGGTCGGCCTGGACCCGGAGCACGTGGACCGGTTCCCGGCGGCGTTCTCCGGCGGGCAGCGCCAGCGCATCGGGATCGCCCGCGCGCTGGCGACGAAGCCGTCGCTGCTGGTGCTCGACGAGCCGGTGTCCGCCCTCGACGTCTCGGTGCAGGCGGGGGTGCTGAACCTGCTCACCGCCTTGCAGCGCGAGCTGGGGCTGAGCTACCTGTTCGTCGCGCACGACCTGTCGGTGGTGCGGCACGTCGCGGACCGGGTCGCGGTCATGTACCTGGGCCGGATCGTGGAGTCCGGCGCGGTCGCCGACGTGTTCGGCAACCCGCAGCACCCCTACACACAGGCGCTGCTGTCGGCGATCCCGGTGCCGGACCCGCAGGTGGAGCGCACCCGGCAGCGGGTGGTGCTCTCCGGGGACCTGCCCAGCCCGACCGACGACGCGCCGGGCTGCGCGTTCCTGGGCCGCTGCCCGCTGGCCCGGACGCTGTCCGAGCACGAGCGGTCCCGCTGCGCCGGTGCGACCCCCGCGCTGACGGTGAAGGACGGCGCCGGCGACGCCGACTCCGACCACCGCAACGCCTGCCACTTCCGCTGAACCACCTCCCGCCCCGACACCGGGGAACCGAACGAAGGAGAGACATGCGCAGACCGATCCGACGCGGGGCGACGACCGCCGCCGTCGCGGCGCTGGCCCTGGTGCTGGCGGGCTGTGGCGGGGGTGGGTCCGGCGGGCCCGCGCAGACGGGCGAGTCGCTGTCCACGACGCCGTCGTACAACGCCCAGCCGTACGAGAACGTCAAGGACGGCGGCCAGGTCACGCTGCCGTTCCGTTCGGACCTGAACCCGCAGTTCAACGTCTTCCAAGGCGACATGACCACGGACACCCGGCTCGCCTGGGGGTTCTACAACCCGATGGTCATCACGTTCACCCCTACCGGGGACCCGATCGTCAACCCGGACTACGTGACCAAGGCCGACGCCGTCGACAGCGGAGGCAAGACCACCGTCACGTACACGATCAACCCGAAGGCCGTGTTCAACGACGGCACGCCCATCGACTGGCGGGCGTTCGAGGCGACGTGGAAGGCCGACAGCGGCAAGGACCCGGCTTTCATCCCGAACTCCACCGACGGCTACGACCGCATCGCGTCGGTGACCCGAGGTACCGACGACAAGCAGGCCGTCGTCGCCTTCAACGGGCCCAACCCCTGGTGGCAGAGCCTGTTCAACCAGCTCGTGCACCCGAAGGCGGCCACGCCGGACGTCTTCAACAAGGGCTACCTGAACAACCCGCACCCGGAGTGGGGCGCCGGTCCGTACACCGTGGCGAACTACGACAAGCAGAACTCCACCATCACCTTCGAGCGCAACCCCAAGTGGTGGGGCAAGAAGGGCAAGCTGGACCGCATCACCCTGGTGCAGATGGAGCAGCAGGCCAAGATCAACGCGTTCCGCAACGGCCAGCTCGACGCGACCGAGGCCGAGTCGGCCGACTTCCTCGCCCAGGCCCGCTCGGTGCCGAACGCCGACATCCGCATCTCCGGGACCCCGGCGAACTACCTGCTGATGCTCAACAGCACCACCCCGATCCTGAAGGACCCGGCCGTCCGCAAGGCCGTGTTCGACACCATCGACCGTGTCCAGCTCGCCAAGATCGCCTTCCAGGGACTGGACTACACCGAGGACCTCGGCGGCTCCCTGACCCTGCAGCCCTACCAGAAGGGCTACCAGGACAACCTCGCGAGCGCTGTCACGTTCGACCCCGAGGCCGCGAAGCAGGGTCTCGACGCCGCGGGCTGGGTCGCCGGCCCGGACGGCGTCCGCACCAAGGACGGTCAGAAGTTGACCTTCACCTACGTGCAGACCGGTGACACCCCGACCAAGCGCGCCTCGTCCGGCGCCATGGTGGCGATGCTGAAGAACATCGGCGTCGACCTGCAGGTCCGCGTCGTCCCGTCGACCGACTTCTCGAAGGTCCTGGCGAACAAGGAGTTCGACATGGTCTTCCTCGGATTCAAGTCCTCCGACCCGTACGGCGTGGCCTACATCTGCCAGCAGTACTGCTCGGACTCGACGCTGAACAGCTCCGGCACCGGCACCCCGGAGCTCGACGCCGAGCTGCGCAAGGTCAACACCCTGCCCACCGCCGACGAGCAGTACGCCGCTGCCGCCGCGGCCGAGAAGAAGGCGCTCGCCACCTACGGCGTGCTCCCGGTCTACTCCGGCCCGTCCATCTGGGCGACCAAGCCCGGGCTCGCGAACTGGGGTTCGGCGCTGTTCGCGTTCCCGCCGCTGCCCGAGACCCTCGGCTGGCAGAACGGCTCCTGATCGACGACCCCGTGACGGGCACAGAGCCCCGGACCGCCAGGTCCGGGGCTCTGCCCGTCTCACACCCACCACCCCGGGTGCCCCGAGAGTCACTCTCGGGGCCGTAGAAGCCACGAGAGTGACCCTCGGAGCAGGTTCGGGGGAGGTCCGGTCAGGCCAGGTCGCGCAGCGCTGCGGGGAGGTCGTCCACGTCGCCGTAGGGGCCCACCACGGCCGCGGTGAGCGGCTGGGCCAGCAGCTCCCCCGCCAGTGCGGCGACCTCGGCCGGGGTGACGGCGTCGATGCGGGCCAGGCTGTCGGCCAGCGACCGCTGCCGCCCGTGGTCCAGCTCGGCGCGGCCGAGCCGGTTCATCCGCGACGCGGTGTCCTCGCAGCCCAGCACCAGTCCCCCGCGCAGGGCGCCCCGTGCGCGGACGACCTCGGCCTCGGTCAGACCGTCGGCCGCGACCTCGGCGAGCACGTCCCGCACGACCGCGACGACCTCGCCCAGCCGTTCCGGGGCGCACCCGGCGTACACCGACAGCGCGCCGGCGTCGGCGTAGCGGACGGTCGAGGAGTAGACCTGGTAGGCCAGTCCGCGCTGCTCGCGGACCTGCTGGAACAGCCGCGACGACAGTCCCCCGCCGAGGGCGGAGTTCAGCACCGCCAGCACCGGCAGGCCGCGCCCGGCGCGGCCCGCGGTGGGCACGCCGAGCATCATGTGCGCCTGCTCGGAGTCGTCGTCGAGCAGGCCGAGGGCTCCCGTGCGCACGGGGCGGGCCCCGGTCGCCGTACGCGGCGGCACCGGGCGCGCGCCGGTGTGGCCCCGCGCCGCACGGTCCAGTGCGGCGGCGACGAGCTCCGCGACGTGGTCGTGGTCCAGGTTCCCGGCCGCGGCGACGACCATCCGCGGCGCCGTGTACTCCCCGCGCCAGAAGCTGTGCAGGGTGTCGCGGCTCATCGCCCGGATCGAGTCCTCGGAGCCGATCACCGGGCGCCCGAGCGGGTGGTCGCCGAACAGGGTCTCGTCGAACAGGTCGCCGAGCAGGTCCTCCGGGTCGTCGTCGCGCATCGAGATCTCCTCGAGCACGACGCCCCGTTCCAGCTCGACGTCGGTGTGGGCCAGCTCGGCGTCGGTGACGACGTCGGCCAGCACGTCCACCGCCAGCGCCACGTCGGTGTCGAGGACGTGGGCGTAGTAGCAGGTGTGTTCCTTGGCGGTGAACGCGTTCAGCTCACCGCCGACGGCGTCCATCTCCTCGGCGATGCCTGCCGCGGTGCGTCGCCGGGTGCCCTTGAAGAGCAGGTGCTCCAGGAAGTGCGCGGCGCCGGCCTGCTCGGGGGTCTCGTCGACCGAGCCGATCCCGATCCAGATGCCCAGCGCGACCGAGCGGACGCCCGGCACCGTCTCGGTGACGAGCCGGACCCCGCCGGGCAGGTCGCTGCGGCGGACCGTGTCGGTGGTGTCGTCGGCGGTGGCCACGGGCGGCGGGGACACGCGGGCGGCGGCCCGGGAGGAGTCCCGGGCCGCCGCCGCGTGGTCGTTCTCAGGTGCCAACAGTTCAGCTCGGGTTGGCGGCCTCGGCCGGGGCCTCGGCGTCGACGGCGCCCTCGGCGGCCGGGGCGTCGGTGACGTCCGCGGAGGCGGACTCCTCGACCACCGGGATCAGCGAGATCTTGCCGCGGTTGTCGATGTCGGTGACCTCGACGCGCAGCTTGTCGCCGACCTTGACGACGTCCTCGACCTTGCTGATCCGCTTCCCGTTGCCGAGCTTCGAGATGTGGACCAGGCCGTCCTTGCCGGGGACGAGCGAGACGAAGGCACCGAACGCGGCGGCCTTGACCACCGTGCCCAGGAACCGCTCGCCGACCTTCGGCAGCTGCGGGTTGGCGATCGCGTTGATCATGCCGATCGCCTCCTCCGCGGAGGGGCCGTCGTTCGCACCGACGTAGATCGTGCCGTCGTCCTCGATCGAGATGTCGGCGCCGGTCTTCTCGGTGATCGAGTTGATCATCTTGCCCTTCGGGCCGATGACCTCGCCGATCTTGTCGACCGGGACCTTCACCGCGGTGACCCGCGGCGCGTACTTGCTCATCTCGTCCGGGCCGTCGATGGCCTCGCCGATCACCTCGAGGATGGTCAGGCGGGCGTCCTTGGCCTGGTTCAGCGCGGCGGCGAGCACCTCGGACGGGATGCCGTCCAGCTTGGTGTCCAGCTGCAGCGCCGTGACGAACTCCTTGGTGCCGGCGACCTTGAAGTCCATGTCGCCGAACGCGTCCTCGGCACCGAGGATGTCGGTCAGCGCGACGTAGCGCGTCTGGCCGTCGACCTCGTCGGACACCAGGCCCATCGCGATGCCCGCGACCGGCGCCTTCAGCGGCACACCGGCGTTGAGCAGCGACATCGTGGACGCGCAGACCGAGCCCATCGAGGTCGAGCCGTTCGAGCCCAGGGCCTCGGAGACCTGGCGGATCGCGTAGGGGAACTCCTCGCGGTTCGGCAGGACCGGGATCAGGGCCCGCTCGGCGAGCGCGCCGTGGCCGATCTCGCGGCGCTTCGGCGAGCCGACCCGGCCGGTCTCACCGGTCGAGTACGGCGGGAAGTTGTAGTGGTGCAGGTAGCGCTTGCGCGTCTCCGGCCCCAGCTGGTCGATCTGCTGCTCCATGCGGAGCATGTTCAGCGTGGTGATGCCCATGATCTGGGTCTCGCCACGCTCGAACAGCGCCGAGCCGTGCGCCCGCGGGACGACCTCGACCTCGGCCGACAGCGGCCGGATGTCGGTCAGGCCGCGGCCGTCGATCCGGACCTGGTCGGTCAGGATGCGGCGGCGGACCAGCTTCTTGTTCAGCGAGCGGAACGCGTTGCCGAGCTCGGACTCGCGGCCGACGAAGCGCTCGCCGAGCTTGTCCAGCACCGACGCCTTGATCTCGTCGGTCCGGGTCTCGCGCTCCTGCTTGCCGGCGATGGTCAGCGCCTGCGCCAGCTCCTGCTCGACGGCCTCGGAGACCGCCTCGAAGGCGTCCGGCTGGTAGGCCGGGAACACCGGGTAGTCGGCGGTCGGCTTGGCCGCGACGTCGGCCAGCTGCTGCTGGGCGACGCACAGGCTGCGGATGAACGGCTTCGCCGCCTCCAGCCCGTCCGCGACGACGCCCTCGGTCGGGGCGGTGGCCCCACCGGCGACGAGGTCGATGGTGTTCTCGGTGGCCTCGGCCTCGACCATCATGATCGCGACGTCGTCACCGACGATGCGGCCCGCGACGACCATGTCGAACGCGGCGCGGTCGAGCTGGTCGTGGGTCGGGAAGGCGACCCACTGGGTGTCGGTGCCCGCCTCGTTCGCGATGAGCGCGACGCGGACGCCGCCGACCGGGCCGGAGAACGGCAGGCCGGCGAGCTGGGTGGACGCCGACGCGGCGTTGATCGCCACGACGTCGTAGGGGTCCTTCGGGTCGAGCGACATGACCGTCACGACGACCTGGATCTCGTTGCGCAGGCCGTCGACGAAGGACGGGCGCAGCGGGCGGTCGATGAGGCGGCAGGTCAGGATCGCGTCGGTGCCCGGGCGGCCCTCGCGGCGGAAGAACGAGCCGGGGATCCGGCCCGCGGCGTACATCCGCTCCTCGACGTCCACCGTGAGCGGGAAGAAGTCGAACTGGTCCTTCGGCCGCTTCGAGGCGGTCGTGGCGGACAGCAGCATGGTCTCGTCGTCGAGGTACGCGACGACGGACCCGGCGGCCTGGCGGGCGAGCCGGCCGGTCTCGAACCGGACGGTGCGGGTGCCGTAGGTGCCGTTGTCGATGACGGCGGTGCTCTCGTGCACGCCGTCCTCGGAGATGACGTCAGTCATACGGGGGTGTTCTCCTCGTCGTTGGGAGTGGTCTTCGTCTACCCCCACCACCGTGGCGCCGGCTCGATCCCCTGCTGGGCCGGTCTTCGATCGAAGCCCCCGGCCGCGCGTCGCGCTCCGGGGGCCACTACCGAGGACCGGCGGATGTCCGGTCGCCCGAGTGGCGGGCTCTGTTCAGTTGTGTCGCTCGGTGTTACGGAACGACCCGGCACCGGGAACCGGTGCCGGGTCGGCCGGGCGGGTCAGCGGCGCAGACCCAGCTTCTCGATCAGCGCGCGGTAGCGGGCGACGTCCACCTCGCGCAGGTACTTGAGCAGCCGGCGACGACGACCGACCAGCAGCAGCAGGCCGCGCCGGCTGTGGTGGTCGTGCTTGTGCTGCTTCAGGTGCTCGGTCAGGCCGACGATGCGCTGCGTCAGCAGCGCGACCTGGGCCTCGGGGGACCCGGTGTCGGTGGCGTGGGTGCCGTACTGCTCGAGCGTGCTCTTCTTCTCGGCGGTGGTCAGTGCCACTGCTCAACTCCTTCATCCTTGAGACGGTCCGTGGGGCCGTGACGTCCGACAAAACCCGGATGAACCGGTGGGACGGCAGGAAGTCGGTCTCGGCCGCCACGGACTGCAGCCTGACCCGGTGTGAAACGGTACCAGCGACGGGTGCGCCGACCGCCGCCGACCCGTGTCACCTCAGCGCCGTCCGGCGGCGGCACGGCGCAGCACCTCCGCGATCTCCGGGAACGCCGGCGCCAGCTCGGCCGCCGCCGCGACGAGCCGGGCCGGTGCGCTCACCCCGCGCAGCGCGTCCTCCGCGGTCGGCTCCGCCGGGGCGCGTCGCGGCCGCGGCACCGCCGGCCCGGTGGCGGGGGTCTGCTCGGCGCAGCGGCAGGCGCCGGTGGGGCCCCACGGCGTCGGCTCCCGGCGGACCCTGGCCAGCAGCACGTCGCGCTCGGCGTCGGGCACCGGGCCGTGCGCGAGCCGCCGGTCGAGCGCGGTCATCCGGCCCAGCACCGCCGGGTCCCCGATCTTGACCCGGCGCCCACCCGCCAGCTGGGACAGCATCGCCGGGCTCAGCCCGATCGCGGCGGCGAGGCGGGCCTGGGTGATGCCGAGACCGGTCGTGAGCCGGCGGATGCGCTCGTCGAGGGGCTCGCCGTAGATCGCGCTCTGGCGGTCGCGGTTGCGCGCGATCTCCTGCGCCACCGGGTCCGCGATGCGGGGGTCGTCCATGCCGGACAGCCTCGGCGACCACGCGGCGCGGGCGTGGACGTTCGGCCCCGGCAGGGGGTTTTCACCTAACCCGGGGCCCCGTCGGGTCCGGTCGCGTCGCCGGCCGCGGTGAGGATCTCGCGACAGGTCGCGACGTCGCGGCCCATCTGCGCGACGAGCGCCTCGATGCCGTCGTAGTGCTCCTGGCCGCGCAGCCGCTCGACGAACTCGACGCCGACCTCGTGGCCGTAGAAGTTCTCGTCGACGTCGAGCACGTAGACCTCGACGGTGCGCACCCGCCCGGAGAACGTGGGGTTGGTCCCCACCGAGACGGCGCCCATCAGGCGGCGGTCGCCGATGCGGAACCAGCCCGCGTAGACGCCGTCGGCGGGGATCGCCGTGTGCGGTGGGCTGGCGACGTTCGCCGTCGGATAGCCCAGGTCACGGCCACGCTTGTGGCCGTGCACGATCACGCCGTCCACCCGGTGCCAGCGGCCCAGCGCGTGCGCGGCGTCGCGGACGGCCCCGGCGTCGATGCAGGACCGGATGTAGGTGGAGGAGAAGGTCACGTCGCGGTCGGAGACCAGGTCGAGGGCCTCGCAGGCGAACCCGAAGCGACGGCCCAGCTCGGCGAGGGTCCCGACGTCGCCCTCGGCCCGGTGGCCGAAGGTGAAGTTGCTGCCCACGACGACGACGGCCGCGTGCAGCCGGTCCACCAGCACCTCGTGCGCGAACCCGGCGGGCGCCATCCGGGACAGCGACTCGGTGAACGGGATGACGCAGAAGACGTCCGCGCCCGCCTCGGCCACGAGCTCCGCCCGCCGGTCGAGTGTGGACAGCCGCGCCGGGTGCGTGCCCGGCCGGATCAGCTCGGCCGGGTGCGGGTCGAACGTCACGACGACGGCGGGCAGGCCGCGTTCGTGCGCCCGTTCCACCGCGCGGGCGATCAGCTGCCGGTGTCCCCGGTGCACCCCGTCGAACACGCCGACGGTGACGACGCACCGGCCCCAGCCGGGCGGAACCGCCTCCAGACCACGCCACCGCTGCACGGCCGCGAGCCTAGGCGAACCGGGTGGGATCCCGCGCAGCGGGCGACCGCGGCCGGTCCGGGGGTCAGCCGGCCGGGGCGAGCACGACGACCGGTCGGGCGGCGGCGCCGCGGTCGGCCATCAGGGCCAGCGCGGCGCCGTCCGGGGCGAACACGCCGTAGGTGCCCTCGATCCCGGCCGCGGGCAGCGACTTGCCGAACCGCACGTCGGTGGCGGCGGAGGCGTCGAGGTCGACGCGGGGGAACGCCGTCGCGACGGCCGCGGCGAGGTCCAGCGACAGGCCCGGGTCGTCGGCGAGCTGCTCGACGGTGCGCGCGTGCTCCAGGGTGAAGGGTCCGACCCGGGTGCGCCGCAGCGCGGTCAGGTGACCGGCGGAGCCCAGCGCGGCGCCGAGGTCGCGGGCGAGCGCGCGGACGTAGGTGCCCGAGGAGCAGTCGACGGCGACGTCCAGGTCGCACCACGGCCCCTCGCGGCGCACCGCGAGCAGCTCGAAGGCGGACACGGTGACCGGGCGGGCCGGGATCTCGACGGTCTCGCCGTCGCGGACCCGCTGGTAGGCGCGTTTCCCGTCGATCTTGACCGCGGAGACCGCGCTGGGCACCTGCATGATCCCGCCCGTCAGCGCGGCCATCGCGGCCCGGAGGGCGGCGTCGTCGGCATCGACCGGGACGGGCTGGCCGACGGGCGTGCCCTCGGCGTCGTCGGTGTCGGTGGCCTGCCCGAGGCGCACGGTCGCGGTGTAGGCCTTGGTGTCCAGCGACAGGTGCCCGAGCAGCTTGGTGGCCCGCTCGATGCCGACGACCAGCACCCCGGTCGCCATCGGGTCCAGCGTCCCGGCGTGGCCGACCTTGCGGGTGCCCATGATCCGGCGGAGCTTCCCGACGACGTCGTGACTGGTCGGGCCCCGGTCCTTGTCGACGATCACGAGTCCGGGCGGCGGGGGCGGGTTGCGTGCGGGCACGCCGGGACGCTAACGCGCCAGCCGGTAGCCGACTCCACGGACCGTCACCACGACGTCGCGGGCGCCCAGCTTCGACCGCAGCGACGCCACGTGCGCCTCCAGCGTGCGTGCCGCGGACGCGTCGGCGATCCCCCACACCTGCTCCAGCAGCTCGGTGCGCGGCAGCACCGCACCCTCGCGGCGGGCGAGCGCGGCGAGCAGGTCGAACTCCTTGCGGGTCAGCGCGACCTCGGCGCCGCCCGCGGTCACCGACCGCCGGTCGAGGTCGACGACGACGTCGCCGACGCTCACCGTCGCGGCCACCGCGGCGCCGGTGGCACGACGCAGGACCGCCTCGATCCGGGCCACGAGCTCCTCGGTCGAGACCGGCTTGACCAGGTAGTCGTCCGCGCCCGAGCGCAGCCCCTGCACCCGCGCCGCGACGTCGCCGCGGCCGGTGATGGCCAGGATCGGCACCCGGGACCGCTCCCGGATCTCCCGGCAGACGCCGATGCCGTCGCGGTCGGGCAGGCCCATGTCGAGCAGCACCACGTCGGGCTCCCGCTCGGCGACGGCCGCGATGGCCGCGGACCCGCTGGTCACGAGGTCGGTCGGGTAGCCCTCGCGGACGAGGCTGCGGCGCAACGCGTCGCCGAGGATCGCGTCGTCCTCGACCAGCAGCACCCGCACGCGCACACCCTAGCCACGTTTCCTCAAAGCTTCCTCAAGCCCGGTGTCCCCGCGGTTGCCCCACGACACGCCCCGGCCCCATCGTTTCCCCACCGCACACGTCGAGGAGGACGGACATGGCCGAGGTCGCCAACGCAGACGGCTCGTCCGGGACGGGGTCCACCACCCCCACCCGGACCAAGAAGAAGGTCTACACCCAGCTCTGGTTCTGGGTGCTGGTCGGCATCGCGTCCGGCATCGCGGTCGGGTTCCTCGCTCCCGACTTCGCCGGTGAGCTGAAGTGGCTCGCCGACACGTTCGTCCAGATGATCAAGGTCATCATCGGCCCGGTCATCTTCTGCACCGTGGTCGTCGGCATCGCCTCGCTGGGCAACCTCGCCCGGGCCGGCGGGCTCGCCGCGCGGGCCATGGGCTACTTCCTGATCATGACGGTGATCGCGCTGGCCCTGGGCCTCATCGCGGGCAACGTCTTCCAGCCGGGTGCCGGCTTCGAGGGCCAGCCGAGCGCGGCGGAGCTGACCCGTGCCGAGGGCCAGTTCGAGACCGGGTCGCAGGAGTCGGGCGTCATCCCGTTCATCCAGGACTCGCTGCTCCCGAAGAGCTTCTTCGGCCCGTTCGTCGACAACTCGGTCCTGCAGGTCCTGGTGCTGGCCATCCTGGCCGCCTGCGCCATCTCCTCGTTGAACCCGGCCCTGCGCAGCCGCCTGGTCGGCGGCATCGAGGGCATCGCCCAGGTCATCTTCGGCATCATCAAGATCATCATGTGGGCCGCGCCGGTCGCCGCGTTCGGCGGCATGGCCTACACCGTCGGCCAGATGGGCGGCGGGTCGCTGATCAACCTGCTCAAGCTGATGCTGGTCTTCTACGGCACCTGCCTGTTCTTCATCGTCGTCGTCCTCGGCGCGGTGTCCTGGATGGCCGGGATCAACATCCTCAAGGTCATCCGCCTCATCAAGGACGAGCTGCTGATCATCGTCGGCACCTCGTCGTCGGAGTCGGTGCTGCCGCGCTTCCTCACCAAGCTGCAGTCCGCCGGTGCCTCGAAGCAGACCGTCGGCATGGTCATCCCGACCGGCTACTCGTTCAACCTCGACGGCACCTGCATCTACCTGACCCTGGGTGCGCTGTTCATCATCCAGGCGGGCAACGAGTACCTGCCGATCGGCGCGCAGATCGCGCTGGCCGTGCTGATGGTCCTGACTTCGAAGGGCGCCGCGGGCGTCACCGGCGCCGGCCTGGTCACCCTGGCCGCGTCGCTGCAGGCCTTCGGCGGGGAGTTCTTCACCCCCGAGGCGATCGTCGTCGGCCTCGCGCTGATCGTCGGCATCGACCGCATGATGTCCGAGGGCCGCGCGCTGACCAACGCCATCGGCAACGTCGTCGCGACCTTCGTCATCGCCCGCTGGAACGGCGAGCTCGACCGCGAGCGCCTCGCCGCGGTGCTGGACGACCCGAAGCTGGTCGAGGCCGACATGGAGGCCGCGCACGGCGGCGCCGCCGCCGACGGCCAGATCGACGAGGCCGCCGAGGGCGCGAAGAAGCCCGAGGCCGACGACAGCTCCCGGGAGAAGGTCGGCGCAGGCTCCTGACCTCCGACCGTCCTCCTCCGATGACCGTCGCACCCCCGCGGAGCGCCCACCGGCCCCGCGGGGGTGTCGACACCCCGGCCGGCGCACCGGTCCCGCTCCCGCCCCACGGGTGGCAGTCTGGACCGGTGCGCCGGCCGCTCCGTTCCTCCCCGCCGCTGCGCCGCTCGCGGCTGGTGCGGCGGCTGTTCCTGCTGCAGGTCGTCACGGTGCTGCTCACCGTCGGCGGGCTCGCCGCGCTCGGCGGGTACGGCGCGATCCGGCTGGAGCACGACGCCGCGGGCCGGCTCACCACCGGGATCGCGCTGGCGCTCGCCTCGGACCCCGAGGTCGTCGCGGCCGTCCGCGACGGCGGCGACGTCGCCACCCTCTCCGCCCGGCTGCAGCCCGTCGCGGAACGGGTCCGGCGGGCCACCAGCACCAGTTTCATCGTCGTGATGTCCCCGCAGGGCATCCGCTACAGCCACTACAACCCCGGCGAGATCGGGCTGCCCTACCAGGGCAACATCGTCCCGGCGCTGGCCGGGCGGACCTCGACCGAGGTCTACACCGGCACCCTCGGGCCCTCGGTCCGCACCGTCACGCCGGTCCTGGTCGACGGCCGGATCGCCGCGGTCATCTCCGTCGGCGTGCTGCAGACCCGGATCAGCGACCTCGCGCTGCGCTCGCTGCCCGGGATCGTCGCGGCCGCCGCGGTGGCGGTGCTCGTCGGCTCGGGGCTGGCGGTGCTGCTGGCCCGGCGGCTGCGCCGCCAGACCCTGGGGCTGGAGCCCGAGGACATCACCGCCGCCTACACCCACCACGAGGCGGTGCTGCACGCCGTCGGCGAGGGGCTGCTGGTCGTCGACGGCGACGGGCGGCTCGTCGTCGTCAACTCCGAGGCCCGGCGGCTGCTCGGCCTGCCCGGCCACGACTCCCCCGACGACCCCGCCGTCCCGGGGCGGCCGCTCGCCGGCCTCGGCATGGACCCCGCCGTCGCCGCCGTGCTCACCAGCGGGCTGCGCTCGGACCTGCGCGACCGGGCCGCCCTGGCCGGGGAGCGGGTGCTGCTGGTCAACAGCAGGCACGCCGGGCCGGCCGCGGGCCCGGGAACGCGGGTGTTCACCCTGCGCGACCGCACCGAGCTGGCCGGGGTGCTGCGCGAGCGCGACGAGGCCCGCGACACCGTCGCCGCGCTGTCCGGCCAGGCCCACGAGTTCGGCAACCGGATGCAGACCGTCCTGACCCTGATCGAGCTCGGCGACACCGCCGACGCCGCGAAGGCCGGGACCGCCGCGCTCGACCGCACCCGCGGCCCCGCCGCGCAGGTCGTCGCCGCGGTCTACGACCCGGTCCTCGCCGCGCTGCTCGGGGACAAGGCGTGGCAGGCCGCCGAGCAGGACGTCACCCTGACCGTCACCGACACCTGCGACCCCGACGTCCTGCCGGAACTGCGGCTGCCGTTCGCCGCGGACGACCTGGTCTCGCTGGCCGGGAACCTCGTCGACAACGCGATCGAGGTGGTCGCCGGGCGCACCGGGGAGCGGTCGGTCGCGGTCGCGCTGAGCACCGCTCCCGACGGCCGCGAGCTGCGGCTGGAGGTCGCCGACAGCGGTCCCGGGGTGCCCGAGGACACCGCCCGCGAACTGTTCACCTTCGGGTTCAGCACCCGGGCCACGCCCGGTGGCCGCCCCCGCGGCATCGGGCTGGCCCTGGTCGACCGGATCGCCCGCCGCCTCGGCGGGTCGGTGACGGTCGGTACCCGCGACGACGGCAGCGGCGCCGTGTTCACCGTGCGGCTGCCGCTCCCGGCCGAGCCCTCCGGGGACGACGGGACCACCGTGCCGCCGGAGGACCCCGGCGCCCCGCTCCACCGGCCGGACGCCGCCGTCCACCGTGCGGAGACCCCGGCCACCGACCGGGTCTGACCCCCGCCGCCACCACCGGGCCCCGGGCGCGCCGCGCGGGACGTCGCCCGGTGCCCCGTCCCGGAACCGCCCGGTGGCACGTCGTGCACCTCCGGACCTCCGCACCGGGTGCCGGGTGTGCCACTCCGCCGCCCGGGCTCCGTCGACGGGCCACGCGCGTCAGGCCCGGACCTCCCCCGGGACCGCCCAGCGCCCCGACCGCGCCCGCAGCCCCACCGCGACCAGGCGCACCACCATGAACGCGGCGAGCCCGGTCCAGATCCCGGCCAGTCCCCACCCGAACAGCAGTGACAGCCAGATCATCGGCAGGAACCCGCCGAGCGCGGCGAGCAGCGTCGTGGTGCGCAGGAAGGCCGCGTCACCGGCGCCGAGCAGCACGCCGTCCAGGGCGAACACCACCCCGGCGATCGGCTGCAGCGCGGTGAAGAACCACCACGCCGCGGGGATCGCCGCGAGGACCGCCGCGTCGCGGGTGAACACCGGCGGCAGGACGGGGTAGAGCGCGGCGAAGAGCACGCCGAACCCGCAGCCGAGCACGAGGCCGTAGCGGGTGACCCGGGCGGCGAGCGACCGCGCCGGTCCGGTGTCCGCACGGTCGCCGTCGGCACCGCGCCCGCCGTCGGCACCGTGTCCGCCGTCCGCACCGTGTCGGCCGTCCGCGCCACCCAGGGCGGCTCCGACCAGCGACTGCGCCGCGATCGCGACCGCGTCGAGCACCAGGGACTGGAACACCCACAGCTGCAGCACGATCTGGTGCGCGGCGACGGACTCGGACCCGAACCGGGCGGCCACCGCCGTCGCGGACAGGAAGCAGGCCTGGAACCCCAGCGACCGCACGATCAGGTCGCGGCCCATCGTCGCCTGCGAACGGAGCACCGCGGCGTCCGGGGCGAAGCGGACCGGGTCACCGGCGGGCGCGCGCCGTCGTTCGACGACCAGCGCCCGCAGGAACAGCGACGCCGCGACGGCCTGCCCCGCGACGTTGGCGACGGCCGAGCCCTCCAGCCCCCAGCCCTCCCAGTCCCCCGCCCCGTGCACCAGCAGCGGGCAGAGCAGCGCGGACAGCAGGTTGCCGCCGATCACGATCCACATCGGGCGACGGGTGTCCTGCACCCCGCGCATCCAGCCGTTGCCGGCCAGCGTGACCAGGACCAGCGGGGCACCGAGCAGCGCGATCCGCAGCCACGACACCGCGCCCTCGGCGATCACCGGGTCCCCGGCGAGCAGCCCCGCCAGCGGTGCCGCGGCGAGCTGTCCGAGCACGACGACCAGCAGCCCGACGCCCAGCGCCAGCCAGGTCGCCTGCACACCCTCCGCCACCGCGGCCGACCGGCGCCCGGCACCGTAGAACCGGGCCGCGCGGGCCGTCGTCCCGTAGGACAGGAACGTCAGCTGGGTCGTGACCTGCGCGAACAGCACCGCCGCGACGGCGAGCGAGGCCAGCGGCAGTCCACCCAGCCGCCCGACGACGGCCGTGTCGACCAGCAGGAACAGCGGCTCGGCCGCCAGCACCGGGAGCGCGGGCAGGGCGAGCCGGAGGATGTCACGGGGCCCGCCCGCGATGGGGGCGGACCGGGTCACCGACGGGGACGACGGCAGAGGAAGCAGAACGCGGGCGGCAGGTTGCGCCACACCGTGCGGGTCGTCACGACCTCGTCGAACGTGTCGTGCAGGGCCGCCTTGAACCGCCGCGCCGAGGGCATCGGCAGGGTGTGGGAGTAGGCGAACGTCGCGAACGCACCGGTCTCCCCCACCGCCCCGACGACCTGGTCGAGGATCTCCTGCTGCATGGTCCGGTCGAACAGCGACCAGGGCAGCCCGGAGATCACCGCGTCGACCGAGGTGATGTCGCGCTCGGCCAGCAGCGACCCCAGCTTGCGGGCGTCACCGTTCACGACCTCGACGCCCGGGTGGCGGTCCTGCAGGAAGCGGGCCATCCGCGGGTCGAGCTCGACGGCCAGATGCCGGCCCTCCGGCGGGAGCCGCCTGGCGACCTGCGTGGTGACGACGCCGGTACCCGGCCCCAGCTCCACGACGACCGGCGCGCCGTGACCCGGCGCGATACGGGCCAGCTTCGCCGACAGCCGCGGCGAGCTCGGCCACACCGCACCCACCTGGGCCGGATTGCGCAGCCAGGCCCGGAGGAACTCCGGCCACCCGCTGGGCTCGTTGCCGTGACTGTCGTCGCCCCCGCGGGCCGCAGCGGGCTCGGATCGCACCGCTCACCTCCTGGTCTCGCGGGACACGCTACGTGCCCCGGTGCTGCGACACCGGACCGCCCCGAGGTCCACGCGATCGTGGTGTCGCGGCCATGTACCCCGGATGAACCCGATCAACCGGGCACGTGCTCAGCGGGCCAGCTCCGCCCGGAGGAGCTCCAGGAGCCCGTCGCGGGTACCGGAGCGCTCGAACCCGGCGGCACCGGTGTGCCCGCCGCCGCCGAGCCTCGTCGCCACCCGGGACAGGTCCGGGGACCCGTTGCCGCGCAGCGACACCGACCACTCCCCCGGTGCCGTCTCGGTCAGCAGCGCCGCCACCCCGCCCCCGGCCGCGGCCTGCAGCGGCCCGACCAGGGCGACCGTGCGGTCCCGGAACCGGGTCGCGGTCGCCACGTCGACGGCGGCCCACACCAGGTCCGCCCCCGCCGCGACGCCCGCCTCCCGGTGGGCCCCGGCCAGCACCGTGGCCTGCGCGGCAAGCCACGCGAACGGCACCGGACCGCCGATGTCCCGCAGCAGCGGGGCGGGCTCGACACCGGCGTCGACGAGCTCGGCGCCCAGCCGGAGCGCCTCCGCACCACCCCGCCGGAAACCACCGGTGTCGGTGTAGAGCCCCGCGAACAGGGACCGGGCGAGGACCGCGTCCAGCGGGGCGCCCAGCTCGGCGAGCACCGCCCGGACGAGCGTCACCGTCGCCGGGGCGCCCGGGTCCACGAGGTACCGGTCCGTGAACGCCACGAACGACGCGTGGTGGTCCACCGCCAGCGACGACCCGGACGTGTCGAGCACCGGCTCCAGGTCGCCCAGCCGGCGGGACGACGAGATGTCGCAGCAGACCAGCAGGTCCGGCGCGCGCGGCGCGTCCACCGAGGCGACGACCAGCCCGTCGGGGTCGAGGGTGTCGACCAGCCCGGCGGGCACCGGGTCCGGTCCGCCGAACGACACGGTGACCGGGGTCCCCGCGCGGTGCAGTGCCGTGGCCAGGGCCAGGGCACTGCCCGCGGCGTCCGCGTCGGGCCGGACGTGCCCGACCACGAGCACGTCACGGGCCCGGCGCAGCACCGCCGCGGCCCCGGCCGGGTCGACCGGACCGGGACCCGGGACGGTCTCGTGCGCGCCGCCGGTCACTCGGCGTCGGTCTCCCGCGGGGCCTTGTACGGGTCCGCGTCCCCCGCCGGCGACGCCGTGGCCGCCAGCCGGGCCACCTCCTCGTCGGAGGCGCGGGTGCGGGCCAGCAGCTCCTCCATCCGGCGGGCCGTGTCCGGCACCGCGTCCAGCACGAACGCGAGGCTCGGCGTGTGCCGCACCCCGGTCTGCTGCCCCACCCGGCTGCGGAGCACCCCGCTCGCGCTCTGCAGCGCGGCGGCGGCCCCCGCGGTGTCCGGCTCCTCCTCCAGCGAGGCACCCATGACCGTGTAGAACACGGTCGCCTCGCGCAGGTCGCCGGTGACACGGGTGTCGGTGATCGTCACCATCGCCAGCCGCGGATCCTTCACCTCGTGCTCGAGGGCCTCCGCGACGATCTGCGAGATCCGCTTCGCGAGCTTGCGCGCGCGGGCCTGGTCGACCATGTCCTGCTCCTTCCAGCGGGTCGTGCGAGCCCGAGTCTAGGCACGGGTCGCGGGGTCACGCCGCGTTCGGTTCTCGGTCCTGCCGGTTCGTCCCCCGACCGCCGGGACGCGGTGCCGCTGCGTCGTCCCCCGACCGCCGGGACTCGGTGCCGCCGCGTCGTCCCCCGACCGCCGGGACTCAGTCGTCGTCGGGGCCGAACAGCCGGGTCCGGGCCGACAGCAGCTCCAGCTCGGGGCGGGCGGCCACCAGCCGCTCGCACCGCTCCAGCAGGGCACGGACGTGCCCCGCGTCGGCGGCGACACAGCTCACCCCGATCAACGCACGGCGGTGCAGATCCAGATGGCCCGCCTCGGCCGCCGCCACCTCGAACCGGCGCAGCTCGGCCAGCAGCGGACGCACCGCCGAGCGCTTCTGCTTCAGCGACCGGACGTCGCCGAGCAGCACGTCACACTCCAGGGAGCCGACGTACACACACACCTCCGCTGACGCCGACGGGGCGGCCGGTGACCGGCCGCCCCGTCGGAGCGCGTTCGTCAGCCGCTAGTCGCGCGGCTTCTCCCGCATCTCGAACGTCTCGATGACGTCGTCGACCTTGATGTCGCCGTAGGTACCGAGCGTCAGACCGCACTCGAAGCCCTCGCGGACCTCGACCACGTCGTCCTTGAACCGGCGCAGCGACGAGATCGGGAGGTTCTCGTGGATCACCTTCGAGTCGCGCAGCAGGCGCGCCCGGGCGTTCCGGCGGATCTCCCCGCTCATCACCAGGCAACCGGCGATCGTGCCGAACTTCGAGGACTTGAAGACCTCGCGGACCTCCGCGCGGCCCAGCTCGACCTCCTCGTACTCCGGCTTGAGCATGCCCTTGAGGGCCGCCTCGATCTCGTCGATCGCCTGGTAGATCACCGAGTAGTAGCGGATCTCGACGCCCTCGCGGTTGGCCAGCTCGGTGGCCTTGCCCTCGGCACGGACGTTGAAGCCCATGACGATGACGTTGTCCGCGATGGCGAGGTTGATGTCGCCCTCGGTGATACCGCCGACGCCGCGGTGGATGACCCGCAGCTCGACCTCCTCACCCACGTCCAGCTTCATCAGGGCTTCCTCGAGCGCCTCGACGGTGCCCGAGTTGTCACCCTTGATGATCAGGTTGAGGGTGTTGGTCTCCTTCAGCGCGGCGTCCAGGTCCTCCAGGCTGACGCGCTTGCGACGGCTCGCCAGCTCGGCGTTCCGCTCGCGGGCACGCCGCCGGTCGGCGATCTGGCGCGCGACCCGGTCCTCGTCCACGACGAGGAACGTGTCGCCCGCACCCGGCACCGACGTCAGACCGATGACCTGCACGGGACGCGACGGGAGCGCCTCGGTGACGTCCTGGCCGTGCTCGTCGACCATGCGCCGGACGCGCCCGGAGGCGTCGCCGGCCACGACCGAGTCGCCGACCCGGAGCGTTCCGCGCTGGACCAGCACCGTGGCCACCGGGCCGCGACCGCGGTCGAGGTGACCCTCGATGGTGACGCCCTGCGCCTCCATCTCGGGGTTGGCCCGCAGGTCGAGCGCCGCGTCGGCGGTCAGCAGGATCGCCTCGAGCAGGGCCTCGATGTTGGTGCCCTGCTTCGCGGAGATGTCGACGAACATGGTGTCGCCGCCGTACTCCTCGGCCACCAGGTTGTACTCGGTGAGCTGCTGGCGGATCTTCTGCGGGTTCGCACCCTCGACGTCGATCTTGTTGACCGCGACGACGATCGGCAGACCGGCCGCCTGCGCGTGGTTGATCGACTCGACGGTCTGCGGCATCACGCCGTCGTCCGCCGCCACCACGATGACCGCGATGTCGGTGGACTTCGCACCACGGGCACGCATGGCGGTGAACGCCTCGTGACCCGGGGTGTCGATGAACGTGATGAGCCGCTCCTCGCCCTCGAGCTCGGCCGCGACCTGGTAGGCGCCGATGTGCTGGGTGATGCCGCCGGCCTCGCCCTCGCGGACGTTCGCCTTGCGGACCGTGTCCAGCAGCCGCGTCTTACCGTGGTCGACGTGACCCATGACGGTCACGACCGGCGGACGCGCCTCGAGCGCGTCCTCGTCGCCCGGGTCACCGAACTCGATGTCGAACGACTCCAGCAGCGCACGGTCCTCCTCCTCGGGGGAGACGACCTGCACGCGGTAGTTCATCTCCTGGCCGAGCAGCTCCAGGATCTCGTCCGAGACCGACGCGGTGGCCGTGACCATCTCACCGAGGTGGAACAACACCTGCACCAGCGAGGCCGGGTTGGCGTTGATCTTCTCGGCGAAGTCGGTCAGCGACGCGCCACGCGGCAGCCGGATCGTCTCGCCGTTGCCCTTGGGCAGGCGGACGCCGCCCACCGAGGGCGCGGCCATGGCGTCGTACTCCTGGCGCTTCTGCCGCTTCGACTTGCGACCCTTGCGGGCCGGACCGCCGGGACGGCCGAACGCACCCGCGGCACCGCCGCGACCACGCGCACCGCCACCACCGGGACGACCACGGAAACCACCGGCCGGGGGCGGACCACCGGGACCGCCGCCACCGGGACGGAAACCGCCGCCACCGCCACCGGGACGACCGCCACCGGGACCACCACGGCCACCGCCGGGGCCACCACGACCGCCGCCGGGGCCACCACGGCCACCGGCACCGGGACGACCCGCAGCCGGACGCGCGGGCATCATGCCCGGGTTCGGCCGCGGAGGCATGTTGCCCGGGTTCGGACGGGGCCCGCCCGATCCCGGAGCGCCGCCCGGACGGGGCGGACGCGGCGGGGCCTCACCGGAACGCGCGGCCGGAGCCTCGGGACGGCCGCCGCCCTGCTGGCCGCCACCGCCCTGCTGGGGCTGCGGCGGGCCGGGACGCGGGCCCGGCTTGGGCGAACCCTGGCCGACCCCGAACGGGTTGTTGCCGACGCGCGGCTGGCGGGGGCCCGGACGGGCGCCACGCTCACCGGGCTGGCCGGCGGGACGCGGGGCGCCACCGCCCTGACCACCCTGTCCCTGGCCCGGACGGGGCGCGGGCTTCGGCGCGGCCGGACCCGGCTTCGGGGCTGCCGGGCCGGGCTTCGGCGCGGCGGAACCGGGCCGCGGCGCGGCCGGGGCCTCGGCGGCCGCGGCGGGGGTCTCGACGGCCGGAGCCGCCGGGCCCGCCGGGGCCTGCGGGCCGGGCTTGGGCGCGGCCGGTCCCGGCTTCGGGACGTCGGTGCGCGCCGCCGGCTGCGCCGGCGACGGGGCACCCGGGGTGGGTGCCGCGGGGGCCGGCGGACCCGGACGCGGGCCGGGCTTGGGGGCCGGACCCGGGGTCGGGCGCGACGGCGACGGGGCGCCGGAGCCACCGGCGCGCGGACGACCGCCACCGGGCGCGCCGGAACCGCGGCGCTGACCGCCGGCGGCGCCCCCACCGGAGGCCATCGCGTCGCGCAGCTTGCGCGCGACCGGGGCCTCCACGGTGGAGGAGGGGGACTTCACGTACTCCCCCAGGTCCTGCAGCTTGCTGAGGACCTGCTTACTGCTGATTCCGAGCTCTTTCGCGAGCTCGTGCACGCGGGCCTTGCCTGCCACTGCTCTCCTCATCCTGACCGGAGGCCGGGCGGCAGCATCCCGCTCGACCTCGAACCTAGTGTCGAAGCACGTTCATGGTGCGATCTTCACTGCTGGCTCATGACTGGTCGACCTTGCTTTCTTCCGATGACGGGTCCGAGAGGTTCCCGGGCCCCAGCGGGTCGCGCGGCTCCTGCAGCCACCGCCTGACGGCGGTGACGTCCGGTGCCGAGCGGACGCGTAACGCCCGGGCGAACGCCGAGCGTCGCTCGGCCCTGTCCAGGCACCCCGTCGAGAGGTGCAACCAGGCACCCCGTCCGGGGAGACGGCGGCGCGGATCCGGAATGCAACGCCCGTTCTCCACGACCACCCGCAACAGTACGTCGGCCCGTTCCCGGGTCCGGCACCCCACACAGGTCCGGATCGGAACCGACCGGGTGTGCGTGGGCGACGGTCCGCGACCGCGGGCCGATGACGAGTGTAGCGCAGGGCGATCGTCGGGCATTCCCTCGCCCGACCCCTGCTGTTGATCTCCGTCGGTCAGGACGGCTCCCCGGCGGGGTCGGCCGGCCCACCGTCGGGGGTGACCGGGTCGCGCGGGTCGGCGTCGCTGCGGATGTCGATCTTCCAGCCGGTGAGCCGGGCGGCGAGACGGGCGTTCTGCCCCTCCTTGCCGATCGCCAGCGACAGCTGGAAGTCCGGCACGACGACGCGGGCGATCCGGGCGCGCTCGTCGAGCACGGTCACCGAGACCACCTTCGACGGCGAGAGCGCGTTGCCGACGAACTCGGCCGGGTCCTCGGACCAGTCGATGATGTCGATCTTCTCGCCGGCCAGCTCGCCCATCACACCGCGCACCCGGGCACCCATCGGGCCGATGCAGGCGCCCTTGGCGTTGAGCCCGGAGCGGGTCGAGCGCACCGCGATCTTGGAACGGAACCCGGCCTCACGGGCCACCGAGACGATCTCGACGGAGCCGTCGACGAGCTCGGGCACCTCGAGGGCGAACAGCTTCCGCACCAGGTTCGGGTGGGTCCGCGAGAGCGTGATCGAGGTGCCCCGCGGGCCGCGGTTCACGCCGATGACGAAGCAGCGGATCCGGTCGCCGTGCCGGTAGACCTCACCCGGCACCTGCTCGGCGGCGGGCAGCACGGCCTCGGTGCCGCCGGAGAGCTCGACCACGACGACGCCGCGGGCGTTGGCGCGCGCGTCGCGCTGCACGATGCCCGCGACGACCTCGCCCTCCTTGGTGGAGAACTCGCCGTAGGTGCGTTCGTGCTCGGCGTCGCGCAGCCGCTGCAGGATGACCTGGCGGGCGGTGGTCGCCGCGATCCGGCCGAAGCCCTCCGGGGTGTCGTCGAACTCCGGGCCGGGGGTGCCGTCCTCGGAGGCGTCGGCCGCGTCGCGGACCATGACCCGCACCACACCGGTCTTGCGGTCGATGTCGACGCGGGCGTCCGCGTGGTGGCCGTCGGTATGCCGGTAGGCGGTGAGCAGCGCCGTCTCGATGGCCGAGAGGACCGTCTCGAACGGGATCTCCTTGTCCCGCTCGATCGCGCGCAGCGCGGGGATGTCGACGTTCACCGGTTCTCCTCGTCGCGGACGGTCTCGGCGGCGCCGCCGTCGTGGTTCGTGGGGGCCCCGTCGGCCCCGTCGGTGCTCCCGGACAGCGCGTCCGGGTCGAGCAGTGCGGTCTCCGCGGGCGGTGCGGGCTTGAACTCGACCTGCACCTGGGCGTGCCGGATCTCGGCCAGCGGGATGTCCCGCCGTTCCGGCGCCTTCCGGCCGGGGACCGCCACGGCGACCGTGTCGCCGTCGAGCCGGCCGACCCGGGCCTCGACGACGGTGCCGTCGGTCAGGGTGATCCGCGCGAGGCGCAGGTAGGCCCGCCGCCAGTGCCGGGGCTCGGTGAGCGGCCGGTCGATCCCGGGCGAGGTCACCTCGAGCGTGTACGAGCCCTCGATGAGGTGCTCGTGCGGGTCCAGCTCGGCGGCCGCGGAGCGGCTGAGCCGGGCGATGACGTCGAGGTCGATGCCGGTCGCGGGCGAGGACTCGGGCAGGTCGACGACGAGCTTGACCGAGTGCCGTCGCCCGGCGGTGCGGACCTCCACGGCGTCGATCTCCAGCCCGGCCCCGTGGACCACCGGCTCGAGCACGCCGCGCAGCTGGTCTGCCAGCTGTGCGGGGTCCGGACTGCGCATCGGGTGACTCTCCTCGTGTCAGGGTGCCCGCCGCGGTGGCGACCGGTCGGCGGGGCTTCGGGTGGGCGTCGATCGTGGTGCCGTGACCGCCGGTGGGCGGGCACGTCGGACGCGTGCGGACGGCATGCGACGTCGGCGCCGCACACCGCGACGCGTCCGGCCGGGACCGGACGGTGCCGGTGACGGTGGGGACGGCCGACGAGCCTAGCGCGTCGGCCCGGCGGGCCGCCGGTCGGTGGCCCGTCGGTGGGCGGTCGTCCGCGGCCCGGGCGGGCACGGTCGGTGCCGGGCGGCCCGGCACGTGCTGGCAGCATGACCCGACGTGAACGACCGCGAGCCATCCGTGTCGCCCCGGGTGTCCCCGGCCGGGCCGCCGCCGTCGGTGGCCCCGTCGCCGGTGACCCGCCGCGGCGGTGTCCGCCCGACGCGGCGCCAGGTGCTGGCCACCGCGGCCGCGGTGGCCGCGACGGTGCCGCTGGCGGGCTGCTCGAGCGCGACGACGCGCACCGAGGACGCCTCCGACGCCCTGCTCGCGCTCGCCGACGCAGCCCGGTCCGACGCCGCGCTGATCGTCGCCGCGGTGACCGGCGACCCGTCGCTCGCGGGCCGGCTGGAGCCGCTGCGCGCGGCCCGCATGGAGCACGCCGCCGCGCTGGACCAGGCGGGCGGGCGCACTCCGGGCCAGATCGCCGCCCCCGCGACACCGCCGTCGGGGGACCTCGCCGCGGTACGCGACGCGGTCGCCGGGTCGGCCCGCAGCGCGGGCGAGGTGGTCCCCCGCGCCTCGGCGCTGCAGGTGGGTCTGGTCGCCGAGGTCGCCGCCTGCTGCGCCACCTACGCGGCGGTCCTGACCGGGGCGCCGGCGTGAGCGCGGGTCCACGGCCGCGGCAGTCCTCCGACGACGAGCCGCAGGTCCCCCAGGTCACCGTCGAGGCGTTGCAGCGGGCACTCGCCTGCGAGCACGCGGCGCTGTGGGCGTACAAGATGGCGCTCGCGTTCATCCCGCCGGAGTGGGCGACCCGGGCCCGCGGCGACATCGAGGCCCACACCACCCTGCGCGGCCAGATCACCCAGACCCTGTCCGACATCGGGCAGCGGCCGGTCTCGGCGCAGCCGGCGTACGCGGCCCCGCAGCCCGTCGTCGACGGGGTGTCGGCCGGGGCGCTGCTGGTGTCGGCCGAGACCGACGCGATCGCCGCCTGGCGGTCGGTGACCGAGCGGTCGTCGTCGGTCCCGCTGCGCGAGGCCGGGCTGAAGGCGATGGTCGAGTGCACCGGCCGGCTCGCGTACTGGCGCGGGGTCACCGAGCGGTCCCCCGTCGTGCCGGTGTTCCCCGGCCGCAGCTGAGGGGTCGCGGCGCTCAACGGAGCGCCGCGGCGGCCGCCTCGACGTCGTCGGGGGTGGTCGACAGGTGGAACGCCAGCCGGGCGGCCCCGTCGCGCACGGCCGCGGTGATCCCGGCCGCGGCCAGCCGGTCGGCCGCCCCCTCGGCACGCACCGACACGATGGCCGACCCGGCGGGCGGCATCCCGAGCCGCTCGCGCAGGGTGTCGGCGAGGCCGACGCAGTGCGCGCGCAGGCCGTCGGCGTCGAGCGAGGCCAGCCAGGGCAGTGTCACCGCGGCGCCGGCGTGGGCGAACCAGACGGGGGCCTCCTCGCCGCCGGCCGGTCCGGGCCGCGCGGGCGGGTCCGGGGTGTAGAGCCCGCCGCCCCAGCGGTCCTGGGTGCCGTACCAGCCCGCGGAGTGCGGGACGGGCTCCGGCCAGCACGCCCCGGCGGGCGGCCCGTCCACCCACGACGGACGCCGGGCCAGCCAGGCGGTGCCGCGCGGCGCGAGCAGCCACTTGTACCCGGCCCCGACGACGGCGTCGGCGTCGTGCAGACGCAGCGGGAGCCACCCGGCGGCCTGGGTGACGTCGAACAGCAGCCGCACTCCGCTGCGGGCGCGGGCGGCGAGCAGCGCGTCGACGTCGGCGATCGCGCCGTCGGCGGACTGCACCACCGACACCGCGACGAGGTCGTGGTCGGCGGCGTGGGCCGCCAGCTCCGGGAGCGGCACCTCGGTCACCCGGACCCCGCGGTGGGCCTGCACCGCGAACGGCCGGGTCACCGAGGAGAACTCGCCGCGGGCGGCGAGCACGCGGGTGCCGTCGGGCACCGACGCGGCGAGCGGACCGATCAGGCCGGAGGTCGTGGCGCCCTGCGCGACGTCGGCGACCGGCACCCCGGTGATCGCGGCGAACCCCGCGCGGGCCGCCTCGACGTCGTCGTCGAAGTCCCTCGGCGAGGCCGCGCCGACCGCCCAGCGCGCCACGACGTCGGCGACCACCGCCGACGCCCGGAGCGGCGGGATGCCGATGCTCGCGGTGTTCAGGTAGCCGGGCCGGTGTGGCAGTTCCCACCCGGCGAAGGTGACCGTGTCGTCCACGCTGCCCGAGCGTAGTGAGGGTCCTAGTGTCTCCGGGTGTGCACAGCGAGCTGATCGAGATCCGGACCGGTTCCGAGGAGACCGTCGTGGACCTGACGCACCGGATCGAACGCTTCCTGTCCGACTGCGGTGCCGGTGACGGCCTGCTCAACGTCTTCGTGCCGCACGCGACGGCAGGCATCGCCGTCATCGAGACCGGCGCGGGCAGCGACTCCGACCTGCTCGAGCATCTGCGCGAGCTGCTCCCCGCCGACGACCGGTGGCGGCACCGGCACGGCAGCTCCGGGCACGGGCGCGACCACGTACTGCCCGCGTTCGTGCCACCGTCGACGACGGTGCCGGTGATCGACGGCCGCCCGGCGCTGGGGACCTGGCAGTCGATCTGCCTGGTCGACACCAACATCGACAACCCGACGCGTTCGGTGCGGCTGACACTGCTGCCGGGCTGAGCCCCGCCGCACGCCCCGGACCGCCGGGCGATCGCGGCCGCCCGCCCGCCGGAACACCGCACCGGGGTCGCGCGACACCGCCGTACGCTGCGCCGGTGACCTCCGGCCGGACGACGACGACCGACCGCCCGGCTCCCGCGACACCGTCGCGCCCGGGCGACCCCTCCCCCGGTTCCGGGCGACGGCTGCGTCCCGCGCTGGCCGCCGCCGTCACCGTGCTGGTCGTGGCCGGTGCGGTGGCCGGGCTCGGCGGCATCCGCCCGGACTCCACCACCGCCACCCCGGCCGGACCGGCCGCCCCCGCACCAGCCCCGGCCGCGGAGCCCGCCGCGTTCGCCGTCACGCCCCCGCCGGGATGGACGGCCCCGACCGCCGGCGCGCCCGCCCTGGACGTGTTCGGGGTGCCGTTCGCCCGGCTCGCCGAGGCGCCCCCGTTCGCCGCGGGCGACTGCCCCGTCGGCGCCGCGCCGCGCGGGGTCGCCGCGGCCGCACTCGTCGCCGTCCCGGCCGGGACGACGGTCGAGCAGGCCGCGCAGGCGTTCGCCCGCGGCGCCGGGGAGTCGGCCTACGCCGGCTCCGCACCGCAGGTGGCGGTCGGGCCGCCCGGACCGCGTCCGGGCAGCGGTGAGCCGGGGACGTGGGTCGAGGCCACGGTCCGCACCGACGGCACCGCGTCGGGGGCCGGCGGGTGCCGCGCCACCGACGGCGCGGTCGGTGTGCTGGCGGTCCCCCGCACCCAGGCCCGGGACGGGTCGGTCGGCGTCGCGATGCTAGTCGTCGCCGCGGACGCGGGCGGCGGTCCGGGCGACGCGGTCCCCCGCTCGGCCCTCACCGACCTCGCCGCCTCGGCGGTCCGCCCCGACTGACCCCCGCCTGGTTCGCACGAACGGGCCCTTCGTACGAACCTTTCGTACGAAGGGCCCGTTCGTGCGGACGCGGGGACGCGGGGGCGCGCGGTGGCGGCGCGGGGTGGCGGCGGCGTGGAGCGGGGGTCAGGCCCCGCGGACGATCCCCGCGACGAGCTCGGCGGCACCGGCGCGGTCGATCTCGCTCCGCTCGCCGGTGGCGCGGTCCTTGAGCTCCAGCTTCCCGTCGGCGAGCCCCCGCCCGACGACGACGATCGTCGGCACCCCGATCAGCTCGGCGTCGGCGAACTTCACGCCGGGGCTGGCCTTGCGGTCGTCGAGGACGACCGACAGGCCGTGGGCCTCCAGCTCGGCGGCGACGGCCTCGCCGCCCTCCAGCAGCTCCGCGGACTTGCCCGCGACGACGACGTGCACGTCGAACGGCGAGACCGAGCGCGGCCACACGAGGCCGGAGCCGTCGTGGGACTGCTCGGCGACCGCGGCGACCAGCCGGGACACGCCGATGCCGTAGGAGCCCATCGTGATCCGGACCGGCTTGGAGTCCGGGCCCAGCGCGTCGAGGGAGAAGGCGTCGGCGTACTTGCGGCCGAGCTGGAAGATGTGCCCGATCTCGATGCCGCGGGCGGCCTCCAGCACGCCGGTGCCGTCCGGGGACGGGTCCCCCGCGCGCACCTCGGCGGCCTCGATCGTGCCGTCCGGGGTGAAGTCGCGGCCCGCGACGAGGTCGACGACGTGGTGGTCGGACTTGTCCGCACCGGTGACCCAGGCGGTGCCGGTGACGATCCGCGGGTCGACGAGGTAGCGGACGCCGTTCGCGGCGAGCGCGCCCGGGCCGATGTAGCCCTTCACCAGGAACGCGTTGCGCGCGAAGTCGGCCTCGTCGAGGAGCTCGACCTGGGCCGGCTCCAGCGCGGCCTCGAGGCGCTTCATGTCGACCTCGCGGTCGCCCGGGACGCCGATCCCCAGCAGCTCCCACTCGGCCGCGCCCGGCTGCCGCGTCTTGACCAGCACGTTCTTCAGCGTGTCGGCCGCGGTGAAGGTCCGCTCGGTGTGCGCGTTGAGGAAGTCGACCAGCGACTCGATGGTCGGGGTGTCCGGGGTGTGGTGCACCTGCGCCGCGGGCAGCCCGTCGAGCGGGATCGCCGGGGGCGCGGGCGTGGTGACGGCCTCGACGTTGGCCGCGTAGCCGCCGGGACCGCGGACGAAGGTGTCCTCACCGGTCTCGGACTCGGCGAGGAACTCCTCCGACGCCGACCCGCCCATCGCACCCGAGGTCGCGGACACGATCACGTAGCGCAGCCCGAGCCGGTCGAAGATCTTCACGTAGGCGTCGCGGTGCTTGCGGTAGGACTCCGACAGGCCCTCGTCGGTGAGGTCGAAGGAGTAGGAGTCCTTCATGAGGAACTCGCGGCCGCGCAGGATGCCCGCGCGGGGGCGTTCCTCGTCGCGGTACTTGTTCTGGATCTGGTACAGGATGACCGGGTAGTCCTTGTACGACGAGTACTCGCCCTTGACCGCGAGGGTGAACAGCTCCTCGTGGGTCGGGCCGAGCAGGTAGTCACCGCCCTTGCGGTCCTTCAGGCGGAACAGGTTCGGGCCGTACTCGGTCCACCGGTTCGTCGCCTCGTAGGGCTCGCGCGGCAGCAGCGCCGGGAACTGGATCTCCTGGCCGCCCATGGCGTCCATCTCCTCGCGCACCACGTTCTCGATGCGGCGGAGCACCCTGAGACCGAGCGGGAGCCAGGAGTACACGCCCGGGGCCACGCGACGGACATAACCGGCGCGGACCAGCAGCTTGTGGCTGGGTACCTCCGCGTCGGCCGGGTCCTCACGCAGGGTGCGCAGGAACAGCGACGACATCCGGGTCAACACCTGCAGAAGGGTAGCGAGGGACCCCGGAGCCGCTCATCCCGGTTCCGGAGCGGGCAGACTCGGGGTATGGGAGACGAACAGCACGAGCTGCTCGCGGGGGCACGCCAGGGCGTCCTCGCGACGATCAAGCGCAGTGGCATGCCCCAGCTGTCGCCGGTGACGCCGTACTACGACCGCGCGGCCGGGACGGTGCAGGTGTCGATGACCGAGGGGCGGGCGAAGACCGCGAACCTGCGGCGGGACCCGCGGGCGGCGCTGTCGGTGGAGAGCACCGACGGCCGCTCCTGGGCGACGGCCGAGGGCCCGGTGGAGCTGCTCGGCCCCGACGACTCCCCCGACGGCCCCGCCGTGCAGGCGCTGGTCGACTGGTACCGCGCCGCCGCCGGGGAGCACCCGGACTGGGACGAGTACCGCGAGGTCATGGTCCGGGACCGGCGGGTGCTGATGACGATGCGGGTGCAGCGCGTCTACGGCGAGAACCTGGGCTGACCGCAGCGGGGCGGGCGGAGCCGTCGGCCTCGCCCGCCCCGTCCCGCGGTGGCTCAGTGCACGAGCGGGGGCTCCCCGGCCGTGACCGGCGAGCCCTCCGCCGCGACGGTCGCGGCGGGCTCCCGCTCCGGGTCCCAGCGCAGCACCGTCGAGGCGACGAACCCGATGGCCGGGGCGATCGCCGTCGCCAGGATCGCGCCCTGCGGCCCGACCGTGGCCAGCAGCAGCGGGAACACGAACAGCCCGATCGCGGCACCGGTGCTGCCCGCGGTGTTGGTGACACCGGACCCCAGTGCCCGCAGGTGGCTGGGGTAGGCCAGCGCGGCCAGGCTCGCGCCGCCCGGTGCCGGGCCCGCCGAGTGCAGCAGCAGGAACGCCGCCGGGATCGCGATGGCCGCCCAGGTGGGCAGCGTGTGGAAGAACAGGCCCAGCAGCACGATCAGCACGGTCACGCCGGCGAAGCCGATCTGCATCGACCGCCGGATCCGCAGGGCGGCGGCGACCCGGGTCGAGCCGAACCCCCCGATGATGCCGAAGACGTTGAACAGGACCGCGCCGAGCGTGGCCGCGACGAAGCCCTCACCGAACAGCTGCAGGGCGATGATCGGCAGGTACCAGCCGATCGCGTAGTACTCCAGGCCCTGCATCATGAAGGTGATCGACGCGAGCAGGGTGCGGCGCCGGTAGCGCCCGCCGAACATCTCGGCCATCCCCTGCATGCCGGTGACCTGCACGACGTCGCGGGCGGGCGGCACGTCCGCGTCGGGCTGCTCGACGTCGACGACGTAGACGGTGCGCAGCGCGCGGGCGGCCTCGCGGACCCGGCCGCGGGCGGCGAGCCAGCGCGGCGACTCGGGCAGTAGGAACCACTGCGCGACACCCAGCAGGGCCGCGATCACGCCGGCGCTGGCGAGCGACCAGCGCCAGATGTCGTCGCCGACGCCGAGGGAGTACACGGCCACGGTGAGCAGCAGGTTCGACGTCGTCGCGACGTACCACATGCCCTGCCAGCGGTTGAGCCGTCCCTGGTGGCGGCGCGGCAGCCACTCCGCGATGTAGGCCATGACGACGGCGAAGTCCAGCGCCCAGGAGGCACCGGCCAGGACCCGGGACACGACCAGCAGCTCGAACGACGGCCAGGCGATCGCCAGCACCGTCGAGACGACGGCGAGCACCTTGGCCAGCAGGATCATCGGCAGCCGGCCCCAGCGGTCGGACAGGCGTCCGGCGACCGGGCAGAGCAGCAGCGCGACGAGCATCGACGTGCTGGTGACGACCGACAGCTCCAGCGGGGTGAGCGCGAGCTGGCGGTTCAGCGCGTCCAGGGCGGAGCCGAGCGCGGCGCTGGAGTAGGCCTCGAAGAAGATGCCGCCCAGGGCGAGCACCCAGACCCAGCGCATCCGGCCGGTGGTGCCGCGGGAGGCCTCGATGGCCTCCACGACGTCGGCCTCGGAGCGGACGGGCAACGGAGTGGCGGGAGAGGTCGTCGTCATCGGGTCCGGCCTCACACGAACAGCGCGTCGTTGACACCGATGCCGTGGGCACGGCAGTACGTCACGTAGTGCTCGATGAACCAGAAGACGTCCATCATCTCGTCGAGGGCGCCGTGGTCGTCGTAGAACTCCAGCGTGCCCTCCATCCAGAAGAGGGTCTTCATGCCGTTCGGGTCGTCGCAGACCAGGGTGTGCTGCACGCCCGGGTTCTCGTGCACGTAGGCGCCGGGGGTGGCGACCCAGTCGTACTCCTCGTAGCGCCACGAGCCCTCCAGGCAGAAGCCGCGCACCGCGCCGGAGTGCCGGTGCACACCGAGCCGGCCGCCGCCCTTGACCCAGAGGATGTTGGAGAACTTGTTGTTGCGGACGTCGAAGGCGAGGTGGCGGATCGCGGCGTTGTCGCCCCACGGGACCCACGGCGAGGCCTCCTCCGACGGCGGCACGTGGATGTCGGGGACCTCGAACTCGCGGGTGATGGCCAGCCGCGACGCCGGGTAGGGGCCTGCCGGGTCGGCGTCGGGTGTGGTGGGCGGGTCGAACAGCTGCGTCATGGTGGCTCCCTGCGTCTCTGCATCGGAGTCCCGCCGAGCGGGACCGGCAGAACGTAGGCGGCCGGTGGCCCGGCTCACATGTGCGTAGGCGCAGGAGCGGTTGCCGATTCGCGCAGCGCGTCGCGCCAGTCCCGCGGCGACGCGCCGTGCCGTGCCTTGAACGAGCGGGAGAACTGCGACGGGTCGCCGAACCCGACGGCGTGCGCGACCTCGGTGACGGTCCGGCCCGCCGGGTCGGCGAGCAGGTCCGCGGCCCGGTCCAGGCGGGCGGCCAGCAGCTCGCGCGCCGGCGACGCCCCGACCTCGGCGAACGCGACCTGCAGCGTCCGCAGCGACACGTGCAGCGCGGCCGCGATCCGCGCCGGGTCGAGCGACGGGTCGCCGAGCCGGTCGCGCAGCACCGCGGTGGCGCGGGCCCGCAGCACCGCCCGGGCGTCGCCCGGGTCCTCCCCGGCCGAGCCGAGCGCGGCGGCGAGCAGCGCGATCGTCGACGCCCGCACCCCGACGTGGTCGTGCATCCGGCCCAGCTCGGCCAGTCGCAGCACGAAGGGCGCGGTGAGCGACCCGACCGGGCTCTCGGCGCCGATGCGGACCGCGGTCGACCAGCTCGGGGGCGCGGCGAAGCCCGCGGTGCGGAACCGCTCCGCGGGCACCTTGAGCACCGTGAGGTCGAACGGTTCGTGGGACTCGATGAGGCAGGCCCGCGACGCGTCGTAGGAGGCCAGGTCGCCCGGGCGCAGCAGCGCGGTGCGCCCGTCCTGCTCGACGTGCAGCACCCCGGACCGGGGCAGCATCACGAAGATCGTGGCGGCGTCGCGGTCCGGCGCCCGGACGACGGCGTGCGGGTCCGCCCGCAGTGTGCTGACCTCCAGGTCGTCGACCCGGTGGACCTCCAGCTCGGCGGCGAACGAGCCGGTGGTGTGCGGCCGGAACTCCAGCGGGACGTAGACGTCGCTGATCACCGACTGCCAGTGCCGGGCCTGCCGGTGCGGCGCGAGCGCGCTGGTGTCGATCCTCATCGTCCGTCGTACCTCCTCGTACCACGGCCGCTCGCCCTGCGCGGATTGCCGGGTGCGCTGCGCTGCGCGCCATGTCGCTCGGCGATCGGTCGACCTACGTTACGGCCCGACACCGCCGTCGGCCCAGAGGAGAACCATGATCGCCGCCGTCACCACCGACGCGCGACGCCTCGTCGTGACCGAGGTCCCCGACCCGGTCCCCGGCCCGGGCGAGGTGCTGCTGCGGCCGCTCGTCGTGGGGGTCTGCGGGTCGGACCTGCACCTGTTCGACGGCGACGCCGGCGCGCTGTCCGGCGCCGAGCGCGGGCTGCCCCGCATCCAGGGCCACGAGATCGCCGCCGAGGTGCTCGACGACCCGTCCGGCCGGTTCGCCGCCGGGACCCGCGTCGCGGTGTGGCCGCTGCTGTCCTGCGGGACCTGCCGACTGTGCACCGCGGGGGCGGTCAACGCCTGCCCGTCGCTGCGCGTCATCGGGGTGCACCTCGACGGCGGCCTGGCCGGGGCGCTGGCCGTGCCCGCGGCGAACGTCGTCCCGGTCGGCGACGTGGCCCCGGCGACCGCCGCGCTGGCCGAGCCGGTGTCGGTCGCGGTGCACGCCGTCGCCCGCGGCCGGGTCCGCCCCGGCGACCGGGCGGTCGTGTTCGGCGGCGGGGCCGTCGGTCAGGGCGTCTGCCTGGTCCTCGCCGACGCCGGCGTCCCGACCCTGCTCGTCGACCCCGCCCCCGCGCGGGTCCGGGCGGGCGCGCTGTGGGGCGCCGCCGGGACCACCACGACGACGCGCGACGGGCTCGCCGCCGAGGTCGAGGCCTGGTCCGGCGGGCAGGCGCCCGACCTGGTGGTCGACGCCACCGGCGTCCCCGCCGTGCTGGACACCGCGCTGCACCTGGTCCGGGCCGGCGGCACCGTCGTCGCGATCGGGCTGACCTCCGCAGCGGGCCCGGTGCACACCGGGCTGCTGGCGGCGAAGGAGGTCGCGGTGCTCGGGTCGAGCTGCTGCACCGGCGCCGAGTTCGCCACCGCCGCCGCGCTGGTGGGCCGCTGGGCCGACGCCGTCGGCGCGCTGCCGGTCCGCCGCATCGGCCTGGCCGACACCGTGTCCGCCCTGTCCGGCCGGGACGCCGACGACGTGGTCAAGACCCTCGTCGACGTCACCGGCTGATCCCACCACCCCCACCACGAGAGGAACCACCGTGTCCCAGCCCGTCCCTGCCGTGTCGCTCTTCGACGTCGCCGGCCGCAGCTACGCCGTCACCGGCGGTGCGTCCGGCATCGGCCTCGCGATCGCGGAGGTGCTCGCCGACTCCGGCGCGCACGTCGCCCTGCTGGACCGCAGCCCCGACCGGGTCGGGGCCGAGACCGCCCGCCTGCGGGACCGCGGCGGGAAGGTCTCCGGGCACGTCGTGGACGTCACCGACGGCGCGGCCGTCGCCGGCGCGCTGTCCGACGCCGACGCCGACGCGGGCCGCCTCGACGGGGTGTTCGCCAACGCCGGGATCTCGATCGGCGCGAGCTGGACCGAGCCGGGCTGGCGGATCGAGGAGTTCCCGATGGACTCCTGGGACACCGTGCGCGCGGTCAACCTCGACGGCGTGCTGCACACCGTGCGCGCCGCCGCCGCGATCCTGCGCCCGCGCGGCCGCGGCCGGATCGTGCTCACCGCGTCCACCGCGGGGCTGCGCACCGACCCGATGGTCGCCTACTCCTACACGAGCACGAAGGCCGCGGTGGTCAGCCTCGGCCGGCAGGCCGCACTGGACCTGGCCGGCTCCGGCGTGACGGTCAACGTGATCGCGCCCGGACCGTTCCGGACGAACATCGGCGAGGGGTTCGACCCGGGCGAGGCGGTGTGGCGCGAGACCGTGCCCCTCGGCCGGATCGGGCACACCGACGAGCTGAAGGGCCTCGCGCTGCTCCTGGCCTCGGACGCGTCGAGCTACATGACCGGCGGGGTGTACCCGATCGACGGGGGTGCGCTGGCGCTCTCGCACACCCCCGCCTGAGCGGGCGTCAGACCGCCTCGTCGAGCAGCTCGGCCAGCAACCGGGCCACCGTCGGCGTCTCCACCAGGAACCCGTCGTGCCCGTACGGCGAGTCGATCACCTTGAGCGGGTCGGCGCCGGGGATGCCGTCGGCCAGCTCCTGCTGCTCGGCGAGCGGGTAGAGCCGGTCGGAGGTGACCCCGGCGACGTAGGTCCTGGCCCGGACCCGCGACAGCGCCGACGCCACCCCGCCCCGGTCGCGGCCCACGTCGTGGTGGTTCATCGCCTGGGTCAGCCGCACGTAGGACGCGGCGTCGAAGCGGTGCACCAGCTTGTGCGCATGATGGTCCAGGTAGGACTCCACGGCGTAGCGGCCGCCGGCGAACGGGTCCTCACCGGACTGCGGGTCACGGCCGAACCGGGTCGCCAGCTCGAAGCCCGACCGGTACGACAGGTGCGCGATCCGCCGCGCGACGCCCAGTCCGCGCCAGGGACCCTCGGGCGTGTCGTGGTAGTCGCCGCCGTGCCAGTGCGGGTCGGAGGTGATGGCCTGGATCTGCGGGTTCGCCCAGCCGATCTGGTCCGCCGACGACGCCGCGGGCCCCGCGAGCAGGAAGAGCCGCCGTACCCGGTCGGGCTCGGTGGCCGCCCACTCCAGGGACCGCATGGACCCCATCGAGCCGCCGATCACGCACGCGAACGCGTCGATGCCGAGCGCGTCGGCCAGGTACTGCTCGGCGGCGACCGTGTCCCGCACGGTGACCGTCGGGAACCGGCTGCCCCAGGTCCGCCCGTCCGGCGCGCGGGACGCCGGACCGGTGCTGCCCTGGCAGCCGCCGACCGCGTTCGGCGCGACGACGAACCAGCGGGCCGGGTCCAGCGGTCCGCCCGGCTCGATCAGTCCGGGCCACCAGCCGGACGTCGGGTGCCCGGGGCCCGCCGGGCCCTCCAGGTGCGCGTCGCCGGTGAGGGCGTGCAGGACGAGGACGGCGTTGGAGCCGTCCGGTGCGAGCTCGCCCCAGGTCTCGTAGGCCAGGCGCACGCCCGGCAGTTCCCCGCCGGCCGCCAGCTTCAGCGGCGCGGGCAGGTCGAGGAAGTGGCGGCGGCCGGGGTCGTCCCCCTCCCGCCAGGCGCCGCTGGCGGGAGGGAGCTCGATGTCGTTCACGGACACCAGGTAATCAGATCCGCTCTCAGGCGCCCTTCGCGGCGCGGAAACCGGCGTCCAGGTCGGCCTTGAGGTCCTCGATGCCCTCGAGCCCCACCGACAGCCGGACCAGGCCCGGGGTCACGCCGGAGGCGAGCTGCTCCTCCGCGGAGAGCTGGCTGTGCGTGGTCGAGGCCGGGTGGATGACCAGGCTGCGGACGTCGCCGATGTTGGCGAGGTGGCTGTGCAGCTCGAGGGCGTTGACGAACTTCTTGCCCGCCTCGATGCCGCCCTGCAGCTCGAACGCCACGATCGCGCCACCGCCCTTGGGCAGGTACTTCTGCTGCAGGGCGTGCCACGGGCTGGACGGGAGACCGGCGTAGTGGACCTTCTCCACCTCGTCGCGGGCCTCGAGCCACTCGGCCAGCGCCTGGGCGTTCTGGTTGTGCCGGTCCATCCGCAGCGACAGCGTCTCGATGCCCTGGATGATCAGGAACGCGTTCTGCGGGGAGATCGCCGGGCCGAGGTCGCGCAGCAGCTGCACACGGGCCTTGATGATGTAGGCGATCGGGCCGACGGCGTCGGTGAACACCGCGCCGTGGTAGCTCGGGTCCGGGCTGGTCAGGCCGGGGAACTTGTCGGAGTTGGCGACCCAGTCGAACTTCCCGGAGTCGACGATGATGCCGCCGACCGAGGTGCCGTGGCCGCCGAGGAACTTGGTCAGGGACTCGACGACGATGTCGGCGCCGTGCTCGATCGGCCGCACCAGGTACGGGGTCGGGACGGTGTTGTCGACGATCAGCGGGACCCCGGCGGCGTGCGCGACACCGGCGACGGCGGCGATGTCGAGGATGTTGCCGCGCGGGTTGCCCAGCGTCTCGCCGTAGAGGGCCTTGGTGTTCGGCCGGATCGCGGCCTTCCACTCCTCCAGGTCGTCGGGGTCCTCCACGAAGGTGACCTCGATACCCATCTTCGGGAAGGTGTAGTGGAACTGGTTGTAGGTGCCGCCGTAGAGCGAGGCGCTGGAGACGATGTGGTCCCCGGCCTCGGCGATGTTCTGGACCGCGAGCGCCTGCGCGGCCTGCCCGGACGCGACGGCCAGGGCCGCGGCCCCGCCCTCCAGCGCGGCGACGCGCTGCTCCAGCACGTCCTGGGTGGGGTTCATGATCCGCGTGTAGATGTTGCCGAACTCGGCGAGCCCGAACAGGTTCGCGGCGTGGTCGGTGTCGCGGAAGACGTAGGACGTCGTCTGGTAGATCGGCGTGGCCCGGGCGTTCGTGGTCGGGTCGGGTGCGGCGCCGGCGTGCACCTGCTTGGTCTCGAACGACCAGTTGGCGGTGGTGTCGGGGTCGGTCACGGTAGGACTCCTCTTCGGGTCGACCGCCGGTGTGAACGTGCCGAGGCGGGCCGGGCCCGGGTCGGTCGATCGCGGCGGCTTCAGGGCTGTGGCGGGGCGGACGCGTACGTGGGCCCTCGGACGAGCGCGGGTCAGCGGCGGGGGCGACAGGCCGCGCTCGTGATCCGCATGCAGTCGACGTGGATGCGCGCCACCAGGCAGGTCACGGGCCCGAACCTAGTGCGGTCCCCCGGCGGGCACAACGGCCGCGCGCGGCGATCACTACTCTGGTGCGCCGTGCTCGTCCTGCTGCCGCCCTCGGAGACCAAGCGTGACGGCGGCGACGGCCCGCCGCTCGACCTCACCGCGCTCTCCCACGACGCCGACCTCGGCCCCGTCCGCACGGACCTCTGCGACGAACTCGTCGCACTGGCCGGCGACCGGCCGGCCGCGCGCGCCGCGCTCGGGGTGTCACAGCGCCAGGACGCCGAGATCGACCGCAACGCCGCGCTGCGCACGAACCCGACGCTGCCCGCGCTGGACCGCTACACCGGGGTCCTCTACGACGCCCTCGACGCCGGCTCCTTCACCCGCGCCACCCGGGACCGGGCCCGATCCCGGCTCGCGGTGTGCTCGGCGCTGTTCGGGCTGCTCGGGGCCGACGACCCGATCCCGCCCTACCGGCTCTCGGCGGGCTCGAAGCTGCCCGGCTCGGGCACCCTGGCGGCGCGCTGGCGCCCGGCGCTCGACCCGCTGCTGGCCCGCATCGCCGACGGCGAGCTCGTCGTCGACCTCCGCTCCGGCGGCTACGCCGCGCTCGGCACGGTCCCCGGGGCGGTGACGGTGAACGTGCTGGCCCGGCGACCGGACGGGAGCCGGTCGGTCGTCAGCCACCACAACAAGTCGCACAAGGGCGGCCTGGCCCGGCTGCTGGCGACCTCCCGGGCCGAGCCCGCCGACGCCGGCGCGGTGGCCCGGATCGCGCGGCGGGCGGGACACGTCGTCGAACGCGACGGCGACCACCTGGATCTCGTCGTCCCGGCCTGAACCCGCGCACCGAGTCGGACATACGGCATGATCCGGGCATGGTGGAGCAGCTGAACCTGTGGGTCGCCGCCGTGGGCCCGGTGTGGCAGTTCCTGTCGGTGTTCGTGATCGGCCTGGTGCCGTTCCTGGAGTCCTACACGGGCACGCTGGTCGGGACGGTCACCGGCATGCCGGTACTCCTCGCCGCCGCCGGGGCGATCGCGGGCAACGTGCTGGCCCTGGTCGTCGCGGTGCGGCTGGGCGACCGGGCCCGGCGGGGACTCGGCCGCCGCGCGTCGCGGCCGCCGTCGGAACGGCGGCAGAAGGTGATCGCCCGGGTGGACCGCTACGGCGTCCCGGTCGCGTCGCTGCTGGCCCCGACCCTGATGGCGATCTCGGTGACCGCGTTCGGGATGGTCGCCGCGGGACTGGACCGGCGCCAGGTCGTGGTCTGGCAGGTCGTGGCCGTCGTGGTGTGGGCGGCGTTGTTCGCCGCGATCGGGCTCGGCGCACTCAGCGCCCTCGGCTGAGCGCAGGGCCGGCGCGGGGCGGAAAACCGGTGGCGGGCCGGGACGGCGTCCGGCAGGGTCGCCACCGGCCGGAGGGACCGGTGGCGCGGCAGGGCCGCGCGGTGCGAGCGGGGAGGTGCGTACCGATGGCCGTCCGTCGTGTCCGGGTGCGCAGCGCGTGCCCGCCAGCACCGTCCCCGTCGCGCGGCACGACCGGTCCCTGAGGACCGGCTCCGCGCGGCACCCCCTGCCGCCTCCGGAGCCGCACGTGTACTCCTCCGACCGTCCCGTCCCCGTCCGCCGTCGCCGCCGTGTCGACGACGACGAGCCCCGCCCCCGTCCCGGCCGCGCCGCCACCGCCGCGCTCGCCCTGGACGGCCGGGCCGGGCACGACCCCGACACCGCCGAGGTCCCCGGCGGTGGTGACCGCTGGTCCACCTGGCCCGGGCTGCCCGCCGGCGCCCGTGGCCCGCACCCCCGCCCCGGCTGGCTGGTGACCGACACCGGCGCCGTCGACCACGAGCGCGGGGTGCTCAAGACCGGCAAGGAGGCCGACGTGCACCTCGTCGAACGCGGACTCCCCGGCCGCGACGGGGTGCTGCTCGCCGCCAAGCGCTACCGCGACCCCGCGCACCGCATGTTCCACCGCGACGCCGGCTACCTGGAGGGGCGCCGCGTCCGGCGCTCCCGGGAGACACGGGCGATGGCGCAGCGCACCGCGCTGGGCCGCGACCTCATCGCCGGGCAGTGGGCGGCGGCCGAGTTCGCCGCGCTCGCCCGGCTGCACTCCGCGGGCGCCCCGGTGCCCTACCCGGTGTCGGTCGACGGGACCGAGGTCCTGCTGGAGTTCCTCGGCACGCCCGACGGGCGCGCCGCACCCCGGCTCGCCGCGCTGCGCCCGGACGCGGGCGAGCTGACCGCGCTGTGGCACGACCTCGTCGACGCCCTCGGCGTGCTCGCCGACCTCGGCTGGGCACACGGCGACCTGTCGGCCTACAACGTGCTCGTCCACCGCGGCCGGGCGGTGCTGATCGACCTGCCACAGGTCGTCGACGTCGTCGGCAACCCGCAGGGACCGGAGTTCCTGGACCGTGACGTCCGACGCATCGGCGAGTGGTTCGTCGCCCGCGGGCACGACCCCGCCGCACCCGGGCGGCTCCTCACCGAGCTGCGGGAACGCACCCTGCTGGGCTGACCCGCCCCGCCGTTCCCCGGGGCGCGACGCGGCGTCACGCGTCGCGTCCCGGCGGCCCGGCACCGGGGAGCACGGGTACGGCGCGTAGTGTGGATCGACGAGCGCCCGGCCGCCAGAGCCGCCGGGCCGAGCCCTTCCATCACGGAGCGCGCACCGCGACGACGCGCCGCCGCGCCCGGGCCCGTCGGCCGAGCACACCTCCCCCGAGGTCTCCGCAGGACGTGCCACGTTCTCGAGGAGACCTGTCTTGACCAGGCCGCAGTTCCGCCCGCCGTCGTCCGACGCCGGCACCACGTCCGACCGTCCCGCCCGCCGGCGGGCCACCCGCCCGTCCGGGCCGTCCGCCGACGGTGGCGCCCACCGCGGGTCGGCCCGGCGCGACGACCGCCGCACCGAGACCCGCGGCGACGACCGCCGCGACCGTCCCTCCCGCGACGACGACCGCCGCGACGCCCCGCGTCCGGCCCGGGGCGCCCGCACCGGCGGCCCCGCCCGCGGCGAGCGCTCCGGCGCCCCCCGTGGGGACCGCTCCGCCCGGGGCGAGCGCTCCGGCGACGGCGGCGGCAACCGCGCCGAGCGTCGCGAGCACCTCCAGGACGGGAGCCGGGTCGATCGCGGCCCCGCCCGGTCCGCGCAGCGCGGCGGTGACCGTCCGGCCGCCCGCCGCGGCCGCCGCGGTGGCGGCGCCGCGGCGTCGCGTCCGGCCCCGGCCCGCGCCGCCGCCGTCGCCGCCCCGAAGGCGGAACCGGAGCCGCAGTGGGTCGAGCCCGAGGACGGTATGCCGTCGTTCGCCGAGCTGGGCCTGCCCGAGCGCCTGACCAAGGCACTGGCCGAGCAGGGCTTCACCGCCCCGTTCCCGGTGCAGGCGGCCACGCTGCCCGACACCCTCGCCGGGCGCGACCTGCTCGGACGCGGCCAGACCGGGTCCGGCAAGACCCTCGCCTTCGGGCTCGCGCTGCTGGCCCGCCTGGCCGGGGAGCGCTCCCGCCCGACCGCCCCGCGTGGCCTGGTGCTGGTCCCGACCCGCGAGCTCGCCACCCAGGTCGTCGAGGTCCTGGCGCCGCTGGCGAAGGCGGTCGACCTGCGGGTGACCGACATCGTCGGCGGGATGTCGATGAACAAACAGGTCGCCGAGCTCCGGCGCGGGGTCGACCTGCTGGTCGCCACCCCGGGCCGGCTGTCCGACCACCTGCAGCAGCGCACCTGCGACCTGTCCGAGGTCACGATCACCGCGCTCGACGAGGCCGACCGCATGGCCGACATGGGCTTCCTGCCCCAGGTCCGCGCGATCCTCGACCGCACCCCCGCCGACGGACAGCGCCTGCTGTTCTCCGCGACCCTCGACGGCGACGTCGACACGCTGGTCCGGCGCCACCTCACCGACCCGGTGACCCGCTCGGTCGCCCCGCCGACCGGCAGCGTCGCGACGATGGAGCACCACGTGCTCGTCGTCGACCGCGACGACCGGTCCCGCGTCGTCGCCGAGATCGCCGCCCGGGAGGGCCGCACGATCCTGTTCGTGCGCACCAAGCACGGCGCCGACCGGATGGTGCGGGTGCTGCGCCGCGAGGGCGTCGCCGCCGGGCCGCTGCACGGTGGCCGCTCGCAGAGCCAGCGCAACCGCGCGCTCGACGACTTCCGCTCCGGCGCGGTGCCGGTGCTCGTCGCGACCGACGTCGCGGCCCGTGGCATCCACATCGACGACGTCGGGCTCGTCGTGCACGTCGACCCGCCCGCCGACCCCAAGGCCTACCTGCACCGTGCCGGGCGTACCGCCCGGGCCGGTGAGGACGGCGTCGTCGTGACGCTGGCGATGCCCGAGCAGCGCGCCGAGGTGGACCTGCTCACCCGCCAGGCCGGGGTCTCCGCCGAGGTCTCGACGGTCCGCCCGGGGCACCCGGACCTGGTCCGCGTGACCGGCTCACGGGAGCCGTCCGGCGAGCCGATCGTCGTCGCCAAGCCGCCGAAGCCGACACCCCGCCGCCGCCCGGCCCCGGGCGGGACCGCGCGCACCGACCGGCCGCGCCGACGGCGCTGACCTCCCTCGGGTCGCGGCCGGCGCCCCGGCCGCGACCCGTGCGGGTCAGCCTCGCCGCGCCTGCCGGCGCAGCTGCAGGATCCGGCCCGTCCCGGGCACGGCGACCAGCAGGATCCCGGCGATCGCGGCGAACAGCAGCGCCACCCCGGTGGGCAGCGTCCCGGTCAGCCACAGGAAGTTGATCGCGACCGGCTCGGTGTTCTGCAGGATGAACACCAGCAGGAAGATCAGCACGACCGCCGAGAGGATCAGCGCGGCCCACAGCCCGCCGGTGCGGGTGTGCGGGATCGCGCGCTTCTCGGTGGTGGCCTCGGAGCCCGGGCCGCCGCCCTCCACCGGCACCGCCACGGTCGGCTGATCGGCCGTGGGGTCGGGTGTGCGCAGCGCCGGATGGGTCGCCGGGTCCGCCGTCGGGTCCTCCGGTCCGACCCGCCCCCAGGCCGGGGAGTCGCCGCCCCGTCGGTCGTCGCTCATCCGTTCCGCCTTCCTCTCCCAGCGTGTCCGCTCGTGCACCCTCCGGTTCCGGGCACGCGCGGGAGTATCGCGCACTCGGCGTCCCGGCGACGGCGACGCGCGGGGCACGCCCGCCGTCCGGTCGTGCGCCACCGGCCGAGGAACTACCGTCGGACCGGCAGCGCCGCCGAACCCCGCGAGGAGCGCACGTGGACCACGCCGAGGCCGTCCGGGTCTTCTTCGCCGCCGCACCGGAGGGGATCGAGGTGCCCGGCGCGGTGACCGGCGGCGCACCGGCCCGCCGGCTGCGCGACGCGCTCGAACCGGTCGCGATGCACGACGTCTGGTCCTCCCGGGTCGGCGACGCCGTCGGCGCCCGCGGCCTGGACTTCTTCACCGCCTACGTCGGCGGGCGCGGCGGACCGTTCGGCGGCCGGGCGCCGGGGGAGCTGGTCGCCGCCGCGTTCGCCGTGTTCGAGCCCGGGTTCGTCGGCTCCACCTGGGAGGACGCGCTGCGCCTCGTCGACGTCGAGGAGCTGCAGCGGCTGCGCGACGCCGAGACCGCCGCGAGCCTGCGCGCGGTCCTCGGCGAGGAGACCGACGCGGGCCGCGTCGCCGAGGTCGCCGGGATCCTGGAGCGCGCCGTCGACGCGGTGTCCGGCGCGGGCAGGCCGCTGTTCTCCGCCCTGCGTGCCCGGCCCCGTCCGCAGGATCCGGCCGGGCGGTTGTGGCGGGCCGCCGACCTGGTGCGCGAGCACCGCGGCGACGGCCACGTGGCCGCCTCCGTCGCGGCCGGGCTGGACCCGGTGCGGATGGGCGTCCTCGCCGAGCTGTGGGTCGGCTACCCGCTCGGCGAGTACTCCGGCACCCGCGCCTGGCCGCAGGACATGGCCGACGCGGGCGCCCGCAGGCTCGCCGAGGAGGGCCTGACCACCTCCGCCGGGCCCGACGCCGCCCTCACCGACGACGGCCGCCGCTTCCGCGACCGGGTCGAGGCCGCCACCGACGCCTCCCAGGACGACCTGGTCGCCGCGCTGGGCGACGACCTCGACGGCGTCACCGCCGACCTGGACCGCTGGTCGCAGGCCTGCATCGACGCCGGGCAGTTCCCGCCGGACCTGCGCAAGCGGGCCGCGGGCTGAGCTCCGCTCAGGAGCGGCGGCGCTCCATCGGGACGTGCGGGATGCCGTCCTCGACGAACCGCTCCCCCGCCGGCACGAATCCGTGCCGGGCGTAGAACGGCTCCTGGACCTCCTGGGCGTCGAGCACGCAGGGGCGGTCGCCGACCTCGGCGAGCACCGAGTCCATCAGCCGGTGCCCCAGCCCGCGTCCGCGCGCGTCGGCGCGGGTGCAGACCCGGCCGATCCGCAGCACCCCGCCGGGGTCGGCCAGCAGCCGCAGGGTCGCGACGACCGTGCCGCCGTCGGCCAGCCAGTGGTGCCGGGTGCGCGGTTCGAGGTCGCGCCCGTCGAGCTCCTGGTAGGGGCACTCCTGCTCGACGACGAAGATCGCGGTGCGCAGCGCGAGCAGCGCGTACAGGGTGGCCGGGTCGAGATCGGCGGCCCAGGCGCGGTGCAGGGTCGGGGTCGCCGCGGCCGGTGTGGGAACGGTCATCCGCAGAGGGGTACCAGAGCGTCGCGGGACCGCGGAAGCGGTTAGCCTCGCGACGTGGCCCACCATGATCTGGTCGTCATCGGCACCGGTTCCGGAAACACCTTCATCGACGAACGCTTCGCCGATCTCGACGTCGCGATCGTCGAGCACGGGGTGTTCGGCGGGACCTGCCTGAACGTCGGCTGCATCCCGACCAAGATGTACGTCTACGCCGCGGACGTCGCCGAGACCATCCGGCACGCGCACACCTACGGCGTCGACGGCACCGTCGACAAGATCCGCTGGACCGACATCCGGGACCGGGTGTTCGGCCGGATCGACCCGATCTCCGACGGTGGACGCTCCTACCGGGTCGACCGCAGCCCCAACGTCACCGTGTACTTCGGGCACGCCCGCTTCACCGGCGAGCGCGAGCTGGGCGTCGAGCGCACCGACGGCTCCGGCACCGACACCGTCACCGGCGACCGGATCGTCATCGCCGCCGGGTCGCGGCCGAGCATCCCGCCGCTGGTCCGCGACGCCGGTGTGCCGTTCGAGACCTCCGACACGGTGATGCGGATCGACGACGTCCCGCGCCGGCTCGCGATCCTCGGCGGCGGCTACATCGCGTCCGAGTTCGCGCACGTGTTCTCCGCGCTCGGCGCCGAGGTCACCGTCATCGCCCGCGGACCGAAGCTGCTGCGCCACCTCGACGACACGCTGTCCGACCGGTTCACCGAGGTCGCCACCGCCCGCTGGGACTGCCGGCTGGGCCGTCAGGTCACCGCGCTGTCCGGCGACGGCAGCGGCGGCCCCGGCGAGGTGGAGATCACCCTCGACGACGGCTCCACCGTCGTCGCCGACACGCTGCTCGTCGCCACCGGCCGGATGCCCAACGGCGACCGGATGGACCTGGACCGGGGCGGCGTGACCGTGCACGCCGACGGCCGGGTCGCCGTCGACGAGTACCAGCGCAGCGTGTCCGCCGCGGGCGTGTGGGCGCTGGGCGACGTGAGCTCCCCGCACCAGCTCAAGCACGTGGCCAACCACGAGGCCAAGATCGTCGGGCACAACCTGGCGCACCCGGACGACCTGCGCGCCACCAACCACGACTTCGTCCCGGCCGCGGTGTTCACCGAGCCGCAGATCGCCTCGGTCGGGATGACCGAGACCGAGGCCCGCGACGCCGGGTTCGACATCGCGGTCAAGGTGCAGAACGTCGGCGACGTCGCCTACGGCTGGGCGATGGAGGACCGCACCGGCATCTGCAAGCTGATCGCGGAGAAGGGCACCGGACGGCTGCTGGGCGCGCACCTGCTCGGGCCGCAGGCGTCGACGCTGGTCCAGCAGCTCATCCAGGCGATGGTGTTCGGCCAGACCGTCTCCGAGATCGCGACCGGGCAGTACTGGATCCACCCGGCGCTGCCCGAGGTCATCGAGAACGCCCTGCTCGGCCTGGAGATCTGAGGGTCAGCCGGCGGCGCGCTCGGCCGGGTCGAGCGGCTCGCCGGGCGCCTCCGGACGCGGCCGCGCCTCCGGGTCGTACGTCGTCGCCGGGCGGGTTTCCCCGCGCAGCTCCTCGAGCAGCCCGGTCACCGCGTCCATGATCTTCGCGGTGGCCGCGTCCAGGGTGGTCTTCGTGAGCGGCTTCCCGGCGAACTCCGAGAGGTCCACCGGCGGGCCGAGCGCGACCGTGACCCGCTTGCGCGGGAACGGCGTCGGCTTCCCGTCGGCGGGCAGGAAGTCCTGGGTGCCCCAGTTCGCCATGGGGATCACCGGGGCGCCGGAGCGCAGCGCGATCCGGGCGACACCGTTCTTCGGCTTCATCGGCCAGTGCCCGGGGTCGCGGGTGTAGGTGCCCTCCGGGTAGATCGCGACGATCTCCCCGCGCGCCAGGGCGTCGATCGAGCCGGTGAACGACTCCGCGGCCCGCTTCGACGACCGGTACACCGGGATGTGCCCGCCGTGCCCGAGCACCCACTTCACCACCGGCACCGACCACAGCTCGCCCTTGGCCAGGAACCGCGGGATCCGGCCGTGCGCGGTGCCGAAGGCGATGTCGAAGATCGGGTCGGAGAACGAGACGTGGTTGCCGACCAGCAGGGCGCCGCCGGTGCGCGGCAGGTGCTCCGCGCCGCGCCAGCCCAGCCGGGTCCCGAAGACGACGAACGGCCAGATCACCGCGATCGCGAGCCCGAACCAGAAGCCCGACCCGCGACGCCGGCGGCGCACCGTCGCCACGACCTTCTGCCACACCGTCAGCTCCGGTGGCACGCCCATCGTCGTCGTCCTCTCCCCGCCCGTCCGTCCGCGGCGCCCGGTCCCGGGCACGCGACCATCTTCGCCCCTCACCACGACCGGATGCGTCCGTGGTCCTACCCACCCCGGCCGTGACCACCGGAGGTGATCCACACCTCACCCGTTCGAGCGATCCCCACGCGTCGAGATGTCTCGACGAGCGAGGTACTGCGCACCCGATCTAGGGTCGACGGGTACGCACCGGTCGCGGACCGTGTCCGGGCCGACCCGATGTGAGGACGGTCCCACCGACCGGCCACCACCGGGCCGCCGGACGAACACGCGCCGAGACCGTCCCGGTGCCCCGCGCACCCCGTCCCCTGCGAGGTGCCCCGTGCCCGATCCGAGTCCGTGGCTGGAGAACGCCGGCGACCGACACCCCGAACCGGCCGGTGTCGTGCTCGTCGCCCACGGCGGGAAGTCGCACTCCACGGCGCCCGCCCGGCGCGGGCTGGCACTGCTGCGCATGCTGCCGTTCGCGCACTCCCTGGAGCGCGGCGGGCGCGCCCACCGGACCGGGACGGGCTCGGGCGTCGCGGTGCACCTGCTGCGCTACCGGGTGCGGGGCTGGAACGGCCCGGCCATGGACGCCTACCGCGACGCCGAGTGGGCCGTCCACGAGCTCGTGCGCCGCTACCCGGGCCGCCCGGTCGTGCTCGTCGGGCACTCGATGGGTGCCCGCGCGGTGCTGCGGGCGGCGGGCGCACCCGGCGTCGTCGCGGTGTGCGGGCTCGCCCCCTGGCTGGAGGGCTCCGACCCGGTCGACCAGCTCGCCGGGCGGTCGGTGCTGATCGCGCACGGCGACCGGGAGCGGATGACCGACCCCGCGGCGTCCTACGCCTACGCCCTGCGCGCCCGGTCGGTGACCGACCGGGTCGCCCGCTTCGACGTGCTCGGCGACGGCCACGCCATGCTCCGCCGCGCCGGTGACTGGACCTCCCTGGTGCGACGTTTCGCACTCGGCGAGCTCGGGGCCGAACCCCGTGACCCGGTCATCTCGAACGCCATGGCGGAACCCGCCCCGGCCGGGCTGCGGGTCGCCCTCGAAGGAGCTGACAGGTGAGTGCACCGCAGGCGCGTCCGACCGTCGCCGTGGTCGGCAGCGGGGTGTCCGGTCTGACGGCCGCCCACCTGCTGTCCCGCAGCCACGACGTGACGCTGTACGAGGCCGACGCCCGCCCGGGCGGGCACGCCCACACCCACGAGCTGGCGTCCTCGGACGGCGGGACCACCCACGTCGACTCCGGGTTCATCGTCCACAACGACCGCACCTACCCGAACCTGCTGCGCCTGTTCGGCGAGCTGGGGGTGTCCACCCAGGACTCCGACATGTCGATGTCGGTGCGCTGCGACGGCTGCGGGCTGGAGTACGCCGGTGCCCGCAAGCTGGGTGGTCTGTTCCCGCAGGCCTCCAACGTGGCCCGGCCGGCCTACCTGCGGATGCTCGGCGAGGTCGTGCGGTTCCACCGGCACGCACGCCGGGTCCTGGCCGAGGAGTCCGCCGGCGATGTGACGCTCGGGGCGTTCCTCGCGATCGGCGGCTACTCCCGCTACTTCGTGCAGCACTTCATGATCCCGGTGGTGTCCTGCGTGTGGTCGGCGGGCGCGGCGCTCTCGCTGGACTACCCGGCGCGCTACCTGTTCACCTTCCTCGACCACCACGGCATGCTCGGGATCGGCGGCTCCCCGCAGTGGCGGACCGTCACCGGCGGGTCCCGCTCCTACGTGGACCGTGTCGTCAAGCAGCTCCCGGCGGTGCGCACCGCGACGCCGGTCCGCTCGGTCCTGCGCTCGACCGCGGGCGTCGAGGTCCGCGACGACGCCGACACCGTCGCCGCGTTCGACCACGTCGTGCTCGCGACCCACCCCGACCAGGCGCTGGCGGTCCTCGGCGACGGCGCCACCGCCGACGAGCGGGCCGTGCTGGGGGCGTTCACCTACTCCCGCAACGAGACCTGGCTGCACCACGACACCTCGCTGCTGCCGCGCCGGTCCGGCGCCCGGGCGTCCTGGAACTACCTCAAGCCCGCCTGTGCGGACGCCACGGGCGGGCCGGGCGGATCCGACGGCACCGCGGCCCCGGTCCTGGTCAGCTACGACATGAACCGGCTGATGCGCCTCACCGACCCCGACGACTGGGTGGTCACGCTGAACGGCGCCGGGCGGATCGACCCGGACGCCGTCGTCGCGCGGATGACCTACGAGCACCCGGTGTACACGCCGGACTCGGTGGCCGCCCAGCGCCGCCTGCCGGAGCTGAACACCCCGGTCACCGCCTACGCCGGTGCCTACCACGGCTGGGGCTTCCACGAGGACGGCTGCGCCTCGGGCGTGCGCGCCGCCCGCGCGCTCGGGGTGAGCTGGTGAGCACCCCGGCGCTCTACGACGCCGAGGTCCGTCACGCCCGCCGGCGCGACCTGGAGACGGCGTTCTCGCATTCGATCTACTACTGGCTCGTCGACCTGGACGCGCTGCCGCGGCTGCCGTTCTGGCTGCGCCCGTTCGCCCGCTTCGACGCCCGCGACCACCTCGGGGACCCGGAGCGCGGGATCCGGGAGAACGTCGACACCTACCTGGCCGCGCACGGCATCGACCTGGCCGGGGGCCGGGTCCTGATGCTCGCCCACGCCCGGGTGCTCGGCTACGTGTTCAACCCGATCTCGGTGTTCTGGTGCCACCGCGCCGACGGCACGCTCGCCTGCGTGGTCGCGGAGGTGCACAACACCTACGGCGAGCGGCACTGCTACCTGCTGCACCCCGACCCGTCGGGGCGGGCGGGCGTGGACAAGGAGTTCTACGTCTCGCCGTTCCTCACGGTCGACGGCCACTACACGATGCGCCTGCCCGAGCCCGACGACCGCCTCGGCATCGCGATCACGCTGCACCAGGACGGTGCGCCCGCGTTCGTCGCCACCCTGGCCGGGATCCGCAGGCCCGCGACCACCCGGCAGGTGGCGCGCACGGTGCTGCGCCGCCCGCTGGTCACCCAGCGGACCGCGGCGCTGATCCGGCGCCACGGCATCGCGCTGTGGACGAAGCTGCCGGTCGTGCCGAAACCGGCCCGGCCACCACAGAACCGCGCGGGCCTCCCCGACGAACACTCCACACAGGATCAGCACCAGGAAGGGGTCACGCGATGACCATGCAGCACGACGGGATCGCCGTGCCCACCTCCGCCGGCGCGCGCGGCACCCGGCCCCGCACGCACGCCGTGCCCCGCCCCAACGAGGGTGTGTGGCCCGGTCTGGCGACACCGCCCGTGGCCCCGGCCAAGGCCCGGATCGCGGAGTCGCTGTTCCGCAACGCGGTCCGGTCGCTGCCGGTGCGGGTGGTGTTCCCCGGCGGGGAGCGGCTCGGTGCGGGCGGCCCGACCTCGCCGGTCATGCGCATCGAGCGCCCGTCGGCGTTCTTCCACCGGCTCGGCGCGAACTCCAAGATCGGGTTCGGCGAGTCGTACATGGTCGGCGACTGGACGACCACCGACCTGCCCGGGCTGCTCACCCCGTTCGCCGCCCGGCTGTCGACGCTGGTGCCGCCCGCCCTGCAGCGGCTGGGCCGCCGGTTCGCCGAGGCCCGCCGGCCCACCGCCGAGGTCAACTCGGTCGAGGGGTCGCGGGAGAACATCCACCGCCACTACGACCTGTCCAACGAGCTGTTCTCGCTGTTCCTCGACGACACCATGTCCTACTCCGCCGGCTGGTTCGCCGACGGTTCCGACGACCTCGTCCTCGCCCAGGAACGCAAGATCGACGGCATCCTGGACATGGCGGGCGTCGAGGCCGGGATGCACGTGCTGGAGATCGGCACCGGCTGGGGCGGGCTCGCGACGCGGGCCGCGCAGCGCGGCGCCCGGGTCACCACGCTGACGATCTCGCAGGAGCAGAAGACCCTCGCCGAGGCGCGGCTCGCCGAGGCGGGTGTGGCCGACCGGGTGCAGGTGCTGCTGCGCGACTACCGCGAGGCCCAGGGCTCCTACGACGCCGTCGTGTCGGTCGAGATGATCGAGGCCGTCGGCGTCGAGTACTGGCCGACGTACTTCGCCGCGCTGGACCGGCTGCTCAAGCCGGGCGGGCGGGTCGGCCTGCAGTCGATCACCATGCCGCACGACCGGATGATGGTCGCCCGCAACGACTACACCTGGATCCACAAGTACGTCTTCCCCGGCGGGATCATCCCGTCGGTCGAGGCCATCGAGGACAACCTCGCCCGGCACACCGGCGGGCTGCGCGTCGCCGAGCGCCGGAGCCTGGGCTACGACTACGCCCGCACCCTGGGCCACTGGCGCACCCGCTTCCTCACGCGGTGGGACGAGGTCGAGGCACTCGGCTTCGACGAGACGTTCCGGCGGATGTGGGAGTTCTACCTCGGCTACTGCGAGGCCGGGTTCCGCGTCGGCTACCTCGACGTCGTCCAGTTCTCGCTGCAGCGCCGCCCGTCCTTCTGAGAGGTGCCCTCATGACCACCACCCCCGCGGAGCGCCTCACCTCGCTCCTGGAGGACGTCCTCGGCGCCCCGCTCCCGGTGCGGCTGCGCGCCTGGGACGGCAGCGAGGCAGGCCGCACCGGCACCCCCGACGACCCGAACCCACCGACGGTGATCGTGAACCGCCGCCGCGCCCTGCGCCGGCTGCTGTGGGCGCCGGGCGAGCTCGGCCTGGCCCGCGCGTTCGTCTCCGGCGACCTGTCCGTCGACGGTGACATCGCCGACGGGCTGTCCCGGTTCTGGGCGCTCGCGAAGCCGGGGACCGGTTCGGCGACGCTCGACCTGCGTCAGAAGCTGGGTGCGCTGGGCACCGCGGCCCGGCTCGGCGCCGTCGGCCCCCCGCCGCGGCCGCCGGCGTCGGAGGCCCGGCTGGGCGGGCGGCGGCACAGCCGTCGCCGCGACCGCGACGCGATCAGCCACCACTACGACCTGTCGAACGAGTTCTACGCCTTCCTGCTCGATCCGCAGATGGCCTACTCGTGCGGCTACTGGACCCGCGACGAGGGGCCCGGCTACACCCTGGTCGACGCCCAGCGCGACAAGCTGGACCTGATCTGCCGCAAGCTCGGCCTGGCGCCGGGGATGCGGCTGCTCGACGTCGGCTGCGGGTGGGCCTCGCTGCTCGTGCACGCGGCCGAGCACTACGGCGTGCACGCCACCGGCGTGACCCTCTCCGCCCAGCAGCGCGACTACGGCGTCGAGCGCGTCCGCCGGGCGGGGCTGTCCGAGCGGGTGGAGATCCGGCTGCAGGACTACCGCGAGATCTCGGACCAGCCCTTCGACGCCGTGTCCTCCATCGAGATGGGCGAGCACGTCGGGCAGGAGAACTACGGCGTCTACGCCGCACAGCTGCACCGCATGCTGCGCCCGCACGGACGCCTGCTGCTGCAGCAGATGTCGCGCGGGTCGGTCGGGGCGAACACCGCACCGGGCGGCGGCGCGTTCATGGAGGCCTACGTCGCGCCGGACATGTACATGCGCCCGCTCGGTGAGACCCTCGGGTTCCTGGAGCGGGCCGGGCACGAGATCGTCGACGTGCACTCGCTGCGCGAGCACTACGTGTGGACGGTCCGGCCCTGGCTGGAGACGCTGCAGGCGCACCGCGACACCGCGGTCCGGATGATCGGCGAGGAGCAGTGGCGGATCTGGCTGCTGTACCTGGCCGGTGCCGCGCTGGCGTTCGAGGAGAACCGGATGGGCGTGCACCAGATCCTCACCGTCCGCCCCGGTGCCGACGGCACCTCCGGGCTCCCGCGCAGCCGCACCGGGATCCTGGGGCTCGACCCGGCCGTCGGGTCCGCCCCGGCGGGCGCGCCGTCGCCGGCCGCGACAGCATGACCGGGGTGAACCCGTTCCCCTGGGCGGCGTGGGCCGTCAACCTCGGCGTCACCGCCGTCGCCGTCGCCGTGCTCATGGCCCTCGCGTACGCGATCGGCGTGCGGCGCGGCCGGCACGACGGCGTCGACGTCGTCTGGGGGCTCGGGTTCGTGTGGGTCGCGTTCGTCACCGCGGTGACCGCGACGGCCCTCGACCCGACCGGCGACGGCTGGCGGCGCGCCCTGGTGGTCGTGCTCGTCGCGGTGTGGGGCGGGCGGCTGGCCCGCCACATCGCGCGGCGCAACCACGGGAGGCCCGAGGACCGGCGCTACGTCGACCTGCGCGAGCGCGGCTCGATCGGCCGGCGCGTCTACCTCACCCAGGGCGCGGTGATGTGGGTCGTCTCGCTCCCCGTGCAGGTCGCCCAGTACGGCACCGCGGCCGCCGGATGGCTGGTCGCCGTCACCGTGCTCGGCGTGCTCGTCTGGGCGGTCGGGTTCACCTTCGAGTCCGTCGGCGACGCCCAGCTCGCCCGGTTCACCGCCGACCCCGCGAACCGCGGCGAGGTGATGGACCGCGGTCTGTGGCGGTTCACCCGCCACCCCAACTACTTCGGCGACGCCTGCGTCTGGTGGGGCCTGGGCATCCTCGCCCTGCACCACCCGGCCGGGCTGATCGGCCTCGTCGGGGTCGCCGTGATCACGGCGAACCTGATGAAGGGCACCGGCGCGGCGCTGCTGGAACGCGACATCGCCGACCGGCGCCCCGGCTACGCCGACTACGTCCGCCGCACCAGCGGGTTCCTCCCGCTGCCCCCACGTTCCTGACCCACCCCGCACCCGCGACCCGAGGAGACACCATGGCCGTCGGCGACACCGCCACCGACTTCGAGCTGCCCGACGAGGCCGGCGCACCGCGCCGGCTGTCCGACCTGCTGGCGGCCGGGCCCGTCGTCCTGTTCTTCTACCCGGCCGCGATGACCGGTGGCTGCACGGCCGAGGCCTGCCACTTCCGGGACCTCGCGGCCGAGTTCGCCGAGCTCGGCGCGCAGCCGGTCGGGATCTCCTCGGACCGGCCGGACAAGCAGAACATGTTCGCCGCCGCGAACGGCTTCGGGTTCCCGCTGCTGTCCGACTCCGACCACGCCGTCGCGAAGTCCTTCGGTGCCTACCGCGCCTGGCTCCCGGGGAACTTCCACACCCGCCGCAAGACGTTCGTGATCGGCCCGGACCGCGCGGTCCTCGCCGAGATCGGGTCCGAGACCGACATGAACAAGCACGCCGACGAGGCGCTGGCCCTGCTGCGCGAGCGCGCCGCCGCCTGACCGCGCACGCCGGGCGGCCCCGCCTCAGGGCAGGGTCAGGATCTCCGCGCCGTCGTCGGTCACCACGATGGTGTGCTCGAACTGCGCGACCCACGACTTGTCCTTGGTGACGACCGTCCAGTCGTCGTCCCAGGTGTCGTAGTCGATGCCGCCGAGGGTGATCATCGGCTCGATCGTGAAGGTCATCCCCGGCTCGAGGACGGTGTGCACGTCGGGCTGGTCGTAGTGCAGCACGACCAGCCCGGAGTGGAACTCGTGGGCGATGCCGTGGCCGGTGAAGTCGCGGACCACGCCGTAGCCGAAGCGCTTGGCGTAGGACTCGATGACCCGGCCGACGACGTTCAGCTCACGCCCGGGGCGGACGGCCTTGATGGCGCGCATCGTGGCCTCGCGGGTGCGCTCGACGAGCAGCCGCGCCTCCTCCGACACGTCACCGGCGAGGAAGGTCGCGTTGGTGTCGCCGTGCACCCCGCCGACGAACGCGGTGACGTCGACGTTGAGCACGTCGCCGTCGTCGATGACGGTCGTGTCCGGGATGCCGTGGCAGATGACCTCGTTGAGGCTGGTGCAGCAGGACTTGGGGAAGCCCCGGTAGCCCAGCGTCGAGGGGTACGCATCGTGGTCGACGAGGAACTCGTGGACCACGCGGTCGATCTCGTCGGTGGTGATGCCGGGGCGGACGGTCTCGCCCGCGAGCTGCAGCGCCTGGGCCGCGACCTTCCCGGCGTGGCGCATCAGCTCGATCGTCTCGGGCGTCTGGATGTCACCGCGGCGGCTGCGTGCCGGGGCCGGCTTGCCGACGTACTCCGGACGCGGGATGTGCGACGGCACCTCGCGGATCGGGGTCGGGGTGCCGGGGACGAGCAGCGTGCGGGTCGACATGACCCCCATCGTACGTCCGGGGCCCTCAGCGGGTCGGGGTGCGCGGGGCCCGCATCCGCGCGACGGCGGCGGAGATCCCCCGCCAGCCCAGCAGCAGCACCGCCAGCGAGATCGTCGCGACGACCGCGAACGACAGCGGCAGCCGCCCCAGGAACCCCAGCCGCAGCACGAGCCCGACGACCACGGCCCCGGCGAGCACGACCGCCCCGGCGCGCAGCGACGCCGGCGCCGACCGCACCCACGGCGTCGCCCAGGCCGCCGCGACCCCCAGCGCGAACGGCAGCGCGGTGCCGAGCAGGCCGAGCACGCTGTCGGCCTCGGCGTGGCTCAGCCTCCCGATGGCGGCGAACACCACGACGGCGACGAGGTCGGCCACGAACGCCAGGGCGGGGATCCGGCTGGGGTGCACGACGCCCAGGGTAGGGCGCCCGGCACGACGCCGTCCCGCCGCCGCCCGGCCGGTCGCTCAGCGCGGGACGCCCGCCAGGAAGCGCGCCGTCATCTGCACCGCGGGCCCGGACGACCCGCCGTCGACGATGAGGGTGGCGAAGGCGAGGTCACCGCGGTAGCCGGTGAACCAGCCGTGCGAGCGGTTGCCGCCGTCGGGGCCCGCGTACTCGGCGGTGCCGGTCTTGCCGTACACCTCGCCCTGCCCGGCGGCGGCCCGCGCCGTCCCGGAGGTGACGACGGCCCGCATCATCGGGCGCAGCTGGTCGAGCACCGCGCGGTCCGGGGTGCCCGGCGCGACGGCGGCCTCGGTCGTCGCCCCGCGGATCAGCGACGGCGTGACGGGCGCGCCGTGCTGGACCGTCGCCGACACCAGCGCCATGCCGAACGGGGAGGCGAGGACGTCGCCCTGGCCGAAGCCGTCGCTGGCCCGCTGCAGGTCGTCGGTCGCGGGCGAGACGGTGCCGGTGATCGTCGTCATCCCGGGGATCTTCCAGTCCGCGCCGAAGCCGAGCGCCTTCCCGGCGTCCGGGAGGCCGCCGGCGGGCAGGCCGAGGGCGAGCCGGGAGAACGTCGTGTTGCAGGACTGCGCGAACGCCTCGGTCAGCGGCACGGTGCCCAGCACGAAGGAGTCCTCGTTGGGGATGGTGCGCCCGTCGATCACGGTGGTGCCGGGGCACTCGACCGGGGACTGCGGGGTGAGGTTCTCCGCCGGCATCGCCCCGTACGCGGTGACGATCTTGAACGTGGAGCCGGGCGGGTAGCGGCCGGTCAGGGCCAGCGCGCCGTCGCGGTCGGCGGCCGCGTTCTGCGCCACCGCGAGCACCGCCCCGGTGGACGGCCGGATCGCGACGATCATGGCCTGCCTGGAGTCGGCGTCGACGGCGGCCTGCGCCGCGTCCTGCACGGTGCGGTCCAGCTCCAGGGTGACCGGCTTCCCCGGCCCGGCGGGCTGCCCGGCCACCGAGCGGACGGTCTCGCCGCGGGCGCCGACGACGTCGACCGACCAGCCGGGCGTCCCGCCGGCGGCCTTCTCGATGTCGGCGCGGGCGCCCTGCATCAGCTGCCCCGCGAAGCCCTGGTCGGGCGGCAGCAGCCGCGTGGAGGACACGAACCGGACGCCGGGCAGGTCGTAGATCCGGTCGCGGACCCGCTGGTAGTCGGGCTCCCGCAGCACGACGACGGTGTAGGCCTGTCCGTCCGGCACGGCGTTCGCGCCCGCGGTGATGCTCGACGCCGTGATCGCGGGGTCGATCGTGCCCAGTGCGGAGCCGAGCCCACCCGCGGCCTGCCCGACCTGCGCCTTGTCCAGGGTGACGGTGACGACCGGGGTGGGCGCGAGCAGCGTGGCCCCGCCGGCGTCGAGGACGGGCGCCGGGGCGGCGGTCACGGTGCGGGTCACCGGGCGCTGGCCGTCGGTGAGCCCCGGCGCGAACGCGGCGGGCGACCACTCGACCGCCCAGCCGGTGTCGTTGCCCGCGGCGTCGTCGGCGGCGACGAGCGGCAGGTCCAGGGTGTAGTTCCAGGCCCGGCCCTGCCCCAGGTCCCAGGCGACCTCCACCGTCGACGTCGCGCGGTCGCCGTCGGTGCGGGTTCCGGTCACCCGGGCGGTCATGCCGGCCGGGGCGAGGTCGTCGCGGGACTTCTGCAGGTAGGCGCCCGCCGTCTCCGCGTCCGTGGTGTAGACGGCCGCACCCGGCGCGTCCCCCGCGGCCCAGGCCGTGACGTACCGCTCGGCGGTCGTCCCGGCACCTCCCCAGGGGCGCAGCAGCGCCACCACGACACCCACCGCGACGAGCACGACGATCGCGGCGGCCAGGACCAGGGGGCGCTTCCGCAGGGTGGCGATCACGATCAGCGAGTATGCCGCGCCCGGTGTGAGGCCCGGGTGTCCGGGCGCCCCGTCAGTCCTCCGCCGCGGCCAGGGTCTCGCGCACGGTCCGCAGCATCGCGGTCAGCTCGGCGGTCCGGTCCCGGTCGAGCCCGATCGCCTCCGGCGCGGTGAACTCCTGCACCAGCGGCCGGGCACGCTGCAGCGCGGCGCGGCCGTCGTCGGTGAGCTCCAGACCGGCGCGGCGTCCACGGCCGCCCGGCCCGTCGCGGCGGACGAGGCCACGGGCGACGAGGTCGGTGACCAGCTCCCCCACGCTCTGCGGGCGCAGCAGCACGATCCGGGCGAGCTCGGCCTGCGACGGCGGCGGCCCGCCCGTCCGTTCGCGGTCGGCGAGCTCGGCGAGCACGCCGAAGCCGGTCGCGGTCAGGCCCGCCCGGGCGAACACCCGGTGGAACCCCCGGGCGACGACGTGGGCCGTCCGGATGAGCTCCCAGAGCGGCACGTCCTCGTCGGGCACGGACCGGACGCTATCAGGCGCCTGGTAGCTGCCCGTCGCTCACAGCACCCCGGCGAACGCCAGCGCGACGACCTGGGCCATGGCGTTGTGCACCAGGTGCGTGACCACCCCCGGCCACACCGAGCCGCTGCGTCGTCGCAGCTCACCCGCGACCAGCCCGACGACCAGCGCCGTCAGGAACACCACGTTCAGCCCGTGCGCCAGCGCGAACACCACGGCGCTGCCCAGCACACCGACGACGGCGCCGTAGCGCAGCAGCGCCGAGGTGACCACCCCGCGGAACAGCAGCTCCTCCCCCAGCGGTGTCAGCACCGCGAGGAACAGCAGCGACAGCGCCACCGACCAGGCCCCGCCGCTGCCCGCGTCGGCGTAGGCGCCCTGGATGTTCTCCGGCTCGATCCCGAGCGCGACCATCCCGACCACCAGCAGCCGGCTGACGACGAACGCCAGGACCGCCCCGGCGGCGCCGAGAAGCAGCCAGCGCGCGGTCGTCGCCCGCACGCCGAACTCCGGCAGCGGGCGACGCCGGACCGCGACGGCCGCGGCGAACCCGGCGACGCCCGCGATCCCCGACAGCGCCGCGAGGAACAGGCCCCCGGCGAGCGGACCGGGGTCGAGGGTCCGCAGCACCAGCGGTCCGCCCCCGTAGGCGACGGCGGCCAGCACGACCAGGCCGACGACGACCTCCACCCACCCCGGGCGCGGACCGGTCCCGGTGACGACCGGCGACGCGGAGCTGGAACGGGACACGACGACCTCCCTGCTCGTGGTGGCGCGGCGGATGTCCGCGGCCACGGCCGAGTCGACACCGTGCCGTTGCGGCACGGTCAAGCACCGCGACCCGATCGTGCTCAGAACAGGACGGTGGCGAACCGCGCGACCTGCACGAACCCGACCCGCTGGTACGCGGCCCGGGCCGGTGCGTTGAAGGCGTTGACGTACAGGCTGGCGCGGCGGCCCATCCCGGCGAGCGCGACCGCGACCGCCGACGTCCCGGCCGTACCGAGCCCGTGCCCGCGCCAGGCCGGGTCCACCCAGACCCCCTGGATCTGGCCGACGGTGCGCGACAGGGCGCCGATCTCGGCCTTGAACACGACCTCACCGTCGTGGAACCGGGCGAACGCCCGCCCGGACGTGATCAGCTCGGCGACCCGGGCCCGGTAGCCCGCCCCGCCGTCGCCCTCGCGGGGGTCGACGCCGACCTCCTCGGTGAACATCGCGACGGCGGCCGGCAGGTAGCGGTCGAGCTCGGAGATCCGGACCGGACGCACCCGGGTGTCGGGCGCGATCATCGGCGGCCGTTCGAGGGTCATCAGCGGCTGGTCGGACCGGATCTCGCGGGCCGGGCCCCAGCCCGGTGCGAGCTCCTCCCACAGCGGCAGGACGAGCTCGGCCCGCCCCACCAGCGACGAGCACACCCGTCCGGCCCGGCGGGCCCGGTCGGCGAAGGCACGCAGCGCCGCCCGGTCACCGCGCAGCGGAACCAGGTTCGCCCCGGAGAAGCACAGACCGTCCGCCGGGGCCCCGTGGGACCACAGCTCACCGCCCAGCCGCCACGGGTCGAGGCCGACCGCCTCGATACGGGAGGCGACCATGCACGCGGCGACCGGGTCGGCGTCGAGCACGTCGTGCACCCCGGAGCGGTGACGATCGTCGAGAAGCCGTGCTCCGGCCACCCTCAGCACGGGTTCATGATGCCACGCCGACGCCCGTCCGGTACCGGCACTCGCTCAGCCGACGGTCACCTGCGGTTCACCCGTCACACCGTCCACGCTCTCGCCCATCTCCTCGGCGAGCCGCATGGCCTCCTCGATCAGCGTCTCCACGATCTTGTGCTCGGGGACGGTCTTGATGACCTCGCCCTTGACGAAGATCTGGCCCTTGCCGTTGCCGGAGGCGACGCCCAGATCGGCCTCGCGCGCCTCACCGGGGCCGTTGACGACGCAGCCCATGACGGCCACGCGCAGCGGGACCTCCATGCCGGTCAGACCGGCGGTGACCTCGTCGGCGAGGGTGTAGACGTCGACCTGGGCGCGACCGCAGGACGGGCAGGAGACGATCTCGAGCTTGCGCGGGCGCAGGTTCAGCGACTCCAGGATCTGCTGGCCGACCTTGATCTCCTCGACCGGCGGCGCGGACAGCGAGACCCGGATGGTGTCGCCGATGCCCTGGCGCAGCAGCGCCCCGAACGCGACGGCCGACTTGATCGTGCCCTGGAACGCGGGCCCGGCCTCGGTGACGCCCAGGTGCAGCGGGTAGTCGCACTGCTCGGCGAGCAGCTCGTAGGCCCGCACCATGACGACCGGGTCGTTGTGCTTGACCGAGATCTTGATGTCGTGGAAGTCGTGCTCGGCGAACAGGCCCGCCTCCCACATGGCCGACTCGGCGAGCGCCTCGGGCGTCGCCTTGCCGTACTTCTCCATCAGGCGCTTGTCGAGCGAGCCCGCGTTGACCCCGATCCGGATCGGCGTGCCGTGGTCCTTCGCGGCCTGCGCGATCTCCTTGACCTGGTCGTCGAACTTGCGGATGTTGCCCGGGTTCACCCGCACCGCGGCACAGCCGGCCTCGATCGCGGCGAACACGTACTTGGGCTGGAAGTGGATGTCGGCGATCACCGGGATCTGCGACTTCTGCGCGATCGCGGGCAGTGCCTCGGCGTCGTCGGCGGACGGGCAGGCGACGCGCACGATGTCGCAGCCTGCCGCGGTCAGCTCGGCGATCTGCTGGAGGGTCGCGTTGACGTCGGAGGTCAGGGTGGTCGTCATGGACTGGACGGAGATCGGGTGGTCGGATCCGACACCGACCGGGCCGACCTGCAGCTGCCGCGTCCTCCGGCGCGGGGCCAGGGTCGGCGCGGGCGCGGACGGCATACCCAGGGAGACGCTCACGACCTCCACTATCCCACCGCGCCGCGGGACCCGCCGTACCCGGTGAGCAGGGGCACTACGTGCGGCCCTGGTTCTCCTGCGCGTCCTGCAGCGTCGAGCTGTGCGGCAGCCAGGTCGCGAGCTCGACCGGCCACCCGTCGGCCTCCAGCACCCGGACGACGGCGGGGTCGTCGTCGAGGATCATCGCGATCTCGCGCTCGCGGGCGAGCAGCCGCAGGACCTCGCGCTTGACGTAGCGGGCGGGGCGGTGGTCGTCGTCGGGGCGCATGAACAGCGGCCCGGTGGGCAGGCCGAAGCCCCTCAGCCAGGTCTCGGTCAGCCTGCGGTTCCGCTCGGGGCGGCCGGTCAGGTAGACGACGTCGTAGGAGTCCTGGGCCGCGCGCAGCCGGTCCGCGCCCTCGTCGAGCAGCGGGTCGGCGTGCGCGGCGGCGAAGAACTTCTCCCACCGGTGCACGTCGAGGTAGTGCAGCCGGTGCGAGACGTCGGCGAGGACGCCGTCGATGTCGAAGACCGCCAGCGGGCGTGCGCCCTCGGGTGCTGCGCTCACCCGAACAGCCGCACCGGGTTGACGATGTCGGCGATCGCGACCATGACCGAGAACCCCAGGAAGACGATCACGAAGACGTAGGCGACGGGCAGGAGCTTGGCCGCGTCGACCGGCCCGGGGTCGGGTCGTCCGAGCAGCTTCGCGGTGTTGCGCTTGATCGCCTCCCAGATCGCCGGGACGATCTGGCCGCCGTCCAGCGGCGGGACCGGGAGCAGGTTGAGCAGGAACAGCGACAGGTTCACCGCGGCGAGCATGTTCAGGAACAACGCCACGTCCTGCTGCCAGGGCACGTCCTGCTGGGCGAGGATCTCGCCGCCGATCCGGGAGACGCCGACGACGCCCATCGGGCTGTCCTGGCCGCGCTCCTCGCCGAGGAACGCGGCGCCGAACAGCGCCGGGATACGCGCCGGGATCGCGACGACGGCCTCCGCGGTGCGGGCCACCCCGTCGCCGATCTGCGCGACGGTCTCCCCCGCCGTCAACGGCTGGTAGCTGGTGTTGAGCAGGACCCCCAGGTAGCCCGCGGTCACGGTGGCCTGCGGGTCCGAGGAGTTCCGGTCCGGCAGGGTGTTGGGGATGACGTCCACGGTCAGCGGGATCCGCCGGTCGCCGCGCTCCACGACGATCGGGGTCGGCCCCGACGACGCGCGGATCGCGTCCTGCACCGCCATGCCGTCGTCCGGCCCGAACTGCTGCCCGCCGACCTCGACGATGCGGTCGTCGGGCTGGACACCCGCGGCCAGCGCGGGCGCCAGCGGCGCCCCGGCCGGGCACGTCTCCGGGGCCTGGCCCTGCACCGCCACCGCCGGGAGCACGCACTCCTCGAGCGCGGCGATCTGGGTGGTCGGCGCGACCATGCCGACGCCCATGAACGTCACGAAGAACAGCGCGACCGCCAGGACCAGGTTCATGAAGGGCCCGGCGAACATGACGACGATCCGCTTCCACGGCGACCGCGTCCAGAACTGCCGGTCCGCGTCCTGGGGGAGCACGTCGGCCTGCGACTGGCGCCGCGCGTCGTCCATCAGCCCCTGGAAGGGACCGGTGCGACGGTTGCGGCCCAGCGTCCCGCCCTTCGCGGGGGGCAGCATCCCGATCATCCGGACGTAGCCGCCCAGCGGGATCATCTTGATGCCGTACTCGGTCTCTCCGCGGCGCACCGACCAGAGGGTGCGACCGAAGCCGACCATGAACTCCGGGACCTTGATCCCGAACCAGCGGGCCGTGGTGAAGTGCCCGAGCTCGTGCCAGGCGATCGACAGCAGCAGCCCGAAGAAGAAGATCGCGATACCGACGACCGTCCAGACGATGGTCACGTTCCCGCCTTCTCGCGCGCGTGGGCGCGGGCCCAGGTCTCGGCAGCCAGCACGTCGTCCACGGTAGCCGGGTCACCCGTCCAGGCGTCGGCCGCCTCCAGCACCCCGCCGAGGAGGTCGGTGACGTCGGTGTAGCCGATCGCCCCGGCGACGAACGCCTCGACGAGCTCCTCGTTGGCCGCGTTGAGCACCGCGGGCAGGCAGCCGCCCGTGGTCCCGGCGGCGCGGGCGAGCCGCACACCGGGGAACGCGTCGTCGTCGAGGGGCTCGAAGGTCCAGCTCTGCGCGGTGTCCCAGCGGCACGGCGCCGAGGCGCCGGCGATGCGGTCCGGCCAGCCGAGCGCCAGCGCGATCGGCAGCCGCATGTCCGGCGGCGACGCCTGCGCGATCGTCGAGCCGTCGGTGAAGGTGACCATCGAGTGCACGATCGACTGCGGGTGCACGGTGACGTCGATGCGGTCATAGGGCACCCCGAACAGCAGATGCGCCTCGATCACCTCGAGGCCCTTGTTCACCAGCGTCGCCGAGTTGATGGTGATGACCGGGCCCATGTCCCAGGTCGGGTGCTTCAGGGCCTGCTCGACGGTCACGTCCCGCAGCGACGCGCGCGACCGGCCGCGGAACGGGCCGCCCGAGGCGGTGAGGACCAGCCGGTCGACCTCGGACTCCCGCCCGCCGCGCAGGCACTGCGCGAGCGCGGAGTGCTCGGAGTCGACCGGCACGATCTGCCCCGGCGCGGCCGCCGCCGACACCAGCGGGCCACCCGCGACCAGCGACTCCTTGTTCGCCAGTGCGAGCCGGGCACCGGTGGCGAGCGCGGCCAGGGTCGGGCCGAGGCCGCGGGAGCCGGTGATGCCGTTCAGGACGATGTCGGCGCCGCACGCGGTGACCAGCTCGGTCGCGGCGTCCGGGCCGTCGAGCACCTCGACGCCGGGCAGCTCCTCCCGCACCCGGACCGCCGCAGCGGCGGACGCGACCGCGACCCGCCCGACGCGGTGCGTGCGGACCTGGGACACCAGCAGGTCCACGTCCGATCCGCCCGCGGCCAGCCCGGACACCGTGAACCCGCCGGCGCGGGTGATCACGTCCAGGGCCTGGGTGCCGATCGACCCGGTGCTGCCCAACACGACGAGTGACTTCATCACCGCACATCATCCTCGGCCCGCGAGCTGTGCGACGATGACCCCGCACGGAGCCGGAGCAGGAGGACACACGGTGGCCAGCAAGGCAGTGGCGCACAGCGCAACGACCAGCAAGACCCGCGAGATCGCGGTCGCGTCCGGGGTCGACCCGGCCGACGAGCCGTCGGTCGACTGGGGCTGGCACCAGAACTTCCCCAAGGGTCTGCCGATCGCGGCCGCGGTCACCGGCATCGTGCTGCTGCTGTTCACCATCGGGCACCCGGTGAGCTGGACCGAGTTCCTGTTCTCGGCCGTGCCCGCCGCCGTCTGCCTGATCGGCGCGGTCGCGTACCCGGTCTACCGGCGGCGTCGCCGGCTCTGAGCCACGGGTGGCCGCGCGCGGGGCGGGTGAGCCGGTCGAGCTGACGATCGGCGACCGCGTGGTGCGGCTGTCCAGCCCCGACCGCGTCTACTTCCCGGAGCGGGGCGAGACCAAGCGGGACCTCGCCGACTACTACACCGCCGTCGGCGACGGCGTCGTCCGCGCGCTGCGCGACCGGCCGTGCATGCTGCACCGCTTCCCCACCGGCGTCACCGGGGAGAAGGTGCACCAGAAGCGGCTGCCGCGCGGCGCCCCCGACTGGGTCCGCACCGTCCGCGTAACCTTCCCGCGGTACAACCGCACCGCCGACGAGCTGTGCGTCGCCCACCCGGCCGACGTGGTCTGGGCGGTGCAGATGTCGACCGTCGAGTTCCACCCCTGGAACTCCCGCGCCGCCGACGTCGAGTCCCCCGACGAGTGGCGCATCGACCTGGACCCGATGCCCGACGCGTCCTGGGCCGACGTCCGCCGCGTCGCCGGTGTGGTGCACGAGGTGCTCGACGAGCTGGGCGCGACCGGGTTCCCGAAGACCTCCGGCGGCTCCGGACTGCACGTCTACGTGCGCATCCCGCCCGACCACGGGTTCGCCGACGTCCGCCGTGCCGCGCACGCGTTCGCCCGTGAGGTGGAGCGTCGCTGCGACCGCGTCGACCTGTCCTGGTGGCGCAAGGACCGCGACCCGTCGACGGTCTTCGTCGACTACAACCAGAACGCCCGCGACCACACGATCGCCTGCGCCTACTCGGTGCGCGGCACCCCCGACGCGCGGGTGTCGGCCCCGGTGGCCTGGCACGAGATCGACGACTGCGAGCCCCGGGACTTCACGATCGCGACCGTCCCGGCCCGCTACGCCGAGCTGGGCGACCTGCACGCCGGCATCGACGAGGCCGTGTTCGGCATCGAGCCGTTGCTGGAGTGGGCCGACCGCGACGAGCGCGACGGTGCGGAGACGCCCGATCTGCCCGATCTCGACGGAGGCGGCCGCTAGGCTCGGGGCCCATGGACGACGGGCCACGCAAGGACAGGTTGAACCGCCTCGGGTACGGGATCGGCGGTGGTCTCGCCGTCGGGTCCGCCGTGTGGGTGCTGTCCGGCACGTGGTGGTGGCTGCTGGTCTTCCTCGCCGTCGGCCTGGCGCTCGGGCTGTTCCTGCGCTCGACGACCCCGGGGGCCTAGCCCGGCCCCTGCTCCCGGGCGCGGGCCCGCAGCCGGGCGAACTCGGCGACCATCGCCGCGCGCGACCAGTGCGCGTTGAGACCCGAGGGGTTGGGCAGCACCCAGATCCCGGTCGGCCCCAGCCGGTCGGTCTGCTCCCCCACCGCCGCGTCGCGCCGCCCGAACGCGGTCCGGTAGGCCCCGATCCCGACGACGGCCAGCCACCCCGGCTCCCGCGCCGCGACGAGCGCGCGCAGCCGCTCCCCACCGGCGACGACCTCGTCGTCGGACAGCTCGTCGGCCCGCGCGGTGGCCCGGGGCGCCATGTTCGTGATGCCGAGCCCGAGCCGCGCCAGCTCGCCCTGCTCGGCCGGTGCCAGCAGGCGCGGGGTGAACCCGGATCCGTGCAGCACCGGCCAGAACCGGTTGCCGGGGCGGGCGAAGTGGTGCCCGGTCGCCGCCGACACCAGGCCGGGGTTGATGCCGCAGAACAGCACCCGCAGCGGCGGGTCGCCGGGCCCGGGCAGGACGTCGTCGATCGTCGCGTCCCGCGCCCGCTCCAGCGCCTCCCGGTCGGGCAGTCGTCCCACACCGATCAGTCTGGCGCACCCGGCCGGTCCCCCCTCGGACGGGCGAGCCGGGATGCTCGCGCCGACGATCGAGAGGAGACTCGTCCGCCGTGGACCTGCCCGTGATGCCCCCGGTGAAGCCGATGCTGGCCAAGCCCGCCCCGTCGATCCCCGAGGGCAGGCTCTACGAGCCCAAGTGGGACGGCTTCCGCTCGATCGTCTTCCGCGACGGCGACGAGGTCGAGATCGGCTCCCGCAACGAGAAGCCGATGACCCGCTACTTCCCCGAGGTCGTCGAGGCGGTGAAGGCGCACTTCCCGCCGCGTGCGGTCGTCGACGGGGAGATCGTCGTCGCCTCCGGGAACGCACTGGACTTCGAGGCGCTCCAGCAGCGCATCCACCCCGCGGCCAGCCGGGTGACGCTGCTCTCGACCGAGACGCCGGCGTCCTTCGTGGCCTTCGACCTGCTGGCGCTCGGCGACGACGACCTCACCGCGCGCCCGTTCGCCGAGCGCCGCGCGCTGCTGGAGGAGGCGTTCGCCGGCGTCGCCCCGCCGGTGCACCTCACCCCGGTCACCGACGACACCGCCACCGCGCGCCGCTGGTTCGAGAAGTTCGAGGGCGCCGGGCTCGACGGGCTCATCGCGAAGGACCCGGCCGGGACCTACCAGCCCGACAAGCGCGTCATGACCAAGGTGAAGCACGAGCGGACCGCGGACTGCGTCGTCGCCGGGTACCGGGTGCACAAGTCCGGCCCGGACGCCGTCGGGTCGCTGCTGCTGGGCCTGCACGACGCCCGCGGGGTGCTGGTGTCGGTCGGGGTCGTCGGGGCGTTCCCGATGGCGCGCCGCCGCGAGCTCATGACCGAGCTGCAGCCGCTGGTCACCGACTTCGACAACCACCCGTGGGCCTGGGCGAAGCAGCTGGAGGGCGAGCGGACACCGCGCAAGTCCGAGACGAGCCGGTGGAACGCCGGCAAGGACCTGTCCTTCGTCCCGCTGCGCCCGGAGCGGGTGGTCGAGGTCCGCTACGACTACATGGAGGGCGAGCGTTTCCGCCACACCACCCAGTTCGTGCGGTGGCGGCCGGACCGCGAGCCCGCCTCGTGCACCTACGAGCAGCTGGAGCGCCCGGTGAACTTCGACCTCGCGGAGGTGCTCGCCGGGCGCGGGTGATCCTTCTCCGCGGAACCCGCGCCGCCCTGCGGGGGACCCTGGACTCCGCGGAGAAGGATCACGACTGCGAACGGCTCCCCCGAGTTCGCCCGTGGCGCGCGCAGTTCCCGGCCAGGGTGCCCCGCATGGACCTGGACACGGTGCTGCGCGGCCAGGACGGCGTGTTCTCCCGAGCACAGGCGACGGCGTGCGGGATCTCGGCGAAGGCACTGCGCAGCCGGGTCGCCCGCGGCGACGTCGTGGTCGTCGCACCGGGGGTGTACCGGGCGGCGTCGCACCGGCCCACCGCATGGGGACGGGTGGTGGCCGCCGCGTTGTGGGCCGGGCCGGGCGCCGTCGTCGACGGGCCCGCGGCGGCGTTCCTGCACCGGATGTCGGTACCCAGCACCGCGTTCCCGGTCGTGGGGGTGACCGTCCCCGCGCACGCGCGGCGCACACCACCGGACCGGATCCGGGTCCGCCGGCGCACCCTGGACCCGGCGGACCGGACGGAACGGCGCGGGGTCGCCGTCACGGCGCCGGCCCTGACCGCGCTGGAGACGGCCGTCGCCCTCACCGACGGCACCACCTTCCTCGACCGTGTGTTGCAGCGGGGACTGCCCTTCCCCGAGCTGCTCGCCGCTTTCCAGCGCGGGGTCGGGACCCACGGGTGGGCTCGGGCCCGCGAGCTCGTCGTCGAGGCCGCCGACCGCGGCGACTCGCGGGCCGAACGTCGCCTCGTCGCGCACCTGCGACGGGCGGGGCTCACCGGGTTCGTCCTCGGATGGCCCTTCGGTCCGTGGCGGGTGGACGTCGCGTTCGTGCCGGAGCGGCTCGCGGTGGAGCTCGACGGCTGGGCGTTCCACTCGGACCCGACCCGCTTCCGGGCCGACCGGCGCAAGCAGAACGCCCTGGTCGCCGCCGGGTGGACGGTGCTGCGGTTCACCTGGCAGGACGTCCGGGACCGGCCGGGCGACACGGTGGGCCGGATCCGGTCGGCACTGCGGTGATCCTTCTCCGCGGAGCCCGGCGCACCCTGCGGGGCATCGCACGCTCCGCAGAGAAGGATCATGGTCGGCAGCCGCAGGACTCCCGGTGCACGAAGGTCGTCGGCAGCCGCAGCGAGCGCCGCTGCGCCTCGGGCTCGGCCATGCGGCGCAGCAGCAGCCGGACCGCCTCGCGCCCGATGTCCGCGAACGGCTGCGCGACGACGGTGAGGCGCGGGCTGAACGCGTCGGCCCACGGGAAGTCGTCGAACGCGGCCAGGGCCAGGTCCCCGGGGATGCGCAGGCCCAGGTCGTGGGCGGCCTGGACGGCGCCGATCGTCATCGCGTTGTTTCCGGTGACCAGCGCGGCGGGCCGCTCGGGCGAAGCCAGCAGCTCGCGCACGACGGCGCGGGCGGGCTCGCTGTCCGAGCGCCCCTCCACCACCGGCCCGGGCGGGAGGCCGGCCCGGCGCATCCCGAGGCGGTAGCCCGCGAGGCGCTCGACGGTCGTCGCGAGTCCGGCCAGGCCGGCGACGAAGCCGATGCTCCCGTGCCCGGCCTCGGCCAGGTGGGTGACCAGCCCGGCTACGGGCTCGACGTTCTCCGAGCCGACCTCGTCCAGCTCGCCGTCGAGCATCCGGTCGACCAGCACCGTCGGCACGCCCTGTGCGGCGAGCGCCTCGAGGGTCGCGGTGGAGTCGCCCGAGGGGGCGAACAGCACGCCGTCGACGCGGCTGCGGAGCTGCGCGACGGCCGTCGCCTCGTAGCCCGGGTCGTCGTGCGGGTCGGCGAGCAGCAGGGTGTGCCCGGCCGCGGCGGACTCGTCCTCGATCGCGTGCAGCAGCTCGCCCAGGTACGGGTTGGAGATCGCCGACAGCGCGAGCCCGACGGTCCGGGTGCGCGCGGTCGCGAGCGAGCGTGCGGCGGCGTTGGGTGTGTAGTGCACCTGCGCCATCGCGGCCAGCACCTGCTCGCGGGTGGTCTCCCGGACGGGCCGGGTGCCGTTCAGGACGTGGGACACGGTCGCGGTGGAGACCCCGGCGAGCCGGGCGACCTCGGCCATGGTCGCGATCACGCACCTCCGAGGCGGGTCACGGGTTGGCGACAGCGTACAGGCAACCGGTTGCGCAAGCGGTTACTCCACGCATACCGTGCACCGGTCATACCGGACGGACGTGTCCCGGACCACACCGTTGCACACCCGTCGGAGCCCTCGACGACGAGGAGAGTGCCCGTGCGCCCGAGAACCAGGTCGCGTCCCGCCGTCCTCACCGCGCTGCTGGCGGTCATCGGTCTCGCCCTCACCGGCTGCGCCGGGGCCGGAACGTTCGGCCTGCCTCAGGGCACCCGGATCGTGACGATCGCGATCGTGTCCAACCCGCAGATGGAGGACGCGATCGAGCTCAGCCCGCGGTTCGAGGCCGAGAATCCCGGCATCACCGTGCGCTTCGTGAGCCTGTCGGAGAACGAGGCCCGCGCGAAGATCACCGCGTCGGTCGCCACCGGCGGCGACGAGTTCGACGCCGTGATGATCTCGAACTACGAGACCCCCCAGTGGGCCCGCAACGGCTGGCTGGTCGACCTCGACCCGCTGATGGACGCCACCCCCGGCTACGACCGGGACGACTTCACACCGACCATCCGCGGCGCCCTGTCCGGCCCCGACGGACACATGTACTCGGTGCCGTTCTACGGCGAGTCCGCGTTCCTGATGTACCGCAAGGACCTGTTCGAGCAGGCCGGGCTGACGATGCCCGCGAAGCCGACCTGGGACCAGGTCGCGCAGTTCGCCGACCGCCTCACCGACCGCGAGCAGGGCCGCGGTGGCATCTGCCTGCGCGGCAAGCCCGGCTGGGGCGAGGTCATGGCCCCGGTCGACGCGATGATCAACTCCTACGGCGGCCGCTGGTTCGACGACCGGTGGAACGCCCAGCTGACCTCCCCCGAGGTGCGCAAGGCGGTCAACTTCTACGTCGACCTCGTCCGCCGCGACGGCCAGGCCGGCGCCGCCGGCTCCGGGTTCTCCGAGTGCGGCAACCAGTTCAGCCAGGGCAACACCGCGATGTGGTTCGACGCCACCGTCGCCGCGGGTCTGCTGGAGGACCCGGCCCAGTCCAACGTCGCCGGGAAGGTCGGCTACGCGCCGGCGCCGACCGGCGTCGACGGCCTGTCCTCGGGCTGGCTGTACTCGTGGGCGCTGGCCATCCCCCGCACCACCGCGGAGAAGGGCCCCGAGCAGGTCGACGCGACCTGGAAGTTCCTGTCCTGGATGACGTCCAAGCCGTACCAGAAGATGGTCGGCGACGAGCTCGGCTGGACCTCGGTCCCGCCCGGCGCCCGCCAGTCGACCTACCGGATCCCCGAGTACGTCGCGGCGTCGAAGGCCTACGCGCCGCAGACCATCGCCGCGATCAACGCCGCCGACCAGGACCGGCCGACCCGCGACCCCGTCCCGTACACCGGGCTGCAGTTCGTCGGGATCCCCGAGTTCCAGGACCTGGGGACCCGGGTCAGCCAGCAGATCTCCGCGGCCATCGCCGGGCAGCAGACCGCTGACGAGGCCCTCGACCAGGCCCAGCAGTACGCCGAGACCGTGGGCGAGTCCTACCAGCAGAGCGGGGGCGACCGGTGACGGCCACAGAGGCACCACCGCAGGCGGCACCGGAACGGCAGACCTCACCGGCCGCGGAGCGCCGCGACGGCTGGATCCGCCGGGCACCGCTGCTGCCCGCGCTGATCTTCACGATCATCGTCACGCAGCTGCCGTTCCTGGTGACGATCTGGTACTCGCTGCAGTCCTGGAACCTGGTGCGCCCCGGCAGCCAGCGCTTCGTCGGGCTGGAGAACTACGCGACGGTGTTCACCGACTCGCAGTTCCGCGGCGTCGCGCTGAACTCGATCCTGCTCACCCTGGGCGCGGTCGCGATCGCGATGGTGCTCGGGCTGCTGATCGCGCTGCTGCTCAACCGCGCGTTCCTCGGCCGCGGCATCGTCCGGACGCTGATCATCACGCCGTTCCTGATCACCCCGGTCGCCGGTGCGCTGCTGTGGAAGTCGGTGCTGTTCGACCCCACCTACGGCCTGGTGAACTTCCTGCTCTCGCCGTTCGGCGCCGGGCAGACCGACTGGGTGTCCACCTTCCCGCGGGCCGCTGTGATCATCGCGCTGGTGTGGCAGTGGACGCCGTTCATGATGCTGCTGATCCTCGCCGGGCTCGGCTCCCAGCCGCAGGAGGTCCTCGAGGCCGCCCGGATGGACGGGGCGACCGGGTTCGCGGTGTTCCGCGAGGTGACGCTGCCGCACCTGCAGCGGTTCATCGAGCTCGGTGTCGTGCTCGGCGCGATCTACCTGGTCAACACGTTCGACACGATCTACATGATGACCCAGGGCGGTCCGGGTACGGCGTCGGCGAACCTGCCGTTCTACATCTACCAGCGGGCGTTCCTGGGCTTCGACATCGGCGAGTCCGCCGCGATGGGCGTCGTCACCGTGGTGGCGACGATCATCGTCGCCACCCTGGCGCTGCGCCTGATCTTCCGCAGCTTCTCCGCCGCCGAGGAGGCGTGATGACCGCAGTCGCCGAACGGACCTCCACCCCCGCGACGACGCCGCGGAAGGCCCCGCGCGGGGCCGGGCCGCTGCTGAGCGTGCTGGCCTGGATCGTCGGGCTCGGGTTCTTCTTCCCCGTGCTGTGGATGGTGATGACCGCCTTCAAGACCGAGGCGCAGGCCGTCACGATCCCGCCGACGGTGTTCTTCGTCCCCACGTTCGACAACTTCGCCGAGGTGTTCGGCGGCGGGGTCGGGCCCTACCTGCTCAACTCGCTGTTCGCGACGGTCGCCTCGACGGTCCTGGTGCTCCTGCTGGGCACCCCGGCCGCGTTCGCGCTGTCGCTGCGGCCGGTGCGCAAGACCCAGGACGTGCTGTTCTTCTTCATCTCGACCAAGATGCTGCCGGTCGTCGCGGCGATCGTGCCGATCTACGTCGTCGTGAACTACCTGGGTGCCCTGGACAACATCTGGACGCTCGTCGTGCTCTACACGGCGATGAACCTGCCGATCGCGGTGTGGATGATGCGGTCGTTCTTCCTGGAGGTCCCCAAGGAGCTCCTGGAGGCCGCGAGCATGGACGGGGCGTCGCTGTGGCGCTCGCTGCGCGAGGTCGTGCTGCCGATCATCTCGCCCGGCATGGCCGCCACCGCGCTGATCTGCATGATCTTCGCCTGGAACGAGTTCTTCTTCGCGGTGAACCTGACTGCCTCGCGGGCCGCGACCGTGCCCGTGTACCTCGTCGGGTTCATCACCTCCGAGGGCCTGTACTTCGCCAGTCTCTGCGCGGCGGCCACCGTGGCCGCGCTGCCGGTCGTCATCGCCGGCTGGATCGCCCAGAACAAGCTGGTCCAGGGCCTGTCCTTCGGGGCCGTCAAGTGATCGTGTTCGTGACCAGGATGGGAGCCCGCCGTGGCTGACGTGGTGTTCGACCAGGCATCTCGGATCTACACCCCCGGAGCCAAGCCGGCCGTCGACCGGCTGGACCTGACGATCGAGGACGGCGAGTTCGTCGTGCTCGTCGGGCCGTCCGGATCGGGCAAGTCGACGGCGCTGCGGATGCTCGCGGGCCTCGAGGAGATCGACGGCGGCTCGATCCGGATCGACGGCGAGAACATGGTCGGGGTCGCCTCCCGGGACCGGGACATCGCCATGGTGTTCCAGAACTACGCGCTCTACCCGAACAAGACCGTCGGGGAGAACATGGCGTTCCCGCTGAAGATGGCCGGGATCGACAAGGCCGAGCGCGCGGTCAAGGTCAAGGAGGCCGCCGAGATCCTCGGCCTGACCGACTACCTCGACCGCAAGCCGCGCGCCCTGTCCGGCGGCCAGCGTCAGCGTGTCGCGATGGGCCGGGCGATCGTGCGCGAGCCGCGGGTCTTCCTGATGGACGAGCCGCTGTCGAACCTCGACGCGAAGATGCGGGTGCAGACCCGCACCGAGATCGCGGCGCTGCAGCGACGTCTGGGCGTCACCACCGTCTACGTCACCCACGACCAGGTCGAGGCCATGACGATGGGTGACCGCGTCGCGCTGCTCGCCGACGGGAAGCTGCAGCAGTTCGCCAGCCCGGCCGACCTGTACGACCGGCCGCAGAACGCGTTCGTCGCCGGGTTCATCGGTTCGCCGGCGATGAACCTGTTCACCGCGAAGGTGACCGAGCGCGGGGTGACCCTCGCCGGGCGGGAGGTCGCGCTGCCCCAGGACGTCCGGTCGACGATCGGGGCGCACCAGCTCACCGAGGTGACCCTGGGCATCCGCCCCGAGCAGTGGACGGTCTCCCCCGACGGCGGCGAGGGCATCCCGGCCCGGGTCGACGTCGTCGAGGAGCTCGGGTCCGACGCCTACCTCTACGGCACCCTGGCCGAGTCCTCCGGCGACCTGTCGGCGACGGCGTCGCTGACCGCCTCCCGCGACGACGCCGTCGTCGTGCGGACCGCGGGGCGCACCGGGGCGCGGCGCGGGGACCGGGTCGCACTGACGCCGTCGACCGAGGGGTTGCACCTGTTCCACCCGGAGAGCGGCGACCGCCTCTGAGCGGGTCCGCCCGGCGACACGAGGGGGTCGCCGGGCGGGTCGGCCCGAACGCGGCGCGGCGAGCTTCCGAGGGGGTCGCCGGGCGGGTCAGCCAGGATGCGACGCGGCGAGCTGTCCGCAGGCCGCGTCGATCTCCTGGCCGCGGGTGTCGCGGACGGTGCAGGCGACGCCGGCCGCGCGCACCCGGCGCACGAACTCGTCCTCGACGGGCTTCGGCGAGGCGTCCCACTCGCTGCCCGGCGTCGGGTTCAGCGGGATGAGGTTGACGTGCACCCGGGACGTGCCGATGTGCTGCCGCAGGACCTTCGCCAGCATGTCGGCGCGCCACGGCTGGTCGTTCACGTCGCGGATCAGCGCGTACTCGATGGAGACGCGGCGGCCGGTCGTGGTGGCGTAGCGCCGGCCCGCGTCGAGGACCTCGGCCACCTTCCACCGGTTGTTGACCGGGACGAGGGTGTCGCGCAGCTCGTCGTCCGGGCAGTGCAGCGAGATGGCCAGGGTGACCGGGATCCCCTCCTCGCGGAGCCGGTCGATCGCCGGGACGAGCCCGACGGTGGACACGGTGACCCCGCGCGCGGAGATGCCCAGCCCGTCCGGGGCCGGCTCGGTGATCCGGCGGACGGCGGCGACGACCCGCTTGTAGTTGGCGAGCGGCTCGCCCATCCCCATGAACACGACGTTCGACAGCCGGGTCGGCTCGTCCAGCACGCCGTCGCGGGCCTGGGCGGCGGCGCGGCGGACCTGGTCGACGATCTCGGCGGTCGACAGGTTGCGCTGCAGGCCGCCCTGGCCGGTGGCGCAGAACGGGCACGCCATCCCGCAGCCGGCCTGGCTGGAGATGCAGACCGTGGCCCGGTCGGGGTAGCGCATCAGCACGCTCTCGGCGAGCACGCCGTCGTGGCCGCGCCACAGCGTCTTGCGGGTGGCGCCGCCGTCGCAGGCCTTCTCGGTCAGCGGCGTGACCAGCGGCGGGAGCAGCGGGCGCAGCTTCTCCCGGACGTCACCGCCGAGGTCGCTCATGGTGTCGAGGTCGTCGGTGAGACGACCGAACCAGTGGCGGGCCAACTGGTCGAGGCGGAACCGCGGTACACCGAGTTCCTGCGCGACGGCGGCACGGTCGGCCGGGTCGACGTCGGCGAGGTGGCGGGGCGGAGTACCGCGGCGGGGTGCGTCGAAGACGAGCGGGAGGCTGGACATGGCACCTCCAGTGTGCCAGCCCGGCCGCGGGTCAGCGGATCCCGGGGATCCGCACGTTGTAGCGTCGGGACAGGTCCTCCAGGATCCCGAGCCTGCGCGCGGCCGCGAGCCACAGCACGATCCCGGCGCAGAGCCCGGTGACCGGCACCGCGGACCCGGTCCCCTGCCCCTGGTAGGTCAGGGCCAGGAAGGCGCCGAACGCGGCGATGAGCAGCACCAGGCCGCCGGTCGCGACGAGGCTGCGCTCCTCCAGCACGGTGGAGGCCTGGATCAGCAGCACCCCGACGAGGGCGGCGGACAGGGCGGTGGCCAGCTCGCCGTAGTCGACCAGGGACAGCAGCGACGGCAGCAGCACGACCCCGGCGACGCCGATCACGATCAGCCGCTGCATCCGCCGCTTCCGCTCGGGGTGCAGGGTCACCGCCATCGCCGCGTTGCGCCGGCGCACGATCCACAGGTACGCGGTCAGGAAGATCCCGAGCGCGACGAGGACGGTGGCGAACCCGTTCCCGAGACCGCCCGCACCGACCACCCAGGCCAGCAGGCCCAGGACGATCTCCAGGCTCGGCACGGGAACGCCCAGCGACGGCTGGCGCATCGTGTACGGCATGCACCCACGGTAGCGAGAGCGGCCCAGGACACGGCGTAGGTGTGGCGGAACGACACACCCGCCCCACCTCGAACCGGACATCATGGGAGGCTCGTCACGTGCCCGGGTCCCCGAACCCCGGGCCGCCACCACCACACCGCCGGGCCCCCGCCCGGCCTCCCCCAGGAGAGCCATGACCCTCCCCACGACGTCCTCCACCGCGCCCGATCCCGCCCCGCGCGCCGGAGGGCCCGCACTCGGCCGCCGCGCGATGATCGCCGGTGCCGGCGTGGCCGCGATCGGCGCGGTCGCCGCCTGCGGTGGCGGCGGTTCCACCACCGCAGGCGGCGGGCAGGCCCAGACCGGGGACGCCCCGCAGGGCTCCCCCGGCACCGTCCTCGGCCCGGCGTCCGCGGTGCCGGTCGGCGGCGGCGCGATCTACGCCGACGCGCAGGTCGTCGTCACCCAGCCGCAGCAGGGGTCGTTCACCGGCCTGTCCGCGATCTGCCCGCACCAGGGCTGCACCGTCAGCCAGGTCACCGACGGCCAGATCGTGTGCCCGTGCCACAACAGCCGCTTCTCCCTCGACGGCGCCGTCGTCGACGGGCCGGCCCAGCGGCCGCTCGACCCGCGGCAGGTCACCGTCGCGGACGGGTCGATCACCCTGGCCTGAGGCCGCTCCCGGCGCCGCGGGCTCAGGACGGCAGGACGAGGCCGTCGGCGCGGCGCCGGGTGTGGAGCCGGTAGCCCACGCGCACGGTGCGGTCGGCGACGTCGTCGATCGCCCGGCGCGCGGTCCGTGCGGAGAACTCGATGCGCAGGACCTCCTCCAGGTCCGCGCGGGTGTCGAACCGCCAGGTCGAGACGACCCGGCGCAGCGCGAAGCCGTGGGCGGCGAAGAACCGGTCGACCGCGGGTGGGTCGTAGCGGGGCAGGTCGGCACGCAGCCACGTCCCGTACGGCCGCACCGTGAAGTCCAGGTCGACGACGGCGAGCACCCCGCCCGGGCGCAGTACCCGCTCGGCCTCGGCGAGCCCCGGTTCACAGCCCGGCCCGAAGAAGTACGCGGTGCGGGCATGGACCAGGTCCGCGCAGGCATCGGGCAGCGGGAGCCGCTCGGCGCCCGCGGCGTGCAGGGTGATGCGGTCGTCTCCGGCGACGCGCCGTCGTGCCCGTTCGACCAGCGGCGGGTGCGGCTCGACACCGGTGACGGTGGCGGCCTGCTCGGCGAAGCGCGGCAGGTGGAAGCCGTCCCCGCAGCCGACGTCGACGACGTCGGCCCCCGCCCAGCCGCCGGTCTCGGCCCATAGCGCGGCCCAGAGCTCGCCGTCGGCGTCCTGGGCGCGGTTCTCGGTCTCGTAGACCTCGGGCCAGTTCCAGATGTTCGGGCTGGGGATGGCCGGGCCGGGCTTCGGCTGACCGCCGAACCCCTGGTAGGTGCGCTTCACGCGACCGGGACGACGATCCCGAGGATCGCCCAGGCGACGAACGCGGTCGGCAGCAACGAGTCCAGACGGTCCATCAGACCGCCGTGACCGGGCAGCAGGTTGCCCATGTCCTTGACGCCGATGTCGCGCTTCACCAGCGACTCGACCAGGTCGCCCAGGGTGGCCGTCGCGACGAGCAGCGCACCGACGAGCGGCCCCCAGTACCAGGGCGCGTCCAGCATCAGCCCGATGCAGAGCGAGCCCGCGGCCATCCCGGCGACCAGCGAACCGGCGAAGCCCTCCCAGGACTTCTTCGGGCTGATCGTGGGGGCCATCGGGTGCCGGCCCGCGACGACGCCCGCCGCGTATCCGCCGACGTCGGAGGCGACCACGCAGAGCAGGAAGGTCAGGACCCGACCCACGCCGTCCGGGGCGACGGTCAGCTGCACGGCGAAGGCCACGAGCAGCGGGACGTAGACCGCGACGAACAGCGAGGCGCTGATGTCGCGCACGAAGTGCGCGGCGCCGGTCCGCATCCGCCACAGCAGGCAGCCCAGCACCGTCGCGGCGAGAGCGACCGCGGCCCCGTGGAGGCCGAACGGCCAGGACAGCCAGACGACGGCCTGGCCGCCGACCAGCAGCACCGGCAGCGAGACCCGGATGTCTGCACCCCGGCGCAGCGCGCCCGCGAGCTCCCAGGTGCCCACCGCGGTGACGCAGGCGAGCACCAGGACGAAGCCCTGACGCTGGATCAGCAGGCTCAGCAGGATGATGACGCCGAGCCCGACGCCGACTGCGATCGCCGCGACGAGGTTGCGGCCCAGCCGGGACCGCTTGTACCCCTTCTGCCCCCGGACGGGCTTCGGCCCGTCCGGGTTCGCCGACACACCGGCCGGCCCGTCACCGGGGAGGTCGGAGGTCACGGGGACGGCGGCGTCGGAGGAGGAGGGCACCGGGCTCAGACCTCGAGGAGCTCGGATTCCTTGTTCTTGACCAGCTCGTCGATCTGCGCGACGTAGCGGTCCGTGACGCTCTGCAGCTCCTTCTCGGCGCGGGCGACCTCGTCCTCGCCGGCCTCACCGTCACGCTGGATGCGGTGCAGCTCGTCCATCGCCTTGCGGCGCAGGCCGCGGAGCACGACGCGCGCGTCCTCGCCCTTGCCGCGGGCGACCTTGACCATGTCCCGGCGCCGCTCCTCGGAGAGCTGCGGGATGATCACGCGGATGATCTGCCCGTCGTTGGACGGGTTGACCCCGAGGTCCGAGTCGGCGATGGCCTTCTCGAGCTGCTTGAGCTGGCTGGCGTCGTAGGGCTTGATGACCGCCATACGCGCCTCGGGGATCGACACCGAGGCGAGCTGGTTCAGCGGGGTCCACGCGCCGTAGTAGTCCACGACGATCCGGGAGAACATGTTCGGAGTGGCCCGGCCGGTACGCACCGACGCCAGATCGTCACGGGCGACCGTGACGGCCTTCTCCATCTTCTCCTCGACGTCGAAGAGGGTTTCCTCGATCACGGTTGCATCCCCCGGCCTGGTCGTACTCGCTGGCGGTCACGATCCTCTCACCCTCCGCCCGGGCGGTGCGCGGAGCACCACCCGGGCGGGGGCGGGAAGGATCAGTTCTGGCCGACCTCGAAGCGCACGAAGTCGGTGATGGTCAGACCCGCCTCGTCGGCGACGGCCTTGACCGACTTCTTCGGGTCGACGACGGAGGCCTGCTCCAGGAGCACGACGTCCTTGTAGTAGCCGTTGACCCGGCCCTCGACGATGCGGGGCAGGACCTGCTCGGGCTTGCCCTCCTCGCGGGCGGTCGCCTCCGCGATCTTCTTCTCGTTCTCGACGATCTCGGCGGGGACCTGCTCACGGGTCAGGTACTCCGGCCGGGCCGCCGCGACCTGCATCGCGAGACCGCGGGCGGCCTCGGCGTCGTCGCCGGAGTAGGCGAGCAGGACGCCGATCTGCGGGGGCAGGTCGGTGGCGCGCTTGTGCAGGTAGACGGCCGACTGGCCGGCGACCTGGGCGTAGCGCTTCAGCTCGAACTTCTCGCCGATGCGGGCCGACAGCTCCTGCACGGCCTCGCCGACGGTGGTGCCCTCGAGCTTGGCCTCACGGAGGGCCTCGAGGTCGGCCGGCTTCTGCTCGACGGCGGCGGCGAGGATCCTCTCGGCCAGCGCGATGAAGTCGTCGGACTTGGCGACGAAGTCGGTCTCGCAGTCCAGCTCGACCAGGGTGCCGCCCTCGGCGACGACCAGGCCGTTGGCGGTGGCGCGCTCGGCGCGCTTGCCCACGTCCTTCGCGCCCTTGATGCGGAGGAGCTCGACGGCCTTGTCGAAGTCGCCCTCGGACTCCTCGAGCGCCTTCTTGCAGTCCATCATCCCGGAGCCGGTGAGCTCACGGAGCCGCTTGACGTCGGCGGCGGTGTAGTTCGCCATCGGGTGTCTCTCGTCCTCTGGGTCGTGACGGGAATGGATCACCGGGTCGCGTCCGGCGGGCCCACGGTGCGCGGGCCCGCCGGACGCGCGCACTCAGTTCTGGGTGCCGTTGCTGGTGGAGGCGGGGGCGGCCGCGGCCGCCGCACCGTCGCCACCGGCGGCGGAGAGGCTGGCACCGTCGGAGCCGACCTCGTTGCCCGCCAGGACGTCCTGCTCCCACTCGGCGAGCGGCTGCTCGGCGGCGGCCTCGCCACCCTCGCCCCGGCGCTGGCCACGGGAGACCAGACCGTCGGCGGCGGCCTTGGCGATGACCTTGGTCAGCAGCGCGGCCGAGCGGATCGCGTCGTCGTTGCCCGGGATCGGGAAGTCGACCTCGTCCGGGTCGCAGTTCGTGTCCAGGATGGAGACGACCGGGATCTTGAGCTTCCGGGCCTCGCCGACGGCGATGTGCTCCTTCTTGGTGTCCACGATCCAGACGGCGGACGGGACCTTGGACATGTCGCGAATACCGCCGAGGGTCTTCTCGAGCTTGTCCTTCTCACGGGTCAGCGTGAGGATCTCGCGCTTCGAGCGGCCCTCGAAGCCACCGTTCTGCTCCATCGCCTCGAGCTCCTTGAGGCGCTGCAGGCGACGGTGGACGGTCTGGAAGTTGGTGAGCATGCCGCCCAGCCAGCGCTGGTTGACGTACGGCATGTTGACCCGGGCCGCCTCCTCGGCGATGACCTCCTGGGCCTGCTTCTTGGTGCCGACGAACATGATCGTCCCGCCGTGCGCGACGGTCTCGCGCACGAACTCGTAGGCGCGGTCGATGTACGACAGCGTCTGCTGGAGGTCGATGATGTAGATGCCGTTGCGCTCGGTGAGGATGTAGCGCTTCATCTTCGGGTTCCAGCGACGGGTCTGGTGCCCGAAGTGCACGCCGCTGTCGAGCAGCTGCTTCATGGTGACGACGGCCATGGCCTGCGATCACCTCTCGGTCGGGCGCGGCGGATGCCGCGCAGGCGGTTCGTGGGCCCACCGGTCGGTGGACCACCCTGGCGCCCGCGGCGGAGCCGGACCCGCTCCCCCTGGCCACACGTGAGCGTGACGTCGGGATCGCAGGACCGCCCGGCCTCCGCTCCCGACGCCGTACCCTGGGGGAACGGCGCGACGGGCGAGCGGGCGCGCGAAGTCACCACGACGGACGTGGTGCGGGCTCCAGTGTACGCCGGGGCCTCCGGGCCGATCGCGGCGGAGCCCGGTTCCGGCGGCGCCTGTCCACAACCGGCCGGTACGTCCCCAGGACGACGGTCCACCCCGGCGACGAGCGGTCGTCGTCGCAGGCTGGACGGGTGCTTCTCCCCTCGCCGTCCGCTCCCCCGCCCCGGGACCCGCGTCACGCGTCCCTCCCCGGATGGCGGACCGGGCTACGGGCGGGGGCGGTGCTGCTCGCCGTGGTCGTGACGGGAGCGGCGCTCGTGCCGCCGGGGGCGGCGGTCGCCGCGCCGGCGGTCCCTTCACCGGTGGTCGCGGTATCGGCGGGCGCAGCACCGGCGGTCGCAGCACCGGCGGTCGCGAGGCCGGAGACCGCCGCCCCGACTCCGGAGCCAGATCCCGGGGCCGACGGCCTCCCGCCTCCGCCCGGCGCCGCCCCCGCTCCGGGCGGGCCCCCGGACGGGGCAGGCCCGGCGCCCGCGCCGCCGCGGCCGCCCGGAGCGGGCATCCCGGCCCCGGGGGCGGACTACGCGTGGCCGCTGCTCCCGCCCCCGGCGGTCACCGCGGTGTTCCGCAAGCCCGCGTTCCGTTACGGCCGCGGGCACCGCGGCGCCGACCTCGGCGGCTCCCCCGGGCAGGCGGTGCTCGTCGCACGGGAGGGGGTGGTGGTGTTCGCCGGGCGGATCGCCGGGCGCGGCGTCGTCTCCGTCGACCACCCCGACGGGCTGCGGAGCACCTACGAGCCGGTGACCGCCGTCGTCGTCGCCGGGGCGCGGCTCGCCGGGGGCGACCCGGTGGGGACGCTGGAACCCGGGCACATCGGGTGCCCGGTCGCGGCCTGCCTGCACTGGGGCGTGCGCCGGGAGCGGCTCGACCACCTGGACCCATTGGTGCTGCTGCGGCCTCCCCGGGTGCGGCTGCTCCCCTGGGAGGGGGCGCCGGAACCCGCGGAGGACGCTCCGGGCCGGGTCAGCCCGCCAGCGCCGGCCGCATCGACGCCCGCAGCCGGGTGATCACCCGGGCGTGCAGCTGGCAGACCCGGGACTCGGTGACCCCGAGGACCCCGCCGATCTCGGCCAGCGTCCGGTTCTCGACGTAGTAGAGACGCAGGACCAGCTTGTCCCGCTCCCCCAGCAGCCCGATCGCGGCACGCAGCTCCGCCCCGGTCTCCCTCCGGACCGCCGCGGTCACCGGGTCCACCGAGTCGTCGGCCGGGAGCGTCGACAGCGGCGAGCCCGCCGGGCCGCCCGCGCCGAGGTCCTCGGCGCTGACCAGGTACATCGGCCGCCGGGCCTGACGGAGGTCGCGCACCGCGACGCCCAGCTCCGCGGCCAGCTCGCCGTCGGTCGCGGGGCGCCCGGCGCGGAACTGCACCGCCTCACGGGCCCGTTCGACCTCGCGGCTGCGCGCCCGCACGGTGCGGGGCACCCAGTCCTGGGCACGCAGCTCGTCGAGCATGGCGCCCCGGACCCGCTGGGCCGCGTAGGCCTCGAAGCGGATCCCGCGTGCGGGGTCGAACCGGTCGACGGCCTCCATCAGGCCGAACGTCCCGGACTGCAGCAGGTCGGCGAGCTCGATCGACGACGGCAGCCGCACCGCCAGCTTCGTCCCCACGCCGCGCACGAGCGGGGCGTGGTGCTCGACCAGGCGTCGTCGCGCGGCGGGGGCTCGGGTGGCGAGGAACTCGCGCCACAGCGGCACGACGGCCGGCTCGACGGTCTCGTTCAGGTGATCCGGTGCGCCGTCGGGCGTGTCGCGGGGCGCCCGGCCCGTCGCCGGGACGAGGGCGATGCACGCGGGGGCCGCGCCCGCCGGCGGTCGTCCGGTGGTGGCGTCGAGGGGGCCGCGGCGCGGGTGCCCGGGTGGGTCGGGGACCGGTCCGAGGACGGCCGCGCGGGGCATGTCGGCCCCCGCGGCCCTCCGGTCGAGGGCCGTGGCCAGGGCGGCGGGGAACGCGTCGGGACGGCGGGGCGTCGTGGGGGACGCCTCAGGCCCGAGGGTGCGCCTGGTCATGAACCACCTTCAACCGGTCGACGGTCACATGCGTGTAGAGCTGTGTCGTCGACAGCGTAGCGTGACCGAGCAACTCCTGTACGTAACGAAGGTCGGCTCCGCCCTCGAGCAGATGGGTCGCCGCGGCGTGCCGCAGACCGTGCGGTCCGACGTCGGGGACGCCCGGTACCGCCCGGATCGCGCGGTGCACGACGGTCCGGGCGACGCGCGGGTCCAGCCGTCCGCCCCGCACGCCCAGCAGCAGCGCCGGCGGCGACGACGGGGTCGCCAGCACCGGTCGGCCGTGGTCGAGCCAGCGGCGCAGGGCGCGCGCGGCGGGGACCCCGAACACGACGGTCCGTTCCCGGTCGCCCTTGCCCCGGACCCGCAGCGTACGGGCGGACTCGTCGACCGCCCCGACGTCCAGCCCGCACAGCTCGGCGACCCGGATCCCGGTCGCGTAGAGCAGTTCGAGGACCAGCAGGTCGCGCAGCGCCTCCGGGGCGTCCTCGGCCGCGCCGGAGGTCACGGCGGCCAGCACCGCCGCGGTCTCCGCCGCGGCAGGCACCTCCGGCAGGACGGTGCCCGCGCGCGGCGACCCGAGCCGGGCGGCCGGGTCGTGGTCGAGCCGCCCGGTGCGCACCGCCCAGGCGCAGAACGTGCGGGCCGCGGCGGTGCGCCGGGCGACGGTGGCCCGCCCGGCGCCTGCGGCGTGCGTCGCGCCGAGCCGCCGACGCAGGTGGTCCAGGTCGAGCGCACCGAGGCCGGGGAGCCCGCGGAGCAGGTCGGTGAGGTCCGAGCGGTAGCCGCGGACGGTGTGCGGCGAACGGTTCCGCTCGTGACTCAGGTGCCCGGTGAACTCCTCGAGGGCGGTGGCGACGTCCGGCGCGAGCCCGTCACCCGCGGCGGCCCCGTCGCTCCCCGCCGACCCGGGGCTCCCTGCCGACCCGGGGCTCCCTGCGGACCCGGCGCCCGCGGCACGGGCGCCCGCCGGGCCCACGGCCGGCCCGTCGACCGCGCCGGGGACCGGCTCGGTGGCCGCGGGACCGGACGACCCCGCGGGACCGGAGGACTCTGTGCGCGCCATGCCCGGACGGTCCGCCGCCGCGGGGCCCCGGTCAAGGACCCGCGCGGCGTGCCGGACGCTGCCACAGACCCTGGTGGTACTCGGCGAGCCCGCGGTCCTCCAGCTCGGTCAGCGCCGCGCGCAGCTCGTCGGGTCCGACGCCCGCTGCCTCCCCGATCCGTCCCGGCGGCCACGCGGCCCGGGCGGGCAGCGCGTCGTGGACAGCCAGCACCCGCGGGTCGAGCCCGTCGGTCGGGCGGGACTCCCCCTGCGGCGGCAGGGCGAGGTCCGCACCCAGCCGGCCGACGACCTCCAGGACGTCCTCGGGCCGCCCGACGAGGCCCGCCTGGTGGGAGCGGACCAGCTCGTGGCAGCCGACCGACATCCCCGAGGTCACCGGGCCCGGCACCGCCATCAGCGGGCGTCCGAGCGCGGTCGCGTCGGCGGCGGTGCGCTTCGTCCCGCTGCGCGCCCCGGCCTCGACGACCAGGGTCCCGACACCGAGTGCGGCCAGCAGCCGGTTGCGGACGAGGAACCGCAGCCGCCCGGGGATCGTGCCGGGCGGGTACTCGGTGAGTACCAGTCCGGTCGCGGCGATCCGTTCCAGGAGACCGGTGTGTGCGGCCGGGTAGACCCGGTCCGGGCCGCAGGCCAGCACCGCGACCGTCGCGCCGTCGACGGCCAGCGCTCCGCGGTGCGCGGCGGCGTCGATCCCGAACGCGGCGCCGGAGAGGACCGCGACGCCGCGCCGGGCCAGCGTCGCGGAGAAGTCCGCGGCCACGTTCAGCCCGTACGGGGTCGCGGCACGCGACCCGACGACGGTGACCGACCGGTCGGCGAGCGTCGCGACATCCCCCGGCCCCCGGGCCCACAGCGCGATCGGGGGCGCGAGGTCGGCCCGCGGGGCCTCGGCGAACGACCGGAACGGCCACGACGGCCAGCCCCGGTCTTCCGGCACGAGCAGCCGGGCCCCGGCGGCCGCGGCCGCCTCCAGGTCGGCCTCGGAGCGGTCGGTACCCCGCCGGGCCGCCGCGGCGCGCAGCAGCTCGTCGGGGACGGCACCGCGACGCAGCCGGTCGGCCGCCTCGACCGGCCCGTACCGGTCGACCAGGGCGACGAGGTGCCGGTTCGGGGGTTCGACGCAGCGCAGCAGGTAGGCGCGGGCGCGCAGGACCTCCTCGGGCACCGTGCCGGCGTCGGTGCCCGGGCGGACGGCCGGGACCGGGGCGCTCACGCGGCACCCCGCTCGCGGAAGTACAGCGCGGCGTCGACCAGGCCGCGGTCGGGCCGTTCGGCCCCGGCGAGGTCGCTGAGCGTCCACGCGACCCGCAGCGCGCGGTCCGCGCCGCGGGCACTGAGGTCCCCGGCCCGCAGCCGGGCCTCCAGCGGTGCGATCACCCGGGCGGGCAGCGGGAAGCGGGTCCGCAGGGCGGGGCCCGGCACCTCGGCGTTGCACCGCCACCCGTGCTCCGACCAGCGCGCGACGGCGGCGGCGCGGGCGTCGAGCACCCGGCGGCGGACGGTCGCGGTGTCCTCGCCCCGCTTCTCGGTCACCCGCAGCGCGGTCACCGGCTCCATCGTCACCCGCAGGTCGACCCGGTCGAGCAGCGGGCCGGACAGCCGGGACATGTAGCGGCGGCGGACGTCGGGGCGGCAGGTGCAGTCGCGGTCGATCGGCGGTGCGCACGGGCACGGGTTCGCCGCGAGGACGAGCTGGAACCGGGCCGGGTAGCGCACGGTGCCGTCGGCGCGGGACAGCCGGACCTCGCCCTCCTCCAGCGGGGTGCGCAGCCCGTCGAGGACCGAGGCCGGCCAGTGCGGGCACTCGTCGAGGAAGAGCACCCCGCGGTGGGCCAGCGACACCGCACCGGGCCGGGCGACGCCGCTGCCCCCGCCGAGCAGCGCCGCGGTCGACGCCGAGTGGTGCGGCGCCACGAACGGCGCGCACGTACTGAGCGCCCCGCTGTCGCCGAGCCGGCCGGCCACCGAACGGATCGCGGCGAGCTGCAGCGCCTCGGCGCGATCGAGCTCGGGCAGCAGCCCCACCACGCGCTGGGCCAGCATCGTCTTGCCGGTGCCGGGTGGGCCGACCATCAGCAGGTGGTGCCCGCCGGCGGCGGCGATCTCCAGGGCGCGCCGGGCGTCGTGCTGGCCGAGCACGTCGGCCAGCTCGGGTGCCTCGACGGCCGGGGCCTCCTCCTGCCCGCCGTCGTGCCGGTGCAGCAGCCGGTTGCCCGACGCCCAGTCCAGGACGTCGCCGAGGCTGTCGGCACCGAACGCCTCGATCCCGTCGACCAGCGCGGCCTCGGCGAGCGCGGCACGGGGCACGACGGCGCGGACCATCCCGGCGTCGCGCGCGGCCAGCAGACAGGGCAGCACACCGAGCACCGGCCGCAGCCTGCCGTCGAGGGCGAGCTCGCCGAGCAGCGCGGTGCCGCGCAGCCGGTCGGGCGGCACCGCGTCCGCGGCGACGAGGACACCCAGGGCCAGGGCGAGGTCGAACCGGCTGCCGGTCTTGCGCAGGGTCGCCGGGGAGAGGGCGAGCACGATCCGCTCGTTGGGCCAGGTGCGGCCGGAGTGCACGATCGCGGACCGGACCCGGTCCTTGGACTCGTTGAGGGCGGCGTCGGGCAGGCCCACGAGGTGCACGCCGGGCATCCCGCCGCCGATGACCGCCTCGATCTCGACGGGGACGCCGTCGACGCCGTGCAGCGCCACCGACCAGGTGCGTGCCGGGGGCCGCATCAGAACGCCGCCGGGTAGTGGGTGAGCGTGACCGGCCGGCCGGGCCGGATCAGGACCGCCACGACGTCGAACCTGATCTCGACCCAGCTCACCCGGTGGGCGGCCATGAACGCCTTCGCCAGCAACCGGATCCGGCGTGTCTTGCGGCGGGTCACCGCCTCGGCGGGCTCGCCGTAGCGGAGCCCGGAACGGGTCTTGACCTCGCAGAACACCAGCCGTCGCTGCGGGTCGACCGCGACGATGTCGATCTCGCCGTGCGTGCACCGCCAGTTGCGGCTGAGCACGACCATCCCGTGTGCCCGCTCGAGGTACTCGGCGGCGGTGTCCTCACCGCGGCGGCCGAGCTCGTCCTTCGCTGCCATGGGTCCACGATCGGCCCGGACGGGCCCGTCGCGGGGGTGGATCGGCAGGCTGTGGACGGATCCGCCGGTTGGGGACGGGCACCGCCGGCCGCGCCGCCGGAGCGGCGGAACCGTCGGTGGGGTCTGCTACACGCTCAGCCCGGGAACTGGTCGTCGTCGGGGAGCCGCAGGTCAGGGGTGTCGAGCTCCTCGATGTTGACGTCCTTGAACGTCACCACCCGCACGTTCTTGACGAACCGCGCCGGGCGGTACATGTCCCACACCCACGCGTCGGACATGCGGACCTCGAAGTAGACCTCGCCGTCGGCGTTGCGCGGGGCGACGTCGACGGAGTTGGCCAGGTAGAACCGACGCTCCGTCTCCACGACGTAGGAGAACTGGGCGACGATGTCGCGGTACTCCTTGTAGAGCGTGAGCTCCATCTCGGTCTCGTACTTCTCGAGATCCTCGGCGCTCACCGGCCCGCTCCTCCTGTGACGATCTCCAACGGCTCCCACGCCCCGACCGTGTCCTCCGGGTCTCCGGGGTCGGGTTCCTGCTCGGGGAGCGCCCCATTGTGGACCAGCCCCGCCGGGACCTCGCGCCCGGCCACCGCGGCGACGTTCGCGAAGGAGAACCGGTGCTCCGGGCAGGGCCCGTGTGCGTGCAGCGCGGCCTCGTGGTCCGGGGTGCTGTAGCCCTTGTGCACGGCGAAGCCGTAGCGGCCGTGCTCGGCGTCGAGCGCGGTCATGATGCGGTCCCGGGTGACCTTGGCCAGCACCGACGCCGCCGCGATGCAGGCCGCCACCCGGTCCCCCTTCGGCACGGCGAGGGCGGGGCGGCCGAAGCCGCGGACCGGGAAGCCGTCGGTCAGGACGTAGCCGGGCGGGACCGCGCTCAGCGCGGCCACCGCGCGACGCATGCCCTCGATGTTGGCCACGTGCACCCCGCGGCGGTCGACCTCGGCCGCCGGGATCACGACGACGGCGTGGTCCAGCGCCCGGGCGCGGATGCGGTCGTACCAGTGGTCGCGGGCGGCCGGGGTCAGCAGCTTGGAGTCGGTCAACCCGTCGAGGGCCTTCGCGTCCGCGGGCCGCAGCACCGCCGCGGCGACGACCAGCGGTCCGGCGCTCGCACCGCGACCGGCCTCGTCGACGCCGGCGACCGGGCCGAGCCCGTGGCGCTGCAGGACCGTCTGCAGGGTCCAGGTGCCGCCGTCGCGGACGACGGCGCGCGGCGGACGCAGCCCGTCGGGCAGGACCCGTACGGGCCGTCGGCGGGCACGCGGCCGTCCGGTGGGACGGGCGCGGCTGGGCGGAACCGGCACGGTGCTCCCGGTCAGGCTCTCCGGCGCCACCCGTGCGGGGGGCGCGTCGCGGGCAGGAACCGCTCGGTCTCGGCACGGGCGAGCAGAGCGCGTCGCCGGCCGGCCGCGAGCGGCAGGGTCCCCAGGATCCCCAGCGCCAGCGGCAGCCCGCCGGGCAGCCCCGGGAGGCCGGCCGCCTCGGCGGTGGTCTGCGGGTCGACCGCGCTGACCCAGCCGAACCGATCGAAGGGCAGCACGATCAGCCGGACCTTGCCGATGATGTTGGCCTCGGGGATGGGTCCGTGCCCGGCCGCCCGGGAGTCCGCGGAGTTGTTCCGCGAGTCACCCATCATCCAGTACTGGCCCTCGGGGACCGTGATCGGGCCGAACGGGATCTGCCGGGCCGGACCCGCCTCGGGCAGGTAGTAGATGTAGGGCTCCTCCAGCGGCTGCCCGTCGACGACGACCTGGTTCAGCGCATCGCAGCAGGAGACGGTCTGGCCGCCGACGGCGATCACCCGCTTGACGAAGTCCTTCTCGTCGGGCGGGGCGATGCCGACCAGCGAGCCGAGCGACTGCAGGCCCTTGAGCAGCGGGTTCTCGCTGCCCTCGCCGCTGTAGGTCTCGCTGGCCCAGCCGTCGGTGCCGCGGAACACGACGATGTCACCCGGGGTGATGTCGGTGAAGTTGTAGGTGACCTTGTCGACGAGCACGCGGTCGTTGTTGCAGCCGGTGCAGCCGTGCAGCGTCGTCTCCATCGAGCCCGACGGGATGACGTAGACCTTCGCGAGGAAGGTCTGGATGAGGACCGTCAGCAGGATGGCGACCCCGGCCAGGAGCAGGATCTCCTTCCAGAACGCCGTCTTGGGCTTCTCCTCGCCCGCCGCGGCCGCGGCGGAGCCGCGCCCGGTCAGGGCGGCGATCCGGCCGCCGACGCCGACGGGGCCGCTGCGGCGCGCGGCGCGGCCACCGGTGGCGCGCTCCGGCTCGTCCGTCGCGTCCTGCGGGTCGGCGGGGATGTCGTCGGGGTCCTCTGCATGTTCCGCCGGGGCGGCTGCCGGGCGACGGCGGCGCGGGGGCCGCGCCGGCGCGTCGGCGCCGGGATACGGGACGGCGACGGTCCCGGGGTCGGCGTCGACGTCGTCGCCGACCGGGGCGGCGGCCGCGCGGGCACGCCGCGGGTCGGCCTCCGGAGGCACCCGGCGACGCGTGGTCGCGGCGGCGTCGGGATCCGGCGGGGCCGGGCGACGGGTGGTCGGGGCCCCGTCGGCGTCCGGTGGGACGGGACGGCGGGTCGTCGGTGCGGCACCGTCGACGGGCGGGCCGACGGGCCGGCGACCGGGGACACCACCGTCGGGGCGTGACTCCGGGCGGGCGCCGTCGGAGTACTCGGCGGCCGGGCCGCGGACGGGCGGACGGCCGGAGGCGCGACCGCGCGGGCCGGGGCGGCCGTAGCCCTCGGTCGCGTACCCGTCGGGCCCGCGGCCCTCGGGCGCACGACCGTCCGCCGGGTAGCCGTCGACACCGTGGCCGCGGGGGGTGTGGCCGTCGGGGGCGCCGGGCGCGGGACCGGAGGGGCCGAAGCCGGGGGCGGCGGGGGGCCGGCCGTTGCGCCGGGGCGCGTCGGGGCCACGGAGGGAGGGTGCGGCGGACGGGTCGAACCCCGAGGCCCGGCGACCGGCCCTGCCGTCGGGGACGAGCTGGTCGGGGGCGGGCTGGTCGGGGCCCGGGCGGACGCCGTGACGTCCGGTGCCCTCGGGGCGCCCGGCCGACGGCGCCGGACGACGGGGGTCCGGGGCCTGCTCCGGACGGCTGCCGGACGGCGGCCACGGCCTGCCGTTCGGTGCGGCGCCGGGTTCGGAGCCGTCGGGCCGGTTCAGCCGGGCCGCGTAGCGGGCCCGCAGCGTGTCCGGGCCCTCGGTGGCCGGGGCGGGCCGCTCCTCGGGGAGCGGGCCGCCCGCGTCGACGCCGTGCCGCCCGGAACGTCCGGCGGCGAGTTCGTCGAAACCGTTGCGGTAGCGACGCCCGCGGGGACGGGCCTCGTCGGCGCCGTCCCCCGGGCCCGCGTGCCGGGTACGGACCCCGCGCGGTGCGCCCTCGGGCTCACCGTCCGCGGAGCCGTCCCGGGCCGGCACCCCGTGCTGCAGCGCGGTGCCGAGCAGCCACTGCTGCTCGTCACCGCCCGGTTCACCACCGGCGGGCGGCGGGTCCTCGGGGGCCCGCCGCCGACCGGGGCGCTCGGGAACATCGCTGCCGCGATACCGCCGGGGGCGGGCCCGGCGGTCGTCGGGGAGCTCGGGGAAGGCCACGCGTCGAGATTACGTCACCGGTCCGTCACGACAGGGTGACGGTCAGGACGCGGTGGTCTCCCGGCGCTCCTTGATCTTCGCGGCCTTGCCGCGGAGGTCGCGGAGGTAGTACAGCTTCGCCCGGCGGACGTCACCGCGGGTGGCGACCTCGATCTTCTCGATGTTCGGCGTGTGCACCGGGAAGGTGCGCTCGACGCCGACGCCGAACGAGATCTTGCGGACGGTGAAGGTCTCGCGGGCACCCGAGCCGTGGCGGCGGATGACGACGCCCTGGAAGATCTGAGTACGGGTGCGGTTGCCCTCGATGACCTTCACGTGCACCTTGAGGGTGTCCCCGGGCCGGAAGTTCGGGATGTCGGAGCGCAGGGTCTCCGCGTCCAGTGCGTCCAGGGTGTTCATGTCGACGGTCCGTCCTCGTGTGTCGTTCGTGCGGGTCGTGCGGTGCCGGTCCCGGGTCGATCCGGGATCGCGCCCGGGCCACGGGGCGGTCGTGCCGTACGGCGACGACGCTCCTCACGTGGCGGGCTCGGTACGGCCGGCGCCACCGGCGGGACCGGGGGCACACGTGACCGTCACCGGGCACCACACGCGGCGCTGGCAACCCGTCCATAGTGCCAGACGGGCAGATCGCTCCGGACACCCGGTGGCGCGAGGGCCTCCGGAGCGGCTCCGCGGGCCCGGTCGTACCGGACGGACCGGGCACCGCCGGTCGCCGGTGGGGGCCCGCCGGGCGACGGCGGAACGGTCCCCCGCGCCGGCCCCGGAGCCGGGCCGGGGACGCCCACCGGCGGGAACGCTCAGGCGGTGGGGGCGTCGGCGTCGTCGTCGGGGCGCCGGGCGGCGAGCACGGCGCGGTCGGCGGCGTCCAGGGCGTCCGGCCCGAGCGCGTCGAGCAGGTCGGGGCGCCGGTCCCGGGTCCGCTCCAGGGCCCGGTCGCGCCGCCAGCGGGCGATCGCGGCGTGGTTGCCGCCGCGGAGCACGTCCGGCACGGCCAGGTCCCGCCACACCTCGGGACGGGTGTAGGACGGGCCCTCCAGCAGCCCGTCGGAGAAGGAGTCCTCGGCGGCCGAGCGCGGGTTGCCCAGCACCCCGGGCAGCAGCCGGGCGACGGCCTCGACCATCACGAGCACGGCGACCTCCCCGCCGACGAGCACGTAGTCGCCGATCGACACCTCGTCGACGGTGATGCCGCGGGCCCGGGCGTCGAGCAGCACGCGCTCGTCGATGCCCTCGTAGCGGCCGCAGGCGAACACCAGCCGCTCCTCGGCCGCCCAGGCGTGTGCGGTGGCCTGGGTGAACGGCCGTCCGGCCGGGGTCGGGACGACCAGCCGGGCGGACGGGTCGGGGGTGGCCAGCACGTCGTCGAGGGCCTCGCCCCACACCTGGGGGCGCATCACCATGCCCGGGCCGCCGCCGTACGGGGAGTCGTCCACGGCCTGGTGCACGTCGTGGGTCCAGTCCCGCAGGTCGTGCACGGCGACCTCGAGCAGCCCACGGTCGATCGCCCGCCCCAGCAGTGCCTCGCGCAACGGCTGCAGGTAGGACGGGAAGATGGTGACGACGTCGATCCGCACGGCGCGGATCGTCGCAGGCGCCCGTCCCCCCGTGCAGAAGGAGGTCAGGCGATGTCGGAATCCTGGGCCGAGCCACTCTGGTCGACGGCGGCGCAGTGGAGCCTGCTGCCGCCGGTGCTGCTCGCCCTGCTCCTGACGACGGCGATCGGCCTGGAGCGCGAGGCCGGCGCGAAGAGCGCCGGTCTGCGCACGCACGTGCTGGTCGGCGTCGGCGCGGCGGTGTTCATGGTCATCTCGAAGTACGGCTTCGCCGACCTGCTCGCGACCGAGCACGTCGCACTGGACCCGTCCCGGATCGCGGCCCAGATCGTGTCGGGGATCGGGTTCATCGGTGCCGGGCTGATCTTCGTCAGGCAGGACGTCGTGCGCGGGCTCACCACCGCGGCCACGATCTGGCTGGCCGCCGCGGTCGGGACGGCGTGCGGTGCGGGCCTGGCCCCGCTGGCCGTCCTGGCGACGGCGGCGCACTTCCTGGTGACCCGGGGCCTGCAGCCGGTCGCGCGGGTGGTGCGGCGGCACCGTCGCCGCCCGCCGGTGCTGCGGATCCGCTACGACGACGGCTACGGCGTCCTGCGCGGGGTCCTGGAGCGCTGCACCGCGGCCGGGTTCTCGGTGGCGGGGGTGGCCGTGCACCGCGGCTCGGTGGCCGCCGACGGCGTCCGGGTCGCGGCGCTGACCCTGCGTCTCGACGGCCGGGGCGACCTGCCCGGCCTGGCCGCCGCGCTGTCGGAGACCGACGGGGTGCGCTCGGCGGAGACCCGGGTGGACCCGACCGAGGACCCGGACGACCCGGACCGCTCCGATGACTGAACCGACGAGCGGGCCGCCGACCGGGCCCGGCTCAGCCCGCCCGGCGGGGCCGCCGTCGCTCGACGGCGCGCCGGGTCCCGTACAGCGTCATCCCGTGCCGGTCGAGCACCTGCGAGGCCGCGGTGTCCGGGTGCAGCAGCCCGAGCAGGACGTGCTCGGTCCCGATCGACCGGTCGCCGAGCCGGATCGCCTCGCGCAGCGCCAGCTCGAGGGCCTTCTTCGAGGACCGCTCGAACGGGATGTGCCCGGCCCGCCACCGTCCGCGCCGCGGACGGTCGAGCGCGCCGGGCCCGAAGCCCGCCTCCACCGCGCTCCGGACGGCGTCGAGGTCGATGCCCAGGGTGGCGAGGGCGTCGGCGTCGCGATCGGGGACGCCGTCCGCCCGGTCGAGCTCCTCGATGACGGCGCGGGCGTCGATCCCGGCCGCGGCGAGGAGCTCCTCCCCCGGCGTGCCGGGGCTGCGCAGGACCCCGAGCAGCAGGTGCTCCGGCCCGATCCGCCCCGCGTGCCTCGTCCGTGCGATCTCCTGGGCCAGGACGACGACCCTGCGGGCCTCGCCGGTGAACCGTGCGAACACGTGCGTCTCCCCTCTACAGGCCGAGCCGGCGGTACTTCTTGTGCACCGCCTGCCGGCTGATCCGCAGTGCGTCGGCGATCTGCTGCCAGGACCAGCCCTGGTTGCGAGCGCTGGTGACCTGCAGCTCCTCCAGGGACTCCTGCAGCTCGCGCAGGGCCACCACCGCCCGTAGCCCCACGGCCGGATCCGTGCTGGACGCCGCCGCGGCCACCGCCGTCGCATCACTCATGACTGTCAACATAGGTTGACACCCCGACGATGTCAACTCTGATTGACACTGCGACCACGAGAACGGCCCGGCACCACGGGGTGCCGGGCCGGGATCAGTCCTCCGGGTCGAGCAGACCGTCGGGCGGGTCGAGGACCACGCGCCCACCCGCCACATCGACGGTGGGCACGATCGCCCCGACGAACGGGACGAGTGCCTCGTGCCCGGCCGGCCGCCGGACGACCAGCAGGGACCCGCCGGGGCCGTGGACGACGTCGGTGACGGTGCCCGCCTCGGTCCCGTCGACCAGCTCGGCCCGCAGACCGGTCAGCTGGTGGACGTGGAACTCCTCCGGGTCCTCCGGCTCGGCGAGCGCGGAGGTCGGCAGCCGGAGCTGGACCCCGCGCAGGGCCTCGGCGGCGTCGCGGTCGGCGACGCCCTCGAAGAGCACGAGCCAGCGGCCCGAGTGGGCGCGCGCACCGGTGACGGTGAGCGGCCCGGGGCCCGCGGCGCGGGGCCGGTGGCCCTGCAGGACGGCACCGGGCGCGAACCGCTCCGCCGGTGCGTCGGTGCGGGGCTCGACGACGACCTCGCCGCGCAGACCGTGCACACGTACGACGACGCCGACCAGGACCTGGCCGGCGTCGTCGGGTGCGGAGCTCGTCACCGGTCGGTGTCGACGACGTCGACGCGCACGCCGCGACCGCCCACACCACCGATGACGTTGCGCAGGGCGGTGGCGGTGCGGCCACCCCGGCCGATCACCTTGCCGAGGTCGTCGGGGTGCACCCGGACCTCGAGGATCCGACCGCGACGCCCGGTGACCAGGTCCACCCGGACGTCGTCGGGGTGGTCGACGATGCCGCGCACGAGGTGCTCGAGCGCGTCCGCCATGAGAGTCACGACTGGGTCGACTCGGTGGCCGGCTCGGCCGCGTCCTTGGTCGCGTCGGCGACGTCGTCGCTCTTCGTCGCGGCCTCGGCCGGGGCGGCGTCAGCGGTCTTGCCGACGCGGTCGCCACCCTTCTTCTTCGGGGTGGTGGCCGCGGTGGTCGGCTCCTCGTTCGCCGCCGCCAGCGCCTCGTTGAAGCGGGCCAGCTTGTCGACCTTCTCGACCTGCGGCTTCAGGGTGCCCTCGGTGCCCGGCAGACCCTTGAACTTCTGCCAGTCGCCGGTGATCTCGAGCAGGTTCTGCACCGACTCGGTCGGCTGCGCGCCGACACCCAGCCAGTACTGCGCACGGTCCGAGTCGATCTCGATCAGGCTCGGCTCGTTCTTCGGGTGGTACTTGCCGATCGTCTCGATGGCCCGGCCGTTGCGGCGCGTACGGGAGTCCGCGACGACGACGCGGTAGTACGGCTGACGGATCTTGCCCAGACGCATCAGCTTGATCTTGACGGCCACGCTGTGGTGCTCCTCGCGAATGTCGATTCGTGCTGCGATGAGTCAGCCGGCCTCGCGTGGGGTTACGGGCTCGCTCACTCGTAGGTGTCGGCCGTGGCAGGTAGAGGGCCGGCCACGGACCCGATCGGCCATTCTGCCAGACGTCGTTCAGACCGCGGGAAAGGCCCCGACCAGCATGAGGGCCAGGGCCAGCCCGGGCAGGAAGTTGTTGACCGCGTGCGCCACGATCCCGGCCGTGACGCGGCCGGTCAGCAGCCGTGCGACCCCCAGCGGCAGGGCGACGACGAACAGCAGCGGCGCGCGCAGGAACTCCAGGTGGGCCAGCGCGAACACCGCCGTGGTCAGCACGAACACGACCCAGCGGTTGCCGACCCAGTGCGCGATGGCGTTCCACAGCAGGCCGCGGTAGACGATCTCCTCGCAGACCGGGGCGACCACCACGACGCCGACCATCACGGCCAGCGCGACCGGCCACGTCGTGCGGATGCCCTCGAAGGCGACGCCGACCGAGGTCGTCAGGTCCGGGCCGACCAGGTAGAGGTAGGCCAGCGCGGCCGGGATCGTCACGAACAGCCCGGCGACACCGATCAGCAGCCCGATGCCGACGTCCTCCCAGCGGAACCGCAGGCCCAGGTCGGCCACGGGCCCGCTGCCGAACACCCGGGTCCAGACGACGCAGGTGAGCGCGGCCAGGATCGTCGGGACGACGATCGCGAGCAGGACCTCCTGCGCGGAGTCGACCTCCCCCAGGCCCAGCGCCAGCAGGAACGACGAGCCGAGGAACACGATCTCGACGACCAGGAAGGCGAGCAGTCCGCGGAACGGTCGCGGCGGGGGCGGCGACGGCTCGATCCCGAACAGCCCGCGCCGCGGCGGCGGACCGTACGGCGCGCCAGGACCGTGGGTCGCCGGACCACCCGGGCCGTACTGCCCGGGCCCGGCAGGGCCGTACTGCGCCGGCCCGCCCGGCCACCCCGCGGGCGGCCACCCGGCGGGCGGCGGACCGGCGGCGTCGGACGGGGTGGAGCCGGCCGGGTCGTCGGCGGAGGCTCCGGGCGGTCCCGGCGGCGAACCGGGCGAACTGCTCATGCCCCCGTTGATACCCGACGTCCGCGGATCAGGACCACCGACGGGGCCCGCAGCACGCCGAGATCCCCCCGCGGATCGCGGTCGTACACGACCAGGTCGGCCGGCGCACCGGGCAGCGGACCCGCCGGACGGCCCAGCCAGGACCGCGCGGCCCAGCTCGCGGCGCCGATCGGGTCCGGGTGCCCGGCGCGGGCCAGCTCGGCGATCTCGTCGGCGATGCGGCCGTGCCGGATGCCGCCGCCGGCGTCGGTGCCCGCGTAGACCGGGACCCCGGCCTCGATCGCGCGCCCGACGGTCTCCCAGGCGTGGGCGTGCAGGTCGCGCATGTGGGCGGCGTAGCGGGGGTAGCGCGTCGCCTTCTCGGCGATCCCGGGGAAGGTCTCGACGTTGATCAGGGTCGGCACCAGGGCGGTGCCGCGGGCGGCCATCTCCTCGATGAGCTCGTCGGAGAGCCCGGTGCCGTGCTCGATGCAGTCGATCCCGGACCGGATCAGCCCGGGCAGCGCCTCGGTGCCGAAGACGTGCGCGGTGACGCGGGCGCCGGCCTGGTGCGCCGCGTCGACGGCCTCGGCGAGCACCTCGTCCGGCCAGAGCGGGGCGAGGTCGGCGTCGTCGGGGCCCGCCGCGCGGTCGATCCAGTCCCCCACGAGCTTCACCCAGCCGTCGCCGCGGGCCGCCTGGGCCCGGACCTCGTCGACGAGCAGGCGCGGGTCGTCGAGCTCGGCTGCGAGCCCGGGGATGTAGCGCTTCGGGCGGGCGACGTGCCGCCCGGCCCGGATGATCTCGGGCAGGTCCTCGCGGGCCTGCAGCGGCGAGGTGTCGACCGGGGACCCGCAGTCGCGCAGCAGCAGGGTGCCCGCGTCGCGGTCGGTGCGGGCCTGCGCCGCGCACTCCTCCAGGTCGGTGACCGGGCCATCCGGGCCGAGCCCGACGTGGCAGTGCGCGTCGACCAGGCCGGGGACGATCCAGCCGTCGGCGACCAGGTCCTCCGCTCCGGGCAGCGGCTCCGGGCTGACCCGCCCGGAGCCGTCGACGTACAGGTCGGCGCCCGCGGCACCGTCGGGGCCCAGCAGCGTTCCGCGGAGCCGCCACCCCGCGGCCGGAAGATCGGTCATGGGTGGCGACCCTAGCTACTTCTTCTTCCCGAAGTTCAGCTTCGACGGGTCGAACCCGGGCGGCAGCTGGTCGAGGTTGCCCAGTCCGGGCGGGAGCTGCTGCAGGCTCGGCGGCAGGTTCGACAGGTCCGGCGCACCGGCCGCGGCACGGTTCGCGGGGTTGCCGCTGCGCCGGCCCTTCTTGGCCTGCCGGGCCTTGCGCGGGTTCTTCGGGACCTTCTTGGTCGCGCTGCGCCCGCCGCCGCCGAAGCCGAACTGGCCGGCCATCTGCTTCATCATCTTGCGGGCCTCGAAGAAGCGGTTGACCAGGTCGTTCACGTCGGAGACCGACACACCGGACCCGGTCGCGATGCGCTGGCGGCGCGACGCGTTGATGATCTTCGGGTCCTCCCGCTCGGCGGGGGTCATACCGCGGATGATGGCCTGCAGGCGGTCGATCTGACGGTCGTCGACCTGCTCGAGCGCGGCCTTCGCCTGCCCGGAGTTCATCCCCGGGAGCATGTTCAGGATGTTGCCGATCGGCCCCATCTTGCGCAGCTGCAGCATCTGCTGGAGGAAGTCCTCCAGGGACAGCTCACCGGAGCTGATCTTCGCGGCGGCGGCCGCGGACTGCTCGGCGTCGAAGACCTGCTCGGCCTGCTCGATGAGGGTGAGCAGGTCGCCCATCCCGAGGATGCGCGAGGACATCCGGTCGGGGTGGAAGACGTCGAAGTCCTCGAGCTTCTCGCCGTTGGAGGCGAAGAGGATCGGCTGGCCGGTGACCTCGCGGACGCTCAGCGCGGCACCGCCGCGGGCGTCGCCGTCGAGCTTGGTGAGCACGACACCGGTGAAGCCGACGCCGTCGCGGAACGCCTCGGCCGTGGCCACGGCGTCCTGACCGATCATCGCGTCGACGACGAACAGGACCTCGTCGGGCTGCACCGCGTCCCGGATGTCGGACGCCTGGCGCATCAGCTCCTCGTCGACGCCGAGGCGTCCCGCGGTGTCGACGACGACCACGTCGTACTGCTTGTCGCGGGCGTGCGCGATGCCGTCGCGGGCGACGCCGACCGGGTCGCCGGGGCCCTCGGGGAGCTCACCGGAGCCGGTGGCGCCGGGGTGCGGCGCGTAGGTCGGGACACCGGCGCGCTCACCGACGATCTGCAGCTGGTTGACCGCGTTGGGACGCTGCAGGTCACAGGCCACGAGAAGCGGGGTGTGCCCCTGCCCCCGGAGCCAGCGCGCGAGCTTGCCGGCCAGGGTCGTCTTACCGGCACCCTGCAGACCCGCCAGCATGATGACCGTCGGCGGTTCCTTGGCCAGGTGCAGCCGCCGCGTCTCGCCGCCGAGGATCGCGACGAGCTCCTCGTTGACGATCTTGACGACCTGCTGGGCCGGGTTCAGGGCCTGGGAGACCTCCGCCCCCTTGGCCCGGTCCTTGATACGCGTGATGAACCCGCGCACCACCGGCAGGGCGACGTCCGCCTCCAGCAGCGCGATCCGGATCTCGCGCGCGGTGGCGTCGATGTCGGCGTCGGAGAGCCGGCCCTTGCCGCGCAGGTCGCGCAGCGTGGATCCGAGCCGCTCGGAGAGGGAGTCGAACACCCTTACCAGCCTACTTGGCCAGCGCCAGTCCCCCACGGGCACCGGAGCGATCCGTGCGACGGACCGAGGCCCAGCCGGTCTCGGTGCCCGCCCGCAGGGCGTCGGCGGTGTCCCGGGCACGCCGCGCGTGCACCGCGAACGGTCGCGACCGGACCACCCGTCCGCGAGCGTGCTGGCCGTCGAGTGCCTGGTCGGGGGCGGTGTCGAGCCACAGCAGGTGCGGTGCGCGGCCGCCGAGCCGGGCCAGCGTGCGGACCGCGGCACGCACCCGGGGCGCGGTCGCCGGCAGGTGGACCACGACGGTGTCCGCGGGGCCGAGGGCCGCGGTGACCACCGACGCCCGGTGGGTCAGGTGGGTCAGCCACCGGTAGGCCGGATACGGCGTCGCGGCCGGGAGCAGCCGTGCGAGCACGGCCCGGGTGGCCCCGGAGTCGAGGACCCGGGTGCCCGCCGGGGCGTCGAGCCCGGCGAGCAGCGTGGTCTTGCCCGCCCCCGGCAGGCCCGCGACCAGCAGCAGCGACCGTCCCGGCAGGACGACGACCAGTGGCGCCGCCGGGCCGTCGTCGGACGGCGGGCCGGGGCGAACGGGCACGCCGGCGCCGTCGGGATCGGTGGGGCGGTGCTCGGTGGGGCGGTGCTCGGTGTCGCGGGTCGGCGGGACGGCGCCGGTCGGCACGGCACGGGCGGTGGTCATGTGTGGTGAAACGGTCCGGTCGCCCGGATCGTTCCGATCACCCGGTGTGTCCGGCCCGCCGCGGACCGTCCCCGGCCCGGTCCGCCAGGCCGCGAGTCGCACGTTCCCGCCCTCCGCGGGGCGCGAACGCGCTGATCAACGCCCCGGTGCGGGTGGGGCGGGCGCCGGGTGGGCCGGGGCGGCGGGGCCGGCGATGATCACCCGGTCGGCCGCAGGGCTACAGGGCGTCGGTGCCGCGCTCCCCGGTCCGGACGCGGACGACGTTCTCCACCGGGACGACCCAGACCTTGCCGTCGCCGATCCGGCCGGTGTGCGCGGCGTCGACGACCGCCTGCACGACCCGGTCGGCCTGATCGTCGTCGACGACGACCTCGACCTTGACCTTCGGGACGAAGTCGACCGAGTACTCCGCGCCCCGGTAGACCTCGGTGTGACCCTTCTGGCGGCCGAAGCCCTGGACCTCCGAGGTCGTCAGGCCCAGCACCCCGAGCCCCTCGAGCGCGTCCTTGACGTCGCCCAGGACGAACGGCTTGACGATCGCGGTCACCAGCTTCATCGGTCCCCCTCCTCGGTGATCCGCCCGGCCGGCCCGCGGCCCGCCGTGCGCATCGTGCTGAACTCGTACGCGGTCTCGGCGTGCTCGGCCTCGTCGATGCCGCCGTGCTCGTCGTCGGGGGCGGCGCGGAAGCCGATCGTCCGCGACACCACCCAGGCGATCAGCGCCGTCATCCCGAACGCCCAGACCGCCGCGACCAGCACCGACAGCGCCTGTCTGCCCAGCTGGGCGGGGCCGCCGCCGTAGAACAGGCCGTCGGCGCCCGCCGGGTTGACCGCGTCGGTCGCGACGAGACCCAGCATCAGCATGCCGATGACTCCGCCGATCCCGTGGATCGCGACGACGTCGAGCGAGTCGTCGTAACCGAACCGGTACTTCAGCCGGATCGCGAGCTGGCACAGCAGTCCCGCGAGCACGCCGATCGCCAGCGCACCCCAGGTGTCGACGTAGCCGCAGGCCGGGGTGATCGCGACCAGCCCGGCGACGGCGGCCGAGGCGGCCCCCAGGCTGGTCGGACGGCCGTCGAGCCGGTCCTCCAGGATCAGCCACGCGACGACGGCGGCGGACGCGGCGGTCATCGTGGTGACGAAGGCGTTGGCCGCGGTGGCCCCGGCGGCGAGCGCGGACCCGGCGTTGAACCCGAACCAGCCGAACCACAGCAGGCCCGCCCCGAGCAGCACCAGCGGCAGGTTGTGCGGGCGCATCGGCTCGCGCGGCCAGCCACGGCGGGCGCCGAGGACCAGCGCGAGCGCGAGCGCCGAGGCGCCGGAGTTCACCTCGACCGCGGCGCCGCCCGCGAAGTCGAGGGCGCCGACGGTGTTGACCAGCCAGCCGCCACGCTGCGACACCGCTCCGTCGACGGCGAAGGTCCAGTGCGCCAGCGGGATGTAGACCACGACCACCCAGACCGCGACGAACAGCGTCCACGCCCGGAAGCGGGCCCGGTCGGCGACGGCGCCGGACACCAGGGCCCCGGTGATCACGGCGAACATCAGCTGGAACATCGCGAACGCCTGCACCGGCACGTCGCCGACCAGCGCGTTCGGGTCGGTGATCCCGGCCAGCCCGAACCCGCCGATCACCCCGCCGTGCGAGTCACCGAAGGCCAGCGAGAACCCGAACACGACCCAGACGAGCCCGATCACGCCGAGGCAGACGATGCTCATCATCATCATGTTGAGCACGCTCTTGGCGCGGACCATGCCGCCGTAGAACAGCGCCAGCCCCGGGGTCATGAGCATGACCAGGGCGGCACTGCCGAGCAGGTAGGCGGTGTTCCCGGTGTCCACGTCGACACTCCTCGTCGCACGCTGCACCGGGCGGGCCCGCACCGGCGACGAGCATGATCGTCGCCGGGCCGCCGCTGTTGCAAGGCGACACGACCTGCGTCACGTCGTCGGTCGGGCCTCCCCGCGCCCGGCGGCCACCGTGAGGACCGCCTTCTCGATCTCGCTGCGGGCCGACAGGTCCGGGGACCCACCGATGCCGAAGGAGTCGACGACCGAGGCGCCGAGGGTCTCGACCCGGGCCCAGACGAGGTCGACCCCGGTCCGTTCGAGGGCGGCGGTGACGTGGTGGAGCAGCCCGATGCGGTCGGTGCCGCGCAGCTCCAGCACGACCGCGCCGGTAGCCTCGTCGTCGAACCACAGCACCCGCGGCGGGGCGGTCCGTTCCACCTCCGGCGTCGACGGCGCGTAGTCGCGTTCCTTGCGGGCGAGCGCCTGCACCAGGTCCAGCGACCCGGCGCGCACCCGCACCAGGTCGGAGCGGACCAGCGCCGGGTCGGGCAGGCCGCCGAACCGCGGGGTCACCGCGAACGTCTCGACCGCGACCCCGTCGGACACGTTCACGTCGGCGGTGTGCACCTGCAGCGAGTGCAGGGCGAGCACCCCGGCGACGGCCGACAGCACCCCGCGCCCGTCCGGCAGCGCGACGGTGACCGACGCGACGTCGCCGTCGCCCGCGAAGCGGACCTGCGGCTCCCCCGCCACCGTGACGGCGTCGACCATCTCCCGGTGGGCCGGGTCCGGCGGGCCGGGCTCGACGAACGGACGGCCGTCGAGCGCGGACAGGCAGCGCCCGGCCAGCCCCTGGATCAGGGTGCGCCGCCACGGGCTCCAGACGCCGGGCCCGGTGCCGAGCGAGTCGGCCTCGGCCAGCGCGCCGAGCAGCTCGAGGAGCAGCGCCACGTCGGCGTCGCCCCGGCCGGTCGGTGCGACCGCCTCGCGCAGCGTCTCGAGCACCCGCGACACCGTCGCCGGGTCCTCCGGGTCGCGACGGGTCGCGGTGTGCGGCAGCAGCAGGTGGTGACGCACCATCGCCGCGAGCAGCACGAGGTCGCCCTCGCGCAGCCCGAGCCGCTCGCCGATCTGGCGGACCAGCGACTCCCCCACCACCGAGTGGTCACCGCCGCGGCCCTTGCCGATGTCGTGCAGCAGCGCGCCGACCAGCAGCAGGTCCGGGCGCGCGACCCGGGTGGTGAGCCGGGCGGCCTCGGCACAGACCTCGACGAGGTGGCGGTCGACGGTCCAGACGTGCGTGCGGTCCCGGGGCGGCAGGTCGCGGACGGCGCCCCACTCGGGGAACAGCCGCCCCCACAGCCCGGTGCGGTCCAGCGACTCGATCACCGCGACGGCGGCCTTGCCGGTCCCGAGCAGGGCGAGCAGCTCGGCCAGCGCGGTCCGCGGCCACGGTGCGCGCAGCTCCGGGGCGGTGTCGGCGAGCCGGGACAGAGTGCCCGCGGAGATCGGCAGCCCGGTGCGGGCGGCGGTGGCGGCGACCCGCAGGACCAGGGCCGGATCCTTCGCCGCGGACGCGTCGCGGGCGAGCCCGACCTCCCCCGCGTGCTCGACGACGCCGGAGTCCAGCGGCCTGCGCACCGGCGGGCGGCGGAGCGCGGCGAGCCCCCGGCGGGGCAGCGCGTTGCGGGCCTGGCGCAGCCCTACCTCGGCCGCGAAGGCGACCGCGCGGGCCGCACCCGACAGGGCGCGGGCCAGGTCGAAACGGTCCCCGACGTCGAGGATCGTGGCGATGTCGTCGGCCTCCTGGGCGCGCAGGACGTCGCGGGCCCGGCCGGAGAGCCGGTGCAGCTCGGTGCGCACGTCCAGCAGCAGCGCACGGGCGGCGACGACGTCGGGTCCCGGCCGGTCGACGAGCTGGGCGGTGGCCAGGGCGTCGAGCAGCTGCACGTCCCGCAGGCCGCCGTGGCCGCTCTTCAGGTCCGGCTCGATGCGGTGGGCGACGTCGCCGTTGCGCCGCCAGCGTTCGGTGGTGGTGTCGACGATCTCGTCGAAGCGGCTGCGCATCCCGGCCCGCCAGGCCGCGCGGACGGCGTCGCGGACCTTGGCGGTGAGCGTCGCGTCCCCGGCGACGTGCCGCAGCTCCAGCAGCCCGAGGGCAGCCCGCAGGTCGGTCGCCGCGATCTGCACGGCCTGTCCGGGGGTGCGCACCGAGTGGTCGAGCCCGATCCCGGCGTCCCAGAGCGGGTACCAGAGCTTCTCCGCGAGCGCGTCGACGTCGGTCCGGCCGTCGTGCAGGAGCACGAGGTCGAGGTCGGACCAGGGGCACAGCTCGCGCCGGCCGAGCGCACCGACGGCCGCCAGCGCCGTCCCGCTGCCCTCACCGCCGACCCCGAGTGCCGCGCACCGGGAGGAGAGCCAGAAGTCGTGCAGGTCGACCAGCGCGGCCCGCAACGCCTCCGGACCGTGGTGGTGCCGGCCGTTGGATTCCAGGAGGACCGATTTCGCCTTGACCAGGTCCGCCGCTTCGCCCGACCCGAGGACCGTCATCGCCCCGCGCCACCCGCTTCCTGTTCGTTCGAGTAGTCGACCGCATACATGCCGTGATGTCCGATTCGAGTCCGGACGGCGGACGGCCCGCCGCACTCCGGGAGGGGAGCACGACGGGCCGTCGCGAGGGACCGTCGGTCAGATGGCGTCGGCGCCGCGTTCTCCGGTGCGGACGCGGACCACGGTCTCGACCGGGGTCACCCAGACCTTGCCGTCACCGATCTTGCCGGTGCGGGCGGCCTCGACGACCGCGTCGACGACCTTGTCCTGCAGCGCGTCGTCGACCACGACCTCGACGCGGACCTTCGGCACGAAGTCGACCGAGTACTCCGCGCCCCGGTAGACCTCGGTGTGGCCCTTCTGGCGGCCGTAGCCCTGGACCTCGCTGATGGTCAGACCGAGCACGCCGATCTGCTCCAGGGCGCCCTTGACGTCCTCCAGGACGAACGGCTTGACGATGGCGGTCACGAGCTTCACGGGTCAGACCTCCTGCTTCGCGACGGGGGTGGCCTTCGCCTCGGTGGCCGGCTTCGGCGAGGAGCCGAGACCGCTGCCGCCGCGCAGGCCGGAGAACTCGTAGCCGGTCTCGGCGTGCTCCGCCTCGTCGATGCCGGCCTGCTCGGCCTCGTCCTCGACGCGCAGGCCCAGGGTGGCCTTGACGATGAAGGCGATGATCGCGGTCACGATGCCGCAGTACACCAGCGTGGCGAGCGCGGCCACGGCCTGGCGCCAGAGCTGGTCGACGCCGCCGCCGTAGAACAGACCGTTGGTCTCGTCGGGGGCGATGTCGGTGGCGAAGAACCCGATGGCCAGGGTGCCCCAGAGGCCGGCGACGAGGTGGACGCCGACGACGTCGAACGAGTCGTCGTAGCCGAGCTTGTACTTCCAGCCGACCGCGTAGGCCGACAGCGCACCGGCGAGGACACCGATGGCGAGCGCGCCCAGCGGGGAGACCGAGGCGCAGGCCGGGGTGATCGCGACCAGACCCGCGACGATGCCGGAGGCGGCGCCGAGCGAGGTGGCCTTGCCGTAGCGGATCTTCTCGATCAGCAGCCAGCCGAGGATGGCGGCGGCGGTGGCGGCGATGGTGTTGGTGAAGGCGTAGGCGGCGGCCCAGTCGGCGGCACCGGAGGACCCGGCGTTGAAGCCGAACCAGCCGAACCAGAGGAGGCCGGCGCCGAGCATGACCATGGTCAGGTTGTGCGGGCGCATGGCCTCACGCGGCCAGCCGCGGCGCTTGCCCAGGATGATGCAGAGGACCAGGGCGGCCATACCGGCGTTGATGTGGACCGCGGTGCCACCGGCGAAGTCGAGCGCGCCCAGCGAGGTGGCGATCCAGCCCTGCTCCAGGTCGAAGACCCAGTGCGCGACCGGGAAGTAGACCAGGACGGCCCACAGGCCGGAGAAGAGCATCCACGCGCCGAACTTCATGCGGTCGGCGGCGGCACCGGCGATCAGCGCGACCGTCAGGATCGCGAACATCGCCTGGAAGCTGACGAAGGCCAGCTGCGGCAGCGTCTCGGCGGCCTGGTCGTTCGCCAGGATCGCGGTGAGGCCGAAGTAGGCGAACGGGTCGCCCAGCAGGCCGCCGCCGAGGTCCGGGCCGAAGGTCATCGAGTAGCCGAACAGGATCCAGAGGACACCGACGAGGCCCAGCGAGCTGAAGCACATCATCATCATGTTCAGCACGCTCTTGGACCGGGCCTGGCCGCCGTAGAACAGCGCGACCCCCGGTGTCATGAGCAGCACGAGCGCGGCGCTCGCCAGGATCCAGGCGGTGTCTCCGCCGTTGAGGGCCTCTGCAGGCACTGTTCCTCCCATGTCCGTCCATCTGGCTGACTGGGGAGGAAGAATGGTGATCGCGTGTTTCGCATTCGGCGCCTGTCCGTTTCGTAACGGTTAACAGGCGGCCGCGCCGGATGACGGTTGGGTTACCCAACCGGATCCGGAGGACCGAAGGTCATCCGAATGGTCCGGTTCGTGACGTGGCGCACGGTGCGGGCCGTCCGCGACGGCCCGCACCGTGACCTCAGTCGAGCAGTGCCTCGACGAACGCGGTGGGCTCGAACGGGGCCAGGTCGTCGGGACCCTCACCGAGCCCGACGAGCTTGACCGGCACCCCCAGCTCGCGCTGCACGCGGAACACGATGCCGCCCTTGGCGGTGCCGTCGAGCTTGGTGAGCACCACCCCGGTGACGTCCACGACCTCACCGAACACCCGCGCCTGGGTCAGCCCGTTCTGGCCGGTGGTGGCGTCGAGGACGAGCAGGACCTCGTCGACCCGGGCCTGCTTCTCGACGACGCGCTTGACCTTGCCCAGCTCGTCCATCAGGCCGGTCTTGGTGTGCAGCCGGCCCGCGGTGTCGAGCAGGACGGCGTCCACCCCGTCGTCGGTGCCGCGCTTGACGGCGTCGAAGGCGACCGAGGCCGGGTCGGCGCCCTCGGGCCCGCGGACGACACCCGCACCGGAGCGCTCGCCCCAGGTGACGAGCTGCTCGGCGGCGGCGGCCCGGAAGGTGTCGGCCGCGCCGAGGGTCACCCGGTGCCCGCCCGCGACCAGCACCCGGGCGAGCTTGCCGGTGGTGGTGGTCTTGCCGGTGCCGTTGACGCCGACGACCAGCAGCACCGCGGGCCGCCCGTCGTGCGGCAGCGCGTGCACCGAGCGGTCCTGGCCGGTGCCGAGGGCCTCGACGAGCACGTCACGCAGGGCGGCACGGGCCGCCTCGGCGGTGCGGACACCGCGGGTCGCGATCTGTTCGCGCAGCTTCCCGACGATCTCCGCGGTCGTCTCGGGGCCCAGATCGGCCTGCAGCAGGGTGGCCTCGACGTCCTCCCACGACTCCTCGTCGAGGTCGCCGGCGCCGAGCAGGCCCAGCAGGCTCTGGCCGAGCCCGGAGCGCGAGCGGGACAGCCGCCCGCGCAACCGGCCGATCCGGCCCTCGGCCGGTGCGATCTCCTCGGTGGGCGCGCCCGGGGCGACCGGCGCCTGCGGGTCCGCCGCCCCCGGACGCGCGACCGGCTCGGTCGGGGCGCTCGGTGCGACCTCCGGGCGTGCGACCGGTTCGGTCGGGGCGCTCGCGGTGGGTGCGGCGGGCGGGGCCGGGATCTGCTCGGTGGTGCCGCCGTCGGGCGGCGCCACGGTCCCGGCGGCCCCGGAGGGGCCCTCGGGGCGGCGGAGCTGGCGGGTGGCCGGGTCCTTGCTGGCCTCGGCCGTGTCGATGACGCGGGCGTCCGGGGTGCCGGTGACGGTCCCGGTCTGCTCGGTGGGGACGGTCGGGCTGCTGGGCGGCGCGGTCGACGGGACCGGCGGGGCGGTGCTGACCGGGATGCCCCCGGGCGGGGTGCGGGCCTCGGTCGCCCCGTCGACGACGGGTGTGCCGCCGGGCGGGGTCCGGACCTCGTCGGCGGTCGGCGCGTCGGCGGCCTCGGCGGGCGGCGCCGGCGCGGCCGGGGTGGCGGGGGTCGGTGTGGCGGCGGTCGGGGCGTCGTCGCCGGGGGCGCGCGGCCGCTCGGGCGCGGTGGCCGTCCCGGAGGAGAACGCGAACCCGCCCCCGGCCTGGTAGCCGCCGCCGGTGCGCGGTGGCTCGTCGGTACCGGTCCCGAGCTCGCGCTGCTGCTCGTCGGACCGCAGGCTGATGCGCCGTCGGCGGGCGATCACCAGCCCGGCGACGACGGCGATCAGCAACACCGCCACGACGATCGCGACGACGATCCAGAGGGTCTGCGTGGTCACGACGCCACCCTGCCACGCCCGGCCGGCCCGCCGTGCAGGACGGGCCGGTCAGCCGGTCAGGAGGCGGGGCGCAGGCGCTGGGAGATGACCTGGGTGATGCCGTCGCCGCGCATCGAGACACCGTAGAGGGCGTCGGCGACCTCCATCGTCGGCTTCTGGTGGGTGATGACGATGAGCTGGCTGGTGGTGCGCAGCTCCTCCATCAGCGAGATGAGCCGGCGCAGGTTGACGTCGTCGAGGGCGGCCTCGATCTCGTCGAGCACGTAGAACGGCGAGGGCCGGGCCCGGAAGATCGCGACGAGCAGCGCCATCGCGGTCAGTGAGCGCTCCCCGCCGGACAGCAGCGACAGCCGCTTGACCTTCTTGCCCGGCGGGCGGGCCTCGACCTCGATGCCGGTGGTGAGCATGTCGTCGGGGTCGGTGAGCACGAGCCTGCCGTCGCCGCCGGGGAACAGCGTCGCGAACACGGTCTCGAACTCGGCGGCGACGTCGTGGTAGGCGGTGGTGAAGACCTCGAGGATCTTGTCGTCGACCTCGCGGACGACGGTGAGCAGGTCGCGCCGGGTGTTCTTCAGGTCCTCGAGCTGGGTGGACAGGAACCTGTAGCGCTCCTCCAGCGCCGCGAACTCCTCCAGCGCGAGCGGGTTGACCTTGCCGAGCAGCGACAGGTCCTTCTCGGCGCGCTTGAGACGGCGCTCCTGGGTGGGCCGGTCGAACGGGACCGGCGGCGGCGCGGAGACCTGCTCGCCGCGCTCGCGTGCGGCCTCGTACTCGGCGGTCTCGGCGGCCGACGGCGGCACCGGGACCTCGGGCCCGTACTCGGCGACGAGGTCGTCGACGCCGATGCCGTGGTCACCCAGGATCTTCTCGGTCAGCTGCTCCAGGCGCATCCGGGTCTGCTGGCGCACCATCTCGTCGCGGTGGACGGCGTCGGTGAGCTTCTCCAGCAGCGCGGTGAGCTTCGTCGTGGTGTCGCGGGCCTCGGTGTGGGCCCGCTCCCGTTCGGCGCGGGCGGCCTGGATCTCGTCGCGCTCGGCGGCGGCGGCGGCCAGGGAGCGTTCGATGCGCTCGGCGGCGACGTGTCCGGCGTCGACGACGAGCCGGGCGACCTCGGAGGCCCGCTCCCGTTCGGCGGCGGCGGCGGCGGCCCGGGACCGGGCGAGGCGCTCAGCGTGCGCCTGGCGGCGCAGGGTCTCGGCGCGCCCGGCGATGGCGCGGGCCCGCTCCTCGGCGGTGCGCAGCGCGAGGCGGCACTCGACCTCCTCGGAGCGGACCTGTTCGACCCGCTCGGCGGCCTCGTCGCGCAGCTCGGTGTCGGGCTCGTCGTCGACCGGGGCGTCGGAGGCCAGCGACAGCTGGCGCTCGGCGGCCTCCAGCTCGATCAGCGAGTCCGACCGCCGCCGTTCGACGGTGTCGCGGCGGTCGCGCAGCCGCTGGGCCTCGGCGCGGGCGGAGGTGACGACCTGTTCGAGCCGCCCGAGCTGGGCGGCGGCGGCCGAGCGGCGCCGGTCGGCGTCCGCGACGGCGGCGCGGGCCGCGGTCAGGTCGGCCCCGCGGGCGGTCTCCTCGGCGCGGGCGCCCTCGCAGGTGGGGCGCAGCGACTCCAGCTCGGCGTCGACGGCGTCGCGGGCGGTGACCGCGTCGTCGACGGCGGCCTGCAGCTGCAGCGCGCCCTCCCCTGCGCCGGTGCCGCCGCGGGCGGCGTGCGCGGTGAGCAGGTCCCCCTCGGTCGTGACCGCGGTCAGCCCCGGCCGGGCCCCGACGGCGGTGGCCGCGGCGTCCAGGCCGTCGACGACGACCACCCCGGCCAGCAGCTCCCCCAGCGCCGGGGCGAGCGCGGGCGGGGCGGTGACGAGCGCGGCCGCCCAGCGCCCGGCGGGCGGGGCGCCCTCGGGGACCGGGACCGGCACCCGCCCGGCGGAGCGGTCGGCTCCCGCGGCCCCGGCGCCGACGAGCAGCGCGGCCCGGCCCGCGTCACCACGGCGCAGGGACCGCAGCGCCTCGGCCGCGGACACCACGGAGGCGACGGCGACGCCCTCGGCGAGCTCGCCCAGCGCCGCGGCGACCGCGGCCCGCCCGGACGGCTCGACCTCGACGAGCTCGGCGACGGCGCCGAGCACCCCGTCGTCGCCGGAGTCGAGCAGGGCGCCGGTGCCGTCGCGGCGGACCAGGCCGACCTGCAGGGCGTCGACCCGGGCGCGCCAGTGCGCGCGGCGCTGCTCGGCGTCGCGTTCGGCGGCGACCAGCTCGGCGACCCGCTCGGCCGCGCTGCGGTGCGCGGCCTCGGCCTGCTCGACCCGGGCGGCGAGCGCGTCGGTGTCCGCGTCGGTGTCCGCGTCGTCCCCGGACACGCCGAGGGACTCCCGCGCGGTCTCCAGCTCGGCCTCGGCCTCGGCGGTGCGGGCGACCGCCTCGGCGAGCGCCTCGGACAGCCGCTCGATCTCCTCCGCGGTCGCGGCGACGCCGGAGCGCAGCGCGTCGGCCTTCCCGGCGAGGGTGGCGATCCCGGCGCGGCGGTCGGCGATGGCACGCACGGCGGCCAGGTGCTCGCGTTCGGCGGCGGCGAGGGTCCGCTCGCGCTCGGCCTTCTCGGTGACGACCTCGTCGAGCAGGCGCCGGGCGTCGGCGACGGCGGCGACCAGCTCGTCCTCCTGCTCGGCGACCGCGTCGGCCTCGGCCTCGGTCTCGTCCGGATCGCGGCCGGGGGTGCGCCCCGCCTCGGCCGAGGAGGTGAGGTGGCGGACGCGTTCCTCGGCGAGGCGCACGGTGCCGCGCAGCCGCTCGGCCAGTGCGGAGAGCTGGTACCAGGTGTCCTGGGCGACCTGCAGCCGCGGCGCGTCCGCGGCGAGCGCGGTCTCCAGCTCGTCCTGTCGCCCGCGGGCGACGTCGAGCTGCTCCTCGACCTCGGCGCGGCGGCGCCGGGCCTGCTCCTGGGACGCCTCCTCCCGCAGGGTCTCCTCGGACAGGGTCACGTAGTCGTCGGCGGCCAGGCGGAGCCGCGCGTCGCGCAGCTCGGTCTGCACGGCCTGGGCGCGGCGGGCGATCTCGGCCTGGCGGCCCAGCGGCTTGAGCTGGCGGCGCAGCTCGGCGGTGAGGTCGGTGAGCCGGGTGAGGTTGGCCTGCATCGCGTCGAGCTTGCGGAGGGCCTTCTCCTTGCGCTTGCGGTGCTTGAGGACCCCGGCGGCCTCCTCGATGTAGGAGCGGCGGTCCTCCGGCTTGGACTGCAGCACCCCGTCGAGCTGGCCCTGCCCGACGATGACGTGCATCTCCCGGCCGATGCCCGAGTCGCTGAGCAGCTCCTGCACGTCGAGCAGCCGGGCGCGGGAGCCGTTGATCTCGTACTCGCCGGCGCCGTCGCGGAACATCCGGCGGGTCACCGAGACCTCGGAGTAGTCGATCGGCAGGGCGCCGTCGGAGTTGTCGATGGTGAGGGTGACCTCGGCGCGACCCAGCGCCGCCCGGCCGGACGTGCCGGCGAAGATCACGTCCTCCATCTTGCCGCCGCGCAGCGCCTTCGCGCCCTGCTCGCCGAGCACCCAGCTGATCGCGTCGACGACATTGGACTTGCCCGAGCCGTTCGGCCCGACGACGCAGGTGATCCCGGGCTCCAGGCGCAGCGTGGTGGCCGAGGCGAAGGACTTGAAGCCCTTCATCGTCAGCGTCTTGAGGTGCACGGGCGGGGATCTCCAGGTGCGCGGGGGCGACCAGGGTAGCCGGGCGGGCCGCCGTGCCCGACGGCCCGCCCGCGCACCCTCAGGTGGTGGGGGCGGAGGCGTTGACCAGCCAGCGGACGCCGAAGCGGTCGGTGAGCTGGCCGAACTCGTCGCCCCACATCTGCTTCTCCATCGGGACGTCGACGACGCCGCCCTCGGCGAGCCCGGCGAAGAAGCCACGCAGCTTGTCCGGGTCGTCGCCGGACAGGCTGACCGAGATGCCCGACGGCGGCCCCACCGGGCGCTGCGGGTCACCGTCGGAGGCCATCAGGGCGAAGCCGTCGGGGGTGCCGAGATAGGCGTGCATGACGCCGTCCGGCGGGGGGACGGGGCCCTCGGCGCCCATGTCGCCGAAGGTCATGACCTGCAGCTGGCCGCCGAGCACGGAGCGGTAGAACTCCATCGCCTCCCGCGCCCGGTTCTCGAAGTGCAGGTACGGGTTCATCTGGACGGGCATCGCGACCTCCCGGTGTCGGTGTGGGCACAGGTGTAGACCCCCGCACCGACAGAACTGAGCGGTCAGGCCTCGACGAACCCGGAGAATGCGCCGGACGGCTCAGCCCACTGCTCCGACACCGACGTCACCCGCCCCGGGGTGTCCCCGCCGCGCAGCAGCTCCAGCAGACGGTCACAGGCGGCGCGATCACCCTCCGCGGTCACCGCGACCCGGCCGTCGGACAGGTTGCGGGCCTGGCCGACGAGGCCGAGCTCGAGCGCCCGCGACCGCGTCCACCAGCGGAAACCGACGCCCTGCACCTCCCCCTGGACCCATGCGATCAGCCGAACGGTCGAATCCGTGTTGCCACTCACAGTGCTGGTACGTTACGCGTCCGTGACCCGACGACGCACACCCCGCGCCGCGAGCGCCGTGCTCGGCGGGGTGGGGGCCGGCGCCGTGCTGGCCATGGCCGCCCCGCTCGCCGCACCGGCGCTCACGGCAGTGGGCTCGCCCGAGGCCGAACGGCCCGGTGGACCGGTCTCCGACACCCGGCCGCTCCGGGCGGTCGGTGCCGCCTACGCGACGACGGCCCCGGCCCCGGCCGGTGACGGCGCCCCGGTCGACGGCGCCGCGCTCGTCCGCGGTGCGCTCGCCGCCGCCCCGGCCGACCCGGGCTCCTCCGCCCGGACCGCGCTCGACGCGCTCTCCGCGCACGAGGCGGCCACCGCCGCGGCCGCCACCGCCGAGCCCGGCACCGGCCGCGCCTCCGGGCCGGCCCCCGCGGCCCGTCCGGCGGTCCCGTCGGCGAGGGGCGCCGTGACCGGGCTGTCCGGCGAGCTCGCCCGGGTCGTGGAGCTGACCAACGCCGAGCGGGCCGCCGCGGGCTGCGGTGCGCTGCGGGCCGACCCGCGGATCAGCGCGGCCGCCCAGGGCCACAGCGAGGACATGGCCGCCCAGGGCTACTTCGCCCACGACAGCCGCGACGGCCGGGACTTCGCCGACCGCATCACCGCGGCGGGCTACGGCTCCCCCGGTGCGGAGAACATCGCGATGGGCCAGCCGGACGCGGCGACCGTCGTGCAGGACTGGATGGAGTCCCCCGGGCACCGGAAGAACATCCTGGACTGCTCGCTGACCACGATCGGCGTCGGCCTGGCCGACGGGTACTGGACCCAGGACTTCGGCCGCTGAGGCCGGCTCAGCCGTCGAACCGGTACCCCATCCCCGCCTCGGTGATCAGGTACTTCGGCCGCGACGGCACCGGCTCCAGCTTGCGGCGCAGCTGGGCGAGGTAGACCCGCAGGTAGTGGGTCTCGGTGCCGTACTGCGGGCCCCAGACCTCGCGCAGCAGCCGCTTCTGCTCGACGAGCTTGCCGCGGTGGCGCACCAGCAGCTCCAGGATCCCCCACTCGGTCGGGGTCAGGTGCACCTCGGCGCCGTCGGTGCGTGCGACCGTCTTGGCGGCCAGGTCGACGGTGAAGTCCGCGGTGGCCACGACGGCCTCGCCGTCGACGGTCGACACGGCGGCGCGGCGCACCGCGGCCCGGAGCCGGGCCAGCAGCTCGGACATCCCGAACGGCTTGGTGACGTAGTCGTCGGCGCCGGCGTCGAGCGCCCGGACCTTGTCGGTGGAGTCGGTGCGCGCGGACAGCACGATCACCGGCACCGTGCTCCAGCCGCGCAGCCCCTCGACGACCTCGGTGCCGTCGAGGTCGGGCAGCCCCAGGTCGAGGACGACGACGTCCGGATGCCCGTCCGCGGCCGCCCGCAGCGCGGCCGAGCCGTCGGCGGCGACGAGCACCGTGTAGCCGTGCGCGGTGAGGTTGATCCGCAGCGCCCGCAGGATCTGCGGGTCGTCGTCAACGACCAGCACCCGCACGCCGTGCCCGCCCCCGCTCACCGGGCCACCCCCACCGGTGCGGCGGGCAGCGAGACGACGACGGTGAGACCGCCGCCCGGGGTGTCCTCCGCGGTCAGCTCGCCGCCCATCACCACGGTCAGCCCCTGCGCCACCGACAGGCCCAGGCCGAGCCCGGACGTCGCGTCGCGGTCGCCGAGACGCTGGAACGCGGCGAACAGCGCGTCACGCTCGCGCGGTGCGACACCACGCCCCCGGTCGACGACGCGCAGCTCGACCCGGTCGGAGTAGGCGCTGGCGCGCAGGACCACCTCGGTCCCGCCGTGCCGCAGCGCGTTGTCCACGACGTTGGCGAGCACCCGGTCGAGCAGGCCCGCGTCGGCGAGGACGTCGGGCAGGTCCTCGTCGATCTCGACACGGACCCGGGCGGCGCCCTCCAGGCCGAGGAGCGCGGTGGCGGCGACCTCGTCGTAACCGACCGGGGCCAGCAGCGGGGTCACCGCGCCCGCGGCGAGCCGGGAGGAGTCGAGCAGGTTGTCGACCAGGCCGGTGAGCCGGTCCGCGGACTCCTCGACGGTCGCCAGCAGCTCGGCGCGGTCGTCCGGTCCGAGCGGCAGGTGCTCGTCGCGCAGGCTGGTCGCGGCCGCTTTGATCGAGGTCAGCGGGCTGCGCAGGTCGTGCCCGACGGCCGAGAGCAGCGCGCCGCGGGTCTCGTTGGCGGCCGCGCGGCGCTCGGCGTCGGCGGCCCCGGCCTCGGCGCGCTGCCCGCGCAGCGCCAGCAGCGCCTGCCCGCCGACGACCTCCAGCAGCCTGCGGTCGGCCGCGGGCAGGGCGCGGCCGCTCCCGACCAGGTGCAACCCCTCGTCGACGACGACGTCCACGTCGGCCTTCTCCGGCCGGTCGCACGCCCCGGCGTCGCCGGTGCAGGCGACCCGGCGCCACACCCGGTCCTCGCCCTGCTCGAGCAGCGCCACCGACTGCAGCGCCCAGGTCTCCCGGACCCGGTCCAGCAGCCGCGGAAGCGGGTCGGACCGGGTCAGGACGGTCCGCGCGAACGACGCCAGCAGCGCGGCCTCCGCCCGGGCCCGCGCCGCCTGCTCCGCCCGCCGGGCCGCCCGGTCGACGACGAGCGCCACCAGCACGCCCACCAGCAGCATCGTCGCCACGGTGATGACGTTGCCGGGGTTGGCGATCGCGAAGGAGTACAGCGGCGGGGACAGGAAGAAGTTCAGCAGCAGCCCGCCGAGCAGCGCCGCGAGCAGCGCCGGGCCGAGCCCGCCGGCCAGCGCGGCGAGCACGGTCGCGAGGAAGTAGAGGACGACGTCGGTGGACAGGTCCACCCAGTCGGTCAGCGCGATCCCGACCAGGGTCGCCGCCGCCGGCGCGAGCACGGCGGTCGCCCAGCCGGCGGCCTGACGGCCCGCGGGCAGGCCGCTGCGCAGCCTCGGCAGCCGCAGGGCCCGCCCGGCGGCCGAGTGGGTGACCATGTGCACGTCGATCGGTCCGGACTCCTGCACCACCCGCGCCCCGATGCCGGGGTCGAACACCCGGGCCAGCCGGGAGCGCCGGGAGGTGCCCAGCACCAGCTGGGTGGCGTTGGCCCCGCGGGCGAAGTCGAGCAGGGCGTCGTCGACGGACTCGCCGACGACGGTGTGGAAGCTCGCGCCGACCCCCTCGGCCATCCGCCGGACCCGGTCCGCGGCCCCGACACCGGTGGCGGCGAGGCCGTCGCCGCGCAGCACGTGCACCGCCATCAGGTCGGCGCCGCCGGAGCGCTTCGCGATCCGCGCTGCGCGGCGCAGCACGGTCTCGGACTCCCGGCCACCGGTCAGCGCGACGACCACCCGCTCGCGGGTCTCCCACACGTCGGACACCTGCTGCTCGGTGCGGTAGCGGCGCAGCACCACGTCCACCTCGTCGGCGATCCACAGCAGCGCGAGCTCCCGCAGGGCGACGAGGTTGGGCACCCGGAAGTAGTGCGCCAGCGCGGCGTCGACGCGTTCGGGCGGGTAGACGTTGCCGTGCGCGAGCCTGCGGCGCAGCGCCTCCGGGGTGATGTCGACGATCTCGATCTGCTCGGCGCGGCGGACCACGTCGTCGGGCACGGTCTCCTGCTGGCGGGCCCCGGTGATGGTCTCGACGACGTCGCCGAGGGACTCCAGGTGCTGCACGTTGACCGTGGAGATGACGTCGATGCCGGCGTCGAGCAGCTCCTCCACGTCCTGCCAGCGCTTGGCGTGGCGCGAGCCGGGCGCGTTGGTGTGGGCGAGCTCGTCGACCAGGGCGACCTGGGGGCGGCGGACCAGCACCGCGTCGACGTCCATCTCGTGCAGCTCGGTGCCGCCGTGCGCGACGGTCCGCCGCGGCACCACCTCCAGTCCCTCGAGCAGCCCCGCGGTGCGCTCGCGGCCGTGGGTCTCGACGACGCCGACGACCACGTCGGCACCGCGGCCGACCCGCCGGTGGGCCTCGCCGAGCATGGCGAAGGTCTTCCCGACCCCGGGTGCGGCACCGAGATGGATGCGCAGTTCTCCCCTCACCCGGCCATTGTGGTCCCGCCCCACTACCGCGCGTCCCGCACGGACAGGTTGAGTTCGGTGACGTCCACCCGGGGCTCGCCGAGGAAGCCGAGGGTGCGTCCGCTGGTCGCGTCGGCCACCAGCTGCTCCACCCGGTCGAGCGACAGCCCGGTGACCCGGGCGACGCGCGGTGCCTGGAGCGCGGCGTAGGCCGGGCTGATGTCGGGGTCGAGCCCGGAGCCGGACGCGGTGACGGCGTCGGTGGGGACGGCGGCGGGGTCGACGCCCTCCCGGGCGGCGATCACCGCGCGGCGCTGCTGCACCGCCTCCAGCAGCCCGGTGTCGAAGCCGCCCTTGTTGGACCCGCCGGAGGTCGTCGTGTCGGCCGGGCCGAGCCCGGCGTCGGCCTCCGCGGTCGCCGAGGGCCGGGTGTGGAAGTACGGGTCGGCGGCCGGGTCGGCGGCGACCGGGTCGATCCCGATCAGCGACGAGCCGGTGCCGCCGGGCAGCACCGAGCCCTCGGCCTGCGCGGAGAGCCCGGGGATCCGGGAGACGCCCCAGATCGCGAGCGGGTACACGATGCCGCACAGGACGGTCATGACGAGGAGCACGCGCAGGCCGGTCGCGGTCTGGCGGCGCAGGGTGGTGAGCATCAGATCCCCGGGACGAAGCGGACGAGCAGGTCGATGAGGAAGATCCCGACGAACGGGGTGACGACCCCGCCGAGGCCGTAGATCAGCAGGTTGCGCCGCAGCAGCGACGCCGCCGACGACGGCCGGTACCGCACCCCGCGCAGGGCGAGCGGGATCAGCGCGACGATCACCAGCGCGTTGAAGACGACCGCGGAGAGGATCGCGGACTCCGGCGTGGCCAGGCCCATCACGTTGAGCAGCCCCAGCGACGGGTACAGCGCGACGAACATCGCGGGCAGGATCGCGAAGTACTTCGCGAGGTCGTTGGCGACGGAGAACGTCGTCAGCGCGCCGCGCGTGATCAGCAGCTGCTTGCCGATCTCGACGATCTCGATGAGCTTGGTCGGGTCGGAGTCCAGGTCCACCATGTTCCCGGCCTCCTTGGCGGCGGAGGTGCCGGTGTTCATGGCGACGCCGACGTCGGCCTGGGCGAGCGCGGGCGCGTCGTTGGTGCCGTCGCCGGTCATCGCGACCAGCCGGCCCCCCTCCTGCTCGCGGCGGATGTAGGCGAGCTTGTCCTCGGGGGTCGCCTCGGCGATGTGGTCGTCGACGCCGGCCTGGGCGGCGATCGCGGCCGCGGTGCGCGGGTTGTCGCCGGTGACCATCACGGTGCGGATGCCCATCGCACGCAGCTCGGCGAACCGCTCCGCCATGCCGGGCTTGACGACGTCGGACAGCTCGATGACGCCGAGCACCCGCCCGTCGGTGCCTGCCGGCCCGGAGGCCCTGGCCACGACCAGCGGGGTGCCGCCGGCGTCGGAGACGGTCTCCACCAGCCGGTCCACCTCGGCGCGGTCGCCCGCGTGGGCCCAGTCGAGGACCGCGGCCGCGGCACCCTTGCGGACGACGCCACCGGGGAGGTCGATACCGGACATCCGGGTCTGGGCGGTGAAGGGCACGAACTCGGCGACGGCCTCGGTCGCGTCGGCCTCCGGCGGGAGGCCGTGCTCGGCCGCGCAGAGCTCGACGATGCTGCGGCCCTCGGGGGTCTGGTCGGCGAGGCTGGACAGCCGCGCGGCGCGGGCCAGCTCCTCGACCCCGGTGCCGCCGACGGGGTGCAGCGCGGTGGCGCGCCGGTTGCCGAAGGTGATGGTGCCGGTCTTGTCGAGCAGCAGGGTGTCGACGTCGCCGGCGGCCTCGACGGCACGCCCGGACGTGGCGAGCACGTTGCGCTGCACGAGCCGGTCCATCCCGGCGATCCCGATCGCCGACAGCAGCGCCCCGATGGTCGTCGGGATGAGGCAGACCAGCAGCGCGGTGAGCACCAGCAGCGGCACCTGGGTGCCGGCGTAGGCGCTCATCGGGGCGATCGCGACCACGGCGAGCAGGAAGATGATCGTCAGCGCCGACAGCAGGATGGTCAGGGCGATCTCGTTCGGCGTCTTCTGCCGGGCGGCGCCCTCGACGAGCGCGATCATCCGGTCGACGAAGGACTCCCCCGGCTTCGTCGTGATCCGCACGACGATCCGGTCCGAGAGCACGGTGGTGCCGCCGGTGACGGCGCAGCGGTCGCCGCCCGCCTCCCGGATGACCGGCGCGGACTCGCCGGTGATGGCGGACTCGTCGACCGAGGCGATGCCGTGGACGACGTCGCCGTCGCCGGGGATCGTCTCCCCCGCCTCGACGACGACGAGGTCGCCGAGGCGCAGCTGGGCGCCGGGGACCTGCTCCTCGGCGGCGTCGCGGTCGGCGGGCGAGTCGGTGACCAGCCTGCGGGCGACGGTGTCGCGCTGGGTGGCGCGCAGCGAGGCGGCCTGGGCCTTGCCGCGCCCCTCGGCGACGGCCTCGGCGAGGTTGGCGAACAGCACGGTGAACCACAGCCACACCGCGACGAGCACCGCGAACACGCTCGGGTCCGCGACGGCGAGCACCGTGACCAGCACGGACCCGACCCAGACGACGAACATGACCGGGTTGCGGGCCTGCACCCGCGGGTCGAGCTTGCGCAGGGCCTCGGGCAGCGCCGCCAGCAGCTGGCGTGGGGCGAAGGCCCCGCCGGCGACGGGCGCGGGCGCCGGGCCGGACGTCTGCGGCCCGGTGGGCCGCTCGGTGGACACGGACACGGTCTCCTCCGGTCGAGGGGTCCCCCCACCGCCGTCCGCTCCGAGGGTCACTTTCGTAGCGCTGTAAGCCACGAAGGTTCCCCTGGGGGCACCGCCGGAGGCGGACGACGGGGTCGGGGTGGGGGCGGGGGGAGGGGTGGGGCGCCGGCTCACGAGAGGGCCTCGGCGATCGGGCCGAGCGCGAGCGCCGGGAAGAAGGTCAGCGCGGACACGAGCAGGACGGTGCCGCCGACCAGGCCGGCGAACAGCGGGCCGTCGGTCGGGAGCGTCCCGGCGCCGGCCGGGACGCGGCGCTGGCGGGCCAGCGAGCCGGCGAGCGCCAGCACCGCCAGCATCGGCACGAACCGGCCGAACAGCATGGCCAGCCCCAGCCCGGCCTGGAAGAAGTCGTTCGTCACGGTGAGCCCGCCGAACGCGGAGCCGTTGTTGTTGGCCGCCGAGGCCCAGGCGTAGAGGACCTCGGAGAAGCCGTGTGCGCCGTCGTTGCCCAGCGCGTCGGCGGTGCCCGGCAGCGCGATGGCCAGGCCCGCGCCGATCAGGACGAACGCGGGCATGACCAGGATCGACACGGCGGCGTAGGTGATCTCGCGCAGGCCGAGCTTCTTGCCCAGGTACTCCGGGGTGCGCCCGACCATCAGCCCGGCCAGGAACACCGCGACGACCGCGAGCACCAGGAGGCCGTAGAGCCCGGAGCCGACGCCGCCGGGGGCGACCTCGCCGAGCAGCATGTTCAGCAGCGCGACGCCGCCGCCCGCACCGGTCAGGCTGTCATGGGTGGCGTTGACCGCGCCGGTGGACGTGCCCGTGGTGGACACGACGAACAGGGCGGAGCCGGGGATGCCGAAGCGCACCTCCTTGCCCTCCATCGCCCCGCCCGCGGCGAGCGCCGCCGGGCCGTTGGGGTGCAGCTCGGCGAGCCAGGTCGCGGCGAGGAACAGCGCCCACAGCCCGCCCATGACCGACAGCAGCACGACGCCCTGGCGGACCCGCCCGACCAGCACACCGAACGTGCGCGTCAGCGCGACCGGGACGACGAGCAGCAGGAAGATCTCGAGCAGGTTCGACAGCGGGTTCGGGTTCTCGAACGGGTGCGCGGAGTTGGCGTTGAGGATGCCGCCGCCGTTGGTGCCGAGCTCCTTGACCGCCTCCTGCGAGGCGGCCGGGGCGAGCGGCAGGGTGTGGACGCTGCCGTCGACGGTCGTCACGTCGACACCGGACCGCAGCGACTGCACCACGCCGGTGGCGACGAGCACGATCGCGGCGACGGCGGCGATCGGCAGCAGGATCCGGACGACGCCGCGGGTCAGGTCGACCCAGAAGTTCCCGATCCGGCCCCCCTCGTCGTCGCCGGTCGCACCGTGGGAGACGAAGCCGCGGACCAGCGCGACCGCGACCGCCATGCCGACGGCGGCGGACACGACGTTCTGCACGGTCAGGCCGGCCATCTGCACGGTGTGGCCGAGCACCTGCTCGGGCACGTAGGACTGCCAGTTCGTGTTGGTCACGAACGACACCGCCGTGTTGAACGCCATCGCGGGCGACACCGAGGTGGCGCCGTCGGTGCCGCGGCCGAACCCGAGCGGGAGGAAGGCCTGCAGCCGCTGCATCAGGTAGAGCAGCGCGATCGAGACGAACGAGAAGCCCAGCACACCCGCGGCGTAGGTCGTCCAGCGCTGCGGGGACGCGGCGTCGATCCGGCAGATCCGGTAGACGAACCGCTCGATCCGCCAGTGCCGGGTGTCGGTGTAGACCCGCGCCATCCAGTCGCCCAGCGGCTTCCAGGTCACGGCGAGCAGCGCCACCAGCGCCGCCGCCTGCGCGAGCCCCGCCATCAGAACCGCTCCGGGCGGAGCAGCGCGATCACCAGGTAGACCAGCAGGGCCAGGGCGAGCACACCCCCGGCGATGTTCGCGATCACAGCTTCTCCATCCCGCGCAGGGCGAGCGCGAGGACGGCGAAGGACGCCACCAGCAACGCGGTGTAGGCCAGGTCGGCCACGGGACTCTCCTCGGTCGTGCCCACCCGCCGGCATGTCCGGCGGGCTGCGGGGATCGTGCGCCGCACCGGGGGTCGTGCCCGCGGCGATGACGGCGGATTGACGCCCACCGGGCCGCGCGTTGACGCGTTCTTGACGCCCGGTGGTGGCCATCACGTCCCCCGGACGGGCGGTCGGTCTCAGGAACCCGTCAACACACGCGCGTGACGACGCCAACACCGCGTCAGGGGCCGGGCCGGGCCGCCGCCGGGGGCGCACGCTCCCGCGCATGCTGCAGCGCCGCCCCGCCCGTCCGGTCCCGCCGCCCCTGCCCGGGGGCGCCGGGTTCGTCGCCGCGATCGCCACCGGCGTCGCCGCGGGGCTCGCCGCCGGTGCCGCGGGGGCCGCCGGTGCCGGGCCCGGCCTCGTCGCCGCGGTCGCGGTCGCCGTCGCGGTGGTGGGGACGGCGGCGCTCGCCGTCGCGACGACGGCGGCCGGTGCGCTGGCCGCCGCGGCGGTCTGCTGGGGGTTCGCCGACGGCTTCGGGCTGCACCGCCTCGCCGAGCTGCACACCGGCGAGCGGGACCTGGAGCTCCTGGCCGGGCTGCTGGCGACCGCGCTGGTGGCCCACCTCCTCGTCCCGGCGGTTGCGCGGCACAGCGCTGGTTACCCTGCTCGGTGACGGCCCGGGCACCCGCCCGGCCGGCCGGGCGGGGAGGTCTGTGCATGTCGGTGATCGACAACGCGGTCTACGTCGACGGCAAGCGGGCGGCGGCGCCCGACTCCGTCGACAGCGCGGTCGAGGCGCTGCAGGGCTGCCGAGCCGACCACGGCGGCGAGGCACCCGCGTTCTGCTGGATCGGCATGCTGCGGCCGGGCGTCGACGAGATCCACCAGGTCGCGGCGGAGTTCGGGCTGCACGCGCTGGCGATCGAGGACACCGTCAACGCCCACCAGCGCCCCAAGCTGGAGCGCTACGGCAGCACCGAGTTCGTGGTGCTGCGCCCGGCCCGCTACGTCGACTCCGACGAGGTCGTCGAGATCGGCGAGGTGCACCTGTTCCTCGGCCCGGACTTCGTCATCACCGTCCGGCACGCCGCCGAGCCGCAGCTCGGTGAGGTCCGCGACCGGCTGGAGAGCGACCCGGACCTGCTCTCGCACGGCCCGATGGCGGTGCTCTACGCGGTGCTGGACCGGGTCGTCGACGACTACTTCCCCGTCCTCGACGGCCTGCAGGACGACATCGACGAAATCGAGGTGCAGGTCTTCCGCGGCGACCCGAACGTGTCGCGGCGCATCTACCAGCTGACCCGGCAGGTCATCGCGTTCCAGCGGGCCGTCGAGCCGCTGCAGGAGATCTTCGTCGAGCTGCGGGCCCGGTTCGCCAAGTCCGGCGACGCCCCGGACCTGGAGCTGCGCCGGGCGATGCGCGACGTGATCGACCACGCCACCCGGGTGCGGGAGCGCGTCGAGGGGTTCCGCGACCTGCTCGGCAACATCCTGACGGTCAACTCGACCCTGGTCGCGCAGCGGCAGAACGAGGAGATGACCCGGCTCACCGAGGCGGGCTTCGCGCAGAACGAGCAGATGAAGCGGGTGTCGTCGTGGGCGGCGATCCTGTTCGCGCCGACCCTGATCGCCGGTATCTACGGCATGAACTTCGACGAGATGCCGGAGCTGCACTGGGCGCTGGGCTACCCGATGGCCATCGGGCTGATGCTGCTGCTCGGACTGGGGCTGTACCTGGCGTTCAAGCACAACGACTGGCTCTGAGGGCCGGGCGGCCACCCCCCCCCGTGGACGCCCGGCCCCGGCTCAGCCGCCGGCTCCGGGCGTGGCCGGTGCCGGGGTCGCCTGCGGCGCGGTCGGCGGCGCCTGCGTACCCGGACGGGCCGCCGTGGTCTGCGGGATCGTCACGACCAGCGGCGGCGGGGGCACGGTCACGCACTCCCCCGACGACGGGTCGGTCGTGCGCACACCCTGCGGGTACGGCCCGGGTGCCGGGGCGGTCGAGGTGACCGCGGAGCCGTCGGTGGAGCAGTGACCGTCGTCGACGGCGAGCGGGCGGCCGTTCTCGTCGAACAGGTAGACCCCGGTCAGCGGCCTGCCGTTCGCGTCGAAGGGCCGCACGTCGGACACCGTGTTCCCGTCGAGGGTCAGCCCCGGCGGCGGCGAGTACGACGACACGTCGGTGGTGCGGTCCTGTCCCTGGGCCGGTACCCCGGCCACCAGCAGGCCCGCGGCCAGTGCGTTCAGCGGCACCACGGCCCACAGCAGCCGGCGGTCGGCCGCGCTGCGGCGGCCGAGCAGCACCGACAGCGGCACCGCGGCGACGGCCAGGACGACGGTGATCAGCAGCCCGGCGGACCCGCCCCCGCCGAACACCCATCCGACGAGCCCGGCCGCGACCAGCCCGCGCAGCACCCACCAGCCGGGCTGGAGGGTCAGGACGAACCCGCCGACCCCGCCGTCGCCCCGGGTCCGGGCGATCCGCTCCCGCAGCGCCACCACCGACGGCAGCGCCGCGACCGACGGCTGCCCCGGCCCGTCGGACCACACGGCGAGCACCCCGGCCCCGGCGGCCAGGGCCGCGAGGAACATCGGGAACGACGCCGACGGCCCGACCTGCCACACGGCGGGACCCGCGAGGACCATCAGACCGGTGGCGCAGAGGAGCGCGGCCACCGCGAACCACGCCCCGCCCGTGCGGGGACGTCCGGCGGGCGCCTGCGGGGCCGGATAGCCCGCGGCCGCGCGCAGCTCCGCCGCGTAGGCCTCCGGCGTGCCGAGGCGCTCGCGGACCGCGGCCCGGTCGAAGCCGGGGCCCAGCTCGTCGGAGAGGTCGGCGAGGTGGCCCCGCGCGTCCTCGACGATCTCCTCGACCTCCGCCGGGGGCAGGTCGGACAGCGCCTCCCGCAACCCGAGCAGGTACTCGGTGCCGACCGGGTCGCCGATCCGGGTCGTGGCGGCGCCGTCGGGGCCGCCGGTGCCGTCGGTGCTCACGTGCCCACCAGGCCTTCCATCGTGGTGGCGAACGCGCGCCACCGGTCGGTCGTCTCCTGCAGCCGGGCCCGGCCCGGCTCGTTGATCGCGTAGTACTTGCGGTGCGGTCCCTCCTCGCTGGGGACGACGTAGGAGGTCAGCAGGCCCGCACCGTAGAGCCGGCGGAGCGTGCCGTAGACCGACGCGTCCCCCACCTCGCTGAGCCCGGCCGCGCGCAGCGCACGGACGACCTCGTAGCCGTACCCGTCCCCGCGGTCGAGCACGGCGAGCACCGCGAGGTCGAGCACTCCCTTGAGCAGCTGACTGGTGTCCATCGCACCTCCTTGCGCACCGGAGAGTACTACGCAGTGCGCAGTAGTGCGCGCACCACTGCACCCCGTGCGTGTCAAGGTGCCGCCAGTGGTGGCACCGGCCCCGTCAGGACGGCGTAGCGGGAGCGGGCACAAAGGCGCCCGCGGGGTGACAACGGAGGGGCACGGCGCCCGCACCGGGCGCCCGCCACCAAGGAGTCATCCCGGTGACCCTCGCCGACCTGCTCCCCTCCCTCCGCCCGACGCTGGCCGCCCGCCTCGAGCCGGGCCTGTGGCCGGTCACGACCCGCGCCACCTCCGACGGCGCCCTGCAGATCGGCGGGGTCGACCTCGCCGGGCTCGCCGCCCGCTTCGGCACCCCGGTGCAGGTGCTCGACACCGCCGACGTCCGCGCCCGCTGCCGCGCCTACCGGGCCGCGCTGCCCGACGCCGAGATCGTCTACGCCGGCAAGGCGTTCCTCTGCCGCGGGATGGCCCGCCTGGTCGCCGACGAGGGCTGTTCGGTCGACGCCTGCTCCGGCGGTGAGGTCGCGGTGGCCGCGGCCGCGGGGCTGCCCGGCGACCGGATCGTGCTGCACGGCACCGTCAAGACCGACGAGGACCTCAAGGCGGCGTTCGCCGCGGGCGTCGGGCGGATCGTGCTGGACTCGGCGGCGGAGGTCGACCGGATCGCCGCGCTCGCGCCGCACCGGCAGAAGGTGCTGCTCCGGATCAGCCCGGACGTCGACGCCGGCACCCACCCGGGGCTCACGACCGGCACCGCGTCGTCGTGGTTCGGGATGCCGCCCGCCGAGGCGTGCGAGGTCGCCGGACGCGTGCTGGCCCGCCCCGAGCTGGAGCTGGCCGGGCTGCACTGCCACCTCGGCTCGCAGGTGCCGTCGGTGTCGCGCTACGAGCGCGCCGCGGTCCGGATGGTGGGCGTGATCGCGGCGCTGCGCGCGCGGTACGGGATCACCGTCGCCGAGCTGGACCTGGGCGGCGGCCACGCGGTCGGCTACGCCGAGGGCGAGCCCTGCCTGGACCCGGCGACCTTCGGCCGGGCCGTGCGGGGCACCCTGGCCCGGACCTGCGCGGCGCACGGGGTCGACGAGCCGCGGCTGCTGGTCGAGCCGGGACGCGCGGTCGTCGCCCGGGCCGGGGTGACGCTCTACCGGGTCGGCGCCGTGCAGCGCTGCGGCGACGGCCGCACCACCGTGCTGGTCGACGGCGGCATGAGCGACGACCCGCGCCCCGCCCTCTACGGCGCCCGCTACCCGGTCCGGCTCGTCGGGCGCGCCACCCGGGCGCCGCTGGAGACGGTCCGCGTGGCGGGGCGGCACTGCGAGTCCTCCGACGTGATCGCCGACGGCGTCCGGCTGCCCGCCGACGTCGCGCCCGGGGACCTGCTGGCGGTGCCGGTGTCCGGCGCGTACCACGCGTCGATGGCCTCGACCTACAACCAGGTCCCGCGCCCGCCGGTGGTCGCCGTCGCCGCGGGGGCGTCGCTGCCGCTGCTGCGCCGCGACACCCCGGAGGACCTGCTGCGCCGCGACTGCTCCTGACCCCCGCGCCGCTCAGCGACGCGGCCGCGGCGCCGGCTGGCACCGCGGGCAGGTGAACGACGAGCGGTTCATGAACGCGTCCCGGCGGATCGGGGTGCCGCAGCGACGGCACGCCCGGTCCGCCCGGCCGTAGACGTTCAGGGAGCGGTCGAAGTAGCCCGAGGCGCCGTTGACGTTGACGTACAGCGCGTCGAAGGAGGTCCCGCCCTGGGCGAGCGCCTCGTGCATGACGGTCGTCGCGGCGTCGAGGACGGCGTGACCCTGGGCCCGGGTGAGCTTCCCGGTGGGCCGGGTGCCGTGCAGCCGGGCCCGCCAGAGCGCCTCGTCGGCGTAGATGTTGCCGATCCCGGAGACGACGGTCTGGTCGAGCAGCGCCCGCTTGACCTCGGTGCGACGGCGACGCAGCGCCGCGACGGCGTCGTCGGCCGAGAACGCCGGGTCCATCGGGTCGCGCGCGATGTGCGCGACCGGCTCGGGCACCAGGCCGCCGCCCGCGGCCGCGGCGAGCGGGTGCACCGACAGCCCGCCGAAGGTGCGCTGGTCGACGAAGCGGAGCTCGGGGCCGTCGTCGTCGAACCGGACGCGGACCCGCAGGTGCTTCTCGTCGGGCGCGTCCGGGGGCTCCACGAGCATCTGCCCGGACATCCCCAGGTGCGCGAGCAGTGCGTCGTCACCGGGGCCCGCGGTGTCCAGCTCCAGCCAGAGGTACTTGCCGCGCCGCGCGGCCGCGGACAGCGTGCGCCCGGTCAGCCGGCCGGTGAAGTCGTCCGCGCCGGTCGGATGCCGGCGCACCGCGCGCGGATGCAGCACCTCGACGCGGGCGATCCGCCGGTCCAGCACGTGGTCGGCGAGGCCGCGGCGGACGACCTCGACCTCGGGCAGTTCCGGCATCGACGGCTACCGCCCGGAGCCGGCACTCTCGTCGGACAGCGCGTGCCAGGCGATCTCGGCCGCCTTCTGCTCGGCCTCCTTCTTGGTGCGCCCCGCACCGCTGCCGAGGTCACGACCCCCGACGACGGCCGTCGCGGTGAACACCTTCAGGTGGTCCGGGCCCTCCTCGTCGATCCGGTACTCGGGCACGCCGTGCCCGCCGGCGGCGGTGAGCTCCTGCAGGCTGGTCTTCCAGTCCAGGCCCGCGCCGAGCAGCGGGGCACTGTGCAGCAGGTCCGCGAACAGCCGGTGGATCAGCTCGCGGGACGGCTCGAGGCCGTGCGCGAGGTACACCGCGCCGAGCAGCGCCTCGGTGGCGTCGGCCAGGATGCTGGCCTTCGACCGGCCACCGGTCAGCTCCTCACCGCGCCCCAGGTACAGGTACGCGCCGAGGCCGTGCGGCCCGTCGTCCGGCGTCGGCAGCGCCACCGCGACGGTGGCGAGCGCGTGCATGTTGACCACGCTCGCGCGCAGCTTCGCCAGCTGCCCCTCGGGCAGGTCCGGGTGGTCCCGGTAGAGCCGCTCGGTGATCACGATCGACAGCACCGAGTCGCCCAGGAACTCCAGGCGCTCGTTGGTCGGCAGACCGCCGTGCTCGTAGGCGTAGGACCGGTGGGTGAGCGCCAGCGTGAGCAGCGCCTCGTCCAGGTCCACACCGAGTGCGGACAGCAGAGGTGACCGGTCCGTCACCGGACCGGTCACGCTCTTGTCGCCCACTGCTGCGATCAGGCCGGGCTGGTGACCTGACGGCCGTCGTACTGCCCACAGGTCGGGCAGGCGATGTGCTGCAGCTTCGGCTCACGGCAGGCGCGGTTCGAGCAGGCGACCAGGGTCGGCGCAGTGGCCTTCCACTGCGACCGGCGCGCACGCGTGTTCGACCGCGACATCCGGCGCTTGGGAACGGCCATGATGACACTCCTCGGTACTTCGAACGATCAGGTCTGCCCACCGGGGAGCGGGCTCACGTGGAGCCGCCGCTCAGTCGGTGGAGGGCAGGCGCTCACGGAGCGCCGCCCAACGAGGATCCAGTGTCTCATGCCCGTGATCCGACGGGAGATCGGCCCACCTCTCGCCGCACTCGACGCACAGACCGGGGCAGTCCTCGCGGCACAGGGGCGCCATCGGGAGCTCGGTGACGATCGCGTCGCGCACGGTCTGGGTGAGGTCGATGCGCTCGTCGACCAGGCGCGGGATCTCGTCGGCGTCGGTGGTCTCCTCGGTGACCGAGTCCGGGTAGGCGAACAGCTCGCCGATCCGGACCTGCACGTCCTCACCGATCGGCTCCAGGCAGCGCGAGCACTCCCCCGCCAGCCGGGCATCGGCCGTGCCGGAGACGTAGACGCCCTCGGTCACCGACTCCAGGGACACGTCGAGCTCGACGTCGGACCCGCCGGGGACGGTGATCACCCCGGTCAGGCCGATCTCGGCGTCGCCCGACGGCGCGGGGACCGTACGGGCCACGGTGCGCTGGTTACCGGGGCGGCGGGCCAGCTCACGGGTGGAGAGGACCCAGGGGTTGTCGTCGGGACGGTTCTGGCTGCGCGCGGTGTTCATCTCGCGGACCAGCGTACGCGGCGCGTTCAGTCGCGTCGTCGCACGTCGAACGCGTCGGCGACCAGGGCGCCCAGCTCCAGGAACGCGTCCGCGGTCGCCGGGCGGAGCCGGGCCGGGTCGACCCGGCCGCCGGTGGCCAGGTGCGGGTCGTGCGGGACCTCGACGACGCCGCGCACCCGCTGGGCGAAGTGCTCGCGGATCCGGGCGGCGTCGACCTCTGCGCTGCGCCGGTCGCAGGACAGCACGACCACCGCGTCGCGGACGAGGTCGCCGTGGCCGTGCGCGACCAGCCAGTCCAGCGTCTTGCTGGCCCGGCCCGCGCCGTCGACGGTCGGGGCCCCGACCACGACGACCGAGTCGGCGCGCGCGAGGGTGCCCTGCATCGTGGAGTGCACCATCCCGGTCCCGGAGTCGGTGATGATGATGTTGAAGAAGCGGCCCAGGAGGTCGACCACGCGCTCGTACTCGTCGCGGGAGAACGCCTCACCCGAGGCGGGGTCCTGCTCCGAGGCCAGGACCTGCAGGCGCCCGGCGAGGCTCGTGTAGCGGGACACGTCGGTCCAGGTGCCGACCGAGTCCAGATCGTTCAGCAGCTCGCGGACGGTGATCCGGGAGTCGCCGGTGAGGCGGTCGGCGAGCGTGCCGGCGTCGGGATTGGCGTCGAGGACGACGGCCCGGTCCCCGCGGTGCTCGGCCAGTGCCTGTCCGAGGCAGGCCGCGACCGTGGTCTTTCCGACGCCGCCCTTCACCGACATGACCGCCACCCGGTGCGCCCCGGCCAGCGGCGCGCGGACCCGGTTCAGCAGCCCGGAGCGGAGCTCCTCGGCGTCGCTCGGGCCGGGGTTCACACGGCCGCCGGTGACGTCGTAGAGGGCGCGCCGCCATCCGGTGCGCGGCCGGTCGGGCCGCGCGCGCAGCATGGCGTCCTCACGCAGGTCCGCCGCGGCCGCCCCGGGGTTCCCGCGCGGGGCCTCGGAGCGTGGGAGCTCGGGCCGCGGGGCGTCGGGAGCCGGGACCTCGGCCGGGGGCTGCGCCGGGTTCGTCACAGGGGGTCCTTCCAGCCGGTGCCCGTAGCGTGCCCACCAGGTCGTCGGGTCGGGTTCGGGCCGGCGTGCCATGCGCGGGAGAGTAGTACGGCGGGTGACCTGGATTCCTGCGTCCGGCGTATCCGACCACAGCAACTGCGCGTGGTGAAGCACCTGTGTCGCAGCAGTACCCGTGATCACCCGGCCGCGCGGGCCGCCTGCCGGGTCGCGCCGGGCGTCTCACCGAGCACCGCCCGGTAGCGACGGGTGAAGTGGGCCTGGTCGGCGTAGCCGAGATCGGCGGCCAGCCCGGCCAGTGCGGTGCCCGGGTCGGTCCGGAGCACCGCGGCGGCGTGCTGCAGGCGACGGCACTCGATCAGCCACAACGGGGTCAGTCCGACGTGGCCGCGGACCAGGCGTTCCAGGGTCCGCGGTGCGACGCCGACGAGCTCGGCGAGCTGGTCGGCGCGCAGGACGTCGGCGCGGGACTCGGCCAACGCGCAGGCCCGGTTGACCAGGCGTCCGGCGTCGGTGACCCGGTCCGCCAGCGGGGCGAGCCAGTCCCGCACCGTCGCGGCCGGGTCGCCGCCCGCCACGGCCGCGGCGAGCTCCGCCACCGGCGCGCCGCGGACCTCCTCGGCGGTCCCGCGCAGCGCGGCGGGTGCGGTGGTCGTGAACAGCGGGGTCGCGCCGGGCCGCAGCAGGACGCCGACGACCCACGACCGCCCGGCCAGCTCCCGGACGTCGACGCCGGTGCGCGGCCCGTGCAGCGTCGCGGTGACCGGGTCGGTGACGAGGTTGAACGCCGGGTACTGCAGCACCCGCTGGCGCACCGTGCGCCCCGGCGGGACGTCCCAGCGGGCGGTCCACACCCACCGGACGAGGTCGTCGAGCCCGATGGGCGCCCGGTCGAGCGCGACCTCGGGGGCACCCGGGTTCAGGTGTCCGCGCGACTCGACGGTCATCGACCAACCCCCTGTCGGCAATGTTCAATCCGCGCCGTCGCGGGGCGGGGAGACTCGTCGTATGGAGCTCACGAGCAGTGTCACCGGCGCCCACACCACCGACGGCCGTCCGCACGGGGTCACCTCACTCACCCCGCACCTGGTGGCATCGCCCGCCCGCGCGGCGATCGAACTCTACTGCGCCGCCTTCGGGGCCCGGGTGCTCTCGGTCACCGAGATGGGCGGGATGGTCGGGCACGCCGAGCTGGAGCTGGCGGCCGGCCGGTTCACCGTCTCCGACGCGATGCCCGACTACGGCCTCGTCGCCGCCCCGGCGGGTGACCACCCGGTGTCGCTGTCGCTCGCGGTCTACGTACCCGACGTGGACGCGGCCGTCGCGACGCTGGTCGAGGCCGGGTCGACGGTGCGCGAGCCGGTCTCGACGTTCGTGTCCGGGGACCGGTTCGGCTCGGTCGTCGACCCGTACGGGGTGCGGTGGGCGGTGATGACCCGGGTGGAGGACCTGTCGCCGGAGGAGAGCGGGCGCCGGGTCGAGGAGTGGGCGGCGCAGCAGGGCTGAGGGCACGGCGGCCCGGTCGGCCCCGGCGCCGGACGGTGCGCCGCGGGCCCTCCGGTCCCGGACGCCGATCCGGAACGCCTAGTCTCGGACGGTGATCCTCGCTGCTCCGCCGTCCGTCGTCCCGGCGACCTGAGACCGGTGCTCCGGCCCCGATCGCTCCCGCTGGCCTTCGCCACGGCATCGGTGTCCTTCGTGGTGGTCTGCGCCGCGGCCGGGGTGCCGGCACCGCTCTACGTCGTCTACCAGCGGTCCTACGGCATCTCGACGGTCGCGCTCACCGGGGCGTTCGCCGTCTACGTCGTGCCGCTGCTGGTGGCCCTGCTGTGCTGCGGCAGCCTGTCCGACCACGTGGGACGGCGCCGGGTGGCGGTGCCCGCGCTGATCGTCGGCGCGGTGGCGTGCCTGGTCCTCGCCACCGTCGACTCGTCCGCACCGTTGATCATCGGACGGGCGGTCCAGGGGGTGTCGGTGGGGCTCGCGCTGGCCGCGCTCGGCGGCTACGTCGTCGACCTGGCGCCTCCGGCGCGTCCCGGGCTGGCCGGGGCGATCACGAGCGGCGCGCCGCCGGGCGGCATCGCGCTCGGCGCGCTCGCCTCCGGAGCCGCGGTGCAGCTCGCGCCGGACGGCGCACCCGTCCGGTCCTTCGTCGTCGCAGCGGGACTGCTCGTCGTGGCCGCCGCGGCGCTCGCCCTGCTGCCGGAGACCGCGGTCCGGCGGCCCGGGGCGCTGCGGTCGCTGCGGCCGGAGGTCCGGGTGCCCCGCGCCGCGCGCCGGCTGTTCCCGATGGTGTGTGTCGTCGTCGCGGCGACCTACGTCCTCGGCGGGTTCACCCAGGCGCTGGCCCCGTCGCTCGCGGCCTCCGTCCTGGGCCGCGACGACCTGTTCAGCGGCGCCCTGGCCGTCGCCGTCTACCACCTCGCGGGACCGGCGGCGGGGCTCGCGGCCGCCCGGCTGCCCGCCGCACGCGCGCTGACCGGCGGGGCCGTCGTGCTGGCGGCCGGCACCGCCGGGTTCGTCGTCGCGATCGCCCTCGGGAGCTTCGCCGCCTACCTCGCCGCCGCGGTCGCGGCCGGGGCCGGGTTCGGTGTCGCGTTCGCCGGCGCGATCCGGGTCCTGCTCGACCGGAGCCCGGAGGGCACGCGCGCCGGCACCCTCGCCGCGGTCTACCTGTACTGCTACCTCGCGGCCGCCGTGGCGAGCCTGCTCGCGGGGGCCGCGGTCGACGTGTGGGGCCTGGCGCCGGTCGCCTCGGTCCTGTGCGGTGTGGTCGTGGTGATGTCGGTCGCGGGTGCCGCCGGGGCCGCGCTCCGGCTCCGCGGCTCGGTGGACCCGGGGTGAGCGCCGCGTCGATGCCCGGCCGGGACCGCCCGAGCCGCCGCGGCCGTCAGTCGATCAGGTCCATCCCGGTGCCGGTGCGGCCCGGCTCCGGGGGCCGTCCGCCGCCGTAGTTCGGGCCGTACTGGCCGCGCCAGATCTGGCTGCGCCCGCGCCCGACGACGCCGAGCGCGTTGTTCAGGGTGGTCTCCAGCTCGCCCAGGGTGGTGTCGACGTAGTCGTCGCACTCCCGGCGCAGCCGGTCGGCCTCGGCGTGTGCGCCGTCGACGATCCGGCCGGCCTCGGCGTGCGCGGAGCGGACGACCTCGGTCTGGGACACCAGCCGGGTCTGCTCGTTCTGCCCGTCGGCGATGAGCCGGTCGTGCGCGGCCCGGCCGGCGTGGCTCATCCGCTCGGCCTCGTCCCGGGCCCGGTCGGTGACCTCGGCGTACTGGCGGCGGCCCTCGGCGACCACGCGCTCCGCCTCGTGGCGGGCCTCGGCCAGGGTGCGCCCGGCCTCCTCCTGCGCCTCGGCGACGAGCCGTTCGGCCTCGGTGCGCGCGTTCTGCAGCGTCTCCTCGGCCTCGGAGTTCGCCGCGGTCCGGGTCTCCTCCGCCTCGCGCTCGGCCTCGGACACGACGTCGTCGCGCCGGTCGAGCACGTCCTGGGCGTCGTCCATCTCGCCCGGGATCGCCTCTCGGACGTCGTCGAGGAGCTCCAGCACGTCGCCGCGCGGGACCACGCAGTTCGACGTCATCGGGACGCTGCGCGCCTCCTCGACGATCGTCACCAGCGCGTCCAGCGACTCGAAGACCCGGTACACACGACGGATCCTCTCACCGTCACGGGCGCGGACCCGTTATTGGACGCCGCTCCCGCGTGTCAGGCGAGCCGGTCCAGCAGCCGGGTGTGCACGCTCGGCGGGAGGAACGCGGTGACGTCGCCGCCGCCGCGGGCGACCTCCTTGACCAGCGAGCTCGACACGTAGACCTGACCGGGCGCACCGGGCAGGAACAGCGTCTCGACCCCGGTCAGGTGCCGGTTCATGTGCGCCATCGGGAGCTCGTAGTCGTAGTCCGTCGCCCCGCGCAGGCCCTTGACCATCGCCTGGGCGCCGCGCTCGCGGCAGTAGTCGACGACGAGACCCTGGAACGACTCGACCCGCACGCCCGGCAGGTCCGCGGTGATCTCGGCGAGCATCGCGACGCGCTCGTCGACGGAGAACAGCCCCTCCTTGCGGGGGTTCACCAGGATCGCGACGAACACCTCGTCGAACAGCGCCGCGGTGCGGGCGATGACGTCGAGGTGACCGACCGTCGGCGGGTCGTAGGAACCGGGGCAGACGGCGCGACGGACCTCGGGCATGGCCGGAACCTATCAGCCGGTGATCACCGGTCAGGCCCAGCTGCGGTCCAGCGACATGTGCAGCTCGTAGCGGTCACCGCGGTAGCGCGACACGGTGTACTCGACCGGCCGGTCGCCGGAGCTGGAGGTCCGGTCGAACACCAGGATCGGGTGCCCGGCGGGGATCCCGAGCAGGACCGCCGAGGCCTCGTCGGCCTGCTGGGCGGCGACGGTCTGCTCGGCGCGGTCGATGGGGAGCCGGTAGTGCTCCTGCAGGATCCCGTAGACCGAGCCGCTGAGGTCGTGGACGTCGAGGTCGGGGACCTGTTCGGCGTCGTACCAGGCGTCGTCGATCGACATCGGCACCCCGTCGGCGACGCGCAGCCGCCGCAGGTGCCAGCACCGGCCGTCGGGCCCCTGGCCGAGCGCGCGGACGGCCTCCGGCGGTCCGGTGGTGAGCGCGACCTCGAGGACGACCGTGGTCGGGGTCAGCCCGAGCCGGCGCATGTCGTCGTGGAAGGACGCGAGGTGCAGCCGGGAGCGCGCGGTGCGGGCCGCGACGTAGGTGCCCTTGCCGCGCACCCGGGTCAGCAGCCCGTCGCGCTCCAGCTCGCCGACGGCGGCCCGCACCGTCACCCGGCTCACGCCGTGGTCCAGGCACAGCCTGCGCTCGCTGGGGAAGGCGTCGCCGGGCGCGAAGTCCCGCGCGATCGTCTCCGCGAGCAGGACGCGGAGCTGCTCGTGCTTGGGCACGACCCCGTCGCCGATCCGGACCTCGCCGTTCATGGTGCCGTCCACCGTAGCCACTACCGCCCCCGTCCCGGTCCGCCGACCTGCCCGGCCGCGACGGGCCCGGCCCGCTCCCCCGCGGCCGCCCGGTCGAGCACCAGCGTGCAGTGCGGGTGGTCGCGCAGCACGGTCGCGGGCACGTCGGTCGTGACCGGTCCGGACACCGTCGCCGCCACGGCCGCGCGCTTGCCCTCCCCGGTCGCGACGAGCACGATCCGCCGGGCCTCCATGATCGTGGCCGGCCCCTGGGTGAGCACCCGGTGCGGCACGTCCGCGGGACGGTCGAAGAAGCGGGCGTTGTCGGCGCGGGTCCGCTCGGTCAGCGTCGCGACCCGGGTGCGCGAGCCGAACGCCGAGCCGGGCTCGTTGAACCCGATGTGCCCGTTGCCGCCGATGCCGAGGATCTGCAGGTCCACCGGGCCGCACGCGGCGAGCAGCCGTTCGTAGTCCGCCGCGGCCTCGGCCGGGTCCGCGCGGGTGCCGTCCGGGGCGTGCACCGCGGCCGGGTCGATGTCGAGATGGTCGGTGAGCTCGCGGCGGATGACCTCGCGGTAGGACTGCGGGTGCCCCGCGGGCAGGCCCAGGTACTCGTCGAGCAGGAAGGCGCGGGCCCCGGCGAAGGACAGCCCCTCGTCGCGGTGGCGGCGGACCAGCTCGGCGTAGGCGGGCAGCGGGGAGCTGCCGGTGGCGAGCCCGAGGGTCGGCGGCCGGCCGGTGTCGCGGGCCAGGAGGTCGGCGACGGCGTCGGCGACCGCCCGCCCGCAGGCCCGCGGGTCGTCGAGGACGACGATCTCCATCACGCACCCCCGCCGGTGACGGGCAGGCCTGCGCGCAGCACCTGCTGCGGCCGCAGGTCCGCGTCGGTGACGAGCACGTCGGCGCGGTGGCCCGGGGCCAGCGACCCGACCTCGCCGTCGAGCCCGAGGAGCCGGGCCGGGGTGCGGGTCGCGGCGAGCACCGCGTCCTGCAGCCGGACCCCCGCGTCGCGCACCGTGGCGCGCACGACGTCGACCAGGCACGCGGTGCCGCCCGCGATGGGCCCGTCCGGGATCCGGGCGACTCCGTCGTCGACCCGGACCTGCATCGTCCCCAGGTGGTAGCGGCCGTCGGGCATCCCGGCGGCGGCCATCGCGTCGGTGACCAGCGCGACCCGGTCCGGCCCGACCAGGTCGAACACCGCGGCGACGGTGTCGGGCGACAGGTGCACCCTGTCCGCGACGAGCTCCACGACGAGCTCGCCCCGGCCGGCCGCGGCCAGGCACGCCGCGACCGGCCCGGGCGCCCGGTGGTGCATCGGGGGCATCGCGTTGAACAGGTGGGTGGCGCTCATCGGCGCGCCGCCCGCACGTGCGATCCCGGTCGCGGTGGTGCGGGCGTCGGCGTCGGTGTGGCCGATGCTCGGCAGCGCCCCGTGCGTGGCGAGCACCGCGAGCAGGTCCGCCGCGTGCGCGGTCTCCGGCGCGTAGGTCACCGACGCGACGGCCCCGTCGGCCTTGGTGAGCAGCTCGTCGAGCAGCACGGGATCGCCCGGGAGGATCGCGCGCGGGTCGTGCGCGCCGCACCGCGCTGCGGCCAGGAACGGGCCCTCCAGGTGGATCCCGGCGAGGTCCCCGGCGACGACGAGCGGGCGCAGCGTCGCGATCCGCTCCGCCAGCACGGTCGGCGGAGCGGAGACCAGCGAGGCGAGGATCGTCGTCGTGCCGTGGGCGCGGTGGTGGGCGACGGCGGCCGCCGCCCCCGCCGCCGTCGCGTCCGGGAAGCCGTGCCCGGCGCCGCCGTGGTCGTGCACGTCGACGAGCCCGGGCAGCAGCAGCGACGACGACGCGGGCGGGAGCGGACCGTCGTGCGCCGCGGCCGGGAGGACCGCGACGATCCGGTCCCCCGCGACCGCGACGACCGAGTCCGGGAGCAGCCGGCCGTCGGTGACGACGGTGCCGCGGAGCACGCGGTCTGCCGTCACGCGTCGTGGTCCGTCTCGAGCAGCGTCACGAGGCCGTCCAGCGCAGCCGGGGCGCCGTCGCCGTCGGCCCGCAGCACGACCTCGTCGCCGAAGACGACGCCGAGGGTCATGAGCCCGAGGACACTGCGCGCGTCGACCGGGTCCTTCCCGTCGGTCGCGACGGTGACGGGCAGCCCGGTGGCGGCGGCGGCGCGGGCGAACAGCGCGGCCGGGCGGGCGTGCAGCCCCACCCGGGACGCGACGACGGCGGTGCGGGTGTGCACGGTGCTCTCCTGCTCCTCGTGGGTGGTCACCGGTCGGCCCGCCCGGCGGTGCCGGTGTCGCCGGTGGTCCCGGCGCTCTCGGTGGTCGCGGCCGTGACGGCGGCCGGTGCGGTCCCGGTGCCGGTGGTCTCGTCGTCCTCCCGGCCGGGGGTGCGCAGGTTCCAGCGACGGATCACGAAGCGGAACAGCACGTAGTAGACGGCGGCGTAGGCGAGCCCGATCGGGATCAGCCACAGCGGCCGGGTGGCCTGGCCGAAGTTGAGGACGTAGTCGATGGCACCGGCGGAGAAGGCGAACCCGCTGTGGATGTCGAGCGCGTTGACCAGCGCCAGCGAGGTGCCGGTGAGCACCGCGTGGATCAGGTACAGCGGCCACGCCACGTAGACGAAGGCGTACTCGAGCGGCTCGGTGATGCCGGTGACGAAGGAGGTCAGCGCGACCGACACCATGATCCCGCCGACGAGCTTGCGCCGCTCCGGGCGGGCCTCGTGCCAGATGGCCAGTGCGGCGGCGGGCAGCGCGAACATCATGATCGGGAAGAAGCCGGTCATGAACGCCCCGGCGGTCGGGTCACCGGCGAAGAAGCGGTTGAGGTCGCCGCGGGTGCCGTCGAAGTCCCCGATGAGGAACCAGACGACCGAGTTGACGATGTGGTGCAGCCCGACGGGCAGCAGCAGCCGGTTGACCAGGCCGAAGATCCCGCCGCCGACGACGGCGTTCTCCCCGACGGCGTTGCCCAGCCCGGTCAGCCCGGCGTTGAACACCGGGTAGACCAGGCTCATGACCGACGCGATCACCATCATCGACACGGCGGTGAGGATCGGGACCAGCCGGCGGCCGTTGAAGAAGCCGAGGAAGGTCGGCAGCGTCGTGCGGTGGAAGCGCTGCCACAGCAGTGCCGCGACCAGGCCCGCGACGATGCCGCCCAGCACCCCGAAGTCGATCGTGGCCTGCTCGCCCTTCGAGTCGAGCACCCCGGGCAGCAGCACCGGGGACAGCGCGGTGAACACGCCGTCCATCACGAGGTAGCCGACGAGGGCGGCCAGCGCGGTGGACCCGTCGGAGCGGCGCGCCCAGCCGATCGCGATGCCGAGCGCGAAGATCATCGGCAGGTGGTCGAACAGCGCGCCGCCGGCCGCGGCGAGCACGGCCGCGGGCTGCTTCAGCGCCTCGACGCCGCCGAGCAGGTCGTCCTGCCCGAGGCGCAGCAGCAGGCCGGCCGCGGGCAGGACGGCGATCGGGAGCATCAGGCTCCGGCCGAGCCGCTGCAGCCCGGCCAGCCCCGGCCGTCGTCGTACCGGCTCCGCCGTGGAGGTGTCAGTGCTCATGGACTCGCACTCCTCGTCGAGTATCGGCGACCGGACGGGCTCGGCGGGCGTTGTGGAGCCGCCGCGACAACCGGTACGGTCTGGTTATAACCAGTGAGGGTGCGGGCCGGACACGGGGCTGTCAAGACACTGGTCATGACCAGTAGTGACCGGAGGGTGGAGGAACCCATGAGCAGGGCCGACGACATCGTGGCGGGGCTGGGCGGGCCCGGGAACATCACCGACATCGAGGCGTGCATCACCCGGCTCCGGACCGAGGTCGGCGACCCCGGCCTGGTCGACGACGCGGCGTTGAAGGCCGCCGGGGCGCACGGTGTGGTCCGGTCCGGGACCGTCGTGCAGGTCGTGATCGGGCCGGAGGCGGAGAATCTCTGCGACGACGTCCGGGACCTGCTGTGACGTCCGTCGTCGCGCCCGTCGACGGCGCGGTGGTCGGCCCCGCGGGGGTGCCCGACGCGGTCTTCCGCGACGAGCTGCTCGGCGGCGGGACGGCCGTCGAGCCGCCCGCGGACGCCACCGAGGCGGTCGTCCTGGCCCCGGTCGCCGGCACCGTCGCGGCGCTGCACCCGCACGCCTTCGTGATCACCACCGACGGTGGCCCCGGGATCCTGGTCCACGTCGGCATCGACACGGTCTCGCTCGGCGGGGCCGGGTTCACCACGCACGTCGCGAAGGGCGACGCGGTCGAGCGGGGCGCGCCGGTGCTGACCGTGGACCTCGCCGCCGTGCGGGCGGCCGGCCTCGCGCCGACCTGCCCGGTCGTCGTGCTGGACTCCCCCGCCGGCTCGGTGAGTGCCCCCACCGGGCACACGGTCCGCGCCGGCGACGAGCTGTTCCGCCTGTGACGGGCACCGTTCCCGACGGCGCCCCGGTCGTGTTCGACCTCGACGGCACCCTCGTGCGCAGCGAGCACGTGCACCGCCGGACCTGGGCCCGGTTCTTCGCCGAGTGGGGCGCCGAGGTCGACGACGAGACCTACCGGCACCGGTTCATGGGCCGCCGCGCGGCCGACGCGCTGCGCGAGGTCGACGGGCCGTGGCGCGCCACCGACACCGACGAGCTCGTCGCGCGGCTGGCCGGGCACGGCACCGCCCTCGCCGACGACGTCGACGTCGTCCCCGGCGCTCCCGCGCTGCTCCGGGCGCTGGCCGGGCGCGGGCACCGGCTCGCGGTGGTGACGAGCGCCCGCCGCGGCTGGGCCGACCGGGTGCTGGGCGACGTGCTCGGTGCGGCACCGCTGGTCGAGCTCGTCGTCACCGCCGAGGACGTCGTGCGCGGCAAGCCGGACCCGGAGGGCTACCTCACCGCGTGCCGCCGTCTCGACGCCGACCCGGCCGGCTGCGTCGCGTTCGAGGACTCCGTCGCCGGGGTGTCCTCGCTGGTCGCGGCCGGGATGGGCACCATCGTCGGGGTCCGGACGAGCGCCGGGGACGCGGAGCTGACCGCCGCCGGGGCGCACCGGACGGTGCCGGACCTGACACCCGGCCGGCTGCTGGGCCCGGCGGCCTGATCCGGGCTCAGCCCCCGAGCGAGCCGTGGTGCAGGACGGTGTCGCCGTAGCGGCGGGACCGGCCCGCGGTGAACCCGGCGGGCCAGCCGAACTCACCCGACGACTTCGCCCGCTCGACGACGACCGCCGCACCGGGCGCGAGCCAGCCGTGGGTGGCGGCGGCGGTCAGCCAGCCCGCGAGCTCGTCGTCGGGCACCGCGTAGGGCGGGTCGACGAGCACGACGTCGAACGCCCGCGGCGCGGGCCCGGCCAGCACCGTCCCGGCCCGCCCGGTGACGACCGACCCGCCGAGCCCGACCGCGGCCAGGTTGCGCCGCAGCACCCCCGCGGCCCGCTTGTCCGACTCGATGAACACCGCGTCGGTCGCGCCCCGAGACAGCGCCTCCAGCCCGAGCGCGCCCGACCCGGCGCACACGTCCAGCACGGCGGCACCGCCGAGACCCGGATCGTGGTCGAGCGCGGAGAACAGCGCCTCCCGGACCCGGTCGGAGGTCGGCCGGGTCCCCGACGGCGGCACGGCGAGCCGTCGTCCGCCCGCCGTGCCCGCGATCAGCCTGGTCATCGCTCCATCGTGCCGTGCGGCTCAGTCCAGCTCGACCAGCAGGTCCCCGCCCTCGACCTGGGTGACCTGCCCGATCGCGAGCCGCTTCACGGTTCCGGCGCGGTGCGCGGTGATCGACGCCTCCATCTTCATGGCCTCGATGGTGGCGACGGTCTGGCCGTCGTCGACGGTGTCGCCCTCGTCGACCTGCAGCGTCACGACCCCGGCGAACGGGGCCGCGACGTGCGCGTCGTTCCCCTTGTCCGCCTTCTCCGCGGCCTTGACCTCGGTCGCGACCGACTCGTCGCGCACCGCCACCGGGCGCAGCTGCCCGTTGAGCGTGGTCAGCAGGGTGCGGTAGCCGCGCTCGTCGGGCTCGGAGACGGCCTCCAGCTCGATGATCAGGGTGACGCCGGGCTCCAGGTCCACGGTGTGCTCGAGGTCCTCCTCCAGCCCGTAGAAGAAGTCCTTCGACGACAGCACCGCGGTGTTGCCGTACTGCTCGCGGTGATTGTCGAAGTCCTTGGTCGGGCCGGGGAACAGCAGCCGGTTCAGCGTGCGGCGACGCTCGTCACGCAGCCCGCGACGGTCCTCGATGGACAGCTCGGCCTTCTCCGCCTCGGGGCTGCGGCCCTCCAGCGCGCGGGTCCGGAACGGCTCCGGCCAGCCCGCGGGCGGCGAGCCCAGCTCACCGCGCAGGAATCCGATCACCGAGTCCGGGATGTCGAAGCCCGCCGGGTCCTTCTCGAAGTCCGCGGCGTCCACCCCGGCCCCGACCAGGTGCAGGGCCAGGTCACCGACGACCTTCGACGACGGCGTCACCTTCACCAGCCTGCCCAGCATCCGGTCCGCCGCGGCGTAGCAGTCCTCGATCAGCTCGAACCGGTCGCCCAGCCCGAGCGCGATCGCCTGCTGGCGCAGGTTCGACAGCTGACCGCCGGGGATCTCGTGGTGGTAGACCCGCCCGGTCGGCGAGGCGAGGCCGGACTCGAACGGCGCGTAGACCTTCCGCACCGCCTCCCAGTACGGCTCCATGTCCCCGACCGCCGTCAGGCTCAGCCCGGTCGCGCGGTCGGTGTGGTCGGTGGCCGCGACCAGCGCCGACAGCGACGGCTGGCTGGTGGTGCCGGCCATCGAGGCGACCGCGCCGTCGACGGCGTCGACCCCGGCGTCGATCGCCGCGACCAGCGTCGCGAGCTGCCCGCCCGCGGTGTCGTGGGTGTGCAGGTGCACGGGGAGGTCGAACCGCTCCCGCAGCGCCGTGACCAGCTTCTTCGCCGCGGGCGGGCGCAGCAGGCCGGCCATGTCCTTGATGGCCAGGACGTGCGCGCCCGCGTCGACGATCTCCTCGGCCAGACGCAGGTAGTAGTCCAGGGTGTAGAGCTTCTCGCCCGGGTCGGACAGGTCGGCGGTGTAGCAGAGCGCGACCTCGGCCAGCGCCGTCCCGGTGTTCCGGACGGCGTCGATGGCCGGGCGCATCTGGGAGACGTCGTTGAGGGCGTCGAAGATCCGGAAGATGTCCATGCCGGTGTCCGCCGCCTCCTGCACGAAGGCGTCGGTCACCTCCGTCGGGTAGGGCGTGTAACCGACGGTGTTGCGCCCGCGCAGCAGCATCTGGGTGCAGATGTTCGGCGCCGCGGCCTTGAGCGCGGCGAGCCGGTCCCACGGGTCCTCGGCCAGGAAGCGCAGCGCGACGTCGTAGGTCGCGCCGCCCCAGCACTCCAGCGACAGCAGCTCGGGCATGGTCCGCGCGACGTAGGGCGCGACCGCGACCAGGTCCCGGGTCCGGATCCGGGTCGCCAGCAGCGACTGGTGGGCGTCGCGGAACGTCGTGTCGGTGACCGCGACCGCGGTCTGTTCACGCAGCCGGCGCGCGAAGCCCTCGGGCCCGAGCTCGCGCAGCAGCTGCGCCGAGCCGTCCGGCGCGGGCGTCTCCAGGTCGACGTCGGCGGGCAGCTTGTCGACCGGCTCCACGACCAGCGGCCGGTCGCCGTTCGGCTTGTTGACCGTGACCTCGCCCAGGTACTGCAGGATGCGCGAGCCGCGGTCGGCCGACGGACGGGCCTTGAGCAGGTGCGGGCGCTCCTCGATGAAGCTGGTGGTGACCCGGCCCTGCTTGAAGTCCTCGTCCTCCAGCACGGCGGCGAGGAACGGCAGGTTCGTCGCCACGCCACGGATCCGGAACTCGGCCAGCGCGCGACGGGCACGCCGGGCTGCGTTGGCGAAGTCGTGACCGTGACAGGTCAGCTTGACCAGCATCGAGTCGAAGTGCGCGGAGACCTCGGCGCCGACGTGCACGGTGCCGCCGTCCAGGCGCACGCCCGGGCCGCCCGGGGAGCGGTAGACCGACAGCGTGCCGACGTCGGGCCGGAACTCGTTGGCCGGGTCCTCGGTGGTGATGCGGGTCTGCATCGCCGCACCGGTGAGGGTGATGTCGTCCTGGGTCAGCCGCAGCTGCGGCAGCGTCATGCCCGAGGCGATCCGCAGCTGGGCGATGACCAGGTCGCGGTCGGTCACCTGCTCGGTGACGGTGTGCTCGACCTGGATGCGCGGGTTCATCTCGATGAAGTGGTGCTTGCCGCGCTCGTCGAGCAGGAACTCCACGGTCCCCGCGTTGACGTAGCCGATCTTCCGCGCGAAGTTCACCGCGTCGGCGCAGATCCGGTCCCGCAGCTCCGGGTCCAGGTTCGGGGCCGGGGCGATCTCGACGACCTTCTGGTGGCGGCGCTGCACCGAGCAGTCGCGCTCGAACAGGTGCACGACGTTGCCGTCGGCGTCGGCCAGGATCTGGACCTCGATGTGCCGCGGGTTGACCACGGCCTGCTCCAGGAAGACGGTGCCGTCGCCGAACGCGGACTCCGCCTCACGGCTCGCGGCCTCGATCGCGTCACGCAGGTCGCCGGGCTCGGTGACCCGGCGCATCCCGCGTCCGCCACCCCCGGCGACCGCCTTGACGAAGATCGGGAAGTCGATGTTCTCGGCCGCCGCGAGCAGCTCCTCGACGTCCGAGGACGGCTCGGAGGACTCCAGTACCGGCACGCCCGCCTCCCGGGCTGCGGCGACGGCGCGGAACTTGTTGCCCGTCAGGTGCAGGACCTCCGTCGGCGGCCCGACGAAGGTGATGCCCTCCTCGGCGCAGGCGCGGGCCAGATCGGGGTTCTCCGACATGAAGCCGTAGCCGGGGTAGACCGCGTCCGCGCCGGCCTTCTTCGCCGCCCGGATGACCTCCTCCACCGACAGGTAGGCGCGGACCGGGTGCCCCGGCTCCCCGATCTGGTAGGACTCGTCGGCCTTCGCGCGGTGCAGCGAGTTACGGTCCTCGTACGGGAACACCGCCACCGTCGAGACACCCAGTTCGAACGCGGCCCGGAACGCCCGGATGGCGATCTCGCCCCGGTTGGCCACCAGCACCTTGCGGAACATCGTTCTCCTCATCACGATCGGCGACGACGCCCGTGGCGGCGGGGGTTCCCGCGCGACGGACGCGTGATCCTGACACGACCGGCCGGGTCCCGACCACTGCTCGGGACAGGGTGCCCACACAGCGGGACGTCGCCCGGTCCCGGCGTGCCGGTGGTGCCCCGTGGCGTGGCACGACGTGCCGTCGCGGGGCCGGTGCGTGGCGCGATCCGGACATCTCGGGCACCGTGGGGCGGGTACCGGCTCCGTCGGCCGGCGCGGCGGGGAGGCGGTGGCGTGGTGGCCGTGGTGTTCCAGTTGCTGTCGTTCGCGCTGCTGGCGATGGCCGTGATCGGCGCCTACCGGCGGCTGCGCGCCGACCGCGGCCCCGGACCCGGCCCCGCCCCGGAACCGGCCGCACGTCCCGTGCTGTCGTCCGGGGCCGTTGCCGCGGAGCAGGCGTGGCGACGCGCGCGGGCGGAGTTCCAGCGGCTGCGCGCGGAGTTCGCCGCGCACGAGGCGGACCCGCTGGCCGTGCTGCGCCGCCCCGCGCTGTCGGACACCACGGTGGCGTCCACCGCCCGGTTCGTCGACGCGTTCGCCGAGGCCCAGGCGCTGGACACCGACGGCTACCCGGGCGAGCCGCACGCCGGGACCCACGTGCGCGCCGTCGACGCCGCCCGCCGCGCCTGGACCGCCGCGGTCGACGCCGCCGACCGGATCCGGCTCGCCGGGCTGGACCCCGAGGAACGGCGCACCGTCGAGCGGGTGGTGAAGCTGCTGACCACCGCGCGGGACTCCGACTCCGAACCCGAGCGGCTCGCCGCCTACGGCCGCGCCCGCGTCGAGCTGGACCGGCTGGAACGGTCCGGGCGGGTACACCTGCCCCGCCCGGCCCGCGCCCGGCTGGACGCCGCGGCCCGGGGCGAGCTCCCCGGGCCGTGACCGGTCAGGACTTGTCCAGGTAGGCGGCCCGCTCCTCGTCGCCGAGGGTCTCCCCCACCAGGTCCCGCAGCCGCGGATGGCCGGCCAGGCCCGGGTCCTCCGCGACCAGGTGCCGGGCGTACACCTGGGCCTTCTCGATCACCTCGCCGTGGCGCAGCAGCGACAGCAGCTTGAGCCCCGAGCGGGAGCCGGACTGGCTCGACCCGAGCACGTCGCCCTCACGGCGCAGCTCCAGGTCGAGGCGGGCCAGCTCGAAGCCGTCGGTGGTTCCGGCGATCGCGTCGAGCCGTTCGCGGGCGGCGGTCGCCGCGGGCATGTCGGTGACCAGCAGGCACAGGCCGGGTGCGCTCCCGCGGCCGACCCGGCCGCGCAGCTGGTGCAGCTGGGACAGGCCGAAGCGGTCCGCGTCGAGCAGCACGATCCCGGTCGCGTTCGGTACGTCGACGCCGACCTCGATCACCGTGGTCGCGACGAGCACGTCGAGCTCGGCGCGTTCGAAGGCCCGCATCACGGTGTCCTTCTCCTCCGGCGGGAGCTTGCCGTGCAGGATCCCGACCCGCAGCCCGGCCAGCTTCTCCTCGATCAGCGGGGCGATGTCGAGCACCGCGAGCGGGGCGCGCCGCTCCTCGCCGCCGTCGTCGTCCGGCGGGGGCTCCTCGGCGTCCTCCTTCTCCGTCCCGCCGACCCGGGGGCACACGACGTAGCACTGGTGGCCCGCCTCGACCTCCTCGCGGATCCGCTGCCACACCCGCTCGATCCACGACGGGTGCTCGGCCAGCGGCACGACCGTCGTCGCGACCGGGGAGCGGCCCTTCGGCAACCCCTTCAGCTCGGACACCGCCAGGTCCCCGTAGACGGTCATGGCCACGGTGCGCGGGATCGGCGTCGCCGTCATGACCAGCATGTGCGGGGCCGCGCTCCCGCGGGCGCGCAGCGCGTCGCGCTGCTCCACCCCGAACCGGTGCTGCTCGTCGACCACGACCAGCCCCAGCTCGGCGAACCCGACGGTGTCCTGGATCAGCGCGTGGGTCCCGACGACGATCCCCGCCGCCCCGGACTGCGCGTCGAGCAGCGCCTGCCGCTTGACCTTCGCCCCCATCGACCCGGTCAGCAGCGTCACCGCGGTCGCGTCCTCCCCCGCGCCGAGCTCGCCACCGCGGCCGAGTGCGCCGAGCATCGCGCGCAGCGAGCGGGCGTGCTGGGCGGCGAGGACCTCGGTGGGAGCCAGCATCGCGGCCTGGGTGCCCGCGTCGACGGCCTGCAGCATCGCCCGCAGCGCGACGATCGTCTTGCCCGCGCCGACGTCGCCCTGCACGAGGCGGTTCATCGGGTACTCGCGGGCGAGGTCCGCGGCGATCTGCTCGCCGACCTCCTGCTGGCCCTCGGTCAGCGGGAACGGCAGGTCCGCGTCGAACGCGGCGAGCAGGCCGTCGTCGCGGCGCGGGCACACCGGGGCCGGCCGCGCGACGGCGGCCTCCCGCCGGAGCGCGAGCGCCAGCTGCACACCGAGCGCCTCGTCCCACACCAGGCGGTGCCGGGCGGCGAACAGGTCGGCCTCGGTCTCCGGCACGTGGATGCGCCGCAGCGCCCGCCCCAGCTCGGGCAGCTTCTCCCGCTCGCGCAGCGACTCGGGCAGCGGGTCGGTCGGGTCGTCGATCTGCTCCAGGACCTGGCGCACCGAGCGTGCGATGGCCTGCGAGGTCACCTTCGCGTTCGCCGGGTAGACCGACAGGAACGGGCGCAGCGAGTCGCTCTCCTCGATCTCCTCGAACTGCGGGTGGGTCAGCTGCAGCCGGTTGTTGAACACCCCGACCTTGCCGGAGAACACGCCGACGACGCCCTGCTTGATGAAGCCCTGCAGCTTCCAGCCGTTGAAGAAGGTGGCGTCGAGCTCGCCGCCCTTCTCGTCCCGGATGACGGCCTTGAGCATCTTCCCGCGCCGGTTGCGCATCTCCCGCAGCTCGGCACGCGCCACCGCCGCGACGACGGTGACGTGCTCGCCCGCGACCAGCCCGGCGATCTCGGTGAGCCGGCCGCGGTCGACGTAGCGCCGCGGGTAGTGCCGCAGCAGGTCCCCGACGGTCTCCAGCCCGAGCGGGGCCAGCGCGTCGGCGGCCTTGCGCCCGAGCGGCCCGTCGAGCCTGCTGTCGAGGTCGAACCCGTCGTCCATCTACTCCACTCCCAGCACCAGCGGGTAGTCGCCCTGCTCCCCCCGGTGCACCACGACGTCGACCTCCGGGTGGGTGCGGCGCAGGTCCTCGGCGAACCGCTCCCCGAGCTCGTCGGGGGCGGCCGCGCCGAGCAGCACGGTCACCAGCTCCCCACCCGGAGTGAGCATGCGGTGAGCCAACCACAGGGCACCGACAGCGAGATCCGGGGCGATCAGCACGACCTCGCCGTCGGAGATCCCGAGGATCTCCCCCGGGCGGCAGGGACCGGCCCAGGTGAGCGCCTCGGCCTCGGCGACGGCCAGCCCACCGGTCCGGGTGGCGGCCGCGGCCTCGGCCATCGCGACGACGTCGTCCGGGGCACGGCGGGCCGGGTCGTGCACCGCGAGCGCGGCCAGGCCCTGCAGCACCGAGCTCGCCGGGATCACCACCACGTCGATGCCCTCGAACCGCACCCGCTCGGCCGCGGTCTCGGTGACCGTGCGCCGGTGCGTCGCGCACGGCAGCACCACGACGTGCTCGGCGCCGGTCGCGCGGATCGCGGCCAGGACCTCGTCGACGGTCGGGTCCGGGTCGGCGACCAGCACGTTCCCGCCCGCGGCCCGGGCCAGCGCCCCGGCCCCGCTGCTCTCGATCATCAGCAGGACCGCGCGGTCCCGGGTCGGCGGCGCCGGCGGCAGCGCCTCGATCCGGATCCCCGACGGCCGCCCGACCGCCAGCCCCGCCTCGACCGCGGGCCCGGCCTCGGTGGTGTGCACGTGCACCATCACCCCGCCGCCGCCGTCCCCGGCGAGGCCGACCGAGTCCCCGAGCCCGGCGAGCCGGGCACGCAGCGTCTCCAGCGCGGCCGGGTCGGGACCGGGCAGCCAGTAGGTGACCTCGTAGACCGGCTGGGGCACCCACGGCACGAGCTCGCCGTCGGCGGTGACCGCCGAGGCCGGGCCGGGCGTCCCCATCCGCGACGACGGCGGCGGCCCCGGATCACCGCCCGCCGCGGCGACCAGCGCGTCCAGCACGACGACCAGGCCCAGCCCGCCCGCGTCGACGACCCCGGCCCGCACCAGCTCGGGCGGGCGCCCGGTGGCCCGGGCCAGTGCGGCCCGGGCCGCGTCCGCGGCCACCCGGGCGGCCTCGGCGAGCGCACCGGTCGTGTCGAGGCCCCCGCCGTCGAGGTCGGCGCGGCCGGGCGGGTCGGTGCCGCCGGACGGGTCGGGCAGGTCGGTGACCCGGGTGAGCTCCGCACCGGCGGAGGACGGTCCGGTGGCCGCCCCGGCCGCCACCCGCGCCGCCACGGCCGCGGCGGCGGCGTCGAGCACGGTGAGCGCGGTCCCCGGGCGCGGCGCGGACACCGCGACGGCCGCCAGCGCCGCTGCCCGCCGCAGCGCCCCGGCGAGCAGCTCACCGGCCGGGGTGTTCGGCCGTCGTGCGGCCGCGGCCTCCAGCTCCTCGGCCAGGCCCCGGAACAGCTGGGACAGGATCAGGCCGGAGTTCCCGCGGGCCCCGCGCACCGCGGCCGCGGCCAGGGCCGCCGCGGCGCGCACCGGCCGGACGTCCTCGGCGGCGGGGTCCGCGGCGGGGGCGTCGGCGGCCGGGGAGTCCCCGTCCAGCGGGGCCGAGGCCGCCGCACGGGCGGTCAGCAGCAGGTTCGACCCGGTGTCGTGGTCGGCGACCGGGAAGACGTTGATGCGGTCGATCTCGGCCCGGCCTGCGGTGAGCCGCTCGGCGGCGGCGTCGATCCAGCGGCGCAGCAGCGCGGGGTCGAACGGCGAGGCCACGGGCCCCACACTAGGTGCGCGGAGGCCCCCGGTGCCGCGGGACGGCCCCGCGCGCCGGTCACGACACGGGCGTGGCTAGAATTGAAGGCCGAGCCTCGGCACGTCCGTGCCGAGAATCTGTTCGTGAATCTGTTCGTCAACCCGAGGAGTGTCCGACGTGGCTGCCGTCTGCGACGTCTGTGGCAAGGGTCCGGGCTTCGGCATGTCCGTCTCGCACTCGCACCGCCGCACCCACCGCCGCTGGAACCCCAACATCCAGACGGTGCGCGCCGCGATCAACGGCGGCAACCGCCGTCGGATCAACGCCTGCACCTCCTGCCTGAAGGCGGGCAAGGTGACCCGCGTCTGAGTGCGCGAGACCCGAACCACGATCGAGGCCCGGTCCCCTGGGGACCGGGCCTTCGTCGTTCCCGGGGCCGGATCAGCCGACCACGGACCGCCACCAGCCGCGGCGTGCCCCCCGCACGGTGACCGACCCCATGCCGACCTTGCCGTGCACCACGAGGTGCGGCCCGGCCGCCCCGGGCGTCGCGGGCACCCGGGTCTTCACCTCGCCCCAGGACGCCTTCGTGCCGTCGACGTCGGCGGTGCCGCCCTCGGGCAGGACCAGCACGACCTCGCCCATCCCGAGTGCGACCTCGACGTCGATCCGCGGCGGCAGCGACCGCACCTCGGACAGGTCGAGGTGGATGGTCCCCATCGACGACGACAGGTGCAGCGCCGCCGGCACCTGCCAGTCCCCGGTGCGCTTGATCGTCCCCGCCGCGGTCGTCAGCCGCACCCGCTCCGACGGCGCGGGCGGACGCGCGGGGACGGGCGCGAGCGCGGTGACCGACGGCGGCAGCCCGCCCGGCAGGTCCGCCAGCGGCGGCTGCAGGTCCCGGGCGACGCGCGCGGCGTAGACCGCGTCGAGCCGTTCCTCCAGCTCGCTCAACGTGATGCGGCCCTCGCCGACCGCGTCGTGCAGCCGGCGGGCCGCCGCCTCGCGGTCGGCGTCCGATATGCGCATGTCCCCCGGGTCGTCCACCCGGTCCAGCCTAGGGCAGCTTCCAGTCGACGGGTTCCCCGCCGATCTCCTCCAGCAGGTCGTTGGCCCGGCTGAAGGGCCGCGACCCGAAGAAGCCGCGGTCGGCCGACATCGGCGACGGGTGGGCCGACTCGATCGTCGGCACGTCCTCCAGCAGCGGGGCGAGGTTGCGGGCGTCGCGGCCCCAGAGGATCGCGACCATCGGCTCGGCGTCGCGGGCCACCAGGGCGCGGATCGCCTGCTCGGTGACCTCCTCCCAGCCCTTGTTGCGGTGCGAGGCCGGCTCCCCGGGGGCGACGGTCAGGCACCGGTTGAGCAGCAGCACGCCCTGCTCGGTCCACGGGGTCAGGTCGCCCGAGGTGGGCGCCGGGTGCCCGAGGTCCTCGGCGTACTCGCGGAAGATGTTCTGCAGCGAGCGCGGCAGCGGGCGGGTCTCGGGGGCGACGGAGAACGACAGCCCGACCGCGTGGCCCGGGGTCGGGTACGGGTCCTGTCCGACGAGCAGCACCCGGACCTCGTCGAAGGGCTGCTGGAACGCGCGCAGCACGTTCGCCCCGGCGGGCAGGTAGCGGCGGCCAGCGGCGATCTCGGCGCGCAGGAACTCGCCCATCGCGGTGATCGTCTCGGCGACCGGTTCCAGTGCCTGGGCCCACCCGGCCTCGACGACCTCGTTCAGCGGCTTGGCCATCAGCCCTCCAGCCGGCGCAGCTGCGACGCGAAGCGGCGGCCCCGGTCGACGTAGGACTCCACGGAGTGCCGCCAGCGGTCGGCGGGCACCTCGTAGCCGTCGCGGACGCGGGCGGGCACGCCCAGCGCCATCCGGTACGCGGGCACGTCGGCCTTCGGCGACACCACCGCGCCGGCGGCGACGATCGCACCCTCGCCGATCGTCGAGCCGTTCAGCACCACCGAGCCCGACGAGATGAGCGCCCGGTCGCCGATGGTGGCCGCCTCGATGTGCACGTTGTGCCCGACGGTCACCTCGTCCCCGATGATCGTCGGCTGCTCCAGGGTGGTGTGGATGATCGACCCGTCCTGGATGCTGGTGCGGGCACCGACCTCGATCCGGCCGTCGTCGCCGCGCAGCACCGCGGTGGGCCAGACGGTGGACTCCGGGCCCAGCGTCACGTTGCCGATCACGACGGCGTCCGGATGGACGTAGGCGGTCGGGTGGATGTCCGGTTCGGCGTCACCGAGCGCGTACAGAGGCACACCGCGAGAGTACGAAGCGCCCGCGGGCCGCCACGCCGGGGGCCCACCCACCCGCGGAGACGTGCGCGGCGCAACCGACCGGGGTGACCGGAGACGTCGGTGTGGAAACCCCGTCGAACGGGTAGAAGCTCCCGAGTCATGATCAGGGTGCCCGGCACCCCCGGCCCCCCGGACGGAGGCGCTGCCCGGTGATCCCCCTGGTCACACTGGGCGGGGCGGTCGCGCTGGCGCTGCTCGCCCCGGTGCTCGCGCGGCTGCTCGGCCGCAACGCGGGCTATCCGCTGGCTGCGGGCCTCGCCGCACTGGCCGTGTACGCGAACACCGCCGCCGGTGACGTCGTCCGCGGGCAGGTCCTCACCGCGGGCGTGTCCTGGATGCCGTCGCTGGGCATCTCCTTCGGTCTGCGGATGGACGGCCTGTCGCTGCTGTTCGTGACGATCGTGCTGGGCGTCGGCGCGCTGGTGATGGCCTACTGCCCGCGCTACCTGGAGTCGTACTACCCGATCGGCACCGTCTACGGACTGCTCACCGGGTTCGCCGCCGCCATGATCGGTCTGGTCACCGCGAACGACCTGGTGCTGCTCTACGTGTTCTGGGAGCTCACCACCGTCCTGTCGTTCCTGCTCGTCAACACCGCCGGGCCGGCGGCGGCGCTGCCCGCGGGTCGTGCACTCGTCGTGACGGCGATGGGTGGGTTCGCCCTGCTCGGCGCGGTGGTGATGATCGGCGTCGCGGCCGGGAGCACCAGCCTCGACGTGGTCCTCGCCGACCCGGGCGCGGTGCTCACCAGCCCCCTGGCCCTGCCCGCGGGGGCGCTGCTGATCCTGGCCGCGGCGACGAAGTCCGCGCAGCTGCCGTTCACGTTCTGGCTGCCCGGCGCGATGGTCGCGATGACCCCGATCAGCGCCTACCTGCACGCCGCGACGATGGTGAAGGCCGGCATCTACCTGCTGATGCGGTTCACCCCGGTCTACGTGCCGTCGGTGGCCTGGTCGGCGGTGCTCGTCCCGCTCGGGCTGGCGACGGCCGTCGTCGGCGCGGTGCTGGCGCTGCGCGAGCACGACCTGAAGGCGGTGCTCGCGCACTCCACGGTGAGCCAGCTGGGCCTGCTCACCGCCGCGATCGGCGTCGGCACGTCCTACGCGCTGTCCGCGGCGGTGCTGCACACCTTCGCCCACGCCCTGTTCAAGGCGACCCTGTTCATGCTGGTCGGGATCATCGACAAGGAGGCGGGCAGCCGCGACGTGCGCGAGCTCGGCGGCCTGCGGAAGGTCATGCCGGTCACCGCGGCGCTGACCGGGGTCGCCGCGCTGTCGATGGCGGGGGTGCCGCCACTGCTCGGGTTCGTGTCCAAGGAGAACCTCTACGAGGGCTTCCTCGAGGCCGACTTCGCGCCCGGCGCCGGGCCGGTGGCCGCCGCCGTCGCGGTCGTGGCGTCGGCGCTGACCTTCGCCTACTCCGCCCGGATCGTGCACGGTGCGTTCGGCGGCAGGCTCAGCCAGCCCGGCCTGTACGAGCCGTCGTGGGCGTTCCTCGCCCCCGCCGCCGTCGCCGCCCTGCTCGGGCTGGTCCTCGGGCCCGCCGTGCGGGTGCTCAACCCGCTGACCGACCGGGCCGCCCGCGACCTGGACCCGGGCTCGGAGCCGGTCACGTTCGTGCTCTGGCCCGGCTTCGGCACCGCACTGGTGCTGTCGGTGCTCACCGTCGCCGGCGGCTACGCGCTGTTCCACTGGCGCGACCGGGTCGACCGGGCGCTGGAGCGCCTCCCGGTCCCCGACGGCGCCGCGGTCTTCGACCGGATCCGGGCCGGGGTGCTCGCCCTCGGCGCCCGGGTGGGGCGCCCCGACACCGACCCCTCCCCCGCCGCCGTCCTGGCCCGCCCGGTGCTGGCGCTGCCGGTGCTCGCCGTCGCCGCCGGGGTGGCCCTGCCCGCGCTGCCGCCGTTCCCCGCACCGGTCGGCCGGCCACTGGACTGGGTGGTCGTCGTGCTCGTGCTGGCCACGGTCGCCGGGGCCGTGACGACCCGCTCGGTCACCGCGGCGCTGGCGCTGACCGGCTTCGGCGGGCTGGCGACGGCGCTGTGGCTGCTGCTCGCCGGCGCCCCGGACGTCGCGATGACGCTGCTGCTGGTCGAGGTGCTGACCACCGTCGTCGCGGTGCTCGTGCTGCGCGGGCGCGCGGTCCGGCTGCACCGCCCGGCGCGGTGGCGGCGCGCCCCGGCCGCGGTGGCCGCGCTGGCCGCGGGCCTGTCGCTGGGGGCGGCCACCTACGTGCTGACCGGGCGCCGCGGGCCGTCGCCGGTCGGCGGGTACCTGCTGGACACCGCGGAGGCCGCCACCGGCGGGACGAACGTGGTCAACACGATCCTCGTCGACTTCCGCGGCATGGACACCTTCGGCGAGGCCGTCGTGGTCGGGGCGGCGGCACTGGGGCTCCTGGTGCTGATCCGGCGCGGTGAGGCCGGCGCGGAGGGCAGCACCCGCCGACGGGTCGCCACCGACGGCCCGGCCGACACGATCGTCATGCGGGTCGCCAGCCGTGTGCTGGCCCCGCTGATGCTCGTCATGTCACTGTTCCTGCTCTGGCGCGGCCACGACGAGCCCGGCGGCGGGTTCATCTCGTCGCTGGTCGGGGGCGTCGCGATCGTGTTCCTGCGCCTCGCCCACCGCGGCGACGCGTGGGCGCTGCGCCTGCGGCCCGAACCGCTGGTCGGGTCCGGGCTCCTGCTGAGCCTGCTCACCGGGATCGCGGTGTACCCGCTGGGGCTGCCGTTCCTGACGCCGGTGTACCTGCCCGGCGGGGTGCTGTTGTCGTCGTTCGTGTTCGACCTGGGGATCTACCTGATGGTGGTGGGGCTGATCGTGGCCGCGACCGACCGGATCGGCGGGCGCGCCCGCACCGGCTCCCTGCTGGGGAGCTCGCGGTGACGGCCGCGGTCGTCGTCGCCGTGCTCGTCGCGGGCGGGGTGTACCTGGTCCTGCAGCGCGAGCTGCTGCGCACGGTGCTCGGGTTCGTGCTGCTCGGGCACGGCGTGAACGTCCTGATCATCTCCGCGGGCGGGATGGCGACCCGCGAGCCCGCGCTGCTGGGGCAGCAGGACCGGGCGCAGATGGCCGACCCGCTGCCGCAGGCGTTCGTGCTCACCGCGATCGTGATCGCGTTCGCGATCACGGTGTACCTGCTGGCCCTGCTCAAGGCCGGCGACGAGGACGAGGGCGGGGACCCCCGGTGACCGGCCTCGAGGCGCTCGTCGTCGCGCCGATCCTGGTTCCGCTCGCCGCGGCGGGCCTGCTGGTCCTGCTCACCGCGCGCCCGCCGGGCGGGGGCGGGCCGTTCCTGCTGCCGATGACGGCGCGGCGGATCGTCGCGTTCACCGCCCTCGCCGCGTCGACGGCGGTGTCCGCGGTCCTGCTGGCCGCCACCGCGGACGGCGCGGTGATCGTGCAGCGGCTCGGGAACTGGCCGGCCGGCATCGCGATCCCGCTGGCCGCCGACGCGTTCGGCACGATCATGCTGACCGTCACCGGGGTGCTGGGGATCGCCTGCCTGGCCTTCGCCGCGGTCACCGGGTCCGACACCGACCGTGCGTTCCTGCCGCAGTCGCTGCTGCTGCTCGCCGGGGTGCACGGTGCCTACCTCACCGCGGACCTGTTCAGCCTGTTCGTGTTCGTCGAGGTGATGCTCGTCCCCAGCTACGTGCTCATCGCGACCGGCCGGGGCCCGGAGCGGATCGCGGCGTCACGGCTGTACCTGACGGTGAACCTGCTGGCCTCGACGGTGTTCCTCGCCGGGCTCGGCCTGGTCTACGGCGTCGCCGGGACCGTGCAGCTCGGCGACCTCGCCGGGCGCGCCGTGACCGACCCGGCGCTGGCCGCGGCGGCCGCGGTGATCCTGCTGGCGCTGTCGGTGAAGGCCGCGCTGGTGCCGCTGCACAACTGGCTGCCGCGGGCCTACACCGCCGCGCCGGCCGCGGTCACCGTGCTGTTCTCCGGGCTGCTGACCAAGGTCGGCGTGTACGCGCTGTTCCGGATCTACGCGACCGTCTACGACGGCGACCCGCGCTTCCTGCCGATCGTGCTGGTGGCGGCGCTGCTGACGATGGTCGTCGGGGTGCTCGGCGCGGTCGGCGCCGGCGGGATGCGCCAGATCCTGACCTTCCACATGGTCAGCCAGATCGGCTACATCGTGCTCGGCCTGGCGATCTGGACCCCGGCCGGGCTGGCCGCGGCGATCTACTTCCTGGTGCAGTACGTGCTGGTCAAGGCGGCGCTGCTGATGGTCGCCGGTGCGGTCGAGCAGTACGTCGGCACCGACACGCTGTCCCGGCTCGGCGGGCTCGCCGCCCGCAATCCCGCGACCGCGGTCGCGTTCGCGGTGTCGGCGCTGAGCCTGGCCGGGATCCCGCCGCTGTCCGGGTTCGTCGCGAAGCTCGCCCTGGTGCTCGGCGCGGTCGACGCGGGCATGGTCACCGCCGCGCTCGTCGCGGTCGGGGTCAGCGTGTTCACCCTGCTGTCGATGCTCAAGATCTGGAACGGCGCGTTCTGGGGCGGCGACGCCCCCGAGCCGGACCCCGGGGGCGGTGCGGGCACCGTGGTCGCACTGCGGGTCCCGGTCCGCGCGGTGGCCCCGGCGCTGGTGCTGGGGGCGCTGTCGCTGCTGCTCGGGCTGTGGGCGGAGCCGCTGCTGGCGCTCTCGTCGGTCGCCGGGCAGGGTCTCGCCGACACCGCCGCCTACGTCGGGGCGGTGGGGGCGCCGTGACGACCCGCCGACGCGCACCCGGCCGGGGCGGGCGCCCGCGCGCCGCGGTGGGGTTCCTGCTGTGGTTCACCGGCGAGTTCTTCCGCGCCAACGCCGTCGTGCTCCGCGAGGTCCTCACCCCCGGGCACGGCATCGACCCGGCGGTGGTCCGGGTCCGGCTGCGGTCGCGGAGCATGATCGAGATCGCGTCGATCATGAGCCTGCTCAGCCTGACCCCCGGCACCCTCGCCCTGAACCTGACCACCGGCTCGCGCAGCCCGGAGCTGCTCGTGCACGGCATGCACGCCTCGGACCCCGAGCAGCTGCGGGCGAGCGTGCACGAGATGGAGGACCGGTTGCTGGCGTTCCTGCGCCGCCCCGCCCCGGGCGTGGTCGACCGCGATCCGGAGGAGACCCCGTGAGCACCCTGTTGCTGGATGCCGGGATCGTCGTCCTGGCGCTCGGCCTGCTCGTCGCGGTCGGGCGGGTCCTGACCGGGCCCACCGACGCCGACCGCGGGCTGGCCGTCGACTACGGCTTCGTGGTCGTCGTCGGGCTGATCGCGTTGCTGGCGCTGCGGCTGGGGTCCACCGCGATGCTGGACCTCGTCGTCGTCGCGACGCTGGTCGGGTTCCTGACCACGGTCGCCGTGGCCCGGCTGATCTGGGCGGAGAAGGGGGCGAAGCGGTGAGCGTGCTCGCCGGCGGACCGGTGCAGAACGCGATCGGCGGGATCGTGCTCGGCGCCGGGGTGCTCCTGGTCGCCGCGGGCGCGGTCGGCATGGTGCGCCTGCCCGACGTCTACAACCGCACGAACGCCGTCACCAAGGCCGCCGGGCTCGGGATCGTCGCGATCCTCGTCGGGGTCGCGATCCTGGTGCCCGAGCCCGGGGTGCTGCTGACCCTCGGCGTCGCCGTGGCGCTGCAGCTGTTCACGATCCCGATCGCGAGCTTCGCGATCGGGCACGCCGCCTACCGCTCCGGTGCCCCGTCGACCCCGTCGACGCTGCGCGAGGACGACCCCGGCTCCGCGGGCTCCCGCGGCGACGACGGCTGAACCGTCCGCACCTCCCGGGCGCGCGCGTCGGTGTCGATGTCCTCCCCCAGGTCGTCGACGACGAGTGCGTCCCGGTCGATCGCGCCGCTGCGGTAGGCCGAGCGACCGACCACCTGGGAGATGACCGGCGCCGTCAGCACCTGGAACAGCACGACCAGGATCAGCGTCGAGGAGTTCTCGAACTCCAGGTTCACCGCGACGCCCAGCAGGATCAGCAGCAGCCCCAGGGTCTGCGGCTTGGTGGTGGCCTGCAGCCGGGCGGGCAGGTCCGGCAGCCGGACCAACCCGAGCGCGCCGAGCAGGCAGGACAGCCCGCCGGCGAGCATCAGCGCGGCGGAGACCACGTCGAGCACGTCGTGCACGCCCATCAGCGGTGCCGCTCCCATCGTTCGACCAGGCGGGCCGCCGTCGCCGAGCCGACCAGCGCGATCAGCGCGACCGCGGCCAGCAGCGGGATGTTCGACCCGTCGGAGTAGATCGCCGCGTACACCGCGGCCGCGGCCACGATGAGCACGACGAACACGTCCAGGGCCGCGATGCGGTCCAGCGTGGTGGGGCCCTTCAGGAGCCGCCACATCGTCAGCGCCGCCGCAGCGGTCAGCATGATCAGTACCAGCGTGTGGACGACGGTCACCGGTCGTTCCTCCCCGCGTCCTCGGCGGTGACCGCGGCGACGGCGGCGGCGCACCGGTCCCGGTCCTCCTGGTTCCCGACGGCGTCGATGACCCGCATCTGCAGCCGCATCATGTCCCGGCGGAGCCGTTCGACGGCGCCGGGCCGGTGCAGGCCGAGTGCGTAGACGTACCAGCGGTGCCGGGCCCGGTCGATCTGCAGCGTGAAGCTGCCCGGGGACAGCGCGCAGGCCGCGACGATCGTCGTCGCGGTGCGGTCCGAGCCGGTGCACAGCGGCAGCCCGACGATCCCGGACCGGGCGCGCGGCCCGTGCCGCAGCGTCACCATGCTGACCCGGATCCCGGAGACGACGAGGTCCGATGCCAGGAACGCCAGCAGCCGCAGCAGCTTCCACGGGCGGAACGGCAGCCGCTCGGGCAGCAGCGGCAGCGGGAAGATCGTCGTCACCGCGGCGCCGACGAGCAGCCCGCCGACGATGGCGGCCGGGGACACGCTCCCCCACAGCAGCACCCAGACCAGCGCGAGCGCCAGCACCTGCGGGATCCGCCGGCGCACGCTCCCGCCGCGGGCGGAGCCGCCCATCGGCTCGGCGACGGTGTCCGGGACCGGCGGGGGCACCCGGGCGGGGGTGCGGTCGGCCTCGGGTGTCTCGCCCGCCTCGGCCGCGCCCATCTCGCGGTCGCGGACGGCCTCCGGGGAGGTCTCGGCGTCGTCGAGCTCGCGCGGGTCCGGTCCGTCGGCCGTGCCCGCGCCACCGCGGCTCGGGGTCTGCTCGCTCACGGGGTCACCTCCGGGGTCTCGCCGGCCGCGGTCCGCACGGTCGCGTTCCCGTCGACGCCGCCGGTCCGTCCGCCGGCGCTGATGGTCCCATCGCTGCCGGGGTCGGCGCCCGGCCCGAGGACGGCGTCGGTGTAGCCGGTCCGGTCGTGCAGGTCCACCCCGGCCCGGGCGGTCACCCCGGACAGCGGGCCGGCGAACAGCGCGATCGCGACGCTGACCACGACCAGCGCGGACGCGCCGACGTACATGCCGCGGGCGCTGCGCGCGGTCCCGACGACGAGCTCGTCGTTCGGGTCGTCGTCGGCGAGGGGCTCCTTGGGGGCGCCCCAGAACACCCGCACCCAGACCCGGGCGACGGCGTACAGGGTCAGCAGGCTCGCCAGCACGACGACGGCGGCGACCAGCTCCCCGGCGAGGCCCGCGCCCGCACCGGCCTGCAGCAGCGCGAGCTTCGCGACGAACCCCGAGGTGGGTGGCAGCCCGGCGAGGGTGATCGCGGGGATCGCGAACAGCACGGCCAGGTGCGGCGCCCGCTGGGCCAGCCCACCCATCTGGGAGATCGACACCGTCCCGGTCCGCCGGGTGATGAGCCCGCTGACCAGGAACAACGTCGCCTGGACCGTGATGTGGTGGACGACGTAGAGCCCGGTCCCGGCGATGCCGTCGGGGGTGTGCAGGGCGAGCCCGAACACCATGAACCCGATGTGGCTGACCAGCAGGAACGACAGCAGCCGGTTCAGGTCGTCCTGGGCGACGGCGCCGAGCGCCCCGACGACCATCGTGATCGCGGCGATCACCAGCAGCAGCGTCGACGGGCTGTCCTGCGGGAACACCAGCGTCTGGGTGCGCAGCAGCGCGTAGATGCCGACCTTGGTGAGCAGGCCCGCGAACAGCGCGGTGACCGGGGCGGGCGCGTTCGGGTAGCTGTCGGGCAGCCAGAAGTGCAGCGGCACGATCGCCGCCTTGATGCCGAACACCACGATCAGCACCAGGGCCAGGACCGCGCGCAGGCCCTCCGGCAGCGCACCCATCCGCCCGGCGAGGTCGGCCAGGTTGACCGTGCCGGTGGCGGCGTAGACGAGTCCCACCGCGGTGAGGAACAGCAGCGACGAGGTCAGCGACACGATCACGTAGGTCATGCCGGACCGGATCCGCGACGCCGACGTCCGCCGGGTGATGAGCACGTAGCTCGACGCCAGCATGATCTCGAACGCGACGAACAGGGTGAACAGGTCGCCGGTCAGGTAGGCCAGCGACACCCCCGTCGACAGCAGCAGGAAGATCGGGTGGAAGGTGGTGCTGGCGGTCTCCCGGCCGTAGTCGGAGATCCGCTGGTCGATCGCGTAGACGAGCACCGCGAGCGTCACCACCGACGAGATGAGCAGCAGCAGCGCCGACATCCGGTCGGCGACCAGCACGATGCCCATCGGGGCGGGCCAGCCGCCGAGCTCGGCGACGACCGGCCCGTAGGTGTCCGCGGCGACCAGGAGCACCGCGCCGACGACGCACACCAGCGTCAGGGTCACCACGCCGATGACCCGCTGGGCCGAGGCGCGACGGCTGACGACGACACTGCTCGCGGCGCCCAGCATGGGCAGCAGCACCGGCAGCGTGACCAGGGCCTGCAGCGGGGTCACTTGCGGCCCTCCTCGAGCTCGTGGGAGTCGGCGGTGTCCTCGGGCTCGGCGTCGGTCTCGTCCGCGGTGCCCTCCTCCATCGCGCCCTTGGGCTTCTGCCGGTCGGCGATGCGGCGGTCCTCCACGTCGTCCTGCACCTCGTCGTGCCCGACGAGCACCCACGAGCGGTAGCCCAGGGCCAGCAGCAGCGTGGTCAGGGCGAAGGTGATGACGATGGCGGTCAGCGCCAGCGCCTGCGGGAGCGGGTCGGCGATCTGCTCGGGCAGCACCGCGTCGAGGATCGGGGCGCGGCCGGGCGGACCGCCGGAGACCTGCAGCAGCAGGTTCGCGCCGTGCCCGAGCACCACGATGCCGATCAGGATGCGCATCAGCGAACGCTGCATCAGCAGGTAGAACCCGACCGAGTACAGCACCGCGAGCACGATGGCCATGCTCAGGTTGATCGTGGTGTTCATCCGCGGCCACCTCCGCCCGGGACGTCCTCGCCGGCCTCGCGGGCGTCGCGGGCGATGCCGGAGCCGAGCGAGCGCAGCAGGTCGAGCACCACGCCGATGATCAGCAGGTAGACGCCGACGTCGAGCAGCAGGCTGCTCACGATGTCGAGGTAACCGAACGGGCCGAAGGTGATCGTCCACTTGACCGAGGCGAGCACCGGGTCGCCCCAGGCGACCGGGGCCAGTGCGGTGAGCACCGCGACGATCAGCCCGCTGCCGACCAGCACGGGCGGGCGGATCCGGAACCGGGAGCCCAGGTTGTCGTCGCCGCCCGCGATGTGGCGCAGCACGAACGCGAGCCCGGCGACCAGGCCCCCGGAGAACCCGCCGCCGGGGCCGTAGTGGCCCTCCAGCAGCAGGAACACCGAGAACACCAGCACCACGGGGAACAGCAGCCGGGCCGCGGCCTCCAGCACGAGGGTCCGCTCGCGGACGTCCGGGCAGGCGCCGGGGAGCATCCACCGTCCGCTGGGCTGGTCCATCCGGGCCCAGCTCTCGGCGTCCCCCGGCGGGGGTGCGGGCTTCTCCTGCGAGGCCGTCATCCGAGCACCTCCTGCTCGTGCTTCGGCGATCCCGAGCCGCTGCGCACGACCGTGCCGCCCTTCCTCTTGTCGTAACGGGTCGCGAGCACCAGGCTCGCGGTGCCGGCGGCACAGATCAGCAGCACGGTGATCTCACCGACCGTGTCGAGCGCGCGGAAGTCCACCAGGATCGCGCTGATCAGGTTGGTCGCGCCGGCCTCCGGCGCGCCGGCGATGAACGGCCCGGTGGTGGCGGGCGGCAGCGTGCGGGCCCCGGAGAGCACCACGGCCATCCCCGCGACGAGCAGGCCGCCGACCGCGGCGACCGCGGCCTTGGGGGCGCGGACGCGGCGCTCGCTGTCCGGCTCGTCGAAGTGGGCGGGCAGGCGTCGCAGCACGAAGACGAACGCCACCAGGGTGAGCGTCTCGACCAGGAACTGGGCGAGCGCCAGGTCGGGGGCACCGTCGATGACGAACAGGCCGCCGATGCCGTAGCCGACCGCGCCGACCAGCAGCACCGCGGTGAACCGCCGGTGCGCCAGGCACAGCGCGATCGCCGCGACGATCACCATCAGCCCGACCGGGACCTGCATGATCGAGTGGTAGGGCGCCTGGTCGGTCGGGAACGTGCCGGTCACGGCGAGGACCGGGCCGGGCAGCGCGATCAGTGTCGCGAGGATGCAGCCGAGGTAGACCGGCAGCGAGCCGATCTGCAGCCGGCCGGTGACCGTGATCGCCGAGCGCTCCAGCCCGGTCACGACGGCCTCGTACCCCCGCTGGGCGGACACGTGCGGCACCGAGAGGTGCCCGGTCAGGGTCTGTCCGTAGCGGTGCAGGAGGAGCCCGCCGGCCAGTGCGACGCCGGTGAACAGCAGCGGCAGCCCGGGGGTGTGCCACAGGGCCAGCTCGTAGCGGGCGGCGTAGGCGTCGCCGAGCGGGGGCAGCGACGCGGCGTAGGAGGCGGCGAGCTGCTGGACCAGCGGTGCGGCGAACCCGGCCGCGATCCCGGTCAGCGCGCACAGCCACGCCGGGCCGGACAGGCCGAGCGGGACCGGGTCGCCGCCGGTGGGGTGCAGCCCCTTGGTCGAGAACGCGCCCCACAGGAACCGTGCGGTGTAGGCGACGGTCAGCAGCGAGCCCGCGACCAGTCCGGTCGCCGCGATCCAGCCGCGGACGCCGCCCTCGAGCACGAACGCCTCGAACGCGGCCTCCTTGCCGACGAAGCCGAGCATCGGCGGCAGGCCCGCCATCGACAGCCCGGCGAGCGTGGCGACGACGGCCAGCCCGCGCCGGCGGCGCCCGAGACCGCACAGCTCCCGCAGGTCACGGGTGCCGCAGGCCTTGTCGATCGCCCCGACCACCATGAACAGCGGCGCCTTGAACAGGCCGTGCGCCAGCAGCATCGCGATGCCGGCGAGCCCGGCCACCCGCGAGCCGGACCCGAACAGCACCATGAGGAACCCGAGCTGGGAGACGGTGCCGAAGGCCAGCAGCCGCTTGAGGTCGGTCTGGCGCATCGCGCGCCAGCCGCCCAGCACCATCGTCGCGAGGCCGAGCACCATGACCGGCGCCCACCACACGGGGTGCACCGAGAACGCGGGCCCGAGCCGCGCGACGAGCACGACCCCGGCCTTCACCATCGACGCTGCGTGCAGGTACGCCGAGATCGGCGTCGGGGCGGCCATCGCGTAGGGGAGCCAGGGGTGGAACGGCAGCTGCGCGGACTTGGTCAGCGCGCCCAGCAGGATCAGCATCAGCGACACCGACAGCGCGACCGGGCTGTCGGGGGCGAGCGTGCCGGAGGTCGCGGCCGCGGTGATCTCCGGGATCGAGTACGTGCCGGCCAGCTGGCCCAGCAGCACGATCCCGAGCAGCATCGCCAGCCCGCCGAACACGGTCACGACGAGCGCCTGGACCGCGGCGCGGCGGTTCTCCCGGTACTGGCCGCCCTGCCCGACGAGCAGGAACGACGTCAGCGACGTCAGCTCCCAGAACACGTAGAGGGTCAGCAGGTCGTCGGCCAGGACCAGGCCGAGCATCATCCCGGCGAAGGCGACGAGCAACGCCGCGGAGCGGGCCGCATCGGTGGAGCGCGGTCCGAAGTACCAGGCCGCGTAGATCATGATCAGCGCTCCGACGCCGGAGACGAGCACGATCATCGCGATCGCGAGCGCGTCCATCCGCAGGCTCAGCGTCAGCCCCAGCTCGGGCGCCCACTCGACACGGTCGGTCACCCCGCCGGAGAGTGCGGTCGAGGCCTGCGTCATCGCCCACACGAGGGTGGCGGCGAGCAGGGCGGCGCCGGCGCCGAACGCCAGCCGCCGGTGGTACCGGGCGAGCGCGGGCAGGCACAGCGCCAGGACGAGATGGGCGGCCACGACGGCGAGCACCGACACCTCCTGGAGTCACGGGGTCGTTCGGACCAGCGGTTCCGCTCACGTCACGGCCGGACCCGGGGAGCGCCGGAAGAGGCCGCCGCACGATCACCGGAAGGGACGCGGCGACGACGCCGAGGTCATCCTATCGGCGCAACCGGACGTTTCGCCCGTGACCGTACCGAGTCTCACGCCGCGAGCGGTTTGGCGAAGCACCGGGAGCGGGGGTCGTTCCGGTACGCACCGAAGTTGCTGGTCCGACGGTATCCGCTGGTCTCGTACAGCGCGATCGCAGCGGGCTGGCCGTCACCCGTCTCGAGGATCATGCGACGACGCCCGGCGGCGGCGGCCGCACGCTCCAGCGCGACGAGCACCGCCCGGGCGTGTCCCCGGCCGCGGGCGGCGGGCTCGACGTACATCCGCTTCAGCTCGGCGTCGCCGTCACGGCGCGCCGGGTCGGCCGGGTCGGCGTCGACGGCGCGCCACGCCCCGGTCGCGACGGGGACGCCGTCGTCGTAGCCGACCAGGAACAACCCGGACGGGGCCCGGAAGTCGGCCGGGTCGACGGGGGTGGCGTCGCCGTCGCCGTAGACCTCGCCGTAGAACGCCTGCAGCCGCCGCATCAGTGGCGTCACGTCCGGATGGTCGAGCCCCGCCACGCGCAGTTCGAGTTCCCCCACGTCCTCATGATCGGTCCCAGGTGACCGGCAGCGCACGCAGCCCTCCGGTGAGCACGTCCGAGCGCAGCTCCAGCTCGGTGCGCGGCACGGCGAGGCGCAGCGACGGGAACCGGGCGGGCAGCGCCCGGAACACCTCGGTCAGCTCGACCCGGGCCAGGCTCGCGCCCACGCAGAAGTACGGCCCGTGCCCGAACGCGAGGTGCGAGGACCTCCTCTCCGCGTCGAACTCGGTCGCCCCGTCGAAGTGCCGCGGGTCCCGGTTCGCCGCACCCGGGGCGAGCAGGATCGCGTCGCCCGCCGGGATGTGCACCCCGGCGATGTCGACATCGGCGTGCGCGTAGCGCGGGATGCCGCCGTTGCCCCCGCTGGGCACCGCCAGCCGCAGGACCTCCTCGACCGCCCCCGGGGCGCGCTCCGGGTCCGCGGCGAGCGCCGCCCACTCCCCCGGGCGGTCCAGCAGCAGGACGGTGCCGGTGTCGATCCGGCCGACCGTCGTCTCGTGCCCGGCGAACAGCAGTCCGGCACCGAGCGCGGCGAGCCGGTCGCGCTGCTCCGGCGCCGAGCCGAGCGCGGCGAAGTCCGACAGCACGTCCTCCCCCGGCTCGTCGTCCTTGCGGTCGACGAGGCCGCGGACGTAGGCGAACAGCGCCTGCGCGGCGGCCTCGGCGCGGGGCCGGTCGTGGAGCAGCCCCAGCTCACCGGACCAGCGCCGGAACTCCTCGCGGTCGTCGTAGGGGACGCCGAGCAGCTCGCAGATGACCAGCACCGGCAACGGGAAGGAGAACAGCTCGTGCAGGTCGGCGCCGGGACCGGCGGCCTCGACGACGTCGAGCTGCCGGGCCACCAGCTCCGCGACGTGCCCGGAGAGCCTGCGCATCCGGCGCGCGGAGAACGCGGGCGCGAGCAGTCTGCGCATCAGGGTGTGGTTCGCGCGCTCGGTCTCCGGCGAGTCGCCGCTCGGCCCGCCGAAGATCATCGAGTCGGAGATGCGCGCGGCTCGCTCCGGCTCGGGGTGGCTGCGGCCGAGCCGGTCGTCGGCGAACAGGGCGCGGGCCTCGTCGTAGCCGGTGACCAGCCACGCGACATCGCCGGCCGGGGTCCGGACCGGGGTGATCGGGGACCGCTCCCGCAGCCGGTCGAACAGCGGCGGCAGCTCGAGGACGTCGTGGCGCGGGAACGGGAGGCGCGGCAGGTCCGTGGCGTCCGGGCCGGTGGTGGTGGTCACCCGCCCGACGGTACGAGCGCCGGCCGGTGGCCGCCTCCGTCCCGGGGTGGACATCGGGTGGACCCCCGGCCGGGGGCGGCGGCGCGCGCCGACCCCGACGGCCTCCCGGCTCGGACGGCGGGGTGATCCGCACCGCGCGCGGTGATCCGCGCCGCGCGCGGACCCGGACGCGCGCGCGGAGCGGATCAGCGCGCGGACGTGACCACACCGGGGCCGTGGCCGCGGGTCAGGGCACCGCGGTCCGCTCGCGCGGGGACCGGCGCACCCGGTGCGCCCCCGCCCGGACCAGGCCCAGGCAGACCGCCTGCACCCCGGCGACCACGAGCAGCAGGACCGGGTACCCCGCGATCCCGGTCAGGGCGGACAGCAGCATCGGCAGCAGGAAACCGGCGTAGGTCAGCGAGTAGAACACCGCGGTGAGCCCGGCCAGGTGCTCCGGCGCGGCGATGCGCTGGACCTCCTGCAGTCCTGACAGCAGCACGAAGCCGTAGCCGGCGCCGAGCAACGCGGCGGCACCGAACGCGACCGGGACGGAGCGGCCGGCGGCACCCGCCGCGGCCGCCACCGTCCCGACGACGACGAGCGCGAGCCCGATCCGGGTGGCGGCGAGCGGCGAGCGGGCGTCGATCGTCCGGGCCGCGGACTGGGCGAGGAAGCCGCAGCCCAGGGTGACGGCGGTGAGCAGCGTCGCGACGAGCAGCCCGTAGCCGCCGACGACGTCGCCGAGCGCGGTCGGCTGCACCGCGAACGACAGCGCGGCGGCGCCGAACACCCACGGCGCGGCGGGCAGCACCAGCCACCGGAAGCGGGGGTGCGCGGCGGCGGGCACCCGCAGGTCGCGCAGCCAGGACCGGGAGCGGCCCGGCACGACCGTCTCCGGGGCCGCCACGAGCCACCAGGTGACGGGGACCATGAGCGCGATGTGGACCAGGTAGGGCAGCTCCATCGGCAGCGGTGCGAACTGCGCGAGCAGCCCGCCGACCAACGGTCCGAGGCCGAAGCCCGCGGTGAGCGCGAGCGCCGCCCGCCGGGCGCCCTCCCCCTCGCCGGACAGCTCCTTGACCCACGTCGTGGCCACCGCCATCGCGACGCCGATGCACAGGCCGAACAGCAGCCTGCCGGCGTAGAGCAGGATCTCGGAGAACGCACCGAGCGCGATGACGGCACTGGCCGGGATCGACGCGGCCGTCGCGGGCAGCAGCACCCGGCGGCGGCCCCAGCGGTCCGACGCGGGCCCGCCGATGAGCAGGCCCGGGGCGAGACCGAGCACGTAGACACCGAAGAACGCGGCGACCACGGTCGGCGAGTAGTGCCCCTGCTCGCGGTACATGACCATCAGCGGGCTGAACTGGTTGGCGCCGTAGCCGACGCCGAACAGCACGGCGGCCGGCCGCGTCCACGGCTTCACGATCGGTCTCCTCCTCGGAACGCGACGACGCCCCCGGGAACCGGTCCCGGGGGCGTCGTCGTCGACGGTGGTGTGCGGCCTAGGCCGCGGCCTTGGCCCGCTGACGCCAGCGGGTCAGCGTCCGCTCGGTGTAGCCGTTGGGCTCGGTCGCCCCGCTGAACACCAGCTCCAGCGCCGCCTGGAACGACTCGCTGGACTCCAGGTCCTTCGCCATCGCGGGGTAGCCGTCCTCGCCGGCGTTCTGCTCGTCGACCACGGCGGCCATCCGGGCGAAGGTGTCCCGCACGGTCTGCTCGTCGACCACGCCGTGGGCGAGCCAGTTCGCGACCAGCTGGGCGGAGATCCGCAGGGTGGCGCGGTCCTCCATCAGCCCGACGCCCTCCAGGTCCGGGACGGTGGAGCAGCCGATGCCCATGCCGACCCAGCGCACCACGTAGCCGAGGATCGACTGGGCGTTGGTCTCCAGCTCGTGGGTCACGTCCTGCGCCGACAACGACGACGCGTCGGTCACCGGGACCTCGAGCAGGTTGCGACGGTCCGCGGTGGTGCGGGAGGCGATCTCGTCCTGCACCGCGTGCACGTCGACGCGCAGGTAGTGCAGCGCGTGCAGGGTGGCCGCGGTGGGCGAGGGCACCCACGCGCAGTTCGCACCGGCCTTCGGGTGGCCGATCTTCTGCTCGATCATCTCGGCCATGGCGGCGGGCTTGGCCCACATGCCCTTGCCGACCTGCGCGGTATGGGCGAACCCGGCCGCGAGCGCGACGTCGACGTTGCGGTCCTCGTAGGTCTTCAGCCAGGTGGTGGACTTCATGTCGCCCTTGCGCAGCACCGGGCCCGCGGCGAAGCAGGTGTGGATCTCGTCGCCGGTGCGGTCCAGGAAGCCGGTGTTGACGAAGATGACCCGGTTCGCGGCCTCGGCGATGCAGGCGGACAGGTTGACCGTGGTCCGCTTCTCCTCGTCCATGATGCCGATCTTGAGCGTGTTCGCCTGCAGCCCGAGGGCCTCCTCGACGGCGCCGAACAGCTCGACGGTGAGCGCGACCTCCTCGGGCCCGTGCTGCTTGGGCTTGACGATGTAGACGCTGCCCGCGCGGGAGTTGGTGTGCGGGCCCTTCCCCTGCAGGTCGTAGAGCCCGGCGACGGCCGAGACGAGCGCGTCGAGCACGCCCTCGGCGACCTCGGCTCCGTCGGCGGTGCGCACCGCGTTCGTCGTCATGTGGTGGCCGCAGTTGCGGACCAGCATCAGCGAGCGCCCGGGCAGGGTGAGGTCGGAGCCGTCGGCCGCGGTGTACTCGCGGTCCGGGTTGACCCGGCGGGTGACGGTCCTCCCGCCCTTGCGGAACTCGGCGGTCAGGTCGCCGCGCAGCAGTCCGAGCCAGGTGCGGTAGGCCAGCGCCTTGTCCTCGCCGTCCACGGTCGCGACGGAGTCCTCGAGGTCGACGATCGTGGTGACCGCGGACTCGAGCACGACGTCGGCGACGTCGGCGTGGTGCTGGGTGCCGACCCGGGTGGTCGGGTCGATCGTGATCTCCAGGTGCAGCCCGTTGCGGGTCAGCAGGACCGCGCCGCGGCCGTCGCCGTCGACCGGGCGGAACCCGGCGAACTGCGCGGGGTCGGCCAGCCCGACCGTGCCGGTCGCGCCGGTGTCGACGACGAGCCCGTCGGTCGAGGCCCGGTAGGCGGTGGCGTCGGCGTGGCTGCCCTTCGCGAGCGGGAACAGCTCGTCGAGCAGCTCGTCGGCGGCGGTGATCACCTGCGCGCCGCGGCGCTCGTCGTAGCCCTGTGCGAGCTCACCGTCCTGCGGGAGCGCGTCGGTGCCGTAGAAGGCGTCGAACAGCGAGCCCCAGCGGGCGTTGGCGGCGTTGAGCGCGTAGCGGGGCACGGTGGAGGGCACGACCAGCTGCGGGCCGGGGACCTCGGCGATCTCCGGGTCGACCCGGTCGACGCCGATGGTCGGGGACTTCTCCGGGAGCAGGTAGCCGAGGTCGGTGAGGAACTTCTCGTACTCCTCGACCGACCCGACCCCGTGCTCGCGGTGCCACTCGTCGATGCGTGACTGGATCTCGTCGCGACGGGCCAGTGCGTCGGCGATCCTCGGGGCGAAGCGCTCCTGGAGCCCGGCCAGGGTCGCCCAGAAGTCGTCCGCCGTGAGGTCGACGTCGGACAGGAGCTCGCCCTCGACGAAGGACCTCAGGTGCTCGTCGATCTGCAGGCCGGCGGTGTCGGCCATCTGTGACCACCCTCTCCGTGTGGATGTCAGAACTGGTCGTATTCCTACCAGTGGATTATCTTTTCCGCATCACGGAAGTGACACGGACCCTGGCCGCGACGTCGAACAGGCGTGGCGTCACCGTGTCGACGTACCCTCCCGTGAGCCCCGCCACGCGCAGCAAGGGAGTGCAGCGATGCCTCTGGCCCGCTCGATCCACGACGAGTTCGTCGCCCTCCTGGGCGCGGCGGACGTGCTCGACGACCCGGTCCGTACCCGCACCTACGAGTGCGACGGCCTGACCGGCAGCCGGGTCGTCCCCGAACTGGTCCTGCTGCCCCGCACCGCCGAGGACGTCGCCGGGTGCGTGCGGATCTGCGCCCGGCACCGGATCCCGTTCGTCGCCCGCGGCGCCGGGACCGGCCTGTCCGGCGGCGCGCTGCCGGTGGCCGAGGGCGTCGTCATCGGGCTGAACCGGCTCAACCGGGTGCTCGAGGTCGACCCGGAGAACCGGCGCGCGGTGCTGGAGCCGGGCGTCACGAACCTCGAGATCACCGCGGCCGCGTCGCCGTACGGGCTCTACTACGCCCCGGACCCGTCGAGCCAGCAGGTGTGCACGATCGGCGGCAACGTCGCGGAGAACTCCGGCGGCGCGCACTGCCTCAAGTACGGCTTCACCACCAACCACGTGCTGTCGATGGAGGTCGTGCTCCCCGACGGCGAGGTGGTCACCCTCGGCTCGGACACGATGGAGCAGCCCGGGCCCGACCTGCGCGGGGTGTTCCTCGGCTCCGAGGGCACGCTCGGCATCGTCACGAAGGTCACCGTCCGGCTGCTGCGCACCCCCGAGGTCATGCGCACGCTGCTGGCGGACTTCCCGTCGGTGTCGGCGGGCGGGCAGGTCGTCTCCGACATCGTCGCGGCCGGGATCGTGCCCGCCGCGGTCGAGATGATGGACGCGCTGGCCATCGAGGCCGCCGAGGGCGCCACCGGCGCCGGCTACTCCCTCGACACCCCGGCCGCGCTCGTCGTCGAGCTGGACGGGACCGTCGAGGAGTGCGAGGAGCAGTTCGCGCTGGTCAAGGAGATCTGCGACCGGCACGGCTGCACCCGGCTGCACATCGCGGGCTCCCCCGAGGAGCGGGCGAACATCTGGCGAGGCCGCAAGGCCGCGTTCGCCGCGGTCGGCCGGATCTCGCCGGACTACATCGTCCAGGACGGCGTGGTCCCCCGGACCCGGCTCGCCGAGATCCTCGAACGGATCGACGAGATGGGCACCGACGCCGGGCTGCGCGTCGCGAACGTCTTCCACGCCGGCGACGGCAACCTGCACCCGCTGGTCCTGTTCTCCGCCGCCGAGGGCCAGACCGAGCAGGCCGAGCACCTGTCGGCGCAGATCGCGGAGCTGTGCGTCGAGATGGGCGGCTCGCTGTCGGGCGAGCACGGCATCGGCACCGACAAGGCCTGCTCCATGCCGCGGATGTTCGGCGAGGACGACCTGGCCGTCATGCGCCGCATCCGCGACGGCTTCGACCCCGACCACATCTGCAACCCCGGCAAGCTCCTGCCCACCCCGCGGCTGTGCGGTGAGAAGCCGGGGCTCTACCGGCCGCACCCGCTGGAGGAGGCGGGCCTGATCGAACGGCTGTGACCCGTCCGGCCGACCTGTCCGACCGACCCGTACGAGACCCGGAAGGGCCCGACGACATGACACGCGCTGCTCCCACCACGCTGCGCCCCACCTCGGCGAAGGAGGTCCGGGACGCCGTCCTGGACACCCCCGGCCGCCTCGCGATCACCGGCGCCGGCACCGCCACCGGCTGGGCCGGCCGCACGGCCGACGACGTCGCCGCGACGCTCGACCTCTCCGCACTGTCCGGGGTGATCCACCACAACCCCGGCGACATGACCGTCTCGGTGCACGCCGGGACCCCGGTCCGCGCGCTGCAGGAGCAGCTGGCCGAGCACGGTCAGCGCCTCGCGTTCGACGCCGCCCGGGTCGCCCGCGGCGCCACGGTCGGCGGGCTCCTCGCCACCGCCGACGCCGGTCCGTCCGCCCTGGTCTGGGGCGGTCTGCGGGACCTGGTCATCGGCACCACCTCGGTACTCGCCGACGGCACGATGGTCCGTTCCGGCGGGCACGTCATCAAGAACGTCGCCGGCTACGACATGGCCAAGCTGATGCACGGCTCCTACGGCACCTTCGGTCCGCTGGTCGAGGTCGTCCTGCGGCTGCACCCGGTCCCGAAGGCCGTCGCCTGCGTGGGCGTCGACGGCCCGGTGACCGAGGCCGCGTCGCGGGTGCTGGAGCTGATGGCCAGCCCGCTGGAGCCGATCGCCGTCGAGTGGGTCTCCGGTGACCCGGGACGCCTGCTGGTCCGGTTGGAGGGCGGGGCCCGGACCCTGCCCGCACGGGTGGAGCGGCTGCGTGAGCTGCTCGGCGCCGACGCCCGGGAGGTGGGCGCGGACGCGTGGGACGCCCACGCGTCGCTGACCGACGGTCCGCACGCCGGCGGTGACGGCGACGGGCCCGCCCTCGACGGCGCCGTCGTCCGGATCGGGTGCGCACCGACCCGGCTGGCACCGCTGGTGGAGCAGCTGCCCGCCACCGCCGTCACGGCCGGCCTCGCGACCGGCGTCGCGACCGTCACCGTGCCGGGGGCCGCCGTCGCGGAGGTGCACGACGCCGTCGCCGCGGTCGGTGGCACCAGCGTGCTGCGTGACCGGCCCAAGGCCCTCGACGCCCCCGCGTGGGGCCCCGCACCGTCCGCACTCGCCCTGCTCAGGGCCGTCAAGACGCAGCTCGACCCCGAGGCCCGGTTCGCCGCCGGCCGCTTCGCCCCCTGGATGTGAGGCACGCATGACGAGCACCCACGAGCCCGCAGGCACCCCGACCGGGGCGGCCGAGACCAAGATCCCCCAGCAGGGCCCGAGCGCGTTCGACGACGTCCACCCGCCGCAGCGCGAGCTGCTCGACGACTGCGTCCACTGCGGCTTCTGCCTGCCGACCTGCCCCACCTACGTGCTGTGGGGCGAGGAGATGGACTCCCCGCGCGGCCGGATCCTGCTGATGGACCTGGCCGAGAAGGGCGACATCGGCCTCGACGGGCCGTTCACCGAGCACATGGACAACTGCCTCGGCTGCATGGCGTGCGTGACCGCCTGCCCGTCCGGGGTGCAGTACGACAAGCTGCTGGAGTCGGTGCGCCCGCAGATCGAGCGCAACGTGCCCCGCAGCGCGTCGGACAAGCTGTTCCGCGACGCGATCTTCGCGCTGTTCCCCTACAAGCGACGGCTGCGGGCGGCCGCCCTGCCCGGCGCGCTGTACCAGCAGCTGCGGAAGGTCCCCGCGATCCGCAAGCTCGCCGAGAAGCTGCCCGGTCAGCTCGCGGCGATGGAGTCGCTGCTGCCGCCGGTCTCGGTGCGCGAGGCGTTCGCGACGCTCCCGGTGCACACCCCCGCGGTCGGCACCCGCCGGGCCCGGGTCGCGCTGCTCACCGGCTGCGTGCAGGACGTGTTCTTCCACCGGGTCAACGAGGCCACCGTGCGGGTGCTCGCCGCCGAGGGCTGCGACGTGCTCGTCCCCCGCGACCAGCAGTGCTGCGGCGCGCTGGAGGTGCACGCCGGGCGCGAGGAGTCCGCGCTGGACCGGGCCCGGCGCACCATCGCCCGCTTCGAGACCCTCGACGTCGACGCGGTGGTCACCAACGTCGCCGGCTGCGGCTCGTCGATGAAGGACTACGGCCACCTGCTCGCCGACGACCCCGCCTGGGCCGATCGCGCGGCACGCTTCTCCGCCCGCTGCCGCGACGTGCACGAGGTGCTGGCCGAGCTGTACTCCCGGGAGGACGACGGCGGCCCCCGCGCCCCGCGGACCCCGGTCACCGGCCGCGTCGCCTACCACGACGCCTGCCACCTCGGGCACGCCCAGGGCGTCCGCAACCAGCCGCGCGAGGTGCTCCGGACGATCCCCGAGCTGGAGCTCGTCGACATCGCAGAGGCGTCGCTGTGCTGCGGCTCGGCCGGCATCTACAACATGGTGAAGCCGGACGCGGCCGCCGACCTGGGCGTGCGGAAGGCGGAGAAGATCCGCGACGCGAAGCCGGACGTCGTGGTCACCGCGAACCCGGGCTGCCTGCTGCAGATCGGCAAGTACCTGCCGAACGAGGACTTCGCCGACGTTCCGCTGCTGCACCCGGTGCAGCTGCTGGACGCGAGCATCCGGGGGGCGGCGGTGCCGCGGCGCTGACCCCCGCCCCTGTCAGGAGGGGCGCCGCCGGGCACGGCCCACCGGGCGCCGGTGCGACCGGCGCCATGCCGTGGCGCCGGCCGGCCGGGTACGTCCGGGCGTCCCGCCGGCCGGGCCGGGGGCCCCGGGGTCACCTCCGGGGCGCCGCGGCAGGGACGGCCCGGCATCGGTGGACGCGGCGGGGCCGGACGGCTCGTCCGGCCGCCGGTGCGACGCCCGCAGCTCCGCACGCAGCGCGACGATGTCCCACTTGCGGGCGGTGTGCTCCCGCTCGAGCCGCTCCAGCCGCCGGTGGGCCAGCACGAGCAGCACACCGGCGGCGATCCACCCCGCCAGGGCGGCCCACGCCACCACCGCCGCCAGCCCCGACACGTCCGCTCCGTCCACCCGTCCCACCTGCTCGGCACTCACCGTAGCGAGCACCCGGGGCTCCGACGGCGTGCCGGGTGAGCCACCGCACACGTCTCCGGAGCACGTCACGTCGGTACCCTGGGTGTGCAGGCACCGCCGCCCCGCGCTCCCCTCCCCGGGCCCGCGGCGGCCCGTCACGGATGCGGTACGCGCGGATGGACCCCGGCCCCGGCGGGTACGGGTCCCGGCGATGCGCCCCGCCCGAGACCGTGAGGAGGCCGGAGATGCAGCAGGCCGTCGGTAACGATCCGACCACCGTGAGCGATGGACCGGCCGTGGAGGAGACGACCGTGCACCCCGAGAAGACCCCGTCGCCCGATGCGCGCCACTTCCCGCAGACCCTGGTCGCGATGGACCCGCCCACCCTCCCGGCGGCCCACCTGACCCCGCCGCCCGCGGAGTTCCGGCAGTTCCCGGCCCCGCAGCGGTCGGTGCCCGGTCATCCGACCCTGCGGAGCCGGCTGCGCCGGGTGCTGCTGTTCTGGCGCCGCGGCTCCTGATCCACACGACGACGGCCCGGTCCCCACAGCGATGGGGACCGGGCCGTCGTCGTCCCCGGGTCAGGCCGGCAGCCGGGCCGCCGCCCGCCGCAGGCCCACCACGATCGCGGCCAGTGTCAGCAGCACCAGGGTGAGCAGCACCGTGCCGGTGTTGAGTCCGACGCCGTGGATCAGCACGAACGCCAGCCCGCCCGACAGCAGGCAGTAGTACGTCATCGGGATGATCGTCATCCGGATCACGTCGCCCTCCCGGCCGAGCAGCCCCACCGTCGCCGACGCGGCGACGACGTTGTGCACCGTGATCATGTTCCCGGCGGCGCCGCCGACCGCCTGGGCCGCGACCACCGTCTCCGGGGTGGCGCCGATGTTCTCCGCGGTCGCGAACTGGAACAGGGCGAACGTCAGGTTGGACACCGTGTTCGACCCGGCGACGAAGGCCCCCAGGGCGCCGATCCACGGTGCCAGGACCGGCCAGGCCGGCCCGGCCACGGCCGCGGCCCCCTCGGCCAGCGTCAGCGGCATCGAGGCCAACCCGGTCGTGTTCAGCTCGGCGCCGGAGTTGATCAGGATGCGGACCAGCGGCAGCGCGAACAGCAGCGCGACCGCGGCCCCGGCGAGCTGGCGTCCCGACACGGCCCATGACGTCGCGACCTGGCGGCCCTTCATCCGGTGCAGGGCGTAGGTGACCAGGCAGACCAGCAGGAACACCGCTCCCGGCGAGTAGAGCGGCTGCAGCGTCTCGTCGATGCCGGTCCCGAGGATGTCCGCGGGTCCGACGGTGATTGCCGACAGCGCCTCCTTCACCGGCGCGACGGTCCGGGTCAGCACCAGCACCGCCGCGACGAGCACGTAGGGCGACCAGGCCAGCCAGGTGCTCATCCGGGTGCCGGTGACGCCGTCGTCGGCACCCGCGGAGATGGTGCCCGTCCAGCGGTCGAGCCACCGCTCGCGAGGCGGGAAGTCCCACACCGTGCGCGGCATGAGGAAGCCGCGACTGGAGGTGAACATCACCAACGCCAGCCCGACGAGCCCGCCGAGCAGCGACGGGAACTCGGGCCCGAGCAGCGCGGCGACGAGCACGTAGGGCACGGTCATCGCGAACGCGGCGTAGAGCGCGAACGGGGCGACCGCGAGGCCCTCGGCGAAGCTGCGGTTCTCCCCGAAGTAGCGGGTCAGCAGGCACACCAGGAACAGCGGGACGAGCGTCCCGGCGACGGCGTGCAGCGCTGCGACCTCCAACCCGATCGCGGACAGGTAGCCGGTCGCGTCCAGGCCGAGCGCGGCGGTGCGCGCGTCGACCTCGGCCGACCCGGACAGCCCCTGCCCGATGCCGGTGAGCACGGGCGTCCCGGCGGCGCCGAAGCTGACCGGCGTGGACTGGATCACCATGCCGACCAGCACCGCGGCCAGCGCCGGGAAGCCGAGCGCCAGCAACAACGGCGCGACGACGGCCGCCGGGGTCCCGAACCCCGACGCACCCTCGATGAACGACCCGAACAGCCAGCCGATGATGATCGCCTGGACCCGCCGGTCCGGGCTGATGCCGGTGAACCCGGCGCGGATGGTCGCGAGCGCGCCGCTCTGGGTGAGCGTCTGCAGCAGCAGCAGCGCACCGAAGATGATGTAGAGCAGGCCGACCGCGATGATCAGGCCCTCGATCGTCGACGCGACGATCGCGGTGGTGCCCATCCCCCAGACCAGCGACCCGATCAGGGCCGCCGCGACGAAGCCGAGCGGCATCGCGTACTTCGCGGGCCAGCGCAGCCCGACCAGCAGGACCGCGACGACGAGGATGGGGGTGAGAGCGAGCAGGCTGAGTACGCCCAGGTTGTCCACGGTGACACCCCTCCGGTGGGGGCGATTCGCGACACATGTCCGAATCGCCCGATCGTGAGGGCACGATGTCACCCGTCCCGGCGCCGCGCAAGCACGATGTGGAATCAGTATTTCGCGAAGTGGACCCAGCCGCCGTCACCGTCGTAGGGACGGCCGTCGACGGTGACCCCCGGGCCCGCCTCGTCGGGTGCCTCCACCGCCCCCACCTCGGTCCAGCCCTGGGGCAGCGGCACGTCCCCGGGGAAGGTCGCCGCCAGCGCGTGGTCCTCACCACCGGTCAGGATCCAGCGCAGCGGGTCCAGGCCCAGCGCGGACGCGATCTCCGCCATCCGCGAGGCCACCGTGAACGCCCGCGACCGCAGCCGCAGCGCCACCCCCGAGGCCCGCGCGACGTGTGCCAGATCGGCCAGCAGGCCGTCCGAGACGTCGATCATGGACGTGGCTCCGGCGTCGGCGGCCTGCGGACCCGCGGAGTAGGGCGGTTCCGGGACCCGGTGCGCGTCGACCAGCGCCGCCGGGGAACGGAACCCGCGCCCGAGCACCGCCAACCCGGCCGCGGACCAGCCCAGCCGCCCGCAGACCGCGACCCGGTCCCCCGCCCGGGCCCCGGAGCGCAGCACCGGGGCCCGGCCCTGCAGGTCCCCCAGCGCCGTCACCGAGACGACGATCACCGGCGCCGAGGTCAGGTCGCCCCCGACGAGCCCGGCCCCGGTCGAGCGGGCCTCGGCCCACAGCCCGTCGGCCAGCTGCTCGAGCTGCGCCGCGGGTGTCGACGAGGGGCACGCCAGCCCCACCAGCAGCGACGTGGGCACCGCCCCCATCGCGGCGATGTCGGCGAGGTTCGCGGCCGCGGCCTTGCGTCCGACCTGCTCGGGGCTCGACCAGTCGAGCCGGAAGTGCACGCCCTCGACGAGCACGTCGGTGCAGGCGACGACCCGCCCGTCGGCGGCGGTGACGACGGCCGAGTCGTCCCCGGGACCGAGCTCCGTCGTAGCCGGCTGGACACGGTCCGTGGTGACCCGGTCGATCAGTGCGAACTCACCGACCTCCCGGAGTGAGACACCGGTCTCGGAACCGCCCTCGGGCGTGATCGCGGATGGGGACACGGGGGCGGCCTCCGGTAGGTTCTGCGTCCGACATTCCTGCCGCCAACCATCCGGCAGGACGGCAGTTACCGGAAAGGGGCACGCCGTGGTGCAGGCATACATCCTCGTCCAGACCGAGGTCGGCAAGGCCGCCTCCGTCGCCTCCGAGATCGGGGGTCTGCCGGGCGTGGTCTCGGCCGAGGACGTCACCGGCCCGTACGACGTGATCGTGCGCGCCGAGGCGGACGACGTCGACGAGCTCGGCCGACTGGTCGTGGCTCGGGTGCAGAACGTCAACGGGATCACCCGGACGCTCACCTGCCCCGTGGTCAAGCTGAGCTGAGACGGGCGCGGACGTGGCAGGGGCACGCGTGTCACCACCGGTCGCGGTGGCGATCGCGCTGCCCCTGCTGCTCGCCCTCGTCGTGGCGGGGCTCGCGGTCTGGGCCCGCCTGACGACGGGGCCGGACACCGGCCCCCTGGAGCTTCCCGCGCGGGCCGCACCCCAGGCGTCGTCGACGTCGTGCGACGCGGTGCTGCGCGCGCTGCCGGCCGGCATCCCCGGCGACACGGGGGACCTCACGCCGCGCGAGATCGACCCGCCGGTCCCCGGCGCGCGGGCGTGGGTCGCCGAGCCGGAGCCGGTGGTGCTGCGCTGCGGCACCGAACGGCCGGCCGAGCTGGGGCCGACCTCACCGCTGATCGTCGTCAACGGGGTGAGCTGGCTGCCGCTGGCGACCCCGCAGGGCGCGCTCGCGACGACCTACGCCGTCGTCGACCGCGGGGTGTACCTGGAGCTGTCCGCGCCCGCGGAGACCGGTCCGGGGCCGCTGCAGGCGGTGTCCGACGCGGTCGTCGACACCCTCCCGCCGCAGCCGGTGCGGGTCCGGTAGCTACCGCAGCCCGGTCCCGCGGGCCAGCGCGGTGTCGACCATGGTGCTGAGCAGCTCGGAGTAGTCGAGCCCGGTGACCGCCCACATCTTCGGGAACGCCGAGCTCGGCGTGAACCCGGGCATCGTGTTGACCTCGTTGACGGTGATGTCGCCGTCGTCGGTGACGAAGAAGTCGACCCGGGCCAGGCCCTGCACGTCGAGCGCGCGGAACGCGGTGATCGCCTTCCAGCGCAGCGACTCGGTGATCTCGTCGTCGAGCTTGGCGGGGATCTGCAGCTCGGAGGTGTCGAGGTACTTGGACTCGAAGTCGTAGAACTCGCCGTTGTAGCGCAGCTCGGCGGGCAGGCTGGCGCGGACGCTGCCGTCGGGGAACTCCAGCACCGCGCACTCGATCTCGCGGCCGGGCACGGCCGCCTCGACGAGCACCTTCGGGTCGTGCCGGCGGGCCTCGGCGACGGCGGCGTCGAGCGCGGCCGGGTCGGTGACCCGGGTGACGCCCATCGAGGACCCGGCGCGGGCCGGCTTCACGAACAGCGGCAGCCCGAGCCGGTCGCGGTCGGCGAACCCGATGTCGGTGCCGGGGCGGAGCACGACACCGTCGGCGACCTTCAGACCCTCGGCGCGCAGCAGCTTCTTCGCGAACTCCTTGTCCATGCCGACCGCGGAGGCCAGCACGCCGGCGCCGACGTAGGGCAGCCCTGCCATCTCCAGCAGCCCCTGGATGGTGCCGTCCTCGCCGAAGGCCCCGTGCAGGATCGGGAAGACCACGTCGACCGAGGTCAGCGCCTCGCGCGCGTCGAGGCGGACCAGGCCGCGGCCCGGCTCGCCGGGCAGCACCAGGGCCTCGGCGGTCCCGTCGACCTCGGGCAGCTCGCGACCGGAGATCGCCAGCCGGGCCGGGTCGGACGGGCCGACCACCCACGCGCCGTCCGGGGTGATCCCGACCGGGACCGCCTCGAACCGCTCCGGGTCGAGGTGGGTCAGCACGCTGCCCGCGGACACGCACGAGATCGCGTGCTCGGAACTGCGGCCGCCGAAGACGACGGCGACCTTCACCCGGTCGGCACTCATGGGGCCCGAGGGTAGGCGGCGGCTCCGCCGGGTCGCACAGCCGGGCGTCGGCCCCGCCCCTCGGCACTGCCGGGCGGGCCGCTCACCCCACCAGCGCCGCCAGCGCGGCGGTCAGCTCGGCCCGGGTCCCGGCGGCGTACCCGACGACCAGGCCGGACGTGCCGGGTCCGTCCCGGTGGTAGTCGGCCAGCCCGCGCACGGCGACCCCACGCCGGGCGGCCGCGGCGATCGCGGCCCGCTCCCCCTCGGGTGGACGCAGCACGAGGTGCGCCCCGGCCGGGTCCACCTGCGCGCTCCAGCCCGCCGTGCGGGCGGTGTCCAGGACCAGGGCCCGCCGCTCACGGAGCTCGCGGCGCAGCCGTCGCAGGTGCCGGGACAGGTCGCCGTGTGCGGCGAGTGCGGTGAGGACCAGCTGCCCCGCGGGCGACGGCCGGGTGCCGGTCCGGGCGCGCAGGTCCCGCCACGCGTCGACGACGGCGGGCGGCGCGACCGCCCAGCCGACCCCCAGCGTCGGGCTGAGGATCTTGCTCGCGGTGCCCAGGTGCACGACGTGGCCGGGCGCGAGGGCGGCGAGCAGGGGCAGCGGGGCGACGTCGTAGCGGAGCTCTCCGTCGTAGTCGTCCTCGACGACGAGGAGGTCCTCGGCGCGGGCACGCCCGACCAGGGCGACCCGGCGGGCGGCGGACAGGCGCACCGCGGTCGGGAACTGGTGCGCGGGCGTGGTGTAGACGGCCGCGCAGCCGGCAGGGACGGCGTCGACGACCAGGCCGTCCTCGTCCACGGGCACGCCGACGATCCGCAGCCCGGCGGCCCGCAGTGCGCTGACCGCCCGCGGGTACCCCGGCTCCTCGACGGCGACGGTGGCCCCCGCAGGCAGCAGCCGGGCCAGCTCGGCGACGGCGGCGGAGGTCCCGGCGGTGGCCAGCACGGTGTCCGCGGGCGGGGTGAGCCCGCGGTGACGCAGCAGGTGGCCGGTGACGGCGTCGTGGAACGCGGGAAGCCCGTCGGCGCGGGGCCGGTCGTCCGGGGGCGGATCGGCGGCGGCCCGCCAGGCGCGGCGCCACATCGCGGGGTCCAGCGCGGCGACGCACGGCCGCCCCGGGTCGAGCACCGACGGCTCGGCCTGCGGCCGGGGCCCGGTGGGTGCGGCCGGGCCCGCCGGGGCGGGTCCGGGGACGGCGGTCACGAACGTCCCCGCGCCGACCCGGCCGGCGACCCAGCCCTCGGCGAGCAGCTGGTCGTAGGCCGCGGCGGTGACGGTCCGGCTCACCCGCAGCGTCGTCGCGAGCCCCCGGGTCGACGGCAGCCGGTCGCCGGGGCGCAGTGCCCCGCCCGCGGCCGCGGCGCGGAGACCGTCGGCGAGCTGGACCGCCAGCGGCGTCGCCGCGGCGCGGTCGAGGACGATCGGGAGATCCTGCACAGTGGCCTTTCGTTCGCGACCGGAAGTGGACGTTCCAGGATGCCACTGTCGAGGCCATCCTCGGGGGGTGACGCTCTCCCCCACCACCCGCAGCACGCTGGGCCGCAAGCGCGACCGGGCCGCCGTCGACCGGTCCGACCTGCACGCGGTCCTCGACGACGGCCTCGTCGCCCACCTGGGCTTCGTCCGCGACGGCGCACCCGTCGTCCTCCCGACCGCCTACGGCCGCGACGGCGACACGCTCTACCTGCACGGCTCGTCCGGGGCCCGCTACCTGACCGGGGACACGCTGCCCTGCTGCGTGACCGTGACCCACCTCGACGGCATCGTGCACGCCCGCGCGCTCATGCACTTCTCGATGAACTACCGCAGCGCGGTCGTGCACGGCGACGCCCGCCGCGTCACCGGCGACGACGAGCGTCTGCACGCGCTGCGGGTGGTCGTCGAGCACCTCACCCCCGGCGCGTGGGACCACGCCCGCCGCCCGGACCGCCGGGAGCTGGCCGCCACCGCGGTGTTCGCGCTCGACCTGGCCGAGGCCAGCGTGAAGAGCCGCTCCGGGCCGCCGTCCGACGACGAGGCCGACGTCGCCGCCGGTCTCGCCTGGGCCGGTGTGGTGCCGCTGCGGACCGTCGCCGGGCCTCCGGAGACCGCTCCTGACCTGCGGGGACACCGGCCGGTTCCGGACCACGTGCGCGACCGTCGTCACACCGGAGGGTGACGTAGCCTCGGGGGTTCCGACGCAGCCCTCACCGCCCCCGAGGAGGACTCGTGACCCCCGTCGTGCTGCCCGACGTGCCCCTGCAGAACGTGACGCTGATGCCGGACTGCGTGCAGGACGCCGGTTCGTGGTGCGCCACGCTCTACCGCTGGACCAGCAACGACTTCCTGGCCCAGCACGCGGACACCCTGGTGAGCAGGACCGTGGCGATCACCGTGATCGTCGTGATCGCGGTGCTGTTCCGGTGGTTGGCGCACCGGGCGATCGCGCGGATGGTCGACGGCGCCACCAACGGCCGGTTCACCGCGCTGGTGGGCCGGGCCCGCCGGCTGCGTCCGGGTGGCGGCGCCGCCGTCGCGCCGGCGGCGGACCCGGGTACGCAGCGACGGGCGCAGCGGGCACGCACGATCGGCTCGGTGCTGCGCTCGATCGTCTCGGCGGTCGTGCTGCTCGTCGCGGTGATGATGGTGATGAACGAGCTCGGCTACCCGCTGGGCCCGTTGCTGGCCGGCGCCGGGGTGATCGGGCTCGCCATCGGTTTCGGTGCGCAGAACCTGGTGCGCGACTTCCTGTCCGGCATGTTCATGCTACTGGAGGACCAGTACGGCGTCGGCGACGTCGTCGACGTCGGGGAGGCCGTCGGCACCGTCGAGGCGGTCGGCCTGCGGATCACCACGATCCGCGACATCAAGGGCACCGTCTGGTACGTCCGCAACGGCGAGATCCTGCGCGTGGGCAACATGAGCCAGGGCTACGCGGTCGCGGTGGTCGACCTGCCGATCGCGCACCACGCCGACGTCGAGGAGGCCACCGAGCTGGCCGGGAGCACCGCCACCGAGCGCGCCTCCCAGGACGACATCGCCGGTGACGTGCTGGAGGCCCCCGAGGTGCTCGGCGTCGACAAGATCGGCCCGGAGGGCGTCACGCTGCGGATCACCGTGCGGGTCAGCCCCGGCCGGCAGTGGGCGGTGCAGCGCGCGCTCAACGGCGCGATCACCGACGCGTTCGACGACCACGGCATCCCGCGGCCGATGGTCTACCCCGGCGCGGCCTTCGACGGCCAGGCGCAGAAGCAGAACTGACGACTCCTGGGAGACTGGTCGGCGTGAGTGCACCGCAGAACTTCTACGCCGAGGTGGGTGGCGCCCCGGTCTTCCACCGGATCGTCCACCGGTTCTACGAGGAGGTCGCCCGGGACGAGGTGTTGCGGCCGCTGTACCCGGAGGAGGACCTCGGCCCGGCCGAGGACCGCCTGCGGCTGTTCCTGGAGCAGTACTGGGGCGGCCCGCGCACCTACTCCGACCAGCGCGGCCACCCCCGGCTCCGGATGCGGCACGTGCCGTTCACGATCGGCCCGATCGAGCGCGACGCCTGGCTGCGCTGCATGCGGATCGCCGTCGACGAGGAGAACCTCTCTCCGGAGCACCGCGAGCAGCTGTGGAACTACCTGCAGTACGCCGCAGCGAGCATGCAGAACTCGGAGTTCTGACCCGAGTAGGGGCGTTACCACACACTGTGATCGTCAGCCCGTCCGTCCGGCGGCCATTCGAGTGGCATTCGGTCGCTTTCCGGGTTGATCCAGTGCTGAACGTGACCGAACGCGTCCGGTCTCGTTGGACGGGACGCCGCCCCGGCACGTCGGGCGGCTCGTAGTCACCCGTCTTGGGGGTTCATCGTGAGCGTCTCTCCCTCGCTGTCCGGTCCGCATCGGCACGAGCCGGTCGACGGGTCGTCGCGGCACACGCACCGCGGCGGCGACTCCGGGGCCCACCCCGACCGCCACGACGGCGAGGACGGCTCCTGGTTCACCGTCGTGCTGCGCGGCTACGACCGCGGCGAGGTCGACACCCGGCTGGCCGAGCTCGACCACCGCATCCACGACGAGATCCGCCGCGCGGACGCCGCCGAGCAGTCGCTGTCCGCGGCCCGTGCGCAGGTCCGGCGGCTGCAGGAGCAGCTGGAGAACGACTCCGCCGCCCGGGCCGGTGAGGAGCGCCGCGCCGAGGAGGCCGGCTTCGGCCGCCGCGTCGAGCGCGTCCTCCAGGCCGCCGAGCAGGAGGCGGCCGAGCTGCGCGAGCGTGCGGCCGACGAGGCCGCGGAGATCGTGGAGCGCGCCCGCCGCGAGGCCGAGGACCGCCGCTCCCGCACCGAGGAGGCGCTGCTCGGCCGCGCCGCCACCCTGGACCGCGAGTTCGCCTCCCGCAGCAGCACCCTCGACGACCGCGAGCACGACGCCGACCGCCGCGAGCGCGACCTCGCCGAGCGGGAGCGCACCGTGTCCGACCGGCTGTCCGGCGTCCACACCGAGGCCGAGCGCATCCTCGCCGACGCCCGCTCCGACGCCGAGCAGACGCTGTCCACCGCGCGCGCCGAGGCCGCCGCGCTGCTGCGCGACGCCGAGCAGGGCGCCGGGGAGCGACGCTCGGCGGTCGTGCGCGACGTCGAGCGGCTCGCCGCGCTGCGCGACGACGTCCGGGACGAGCTGACCCGGGTGCAGCGCACCCTCGCCGAGGAGCTGGGCCGTGAGCCGGTCTCGGCCGCCCTCGACGACGCCCTGTTCGGCCCCGCGCCCGTCTCCCTGCCGCCCGCGACCCCGGCGCCGTCGTCGGACGAGGGGTCGATCGCCTCGGTGTCGGAGCTCGGCGGCAGGCCGTCGGCCGACGCCGCCGAGTCCCGCTCGGAGGCCGGTGGTCCCGCCGAGGACGAGGACGAGGACGTGCCCGCCACCGGTTCCCTGCTCCTCGGTCCCGGGCACCGCCCGGCCGAGGAGGACCCCGACAGCACCACCGTCGGCCGCATCCCGCCGATCTCGCTCACCTCGATCGGGGTCCTTCCGTTCGGTGACCTCGGAACGGGGCGTGACCAGCCCCGGACCAGGACGGACGTCGCAGGTGGGACGACCAGGACGGGCCGGGGGGCCACCCGGGGTCCGGGCCCGGGACGACGCTCGCGATAATCGAATCGTTATGTGCACCCGACCGCCGCAGAACGCATGACGTCGGCGCCCGGTCACCCGGGCCCCGACGACCGCTCCCCCCGGCGTGCCGACGGCCCGCCGGACCCCGAACCGAACCCCGACGGGCTCGGCGAGGCGATCCGGACCGGCCGCGTGCCGGTGGTCCCCGGCTCCCTGGTCGACCTGGTCATGCGGTCCGGCTCGGGCGAGGCCCCGGAGCCGGAGGCCACGTCCGAGGACGACGGCGCCCGGCGCGAGCCGACCCCGACCGGGTTCACCGAACTGGTGTCCCGCGAACGGGGGCCCGCCCCCGCCCCACGGCCCACCCCGGGACCGCGGCCCGCCGCCCCCGAACCGCCGTCGGATGCGGGTGACTACGCCGATCTCGGCGACCTCGGCGACGACCCGCTGGGCGTCGGGCCGCTGCCCGACGAGCCCGGCGACGACGGTCTCGACCCCCTGCACACCCCGGCGGACCGCTTCGCGCCGCCGCCGTCGTTCGCGCCGGGCACACCGGGTGGGACGACACCTCCCGCGACCGGCGGCACCCCGGCCGCGCCGACGCCCGGCCCGGCCGACGCCACCTCCGCGGCACCGCGGCCGGACTCGGCGGACGGCGGCCCGGCGTCACCCCGGCCCGGCCCGACGGACGCCGTTCCGGCGGCTCCCCGGTCCGGCTCGTCGGACGTCGCCCCGTCGGCCCCCGGGCCGGACGCAGCGGGCGCCCTCCCGCCGGCGCCCGGGCCGGACCCCGCGCAGACGGGGCGTCCCGGCCCCGGGCCCGGTGCGGGCCGGCCCGACCCCGCCGCCACTCCGGCGGAGGGCGGTCGTCGCACCGATGCCGGTCCCGGGCCGGACGGTGTCCCGGTGACCGCACCCGCACCGACCGTCGTCCCGCCGATCGCGCCCACCCCGCGGCCGCTCGGCGACGGCACCCGCTCCACCGCCGGCTCCACACCGGACCAGGACGCCACCCCGTCGCCCTCGGCCGGGGACACCACGGAGTCCGGCGGCACCGGCTCCGGCGACGGGGACCGCGACACCGCGGGACAGCACACCACCAAGCGGTGGCCGCCCCGCCCGGCGCGCAGCGGCGCCGACGGCCCGGAGACCGACATCCTGCCGCCCGGCGCGCTGATCGGGCACTACCCGAGCGCGGACTCCTCCGACGACCGGACCGGGCAGCCGCCCGCGCGGCCCTCGACCCCGCCGTCCGGGAACCGTCCGACGATGCCCGGTCGCAGGCCTTCCGCGCCGGCGGGCCCGGAGCAGCGTCCGGTGCGCCGTCCGGCGATGGGTGGGGCACCGTCCGGTCCGGCGATGGCCGGGCTGTCGGGCAACGACCTGTTCGCCACCGCCGGCGGTGATCCGGGCAGCGGCTTCGGCCGGCTCCCGGGCCGCGCCGACGACCCGTGGCGTTCCCGCGCCGACACCGCGGCCTCCGCGCCCGGCACCGACGGGCCCTCCCCCGACGACGTCCACCGTGACGACACCACCGGTGAGGATCCCGCCCGGGACGACTCCTCGCGGGACGGCGAGGCCCCCCGGGACACCGTCCGGGGCCCGGACGGCGGTCCGGGTTCCTCCGTCGGCGGGCCGTCCGCGTGGGACCGGGAGGCCCCGGCGTGGGACACCGGCCGCCCGCCCACGGACGACGCCGCACCGTCCCGCGACGGCGCGTTCCCGACGCCGGGGTCGTACGGCGACACGCCGTCGCGCTCCGGGTCGGCCGCGGCCCCGGGCCACCGAGCCGCTGCGTTCTCCGGACCGGCGCGGACCGGGGCGTTCCCCGTCCCCGGCGCGGGCCCGGACGAGCGGCGCGGCGGACCGGGCACCGGGGCGTACCCCACCGACCGGCCCGGCGGACCGGGCACCGGCGCGTTCCCGACCGACCGCTCCGGCGGTCCGGGCACGGGGGCGTACCCCGTCGACCGCCCCGGTGGGCAGGGCTTCGGTTCGTCTCCGACCGACCGGACCGGCGCCCCGGGGGCCGGTGGCCGCCCGGACGGGCCCGGTACCGGCGCCCACCCGTCGAACGGGGCCCCCGGTGCCCGTTCCTGGGCCCCCGCCCCGGACCGCCCGGGCCCCGGAGGACCGGACGGACGGCCCGCACCGCGACCGGACGCACCGTCCGAGAACGAGACCACCGTGGTCCTGCGGCCCGTCGGCACCGACGGCGAGCCGCCCACGCTGCAGGGCCTCACCCCGGTCACCGGACACCCGGACGCCCCGGCGACGGACGACACGGGCGGCCCGTCGGACCCGGACCGGTCGGACGCCTCGACGACCAGCCGCAACGCCGCCGCCGCGGCCTCGGTCGGGGCCGTCTCGGTGGCCGCCGCCCGCGCCGCGTCCGGCCGGGACGGCACGGTCAGCGACACCGGTCCGGGCACCGCGGTCCAGCCCGCGGCCGCGGAGGCCGCCGCCCACGCCGCGGCGACCGGTGAGAAGCCGCCGGTCACCCCGCGCCGCGAGGCGATCATGTCGGCGAAGCCGCGCAACGGCCGTCGCAGCCCGTCCGCGGCCGGGCTCGCGATCGCGCTGGCGATCGTGCTGCTCGGCGCGCTGACGCTGTGGGCGATGCTGTCGCCCAGCCAGTCCGACCCGGGCGCGAACGCGACCCGGCCCGCCGTCTCCGCCGGTCCGGGCACGGGGCCGCGTCCGGACGCGGTCGCGGCCGGGGCGAGCCTGGCGCAGCCGACGGTGCGGGCGACCGTGCCCGTCGGCGGCGCGCCGGTCGCCGTCGCGGCCACCCCGGACGGCTCGACGGCCCTCGTCGCGGTCCGTGACGCGAACCGGCTCGCGGTCGTCGACACCGCGTCCGACGCCGTCACCGGGGAGATCGAGCTCCCGGCGGCCCCGCAGGGGGTGGTGACCTCCCCGGACGGCACCCGCGCCTACGTCAGCACCGCCGGTCAGGGCGGCGGGCAGATCGCCGTCGTCGACGTGCCGGGGCGGACCGTCGTCTCGACCGCTGCCGTCGGCGGCGACCCGGCCGCGGCCGCGGTGTCCCCCGACGGCCGGTTCCTCTACGTGCCGTCCCGCGCGGACGCCACCGTGCAGGAGCTCGACCCGAACGCGGGCACCGTCACCCGGACCGTGCCGGTGTCCCGCGACCCCTACGCGAGCGCCACGAACGACGCGGGCGACCGCGTCTACCTCGCCACCCGCGGCGCCGACCAGCTCACCGTCCTCGACCCGGACAGCCTCACCGTGCTCGGCAGCTTCCCGGTGCGTGGCGGCGCGGAGTCCCTGGCCGTCAGCCCCGCGTCGGTCCCGCGGGCCGTGGCCGCGGTCGGCGGCCCGGAGTCCGGCACCGTGACCGTCCTGGACCCCGCCGACGGCCGCGAGATCGCGACCGTGCAGGTCGACGGCGGCGCCACCGGCATGGCCTTCGCCCCCGACGGCCGCCACCTCTACGTCGCGACCCGGCAGGCCCTCGTCACCGTCGACACCGGGTCCTGGCAGGTCACCGGGACCACCGACGTCGCCCCGAACCCGACCGCCGTCGCGGTCGCCCCCGACGGTCGCACCGGCTGGGTCACCGGCGACGGCGCGGTCAGCGTGCTGAACCTGACCTGAGCCCGGGCCGGCCCCTCGCTGTGGTCCCGGCCCGTCAGCGCGCGACCGACAACGGCAGCGACACCACGCGCCGCTTCACCACCGCCCCGTACCGGGCGTCGAGCCGCATCCACGACCCCGACGCGGACACCCGTACCCGCGGCCCGTCGGTCTCCTGCGGCGCCGAGCCGAGGAAACCCATCCCGGACATCGCGAACAGCACCCGCATCGGCACGGTCACCGGGCGGCCCGCGTCCGGCGGGGACACCGTCAGCACCGTCTGGTCCAGCAACGACGCCGGCGGCCCCATCGGACCTGCGTGCTCCCGGGCCAGTGCCAGCCCCCGGTCGGCGAGCTCGTCGAGCTCCGCGGCGGGGACGTCGTCGACCCGGGACCAGCCGTCGTCGGGCGGGAGCTCGTCGAGCCACGGCGCGGGCGGGCCGGGGTCGACCGCGGCGGAGCGGTCGACCGCCAGCGCCGTCAGCAGCGTCGACGCCTGCGCGGTGACCGGCAGTGCCGGGTCGAGCTCCCCGGCCACCGACCGGGTCACGAGGACGTCGAACGGGGTGCGGGCCCACGCCGTGATCCGGCCGGCACCCGCGGCGAGCCGGATCGCGGCGGTCTGGTCGAGCCGGGCGACGCGCGCGGTGAACGCACCGAGGTCGTCGCGCTCGGTCGCGTCCGCCAGTCGCAGGGTCACGACACGTCTCCCCGGTGGCGCTCGAGGAAGTTCCGCTCGTCGACGGTGAGCCGGCGGACCCGGCCCGCCTCGAGGTCGTAGAGGGCCATCCGGGTCCAGGCGGTGACCGCGACCGGGTCGTCCGCGCCGGGTCCGTCGTGCAGGGCGTAGTCGAGGACGAACGACGCGGCCCGCAGCTCCCGTACGGTGATCGCGCACCGCAGCGGCTCGGGCCGCCACGGCAGCTGCCGCTTGTACTCCACGTGCAGCCCGGCGACGAGCAGACCGGAGGAGAATCCGGCGAGCCCCTCCCGCCCGGCGGCGGTGAAGGCCAGCGCGACGCGGGCCTCCTCGACGAGCGTGACGATCCGGGCGTGGTTGACGTGGCGGTAGGCGTCCTGGTCGGTCCAGCGCAGCGGGACCTCGGCGACGAAGGCGGTCACGGGGAGCTCCTACCGGGCCAGTCCGCGCAGCTGACGCGAGATCACCGACAGCGTCGCGAGGTCCAGCGACGCCGACGCCCCGATCTCCTCCAGCGCGCTGCGGGCGCGCGCGAGCTTCGAGGAGTTCGCCTGCTCCCAGGCGGCGATCGCGTCGTCGACACCCGTGCCGGGCGGGGTCTCGCGCAGCGCGTCGAGGGTGATCGAGCGCAGCGACCCGTAGAGGTCGTCACGCAGCGCGAGCCGCGCCAGCGCGTGCCAGCGGTCCCCGCGGTCGAGCCGGGACACCGCGGTCAGCGCCTGGTCGACGCCGAGGTGCTCGGACAGCGCGTAGTACAGGCGGGCCACCTCGGCGCCGGGCCGTGGCTCGGCCTCCCGGTCGGACAGCTCCACCAGCTCGACGACGTCGAGCAGCCCGTAGGCGTAGAGCGACAGCGCGGCCGACTCCACCATCTCCTCGGGCACCCCGCAGGCGCGCAGCTCCGCGGCACGTTCCTGAACCGCGTCGAGCTCGCGGCCCTGCAGCAGCTCGGGCAGCCGCGCCCGCAGCTCCGCGATGGGGCCGGCGAACCGGTTGACCTCCGCGCCGACGGCGAGCGGCTGCGGCCGGTTGGTCAGGAACCAGCGCGACACCCGGTCGAGCAGCCGCCGCGACTCCAGCACCACCGCGTCGGCGATCGGGACTCCGACCTCGGCCCGGCGGACGGCCTCCCACAGCGCGGGCAGCCCGAACACGCGGGTGGTGACGGTGTAGGCGCGCACCACGTCGTCGGGGCCCGCGGAGATCTCCTCACCCAGCCGGAACGCGTAGCTGATCCCGGCGCCGTCGACCATGTCGTTGACCAGCGACGTACCGATGATCTCGCGGCGCAGCGGGTGGTTGCGCACGGCGTGGTCGAAGCGCTCCCGCAGCGGGTGCGGGAAGTAGCCGGGCAGAGTCGGCGCGAACGCCGGCAGGTCGGGCAGGTCGGTCTGCAGCAGCCGGTGGGTCAGGTCGAGCTTGGTGTGGGCGAGCAGCGTCGCCAGCTCGGGGCCGGTGAGACCGAGACTGTCGGCGGCCAGGCGCGCGAACCCCGCCTCGTCGGGCAGGACCTCCAGCGTGCGGTCGAGCCCGGTGCGCCCGGCGAGGTCGGTGACCATCCGGGCGTGCACACCGACCATGTCCGGGGCGTGGGCGCGGGCGACCCCGAGCACCTCGTTCTGCGCGACGTTGTCGGCGAGCACGAGGGCCGAGACCTCGTCGGTCATCGACGCGAGCAGCTCGTTGCGGGCGTCGCGGTCCAGGGAGCCGTCCGCGACCGGGCGGTCCAGCAGGATCTTGATGTTGACCTCGTGGTCGGAGCAGTCGACACCCGCGGAGTTGTCGATGGCGTCGGTGTTGACCCGGCCGCCGGCACCGTCCGGGCCGCCGTGGCGGGCGAACTCGATCCGTCCGCGCTGGGTGAGCCCGAGGTTGCCGCCCTCGCCGACGACGCGCACCCGCAGGGCGCGGCCGTCGACCCGGATGGCGTCGTTGGCCTTATCCCCCACCTCGACGTCGGTCTCGCCGGACGCCTTGACGTAGGTGCCGATGCCGCCGTTCCACAGCAGGTCGGCGGGGGCGAGCAGGATCGCGTGGATCAGCTCCGGCGGGGACAGCGCGGTGACCGTGTCGGCCAGCCCGAGCGCGGCCCGGATCTCCGGCCCGACCGGCACCTTCTTCGCGGTCCGCGGCCAGACCCCGCCACCCGCGCTGATCAGGGAGGTGTCGTAGTCGGCCCACGAGCTGCGCGGCAGCTCGAAGAGCCTGCGACGCTCGGCGTAGGAGGTCGCGGCGTCCGGGGTCGGGTCGACGAACACGTGCCGGTGGTCGAACGCCGCGACGAGCCGGATGTGCTCCGACAGCAGCATCCCGTTGCCGAACACGTCACCGGACATGTCGCCGACGCCGACGACGGTGAACTCCTCGCGCTGGGTGTCGACACCCAGCTCGCGGAAGTGCCGCTTGACCGACTCCCACGCGCCGCGGGCGGTGATGCCCATGGCCTTGTGGTCGTAGCCGACCGAGCCGCCGGAGGCGAACGCGTCGCCCAGCCAGAAGCCGTAGGACTCGGCGACGGAGTTGGCCAGGTCGGAGAACGTGGCGGTGCCCTTGTCCGCGGCGACGACGAGGTAGGAGTCGTCGCCGTCGTGACGCACCACGTCGGTGGGCGGCAGCGTCTCGGTGGTGCCGTCGGCGTGGGTCAGCAGGTTGTCGGTGATGTCGAGCAGCCCGGAGATGAAGGTCCGGTAGCAGTCGCGGACGTGCTCGGGCGCCGGTCCGGGCCTGCGCACGACGAACCCGCCCTTCGCCCCGACCGGGACGATGACGGCGTTCTTCACCGCCTGGGCCTTGACCAGGCCGAGCACCTCGGTGCGGTAGTCCTGCTGGCGGTCGGAGAAGCGCAGACCGCCGCGGGCGACCGGGCCGAACCGCAGGTGCACGCCCTCCACCGCGGGCGAGTACACGAAGATCTCGAACCGCGGGCGGGGCAGCGGCATGTCCGGCACGGCGGCCGGGTCCAGCTTGAAGGAGAAGAACGGGCGGCCCCGGAACCAGTTGGTCCGCAGCGTCGCCTCGATGACGGCCAGCAGGCCCCGCAGGATGCGGTCGGCGTCGAGACCGGAGACCTGGTCGATCAGGGTGGTGACGTTCTCCAGGGCCCGCTGGTGGGCGGCCTCGCGCTCGTCGGCGTCGGCCGTGGCCGGGTCGAACCGGGCGCGGAACAGGGTGATCAGACCCTGCGCGACCTGCGGATGGGCGACCAGGACGCCGGCCGTGTACTGCAGGGTGAACAGCCCGCCGAGCTGGCGGGTGTAGCGGCTGTAGGCCCGCAGGACAGCGGCCTCGCGCCAGTGCAGACCGGCGCGCAGGACGAGCGCGGAGAACCGGTCGGACTCGGCGTCGCCCCGCCAGGCAGCGGCGAACGCCTCCTCGAACCGTCGCCCGGCGTCCTCGACGGTGACCGTCGGGACCGCGGGGGCTCCAGCGGGCTGCGGGGGCCGGAGCCCGAAGTCGTAGAGCCAGCAGCGACGGCCGTCGGGGCGGCGGAACTCGTAGGGCCGCTCGTCGACGACCTCGACGTCGAGCTGCTGCAGCAGCGGCAGCACACCGGTGAGGGTGACCGGGTCGTCGCCGACGTAGAGCGCGAACCGGATGTCGCCCTCGATGCTGCGGTACAGCCGCAGGTCGAACGCGTCCTCGCCCTTCTCCCCCAGCGTCATCAGCCGCCGCAGGTCCTCGACGGCGCGCAGCGGGGTCACCGTCGCCTTGTAGGACTCGGGGACCCCGGCCAGCATCGGGCGGGCGGCGGGCCCGGCGTCGCCGAGCGCGGCGACGAGCAGGTCGTCCCACGTGCGGGTCGCCTCGGCGACGTGGTCCTGCAGCTCGGCCAGGTCCACCGTCACCGGCTCGGCGCCGGGATCGGTGGTGATCGTCAGGTGCAGCAGCGCCAGCTCGACGTCGCCGACCTGCGCGGTGTAGCTGACGTCGGTGCCGCCGAGCCGGGTGCGCAGGATGTCGGTGATCTTCAGCCGGGTCGCGGTCGTGTAGCGGTCGCGCGGCAGGTAGACCAGGCAGGACAGGAAGCGGCGGTACGGGTCGGGGTGCACGAACAGCCGCACCGCGCGGCGGGCGCCCGCCTCCAGCACCCCGACGGCGGTGTCGTGCAGCCGATCCTGCGACGAGGTGAACAGCTCCGCGCGCGGCAGCTGGGAGAACACCTCGAGCATCTGCTGCCCGGAGTAGGAGTCGGCCGGGAAGCCCGCGCGCCGGATGGCGCCACGGATGCGGCGGGCGACGACCGGGATGTCCAGGACCGACTCGTGCCGGGCCGGGACGGTCAGCATCCCGAGGAAGCGGTGCTCGCCGGTGACGGTCCCGTCGGCGTCGCGCGTGCGGACCCCCACGTAGTACGGGTGCACCGCACGCAGCACCCGGCTGCGCTCGCTGGCCCGGGTGAACAGGAGCAGGCCCGCGGGGTCGGCGGCGCCGGTCTCCTCGGGGAGGAAGACGTTCGCGCCGGCGTCGCCGGGACGCAGGACGCCGAGACCGGTGTCGGTGTCGGGCCGCAGGCGCCCGTCCGGGTCTCCCCCGTCGTCGGTGCGCCGGGAGTAGTGGCGGTAGCCGACGAACACGAAGTGGTCGTCGACGAGCCAGCGCAGCAGGTCCGCGACCTCGGCCGGGTGCACGTCGTCCTCGTCGGTGTCGGCGGCCGTGGCGGCACCGGTTCCGGAGAGGTCGTCGGCGAGGGCGCGGGCGCGCAGGGTCATCGCGGCGGTGTCGTCGACGACCTGCCGGACCGCGGCGAGCGTGTGCTCCAGCTCGGCGTGCAGCGCGTCGGGGTCGAGGTCCCCGGAGGACACGACGTCGACGTGCATCCACGACTCGACCGAGGCGCCCTCGGTCGGGTCGGTCGGGTCGGCGGCGGTGTCGACGCCGGTCAGCGTGCCGTCGGCGGCGCGGTGCACGACCAGGATCGGGTGCACGACGCGCCGCGCGGTGCCGCCGGCCCGGCCGATCCCGGCGAGCGCCGACTCGACGATGTAGGGCATGTCGTCGGTGACGATGTCGACCGTCACCGCGTCTCCCCCGGCGGCGGTCACCCGGACGGCGGCCCGGCCGGATGCGCGGTGCGCACCGAGCGCGAGATGGGTGTCGACGACGGTCGCCGGCCCGGGCAGTTCCGCGCCGCCGGTCGTGTCGGTCTCGGGGGTGTGCCGGGCGTAGAGACGGACGAGGTCCGCGGCGGCACCGCTCCCGGGGCGGGGATCACCGCCCGGCCCGTCGGTGCTCGTGGTGTTCCCGGTCTGCCCCGTCGTCCCGCTGCTCACGATCCACTCCGGCCCCGTGCGTGTGCTGACGGCCGTCACCCTATCCCGGGGTACCGACGCCATCGGCGGACCGGGACGGCCGCGTCCGCGACGACCGGGCGAGCGGTTCCCGGCGGCCGGTCAGATCTCACGGTAGGCCGCGAGGGCCCCGGCGAGGAGATCGGCGAGGCCCATGTCCTCGGGGATGCCGGCGGGGTCGGACGGGGCCGGGGTGGCCGGTGTGCCGTCGGCCGGTGACGAGGTCGTCCCCGGGGCGTCGGCAGCGCGGTCCTGCCGTCCGGGCGTCACGGGTGACGCGCCGTCCCGCGTCGCGGCCGGGGCGTCGTCACGCGGGGGGCCGGTCGGCGCCTCGTCCCTCGTGGCCGGGCCGTCCTCGGGTGTCGCGGTGTCCGACGGCACCGGTCCGTCCGCGGGGGCCGCCCGGCGGGAGCGAGCCCGTCGGGTCGCGGTGCCGGCGTCCGGCGCCCGCCCGCCTGCGTCCGGTCGGTTCCCGCCGGGTCGTAGGCCCGTCGTCGGTGTGGGTACGGCGCCGGTCGACGGTTCGTCGTCGCCGCCCGCGGCGGCGTCACCGATCACGGCGGCGTCACCGACCACGGCAGCGTCACCGGTCACGGCAGCGTCACCGCCCGCAGCGGCGTCACCGCTCACGGCAGCGTCACCGCCCGCGGCAGCGTCACCGGTCGCCGGGGCGACGACGGCCGCCGCACCCCGCACCACGGTCGGTCCGGTCGCGGTACGCACCGTCCAGGTCCCCACGCCCACGCCGCTGCCGTCGGGATCGCCGGACGCACGGTGGCCGCCTGCGGACGTGGTCCCGCCCCCGTCGAACAGACCGGCGGCCCCGCCGTCTCCGTCATCGGCCGGTGGGGTGGCGTCCCGCCCACGACGACGCGGCAGCGCTGACTCCCCCGCTCCGTCGTCGACCCCGGACCACCGCACCGGCAGCCCGGAACGTTCCCGGGCCGGGCCGTCGAAGCGGGAGGCGGCGCCATCCGGCCCGGGGAGGTCGAGGTGGGCCCGGACCGCCTCGGCGAGGCGCCGGTCCGGTTCCGGGGGCAGCGCGAACCGGGTGTCCAGCGGGTCCGGCACCGGCGGGGGGTCCGCCGGGGCGGAACCGCCCCACACCCGCGACCGCTCGTCCCTCGCCGGCCCGGCAGGGTCGCTGCCCACCTCGTCGCGGGCCTCGTCGCGGGCGTAGGGGTGTGGCGCGGCGGGGTGTCCGGGGTCACGATCGCGGGCACCGGAGTCGTGGGCGGCCCGGTGCCGGACGGTCCGGTCGCGGGCCGCCGGGTCCCGGAGGGCCCCGTCGGAGCGCCGCCGCCCACCGCTCCCGGGCCGGACGGTGAGACCGACGGCGCTCAACGACGCCGTCCCGTCGCCGGCGGCCCGTCGCCGCCCACCTCGGGCCGCTCGTTCGCCGGACAGGTCCAGCGGCGTCGCCAGCGCCGGCCCCGCGACCGGCTCCGGGGCGGCCGCCGGCTCGCCGGCACCCGATCCCGCGTCCCCGGTCTGCGCGGCGCCGGGGTGCCCGCCGACCCGGGCCGAGGGGGCCTCGGGGAGGGGCGCCGGCGTGTCCGGACCGGTCAGCTCGGTGATGATCTCGTCGCCCTCGACACCGTGCGGTCCGACGGCCTGCATCCGCAGGGACGTCCCCGCCGGCAGCCCGCCCCGGCGCACGCGGCCGCCGAGGTGCGTCGCGAGCGACCGTGCCCAGAGCAGGACGGTGACGTGGTCGACGTCGGGCAGGGTGACCCGCACCGTGTCGTCGTCGCGACGTGTGGTTCCGGACGGCGGAACCAGCCGGCGGGCCCGGGTGACCACGTCGTGCAGGGCCCCGACCGCCGCCGTACCGGTGACGGTCTCGAGGTCGCCGTCGACGAGGTCGAGGACGATCGACCGCTCCGCCGTACCGGGTGGCCCCGTCGGGGCCGCAGGGGCCGTCGGTGCCGCGGCCGGGCCGCTGTCCCCGGCACGGGCCGCGGCGCGCGCGCTCGCCCGATCGGACCTCGGGTCGGCCTCGGCGGGGTTCGGCTCGCCCGCAGCACGCCCGGCGACCACGGTCGGCTCGCCCGCAGCACGCCCGGCGACCACGGTCGGCTCGTCCGCAGCACGCCCGGCGACCACGGTCGGCTCGTCCGCAGCACGCTCGGCGACGGCGGGCGGCTCAGTCGCTGCCCGCTCGGCGGCGACGGCCGGCTCCGGCGTGGGATCCCCGTTCCGGTCACCGTCGACGGGACCTGGCCCGGCTGCCGGGCCGGCCCCGTGGCCGTCGGCGGGCCGGTGGGCCGCGTCGTGCCGAGCTCCGTTCCGCGGGACGGCGTCGGCCGGGCCGTGGGCCCCGTTGCGGTGCATGGCCGCGGGCTGCTCGGGGGCCCGCCACTCGGCAAGGAGGGCGTCGGCGAGCGGCGAACCGCCTGCCGCGTCGGGGGTCCACGACGGGCCGGTCCACGAGGAGTCCCGCGGTGCCGTCGGTGCCGGGCCGTCCGCGAGGAGCCCGGAGACGCCCAACGGGTCGGCGGGGTCGATGCCCGCGGGTCGTCGACCTCCGGCATCCGTCGTGTCGTCCGACGCCCGGTCGGCCGCCCCTGCGGCGTCCGCACTGTCCGGCGTACCGGCGGTGTCCGTCGTACCGGTCGCCGACGACGCATCCGCCTCGAGAGCGGCCTCGCCGGGACGGTGACCGTTCCGGTTCGCCCCGGCGGATCCGCCCACGGTCCGGTCGTCCGGCGACGGGTCGGCGGTTCCGGCGCCGTTCCTGGTACCGGGGTCCTGGAGCAGGCTCTCGGACGGCGCCCAGCGCACCGGGAAGCGTCCGGGCACGGGGAGGTCGTTCGCCGGACGGTCGTTCGGGGCCCCGGCTCCCGTGGCGCCGTCGTCCCCGGGCCCGGCCGGACGGTCGTCTCCGGCCCCGGCTCCGTCCCAGCGACCGTTCCTGCTCCCCGCGCCGGAGGACGACTCCCCGCTGCCGGAGCGGGACGCACCGAACCTTGGTTGAGGCGTACTGGGACCCGCGCCGTCCCGGTCACCGGCACCGGGTCCGCCCGTCGGAGCACCGGCGACGGTGCCTCCGGCCGCGGCCGGTACGGCCGGCGATCCGCCCGTGCGCGGGAACGGGGTGGGTCGCTCGGTGGTGCTGGTGCGGACGGCGGCGAGCGGCAGCAACGCGGCCACCGCGGCGCGGAAGCGCGTCCCGCGGTCACGGTCGAGCTGGTCGGCCTCCATCGCGGCGCGCATCGTCTCGAGGGCCTCGCGGTACCGGCCCGAGCCCTCGTGCAGCTCGGACTGGGCGGTTCGGCAGGCCGCGACCAGCGCGGGGACACCCGCCTGTTCGGCGCCGTCGGCGGCCTCGACCAGCGCGCGGGCTGCGTGGTCCGCACGTCCCGCCTGCACCCGGGCCAGTGTGAGCCGCAGCAGCACACCCTGCCGACCGGCGTCCTCGGCATCGCGCTGCACGGCGGCCGCGGCGACCGCGTCGGGCGGGACGTGCCCGGAGTCGAGCAGCGCAGTGATCCACTGGCTGAGCAGTGCCGCGGCGAGGTGGGTCGACAGCGGGCGGGACCCGGGTCGTTCCGGTGTCCATCCGAGCTGGGCCAGGCCGCGCAACGCGCGGTCCACGGCGGCATCGTGTTCGCGCCGGGCCCGGTGCACCGACCCGACGACGAGGTCCGCGTACGCCGCCGGTTCGCCACCGAAGCCGGAGCCGCAGGCGTCGACGTCGCTGCGCAGCCGCTCGAGCTCGGCGGCGGAGGCGCCGGCGAGTGCGCAGCGCACCTCGACCGCGAGTCGGTCGAGGCGCAACAGCCCCGGGTCCTCGCCCGGGGCGTCGTCCGGCAGGCCGACGACGAGTGCCCGAGCCGCCTCGAGCTCTCCGTCGGCCTGGGCGACCCCGGCCAGCTCCACCCGCAGACGGGCGCCCTCGGGGCGGGTGAGGACCTCGGTACCGGGCGTGCGGAGGGGCACGGGGACCGTGCTGTCACCCGGGGTGGCATGACCGGTCACCCCGGCGACGACGGCAGTGGCGACGTCGCGGGCGTCCCCACCGGCGGCGTGGCCGTCGAGCAGCCAGCCCGCGGCCTGCAGCCAGCGCAGATCGTCACCGTCTGCGACAGCTCGCGCGCACGCCTGCTCCGCCAGTTCCGCGGTGAGCAGGGGCCGCTGCCAGCGCAGGGCCGCCGCCGTGCGCAGTTCGGCCGTCGTCGCGCCGGCGGCCCGACCCTGCAGGTCGAACGTCACATCGCCTCCCGTGAGTGACACCACCGTCCGGACCTCCCGAGGGAGCCGGTCACCCGTCGCCGGGGACCGGCCCGACCGGATGGGGAGGTCCGGACCGGGCGGTGATCAGTCGCGGGTGAGCTTACGGTGGGTGACCCGGTGCGGTCGCGCCGCCTCCGCGCCGAGCCGCTCCACCTTGTTCTTCTCGTAGGCCTCGAAGTTGCCCTCGAACCAGAACCACTCGGCCGGGTTCTCGTCCGTGCCCTCCCACGCCAGGATGTGCGTGCAGGTCCGGTCGAGGAACCAGCGGTCGTGGGAGATGACCACGGCGCAGCCGGGGAACTGCTCGAGCGCGTTCTCCAGCGAACCGAGGGTCTCGACGTCCAGGTCGTTCGTCGGCTCGTCGAGCAGGATCAGGTTGCCACCCTGCTTGAGCGTGAGCGCGAGGTTGAGGCGGTTGCGCTCGCCACCGGACAGCACCCCGGCCGGCTTCTGCTGGTCCGGGCCCTTGAAGCCGAACGCCGCGACGTAGGCGCGCGACGGCATCTCGGTGTTGCCGACCTGGATGTAGTCGAGCCCGTCGGAGACCACCTCGAAGACGGTCTTCTTCGGGTCGATCCCGCCGCGGTTCTGGTCGACGTAGGACAGCTTGACCGTGTCGCCGATCTTGACCTCGCCGGAGTCCGGGTGCTCCAGACCGACGATCGTCTTGAACAGCGTCGTCTTACCGACACCGTTCGGACCGATCACGCCGACGATGCCGTTGCGCGGCAGCGTGAAGGAGAGATCCTTGATCAGCTGGCGACCGTCGAAACCCTTGTCGAGGTGGGAGACCTCGACGACCTGGCTGCCCAGGCGCGGGCCCGGCGGGATCTGGATCTCCTCGAAGTCGAGCTTCTTGTGCCGCTCGGCCTCGGTCGCCATCTCCTCGTAGCGGTCGAGCCGCGAGCGGCTCTTCGCCTGGCGGGCCTTGGGGTTGGAGCGGACCCAGGCCAGCTCCTCCTTCAGGCGCTTCTGGAGCTTCGCGTCCTTCTTGCCCTGGACGGCGAGGCGCTCGCCCTTCTTCTCCAGGTAGGTGGAGTAGTTGCCCTCGTAGGGGAAGGTGCGTCCGCGGTCGAGCTCGAGGATCCAGCCCGCGACGTTGTCCAGGAAGTACCGGTCGTGCGTGACCGCGAGGACGGCGCCCGGGTAGTTCGCGAGGAACTGCTCGAGCCACAGGACGCTCTCGGCGTCGAGGTGGTTGGTGGGCTCGTCGAGCAGGAGGAGGTCGGGCTGGGACAGCAGCAGCTTGCACAGCGCGACGCGCCGGCGCTCACCACCGGACAGGTGCGTGACCTCGGCGTCCCCGGGCGGGCAACGCAGTGCGTCCATCGCCTGCTCGAGCTGGGAGTCGATCTCCCACGCGTCGGCGTGGTCGAGCTCCTCCTGGAGCTGGCCCATCTCCTCCATCAGCTCGTCGGTGTAGTTGGTCGCCATCTCCTCGGCGATCGCGTTGTACCGATCGAGCTTGACCTTCACGTCGCCGAGACCCTCCTCGACGTTCCCGAGGACGGTCTTCTCCTCGTTGAGCGGGGGCTCCTGCTGCAGGATGCCGACCGTCGCCCCGGGCTTGAGGAAGGCGTCGCCGTTGTTCGCGTTCTCCAGCCCTGCCATGATCTTGAGGACGGTCGACTTCCCGGCGCCGTTGGGGCCCACGACGCCGATCTTCGCCCCCGGCAGGAAGCTGATCGACGCGTTCTCCAGGATGACCTTGTCGCCGTGCGCCTTACGCACGTTCCGCATCGTGTAAATCAGATCCGCCACGATGCGATGGTAGATCGGGCCCGCTCAGCCGCTCGAGGCCGGTGCGGTCGCCAGCCTCGCGAGCTCGTCGAGCTCCGCGCTCTCGGCCTCGTCCGAGGCGTCGTCGTACCCGTCGTGGTCCGGCTCCTCCACGGGCGGGGCGCCCCACCGCGTCGCGGCGTCGTCGGTGTCCCGGGCCTGCGGCACCGACGGGCCCTGTGACACCGACGGACGAGGCGCGACGGCCGCCGGGGAGAAGCGGATGTCGAGTCCGACGCTGGACGGCTCGATCCGGATGCTCTGCCGCACGTCGCCCTCCCGGCCCGTCCACTCCTCGACGTACATCCGGCCGATGACGATGACGCGGTGTCCCTTCTCGAACGTCCGCACCGCGTGCTCGGCCAGGGTCCGCCAGCACGTCACCGTGTAGTAGGTGCACGCGACGTCGTGCCACTGCTCGGTCATCGGGTCCTTGCGACGGTGGTTGACCGCGACCGTCAGGTCCGTGACCGGGATGCTGTTGGCGGTGTAGCGCAGGACGGGGGTGCGGGTCAGGTTGCCGACGATGGTGGCGGTGTTGTCGCTCATCGGATCCTCCGGGGCTCTGGGGTGCGTTGTCCCCATGAGCTTCACCCGCCGACGCCCCGTCGACGCGGTCGCTTCAGAGCCTGTGGACAACCGTGCCCGTTGGGGATGACCGGCCGTTCCGACCCGGTCCGGCGACGACGACTGTCGGTCGGGTGTGCTTCTCCCACCCCGACGTGTCCGTCCCCGTGGCCGGCGTCCCGGGGCGGTGACACCGCGGCCCTACGGCCCGCGTCGTCACCTCACCTGTCCTCTGCCGGCCGGAGACGGACCCCGCTGCTTGATCGGAGCGGTCCCCATCGCCCGCCCGACGCCTCCTGCTCCCTCACGCACCGGACGCGGGCTCTCGATCGCACGGCATCGAGCGCCCGGCGATCAGCGGGACGCCCCGACACGGTCCGCCGTAGGCCGCATGCCGTGGATGTCACGGACGCCGGTGGGGGTCCCGTGCGGCCGCCACGAGCCGGGCGCCGCACCCGATGAACGTGCCCGGCAGCGCCCGACGGGCCCCGCGACGCACACAACACTGTCCGGGCACCGTGACGACCGAGCCGTTCGGCACGCCGCACCGGGGACCCCACGTCGCTCATGTTTCTGTGACCTCGCAGGCCCTGCAGAGGGTGCGAGGTCACAGGAAGGCGTGCGAGGTGCGGCCGACCGGCAGGACGGAACCGGATGCAACTCCACCGGGGAAGCGGCACGGCCCCGACCAGCGACCCCCAGGGACCCGCACCAGCGCTCGGGGACGGACACACCGACACCCGACCCGGGCCGGGTATCACGCATCGGACCGAGAAACGGCCCGGAAACGAGAAATGCCCCGGACTCGGAAGTCCGGGGCATATCCCATGAAAGTTGAATGTCGGCGGCGACCTACTCTCCCACACCCTGGCGAGTGCAGTACCATCGGCGCTGGAAGGCTTAGCTACCGGGTTCGGAATGGGACCGGGCGTTTCCCTACCGCAATGACCACCGACAACACTATCCAACTATCACCCCCGCCCCGAACCCGGGACGAGGGTCGAGCACACACCGACCCACAAACCCCCCGGATCACCGGGGACAGTGTGGATGGTTGTGGACTCAGGGTCACACAGTGGATGCGAACAACTCGTTGTGGCAAGCCCTCGGCCTATTAGTACCGGTCAACTCCACCCCTCACAGGGCTTCCATCTCCGGCCTATCAACCCAGTCATCTACTGGGAGCCTTACCCACTCGAAGGTGGTGGGAGACCTCATCTTGGAACAGGCTTCCCGCTTAGATGCCTTCAGCGGTTATCCCTCCCGAACATAGCCAACCAGCCGTGCCCCTGGCGGGACAACTGGCACACCAGAGGTTCGTCCGTCCCGGTCCTCTCGTACTAGGGACAGCCTTCCTCAAGTCTCCAACGCGCGCGGCGGATAGGGACCGAACTGTCTCACGACGTTCTAAACCCAGCTCGCGTACCGCTTTAATGGGCGAACAGCCCAACCCTTGGGACCTACTCCAGCCCCAGGATGCGACGAGCCGACATCGAGGTGCCAAACCATGCCGTCGATATGGACTCTTGGGCAAGATCAGCCTGTTATCCCCGGGGTACCTTTTATCCGTTGAGCGACACCCCTTCCACAAGGTGGTGCCGGATCACTAGTCCCGACTTTCGTCCCTGCTCGACCCGTCAGTCTCACAGTCAAGCTCCCTTGTGCACTTACACTCAACACCTGATTGCCAACCAGGCTGAGGGAACCTTTGGGCGCCTCCGTTACTCTTTGGGAGGCAACCGCCCCAGTTAAACTACCCACCAGGCACTGTCCCTGAACCAGATCATGGCCCGAGGTTAAGACACCCAATTCGACCAGAGTGGTATTTCAACAACGACTCCACCACCACTGGCGTGGCGATTTCACAGTCTCCCACCTATCCTACACAAGCCGAACCGAGCACCAATACCAAGCTATAGTAAAGGTCCCGGGGTCTTTCCGTCCTGCCGCGCGTAACGAGCATCTTTACTCGTAGTGCAATTTCGCCGAGTCTGTGGTCGAGACAGCGCCCAAGTCGTTACGCCATTCGTGCAGGTCGGAACTTACCCGACAAGGAATTTCGCTACCTTAGGATGGTTATAGTTACCACCGCCGTTTACTGGCGCTTAAATTCTCCGCTTCGCCCCGAAGAGCTAACAGGTCCTCTTAACGTTCCAGCACCGGGCAGGCGTCAGTCCGTATACATCGTCTTGCGACTTCGCACGGACCTGTGTTTTTAGTAAACAGTCGCTTGGGCCTGGTCTCTGCGACCGGCCGTCCCTAGCCCGCAAGGAGCCTCAAGACAACCGGCCCTCCTTCTCCCGAAGTTACGGAGGTATTTTGCCGAATTCCTTAACCACAGTTCGCTCGATCGCCTCGGTATTCTCTACCTGACCACCTGTGTCGGTTTGGGGTACGGGCCGCAACAGCACTCGCTAGAGGCTTTTCTCGACAGCATGGGATCACCCTCTTCGCCTCAATCGGCTACGCATCACCTCTCACCCTTCACGAGCCCCGGATTTACCTAGGACTCGGGCTACAGGCTTACACCACGACAACCACCGCGTGGCGGAGCTACCCTCCTGCGTCACCCCATCACTTGCCTACTACCAGATCGGATCCCACGCTCCCCCACAAACAACACTCCCGAAGGAGCGAAGGTGGGTTCGGATGGTTAGCATCACCAGCCTCGGCATGGACGCACTATCACGAGCACGGGAATATCAACCCGTTGTCCATCGACTACGCCTGACGGCCTCGCCTTAGGTCCCGGCTCACCCTGGGCGGAACAACCTGGCCCAGGAACCCTTGGTCATCCGGCGGCAGAGATTCTCACTCTGCATTCGCTACTCATGCCTGCATTCTCACTCCCACACCCTCCACCCGTAAATCACTCCCGGGCTTCACCAGATGCAGGACGCTCCCCTACCCAACAACACACAAGTGTCATTGCCACGGCTTCGGCGGTGCGCTTGAGCCCCGCTACATTGTCGGCGCAGGACCACTTGACCAGTGAGCTATTACGCACTCTTTCAAGGGTGGCTGCTTCTAAGCCAACCTCCTGGTTGTCCGGGCGATCCCACATCCTTTCCCACTTAGCGCACGCTTAGGGGCCTTAGCCGGTGATCTGGGCTGTTTCCCTCTCGACCACGAAGCTTATCCCCCGCAGTCTCACTGCCGCGCTCTCACTCACCGGCATTCGGAGTTTGGCTGACTTCGGTAAGCTTGTCGGCCCCCTAGGCCATCCAGTGCTCTACCTCCGGTGAGAAACACACGACGCTGCACCTAAATGCATTTCGGGGAGAACCAGCTATCACGAAGTTTGATTGGCCTTTCACCCCTACCCACAGCTCATCCCCCAGGTTTTCAACCCTGGTGGGTTCGGGCCTCCACGACGTCTTACCGACGCTTCACCCTGGCCATGGGTAGATCACTCCGCTTCGGGTCTACACCCCGCGACTCACACGCCCTATTCGGACTCGCTTTCGCTACGGCTACCCCACACAGGTTAACCTCGCCACGAAGCATAACTCGCAGGCTCATTCTTCAAAAGGCACGCCATCACCCCGAAAGGCTCTGACGGCTTGTAAGCACACGGTTTCAGGTACTATTTCACTCCCCTCCCGGGGTACTTTTCACCTTTCCCTCACGGTACTTGTCCGCTATCGGTCACCAGGTAGTATTTAGGCTTGACGGGTGGTCCCGCCAGATTCACAGCGAATTTCACGGGCTCGCTGCTACTCGAGAACACGCCCACAACAGAACCCAATGTTTTCGCGTACGGGGCTATCACCCACTACGGCCGACCATCCCAGAGTCGTTCCGCTAACACAGATTCCTGCTGTCCCACCCTCGGCAGAAGATGAACGACACGTCTCACAACCCCGCACCCGCAACGCCTGCCGGCTTGACACGGACACGGTTTAGCCTCTTCCGCTTTCGCTCGCCACTACTCACGGAATCACTATTGTTTTCTCTTCCTGTGGGTACTGAGATGTTTCACTTCCCCACGTTCCCTCCACGCACCCTATGAATTCAGGTACGGGTAACGCCCCATGACGGGCGCTGGGTTTCCCCATTCGGACACCCTCGGATCACAGCTCGGTTGACAGCTCCCCGAGGCCTATCGCGGCCTCCCACGTCCTTCATCGGCTCCTGATGCCCAGGCATCCACCATGTGCTCTTAACAACTTGACCACAACAAGATGCTCGCATCCACTATGCAACACTCAACCCACAACCACACCCAACCAAGAAACAACCACCACCCACACACGCAGGCGTTAGGAAGCCCTCGACCAGAGCGGCCAAAGAAAACAACCCACAGGATGTCTTCTCAGGACCCAACAGTGTGCCAAGCCAAACGGTCCGACGTACTGCGTTCCACCCAACGCACCCGACCCACGAACGAGGCCGCAAATGCGATTCAATGAAGGAACCACAGACTCACCATGAGCAGAACTCACAGAGCATCGTGGTGCCCCACCACATGATGGGACTCCTTAGAAAGGAGGTGATCCAGCCGCACCTTCCGGTACGGCTACCTTGTTACGACTTCGTCCCAATCGCCAGTCCCACCTTCGACAGCTCCCTCCACAAGGGTTGGGCCGCCGGCTTCGGGTGTTACCAACTTTCGTGACGTGACGGGCGGTGTGTACAAGGCCCGGGAACGTATTCACCGCAGCGTTGCTGATCTGCGATTACTAGCGACTCCAACTTCACGGGGTCGAGTTGCAGACCCCGATCCGAACTGAGACTCACTTTAAGGGATTCGCTCCACCTCACGGTCTCGCAGCCCTCTGTATGAGCCATTGTAGCATGTGTGAAGCCCTGGACATAAGGGGCATGATGACTTGACGTCATCCCCACCTTCCTCCGAGTTGACCCCGGCAGTCTCCCATGAGTCCCCACCATTACGTGCTGGCAACATGGAACAAGGGTTGCGCTCGTTGCGGGACTTAACCCAACATCTCACGACACGAGCTGACGACAGCCATGCACCACCTGCACACCAACCACAAGGGAAGCCCTATCTCTAGGGATGTCTGGTGCATGTCAAACCCAGGTAAGGTTCTTCGCGTTGCATCGAATTAATCCACATGCTCCGCCGCTTGTGCGGGCCCCCGTCAATTCCTTTGAGTTTTAGCCTTGCGGCCGTACTCCCCAGGCGGGGCGCTTAATGCGTTAGCTGCGGCACAGAAACCGTGGAATGGTCCCCACACCTAGCGCCCAACGTTTACGGCGTGGACTACCAGGGTATCTAATCCTGTTCGCTCCCCACGCTTTCGCTCCTCAGCGTCAGTATCGGCCCAGAGACCCGCCTTCGCCACCGGTGTTCCTCCTGATATCTGCGCATTTCACCGCTACACCAGGAATTCCAGTCTCCCCTGCCGAACTCAAGTGATGCCCGTATCGACCGCACGCTCAGAGTTAAGCCCCAAGTTTTCACGGCCGACGCGACACACCGCCTACGAGCTCTTTACGCCCAATAATTCCGGACAACGCTCGCACCCTACGTGTTACCGCGGCTGCTGGCACGTAGTTGGCCGGTGCTTCTTCTCCAGGTACCGTCAATTGCTCTTCGTCCCTGGCGAAAGAGGTTTACAACCCGAAGGCCGTCATCCCCCACGCGGCGTCGCTGCGTCAGGCTTCCGCCCATTGCGCAATATTCCCCACTGCTGCCTCCCGTAGGAGTCTGGGCCGTGTCTCAGTCCCAGTGTGGCCGGTCGCCCTCTCAGGCCGGCTACCCGTCACCGCCTTGGTAGGCCATCACCCCACCAACAAGCTGATAGGCCGCGGGCCCATCCCCCACCGAAAAAACTTTCCACCACCAACCATGCGATCAGTGGTCCTATCCGGTATTAGACCCAGTTTCCCGGGCTTATCCCAGAGTGGAGGGCAGGTCACCCACGTGTTACTCACCCGTTCGCCGCTCGTGTACCCCCGAAAGGGCCTTACCGCTCGACTTGCATGTGTTAAGCACGCCGCCAGCGTTCGTCCTGAGCCAGGATCAAACTCTCCAACAAAACCCTGACTTGCAACAAACAACTGGCCACAACACCCGACGGGATCGAATGCTGCAACCAAACAAACAATTTGGCACAAAACGCCAAACCGAATCAAAATAGCTCGACACACTGTTGAGTTCTCAAAAGACACCCGCACCGCACTCACCCACCCCCACACAAGGAAGCAGGATCCTGAAGACGGATCGCCTTGACCCACCAAGACAATCACACCGAGAAACTCGATGAACCACCGGGGGTCGCCATCCGCGGGGCCTGTTGACCGAACCCCTCAGGGCCCGTTCTGTCCGGCTCACTCGCTGACAGGAAGAAAGTTACGGCATGGCATTCGGGCACGTCAAACCGGGGTCGGAAACCCGCGCTGACCTGGGCAAACCCGTCTCCGGGCCGCACAGCACCACGGTCGAGCCCGACCCTGTCGAGCGACGAACGGTCGCCCTGACGAGCTCACTCCGGATACTGGTTGACCAGCGCCGATCGCGCAAGTGCAGGCTCACGACAGGGGCCGGAACCGGTGCTCCACCCGTCGTTCGTCCCGCGTCCGCCTGCCCGCCAACAAGTTTCAAGATTTTTTCCGACCGTCCGTCGCGGCGTCCGGGCGCGACGAGCGGTCGGCAGGCGGGGGCTCGTCCCCGACGGGGACCGGCCGGGGCAGGTGATCACGATCGTCGTCCGCGGTCGGCCGTTCGTCGTGGTGACTGGTGGGAGCCGTCCGTCGGCACGCGAGACTCGGCGCGTGCACCCCGACGGAGACGTCCTCCCGCCCGTCCTGCACCGGCTGCGTGCCGGCGCGGAGCTCACCGCGGCGGCCTGGTGCCGTACCCCGGGTGCGACGAGCCGGGTACGGGCGACCGTCGTCGCCGGGCGGCTGGTGGTGGAGGCGGGGGACAGCGAGCCCCTGTGGATCACATCCTCGGCCGTGGCGCTCCCGCTGCGGACGCGGTCGGTGGACCGGGTCGCCGTGCCGATGCTGCTTCCCCACCTCCGGGACATCGACGGTCTCTTCGCGGAGCTGCGGCGGGTACTCGCCCCTCACGGGCTCATCTCGGTCCTGGTGCCGGCGCCCCGGTCGTTCGGCTGGGGTGGGGGCGCGCTGCGGAAGGCGGTGCGTGACGCGTGGCGGCACCGGTCGGCCGTCGAACACCCGGAATGGCTCGCGGCCGCCGCGGACTTCGCCGTACTCGCCGACGACCGTCTCGACTTCACCCTCGACGGGGTCGAGGCGTCGAACGGTGCGGACGAGCTGTGCGCGGCCGGCGTCTACCCGCCCGATCTGCCGGAGCGGGCCCGGGCGGACCTCGCGGCGCACCGTTCGGCGGTCCGCACGGTGCGGCTGCGCCGGGTGGTGGCCCGGCGCTGAGGGTCAGTCCGCGGTGGCGATCTCGGCGACGGCCCCGGCGATCCGCAGGTCCTGACCCGGGCCGTCGAGGTCGTCGATCTCCACGACGTCGGCGACGATCGCGGTGATGTTGTCGGGCCCGCCGCCCTCGTTGGCGAGTGCGATGAGCCGGGTGACGACCTGGTCCGGCTCGGCGCCGGAGGCGAGCTCGCGGTGCAGGGCGTCGTCGTCGAGCACCGCGGTGACGCCGTCCGAGCAGAGCAGATAGCGGTCCCCGGCGAGGATGTCGACGCGGTCGAGGTCCGGGTCCGGCGCGTGGTCGGTGCTCAGCGCACGCATCAGGACGGACCGGCGCGGGTGGTGCGCCGCCTCCTCCAGGGTGATCTGACCCTGGTCGACGAGCTGCTGGACCATCGTGTGGTCGTGGGTGAGACGGCTCAGCTCGCCACCCCGCAGCAGGTAGATGCGCGAGTCGCCGATGTGGGCGAGCGCGAGCTGGTCACCGGTGAGGAGCAGCGAGACGACGGTCGTGCCCATCCCCCGCATCTCCGGCTCGTCCGCGGCGCGGCGGGCCAGCCGGTCCGTGGCGTCGTTGAGCGCCTCGGTCAGCTCGGCGGCGAGGTCGATGTCGCTGAGGTCCTGCGGGAGGCGGGCCTCCAGCTCGGTGAACACCGACACCGTCGTCGCACTCGCGATCTCGCCGTGGGCGTGACCGCCCATCCCGTCGGCCACGATCAGCAGTCGGCCGGTCGTCGCTCCGGAGTCCTGGTTCGACGTCCGGCGACGGCCCACATCCGACCCGATCGCGGATCGCAGTCCCAGCACCATGGGGACAGTATGGACGTCACGGTCCGTCAGCGTCGCAGGCGAGGCCCGTTCGGCGTGTGCTTCAACCGGTCGGATGGCACTCCGTCCAGCACACGGGCCGGATCGGGTGGTTCGTGGCGGCGGTGCCGCAGCCGTGATCGCTTGCCCTCCTCGCTACGGTGGGAGCGCACCGGACGAGGTCCGGGGCGGCCGGCCCTCGTAGCTCAGCTGGATAGAGCAAGAGCCTTCTAATCTCTAGGTCGCAGGTTCGAGTCCTGCCGGGGGCACATCCGACCAGGTCAGCAGGTCGCACGGTTAGTCGGTCCATGATCGACCTACCGAATACCTACCGTTTACCGGGCGAACCGAAGCCGTCCAGAGCGACGGACGCGGCGGCTCCTGCCACCCGCCGGGACATGTAGACATCCTGCGTCATCGACACCTTCTCGTGGCCGAGGTAGTCCGCGATGTCCCGGGCCGAGAGCCCGACCGCGTCGAGCCGGGTCGCGACGAGCCGGCGGAACGCGTGCGGGTGCAGGCCCTCCCACTCGGTACCGGCGAGCACCTGGCGGAGCTGCTTGCGCGTGTTGTCCGGGTCCCGCAGCGTGCCCGCCGTCGAGGGGAACACCCACGGCCCGTGGGACTCCTCGTGTCGTCGGCGCAGGGTGTCCATCACCCAGGCCGGCGGCTGGATCGTGCGCATGCTCGCGCGGGACTTGGTGTGCGGCTGCACCACGAGCCCCTCCCCCGGCACACGGATCACCGTGCCCTCGATCGCGAGGGTGTTGGCGACGTCGTCGACGCGCGGCCAGTCCAGCGCCAGCAGCTCCCCGATGCGGCAGCCGAGGCCGGACAGCACAGTCACCATGTCGACGAGGTCGTACCTCCGCGCGTCGTCGGAGCTGCTCAGGAACGCGACCAGCCGGGTCACGCCGTCCTCGGTGAGCGCGACCTTCTCCGCCGTCGACTTCCGGCGAGCCGGTGTCAGCTCGCGGACCGGGTTCGAGTCGATCGCGTCGTGGCGGACGGCCATGCTTGCGATGCCGGACAGCACCACCTTGGCGTGGTGGGCCGATCCGCTCCCCTGCCGAGCTCGCACCTCACGGATGACCCGGTCGACGCTCGACACCCGCAGGTCGCTCAGCCGCAGCTCACCCACCGCCGGTTCGAGGGACCGTCGCCACGCGTCGCGATAGCTGATCTTTGTCCGCAGCGCCCGGTCCGAGTCGTCCAGATCGCGGAGCCACATCTCCGCCACGACCCGGACACGCGTGTCCCCGGTGATCTCGCCGTCCAGGGCGAAGCGGCTCCGGTCCCGCAGTGCCTCCTTGAGCTTCTTCACCGACGCGGGCCCGGTCGCGGCGTACCGCTGCACGCGGCGGGTGATCCCGTCGTAGTCGCGGTAGTTGGCCCAGGACCGGAACCGGCCGGGCCCGAGCCTGGTCGTCAGGATCTTCCCGTAGGTGCCGATCGGTAGTGGTGGGCGAGCCATCACGCAGCCCCGTCCTCCAGGTCGGCGAACCACCGCCGCACTGTCTCCGCCTCGTACCGCAGGTACCGGCCGACCTTCTTGGCCTTCGGGCCGTAGCCCTTGCACCGCCAGTCGTAGAGCGTCGCCACCGGGACGCCCAGGTAGTCGGCGACGTCCTGCACCGACCACAGCCGCTGCTTGATCTCCATGCTTCTCACCTCCGTTGTCATCCGGTCGTCGACAGCTCCTCGCGCGCTGCACGCCTCCTGGCCCTGGCCTGGGCGGCGGCGGTGTTGGCCAGTAGGGCGTCGGCGGTGGTGTGCCAGCCGATCCCGGCGAAGTGCAGCGCGGAGATCACCACCTCGGTCGTGTCCTCCCCGTCGTCCAGGCGCTCGACCTCATCCGCGGCAGGGCGGGGGTTGGCGTGGTCGCGCTGCCAGTCCCGCCGCGCCTGCCGCAACGCGGTCAACGTCGTCGAGTAGCGCCGCGAGCGGGTGGAGAAGTGGCCGGCGAACCCGAGCATGTGCGCCCACCGCCACAACCGACCCCAGGACGCCGACCACTCCTCGGGGCCCCAGCCACCGGGCCGCTGACCGAGGCGCCAGCACGCGTCGATCTGACGCCCGGTGTGGGTGGCGTGGTCGGTGTAGGAGCGCACCGTGTCCGGCCGCAGCCGCGTCGACAGATGCCCGGCGGTCTCGGTCGCCTTCGTCGCGTACTTGGCCAGGTAGGCCGCGACGGCGGTCGTGGTGATCTCCGCGGCGTCGTCGAGGTCGCGAGCGGCGAGCCGGACCGGACGGGGGTCGACCTGCTCACCCCAGCCGATCGGCCAGCCCTGGGGACGGGCCGGATGCGCGACGGTGGTGAACGCAGTCTCGGTCACCGCTCCACGGAGCAGGAGCGCGACCTGGGCGGCGGAGACGCCGGGCGGGGGCGACAGGGTCAGGTGCGACAAGGCCGGGTCGGGGTCGCGACCGTCGAGCCGGACCAGGGCATGGAGGTGCACGGCGCCGCGGGCCTGGAACTCCGCGACCTTGGTGTAGCTCAGTCGGAGCGTGGCGCCGGTGAGCTTCTCGAGCTGCCGCAGGTTGCGGGTCGCAGCGATCATCGTGCGACGCCACAGCTCGCCGACGTGCAGGTTCCACACCGCCTGGTGCGGGTGGTCGTAGCAGTCCAAGCACAGCGGCCGGCCCACGCACGGGTCGTCAGCCGGGTGGCGTTCCCAGCAGGCGTGCTCGGTCCCGTGCTCGCAGGTGGTGTCGTCGCGGCGGGGACGGCACGGAAGAGGCCGGCCTTTCCGGTCCGTCCGGTGGGTGTGGACCGGCCCGAACGAGGGCGCGGTGACGGTCAGGAACACGCACGGGTGCGCAGCGACGCTGGCCGGGTTGCCTTTGCCGCCGACCAGTCCGGCGGTGACGAGCTGGAAGGTGTCGGCGCGGTAGGTCTCGGCACACGAGGGGCAGACGGACGCGCGGCGGTTGCCGCAGGCGGTGTAGATCAGGCCGTCGGGCATCTCGGCGGTGTGGCGCTCGGAGGTGATGCGGCCAGTGGCTTCCTCGACCCGGAACACGGTCCCGGACAGGCGGATCGGGTGGGCGCATCCGGCGGCGGGGGTGACGTGGCGCAGCCAGCCGGCGAAATCCTCACGTCGTCCGGCAGCAGCGACGAGGTCGGCCGCGGGGGTCTGTCCGGCCAGACGCGTGAGCCGTCGGGCCGCAAGGCTGTCGACGGTCGCCGAGCCGTGGCCGGTGCTCATCACGCCACCCGAGCCGCAGCGTTGCGGGTGTACTCGCGGGCGGTGCAGGCCCAGTCGGCTGCAGCGCGCAGGGCAGCGGCCTCGGCGTCGAACACAGCCGCGACGTAGACCAGCGGGATCGTGTGATCGGCGATGGTGGTGCGGGCGAGCACAGACCACCAGCGGGCGTCGCGGGCGTGCAATGCGGCGAGGAAGTCGGCCCACTCGGTAGCGGTGAGGGCTCCGCGGTCGTAGCGGGCGCTGACCTGACGGCGGGCAGCCGCGCACCGACGCAGCCCGTCATGGACCAGCTCGGCGGACGTCGGGCGGGCGCTCACGCCGCACCACCGGTGGCGTCGTCGAGGTCCTGGCCATGGGCGATCCCGGCGGCAAGCCGTCGCATGGCGGCGCCGTCGGCCAGGGCGTAGACCTGCTCGTCGGACAGGTGCGCGGCCTTGATCCGGCGCGGGACACCACCTTCGGCGAGCAGGAACCCGATGCCCTTCGTCTCCGGAGCCACGCTCGCGGCGGAGTGACCGCGGGAGGCCCAGCCGTGCCCGAGCACGATGTCCGACGAGGCATCGGTGGTGCAGCGGAACGCCCACCGATAGCCGAACAGGTCCCGCAGGCTTGTCGGGATGATGTCCGAGGACGGCCGCTGCGTGGCTGCGACGACGATGATCCCGGCCGCGCGGCCCCGGGCCACGAGATCGCGGACCAGGACTGAGAACGCTTCCTGCTCGCGCTTGGTCCCGACGGTGGCGGAGAAGTAGGCCAGCTCGTCGAGCACTACCACGATCGGCGGGACGCCGTCGGCGGGAGCGATCTTGCGGCGGCGCTCGTCGTCCAGGACGGCGTAGCGCTGATCCATCTCCGACTGCAGGTCCAGCAGAGCGCTGACGGCGTCGTCGAGGCTGTTGGCGACGAACCGGTCCGCGCACGAGCGCCACAGGCCAAGTTCGACGATCTTGCCGTCGAACAACCACAGCCGGCAGTCGGTCGCGAGGGCGGCGTGGGCGACGATGTTATTGAGCCCCACCGACTTGCCCGCGCCGGGCTCCCCGGCCAGGAGCATGTTGCGGTAGATCAGCGGGACCCGGACCGGACGCCCGTCCTCGGCGATCCCGAGGTGGATCGGCTCCCAGATCGACGGGCCGTCGTCGGTGCGGCGCTCCCGGCGGTGGGCGCGGTACTCGTCGGCCCAGCGGCGCAGGACCAGCAGCGGGCGGACCAGCCGACCGGTCGCATCCTCGGCAGGGATCGTGAGGGGCAGGGGCTGTATGGGCAGGTGCTCAGACATAGTCCGACCAGTCCCCACCACGCCCGCCGTCGGACGGGCCGTCGAACGCGGGCTGAGGGGCCCCGGGCAGCGCCGCACGGGACGCCTCACGCCGCGGAGTCGGAACCGGCGAGTCGGGGCCGTCGTTGGTGGGCCAGCCCGGGTCATGGATGTCGCCGGAGGCGTAGCGGAACAGGTCCGAGCGGATCAGATTCGGCGCCAGCGGGTCACGGCGGATGATCTCGACCCGCACAACGTTGGTGAACCGCGGCCACACCACCACCCGCGCCTCCCGGGCGAAGCACGCCGACGCCAGCTCCTCCGCCTGATCCGCGACGGCATGCGGAGCGATCCCGGCGCGCAGCACCACCCACACGACCTCACCGACCCGCGTCGGACGCGCCCACACCGTCAACGGGCACGCCCGCGAGCGGGAGTTCAGCACCCGGCACTCGACCAGCACCTGACGGACCCGGTGGCGGGTGAGCACGGCCTGGGCGCGGTGGAACAGGAACCGCCGCGTCCACGGCAGCCCCGCCAGCACCAGCGCGACCGCGACGAACAGCGCGACCCGCGTCGTGGTGTCGAAGCCGGTGTCGGGTACGGCGACGAATCGGCCGGCCTCGTCACGGACGTAGTCCGGGCCCAGCGCCACCCACACCCACACACCGACGACGAGGACGAACAGCTCCGCACGCAGCCGCAGCAGCAGTGCGGCGACGCGGACGGCGGGGTTGGCGGGCGGGGCGGAGATGATCTCGAAGGAGTCCACACGGGACTTCCCGGCACCGAAGGTGCGGGCAGGAGCGGCGTTGCGAGCCATGACAGGGCCTTCCGGACGCGGGGCGAGCGACGAGGCGGGGAACGCGAACAGCGGTGAGGCGTCGGGGTGCGGGGCGGGACTCCGGGGAAAACAGCCCCGACCCGCACCACCGACCAGGCACGCGGTCAGGACGCCTTGGACGCCTGCGCGTGCGCGGGCTCGATCCGATCGGCCTTGAACGCCACACCAGCCCGCTGGCCCTGCTGCCACGGGATCGCGATCAACCCCACCGGACGCACCTCCGCGCCCTGCTCCACCTGCGGAGCACCCGGGGTCGTGATGGTCAGGATCTCCGCGCCCTCGGCGTCGACCTTGACCAGCTGCGTGGTGAACAGCGGCGTCCCGGTCTGCCGGTCGGTGCGCTGACGGCCGTCCATGTCGTTCTTCGGACGCGGAGCCGCGCCCACGGTGTAGCGGGTGCCGGTGGTGTCAACCTTGATCGTTGCCATGACCGTCCTCCAGGGACTGAATCGGGAAGGCCCTCGTAGCGGGGCAAGTCCAAGACTCCGGAAATCACCGGGACGGCCCGACCACACAGAGGGACATCTCAGGACGTCTGAGCTAGACTCAAGACGTCCCAGCTCGTGTTCGTGGAGGGGTGCAGCGATGGCGAACGAGCGACTGCGCGACGCGCTGATGAGCGCCGGCCTCACGCCCGCGACGGCGGCCGAGCAGATCGGTGTGGACGCCAAGACCGTCGAGCGGTGGGCCACCCAGGGCCGCACCCCGTACGCCCGGCACCGGGCCGCGCTGTCCGCGCTGGTCGGCCAGAGCGAGTCCTACCTATGGCCCGCAGCGGTGCCGCCCGAGCGCCAGGCGAAGATCGCGGCCTCGGAGATCGTCGCCGCCTACCCGCACCGCGTCGCAGTCCCGGCCGAGCTGTGGGACGAGCTGCTCGCCTCGGCGACGGACCGGATCGACGTCCTGGTCCACGCCGGCCAATTCCTCATCGAGCGTCCGGACTTCATTCGCACCGTGGCCGAGAAGGCCGGCGCCGGAGTGACCGTGCGGATCAACTTCGGCGACCCCGACAGCGACGCCGTCGAGCTGCGCAGCCAGGAAGAACGCCTCGGGACCGGGACGCTGGCCGCGCGGATCCGCTACGGCCTGGCCGCGTACAGGCCGCTACTGGACACCCCGGGCATTGAGTTCCGGTTCCACACGACCACGCTCTACAACTCGATCTTCCGGTTCGACGACCAGGCCATAATCAACACCCACGTCTACGGCGTCCCGGGCGCCCACGCCCCGGCGCTGCATCTGCGCAAGCTCGGCGCCGGGGACCTGTTCGACACCTATGCGCGTAGTTTCGTCGACGTGTGGAGCACCTCGACCCCAGCGCGTTGGTGACCGGCGCGTGGCCCGGACCGATCACTTCCACGACCCCGACGCGCCGAAGGCGACCAGCATCGTCATCGCCGTGAGCGCGTTCGTCACCGACGAGCGCGACCGGCTGCTGATGATCCGGCGCACCGACAACAACCTCTACGCGCTCCCCGGCGGCCGCCACGAGCTCGGCGAGACCATGACCGAGACCGCGGTCCGCGAGACCGACGAAGAGACCGGCATCCGCATCGAAGTCACCAGCCTGGTCGGGATCTACAGCAACCCCGACCACGTCATGGCCTACACCGACGGCGAAGTCCGGCAGGAGTTCTCCATCTGCTTCCGCGCCCGACCGGTAGGCGGCGAACCGAGGACGAGCGACGAGTCCTCAGAAGTGCTGTGGGTCGAGCGGGCGAAGCTGGACAGCATCGACGTGCACCCGTCGATCCGGCTGCGGATCGAGCACGGGTTCAGCCGCCGGGACCCGTACTACACCTGACCAGCCAGGCCGACGGACGACAGCCACGACTCGGCGCGGTCCACGGCACCACGACGGTCGGCCATGCTGCCGTCGAGAGCGCGGCTCACGTAGTGGTCGGCGGGATAGCGCTCCCGCACCTCAGCCATGCGGTCGTCGAACGAAACGCGCTCGCCGTCCGGGCTCGTAGTCATGTCGAGGTACCAGAGCAGATCGCGGACGAGGCCCTGCGGATCGTCGAAGGCACGCAGCCCTTCGAGCATGCCCAGGACGTCAGCCTCGTGGGCCGCAGCGGAGTGGAATGCGACCAGGCCGCACATCAGGTCGTCCGCACCCCAGTCGCGGAGTGCACGGGCACCGTCGAGCGGATGGAACCGTGTCGCACCGAGGTCCGGCGCGTAGCCGACGTCGTGAAGCCAGCAGGCGGCGACGAGGACCGGGCCGCCATCGAGATGTGGGCCGATGACCTCAGCGCGTGTGGCGACGCCCTGGACGTGGTTCCAGCGACGCGGCAACGCCTCGGCGAGGTGGCGTTCAGCCACCGAGCGGGCTGCGTCGAGGACCATCACATCTCCGAGCCTAGGAGGCCGTCCGGGCGCCTGCCCGGACCATTGACCGTGGCCGACCGGAATCCACCCGCTCGGTCGGTGAGGACTTTCTTTACGTCTTCAAGCCGGCCCTGACGGGCCGGACGGGCGGCGTCGCTGCCGTCCACCTATCGCCTTCGGCCCGGTGGCCGGCGCGCGCACGCCCGCCACCGACGGACCAGCTCGAGACGCGAGAGGACCTGCACCGCCAGGAGAAATCAAGGCACGGTCAGGAGCAGCGGCCGACGCCGGGCAGTACTGCGAGACGCGAGCCGGGCCGACAGACGAGACGTGCGAGACCTGCCCTCCAGGCCGGGGCGGGGCGAGAACACGGTGGACCGCCTACGGCTGAGACCTGATGGCCCCGAAGCGTTACACGGACTCCCTCGATACCGAGAAGTGCTGTACATCGGCTGTGCTAATCCCGTTCGGCAGCCCTTACCCCTGAGCCTCCGAGCACTTGTGAGGCGCTCCGCGCGGAGACGGGGAACGCACCCCGCCCCACCACTCGGGGCCATCAGCTCGCTCGCCTACTGAGGTCGGGCCAGCTGGCGTACCAAGAGAGGGTAACGCCGCCGCGTCCGCCGTCGATGTTACGTGGACTTACGTTGATGTTGAGCCTAGAAGGTAGCCAAGGTTGCCCGTTAAGAGCACTCCAGCCGCGATCGCGGACATCGCGAGCCCGAAGTTTCTTTCCGCGACCTGGAGGAAACACGTTTATCCTCAGCTTTCCTCGATGACGTTCAATAATTTCAACCTATGTCACGACTGTTTGGATTATGCAGCCTACAGCTGGAGTCTACGCGGATTTGTCTCAAGCATTTCGCGAGAACTGATCCTCGGGCAGTACGCACCGCAGCGCGGGGAGCTGGTCCGAGCAGCCAAAAGCAATGGACTATCGCGCCCACTTTGCTTCCTCACCGTTCGAGACGCCCTCGTCTTTAAGGCGCTAGTCGTTACGGCCAAACTCCATCTAATTGCCGACGCCGAAGACTGGGTTGAACTTGAAGATCAAAAGCAGGAGCAGAACGGGGGCGAAGCTAAAGTCCCAGCGGGCTCAAGCTTTGATTGGTTTAGCTTCTGGCTGGCAGAGCAAGGAATGCTGAAAGAGATGATGGACGACGAGACCGTCGACTACTTCGTCGAGTCAGATATCGCGAACTTCTACCCGTCAATTCGACTCGATGTTGTGCGAGAGCACCTGCTCTACCAGACGAATCTCACTAAGGAGGCAGTTCGCCTTTGTGTTCAGATTATCGATGGCGTGATGCCTCGAAGCGACTACTCAGAAACGTCCCTTATGGGGCTACCTCAGGAGCAGTTGGACGCATCGCGCCCCATCGCTCACAGCCTCCTAGTTCACGTCGATAAGGAGTTTCAGAAGGAGGGAGTGGTTCGCCGATACTCTCGCTACATGGACGACATCGTAATGACGGTTCCGACTGTCGAAGATGGCGAGTCTGTAATATCACGCTTGCAGGCTCGACTTGAGTCGATAGGTCTATACCCGAATCCGTCTAAAACTAGAATTGTTCACAAGAAACAATTCGTAATTGACCATATGGTCGAAGCCCAAGCCGACTTGTCAAGAATCCAAGACGAGCTTGAGGGGCACGTTACAAAGTCACTACCGCACGTGAAACGACCTCCGGGTCCCCTACGTCAAGAAATACTCGATTTCTCGAGCCGCCATCGCGCCATGGAGGGGCGGCCTCGCCTATGGGGCCGTGTCACCCGCCAGCTCTATACTGTGCATCGAGATGTGGGCATCAAAGACTGGTGGCCTCACTGGAAAGAGGATCTGGCTGCCGATCCAGGGTCTGCATCACAGATTCTTGAGTATGTTCGCGCGTGGCCCCTGAAGGGGGCTACGTTACAAGATCTCATCACGTTGAGCGAGCGCTACTGCCATCTTTATGCAAATGTCAGTCTACTAGCTGCTGAAGTTGTATTGACAGCTCCGGTTGGCTTGGACAGGGCCCTGTGGGAGGCGATCGCAAGCTCCTGCAGATCTGAGTTTAGGCGGCTGGCGTTCTCGGCAGGAGACCGTATTGGTTTCGATAGAATGGCTTCTTCTTGGCTTCTCGCCGCGTGGAAGTATGGCGATCACGAGTTTCGGGAGGTGCTGCTTGACGACCTTCCAAAGGAGCTGAACTCAGCTTCTCCTTTGCGGTCGCAGGCGCTTCCGTTGTTCTTCTCCGTGGGAGACCCCTCAGCGTCCGAATGGATCTCGTCGGCGCCGGGGCTCGACTGGGAATCAAGCTTGGCAATTGAGTACCTACGAAACGTAAAGGACGGAGATAAGTCGGCTGCAAGTTCGGCATTCGGTGCCGTTCGACCAAAGTTGCAACTAAAACCGCAACGATACACTATTCTACCCAGGAGCGTTCCTCTCTTGGGGATTCTCAAAAGGAGCGCGAATCAGCGGCTACAGGTATCGGCTTCGAGGGCAATGAAGCTCTTGACATCTAACCCACGAAGGCTGCGCGACCGTCGTCTTGAGTCCCTTGTCCAGGCATGCCTTGATTAAGAACGTTAGTGGTTCTGTAACTTGTTTTGATCGGACGTCGAAAGGTAAAGTTCGGTGACTTCACCCGCGAAGTTTGATGGCGAACAAGCCGATGTTCCTCCGTCAACCGAAAGCCTCGTAAGAATTCTTGAGGAGCGATCGTACGTCACCTACAAGGACCGACTGTTCGCCTATAATCGATTAGAATGGTGGGATCTGGCCACTAATATCCTTCTGGTAGCTCTGTCGACGTCGACGACTATTGCCTCGATAGGTCTCCTGGTCGACGATAGAATGTATGGCGCGAACGGCGATGCTCTGATGGTATCTCTGGCGATTCTCTCGCTTGTCGCTTCGATGCTGGTGGCAAATTCGAAGTATGGAGCCCGGGCAAAGCAAATGGAGTCGAGCTACAAGCAAATCCAATGCATATCGATGAAGTTCGAGAGGCTCCGGCATAGCTCACTCTCCGTGCCTGATTTGGAACGCGCCCTAGATTCCGTCCAGTCAGAGTATTTCGGTGCACTTGAGAGCTCTGAGAACCATCTTCATGTCGATCATAAGCGCATGCTGAAAAAGCAGGAGCACGTTCGCGGCGCAGCCTATACTTTCTTCCTTGTTCCGGCGCTGCTGCTCATTCCTTTCGTGCTCTGGCTTTTCGAGCAGCCGGTGTAGCAGACATGGTGCGCCTGTGCTGAACGCCAACGGACGTTCGCAGTGGTCACCACGTCACCACTGCACGCACTAGAGCACGCCGAAACGAACGAACTAGTACTGCCACGGCACTCCATCGTCTGTGGTGGTCTGAGGGCTGCAATGTGGAGTACTTCGAGCTGCGTCGGTCTGAAGACCGACTCGCTGATCTGGGCGCCGACGATCGGTCCGCCCGTGGAGATGACCATCCACTTATCGAGTGCCGTTGCAGTACTAGGCTGAGAAGCAGGCTGCCGCCGCCCTCTCCTCGAAGTGTCCACGCCGAGGCGCCAGCGTCCAGGGCGCTCCGCGTCGCTACGCGAGCGGCTACGCCGCCCCTGGACACCACCACCACGACGAGGTGCGGGGTCAGGACGAGGGAGCCGGGGAGGTGTGGGCCCAACCCCTCACCCGGTCACCTCATGATCGAACCCCACGTTTACCTACCTGGAACGACCACCGACAGCAACCACCAGCCAGGAGCGCCCGGACACGTCCCTGCAGCTCAGAGGCACCGTCCCGCACTCCCCCTGACCGTCCAGAAGAACGATCTCGGAATCTCTAGGTCGCAGGTTCGAGTCCTGCCGGGGGCGCACTTCCGCACCCGTCCGTGCCCCGCCGGACCACGGACGGGGCACGGCCGGCGGCGGGTCAGCGCAGGCGCACGCTCGCGTCCGGCTCGACGGCGCGGAAGGTGAAGCTCTCCTCCAGGTAGAGGTGCACCTCGCGCGCGTCGTGGTCGGAGTAGCCGATCGCCAGGTCCTGGCCGACGTCGAGCAGGAAGTCCCCGCCGCGCTGGCTGACGACCACGGCCCCGTCGAGGCCGTGGGCGCGCAGGATCTGCCCGCCGAGGATGCGGCTCAGGTGTTCGAACAGCGGGTAGCCGCCGTGCTCGGCGGTCTCCACGATGCGGGTGTACCCCTCGGGCGCGATCGCCATCGCGTAGGGGCCCTCGATGCCGTTGCGGCGCAGCTGGTCCACCGCACGGGCGACGGCGCCGGGGTAGGTGTCGGGGTTGTCGCCCAGGGCCACGGTGTCGTAGGGCGAGACGTCCGCGATGCCGGCGAAGCCGGCCTCCGGCCAGCCGTGGAAGATCGCGCGGTTCTCGATCGCGGCGGCCGCGCGGGCGGCGCGGGCGAGGTCGTCGAACTCGGGGTCCTGCGCGCCGCGCTGCAGGTCGTCGATCTCGTCGCGGGACACCGTGAACGGGACCCGGAACTCGGCGAGCGGCTGCACCCGGCGCAGGCGGGCCGTGATGCCGTCGACGGCGACTCCCGGCGGCGGCCCGTCGAGCCGCTGTGAGCGACCGAGGTCGACCGACGACGTCTGCCAGCCCGCGGTCCCGGTCCAGTCGGCGAGGCGGCGCCCGGCCAGGAGCGGGGTCAGGCGCTCGCGCGCCTCGTCGTCGACGGCCTTCCAGGCGGTCGTGGGGATGGGTGCCTTCTCCCGCAGGAGGTGGTCGTGCACGGCCACGTCTACTTCCCCTTCAGGCTGCCGATGCCGAGCCCGTCACGGGTCGGGTCGGACGGGTCGATCTCGGCCCGGACCTCGTCGACGTAGGCCTCGGGGTCCTTGTCGGAGTTGTCGAGGCCCGCGGTGGTGGGGTGGGCGTCGAGGAACTCGGCGAACTGCCGGCCGAGCGACTCGCGCAGGCCGGTGGTGGCGTTCAGACGGAAGTTGGCGAGGCCCTCGTTCTCCTCCTCGCCCATGTGCTCGTCGTTGGCGCGGCGGGCGGCCCAGACGCCCTCCCACCACTGGCCGCTGCCGACCGGGCTGCGCTCGGCCTGCGCGACGCCGTCGCGGATCTCGTTGTGGTCCCCGATGGCGTCGAGCGTCTCGTCCTCCGGGTCCTCCCCGTGCGCGAGGAGCTGCGGGTAGAAGATCTTCTCCTCGGCGAGGGCGTGCACGTCGAGGCGCGCGGCGAGCGGCTCCCAGAGGCGGGCGAGCTCACGGGGGTCGGAGTCGCGGGCCTGGAGCTCGTCCAGCGCCGCGAACTGTCGGCGGAACCAGGCGTGGTCGTCGAGGATCAAGGTGGTGATGTCCGGCACCCGCGCAGGCTACGACGGTCCGGACCCACCGTCTCCCCGGAGTTCCGGCGGTCGTCGGGGGTGCCGGAGGCCGACGGCGAGGTCGGCGGCGGCCGGCCGGTCCCCCGGGTGCCGGCGGGTCGAGTCGTACAACGCCCGGTGCAGCCGGGCCGGCAGCTCGTCCGGGACACGCGGTGGCCGGTGCAGCCGGGCGACGGCGGACTCCACCGTGGTCCCCGGGTACTCCCGCTCCCCGGTGAGCGCCTCGAGCAGGACCAAGCCGAGGGCGTGCACGTCCGCGGAGGGCCCGACGGTCTCACCGGCGACCTGCTCGGGCGCGAGGTAGGCCGCGGTCCCCAGGACGGCGTCGGTCCTGGTCAGCACGGAGTGGCCCAGCACGCGGGCGATGCCGAAGTCGGTGAGCCGCGCCCGGCCGGTGTCGGAACAGAGCAGGATGTTGGCGGGCTTCACGTCGCGGTGCACCACCCCACGGCTGTGCAGGTGCGCGAGCCCCGACGCGATGTCGGCGCCGATCGCGACGGCCCGCTCGACCGGCAGCGGGCCACGGGCCAGCCGGGCCGCGAGCGTCTCCCCCTCGACGAGCTCGGCCACCAGGAAGGGCCGGCCGCGGTCGACTCCCCCGCCCAGCAGCCGCACCAGGCCCGGATGGTCCAGGTGGGCCATGGTCCGCAGCTCACGGCACTGCCGGTCCACGCCGTCGGCGTCGTGGCGGTCGAGGAACAGCTTGACCGCGACCACCCGGTCCTCGTGCGGGTCCCACGCCCGGTACACCGTCGCCGTCGACCCGATACCGACATGGGTCGCCAGGATGTAGCGGCCGGCGATCACGTCGGTCTCCGGGACGGGAGAGCGCATCACTGCCATGACAGACGGTGCCGACACCACCTGTGCACCTGTCCAGACCGGAGCCCGTCGATCACTCTCACGAGCGTCCGTAAACAACCCGATGAGACCATTCCCGGACCCGGAAGGCCTTGCGGGACAGCGGCAGGACGACGGTCCCCCAGCGCTCCGCAGAGGCGGCCCGCCGTCCGCCGCCGGGCGACCGGGGACGGTCGGCGGTGCCGGTGCGCCGGCGCCGCGCGACCGCCGTCGCGCCACCGGCCGACCACGCCGTGCGGGTCGTCGCACACCCCGGCGGCGGCCGGGCGGGGCGCCGCCGGGCCTGCGAGGCTCGGATCGACCCCGTCCACCGTCCGAGGGAGCCCCAGCGCCATGGCAGTCGAGACGCCGGCCGGGGTCTCCGCGGCGTCGGCCCTGCTGGACGCGGGCACGGCGCCCGGGTCGGCGCTGCTGTTGCGCGCGCTGCTGGAGGCCGCGCGGCTGCGCTACGTCGGACGCCCGACCACGCTGCGTTCCCGCGGGTCGGAGGTACGGCTGGTGCCGACGGCCGTCGCGTCGTCGGGGCTCGGTGCCCGGGCGCTGACGACCGGGCGGTTCGCCACGGTCACCCTGGCCGCGCGCGACGTCGTCCGGCCCGGCCTCGCGCTGCGCGGGCTCACCGTGACCGCCGCGGACGTGCGGCTGCGCCCCGGGCTCGCCCCGGAGCTGGTGGCCGGGCCGGTGGAGATCGAGGCCGAGCTCGACCCGGACTGGGTCGCCGGGCGGCTGCGGGAGCACGTGCCGCAGGTCGAGGTGGGTGTCGACGCCGACGGCGTCGCCCGGGCCCGGCTGCGTCGCCGTCCCGGGCTCGGGGCCGCCGACCTCGCCGTGTCGGTGGACGGGCACACCCTGTCCTGGAAGGTCACCGGCCTGACCGTCGCCGGGCGGTGGATGGGGCCACCCCGGTCGGCGGACACCCGTCGCTCGGTGCGGGCGGTGGTCGACCGCAGCCCGCTGGCGGCGATCCGCTCGGGCCGGGTCGAGCTGCCCGGGCTGCCCGGTGCGCTGCAGCTGCACGGGATCGACCTGGCTCCCGGGCGGATCCTGGTGCGCGGCGGGCTCGACGGGTGGCGCCGCACCGTCCCGCTCGCGCGGATCGACGACGTGCTGCGCGGCGCGCTGTCCCTGCTGGACCTGAGCCGCTGACCAGCGGCGGTCAGCCCCGGCGGAGCCGCCGGGTGATGGCGCCCAGGCGCGAGGCCGGGCGGCGCGACGGGAGCCGGCCGGCGACGGCGTCGTCGAGCAGGGACCCGACGGTCTCGGCCGCGCAGGTGCGGTTGGTGCCGATCCCCCCGGACGGGCCCCGCTTGATCCAGCCGACGACGTAATGGCCGGGACGGCCCTCGACACGGCCCGCGTCGTGCGGGACGACGCCGCGGTCGTCGTCGAAGGGCAGGCCGGCGACCGGGCGGCCGCGGTGCCCGACGGCGCGCACGACCAGGCCGGCCGGGATGTCGGTCCCGTCGGCGGTGTGCACCCCGCGGGCCCGGGTGGTGCCGTCGATCCGTTCGGGCGCCGAGTGGAACCGGAACACCACCCGCGGGCGCTCCGCGGGCACCGACCAGTCGATCTTCTCCCGGCGGGCGCCGCGCAGCAGAGCGTGCGACGGGGACGCGGCGGGGCCGTCGAGGGACTCGGCGATGCGGGGATCGTGCTCGTCGACCACGACCTCGACCGTGCTGCGGCCCAGCAGCTCGCGCAGCTCCGGCGCGGTCGCGGCGACCGCCTCCGGGCCACGGCGGGCGAGCAGCACGACCTCGGTGATCGCACCGGCGCGCAGGGCGGCCAGCGCGGCGGGGTCGATCGGGGTGCCCTCCAGGTCCGCGGCGGGCGCGGTGAGGACCCGGGCGACGTCGATCGCGACGTTGCCGGTGCCGACCACGACGACCCGTCCCGCCGCGGTGTCGACGGCGTCCCGCGGCACGTCGGGGTGGCCGTTGTACCAGCCCACGACGGTGTCGGCGGCGATGCTGCCGGCTCGCCCCTCCCCCGGCAGGCCCAGGTCGCGCGGCGCGGGCGCCCCGACGGCCCAGATGACGGCGTCGTGACGCTGCGCGAGCTCGTCGGCGGTGACGTCGCGGCCGACCTCGGTGCCCAGGCGCATCCGCACCCGCGGGTGGGTGTGGAAGCGGGCGAAGGACTCCCCGATCCCCTTCGTCGACGGGTGGTCGGGCGCGACCCCGAACCGCACCAGCCCGCCCGCGACGTCGAGCCGGTCGTAGAGCGTGACCGTCGACGAGGTGTGCAGCAGCAGGTCCTGGGCGGCGTACATCCCGGCGGGCCCGGTCCCGACGACGGCGACGTCGAGCGGGGCCATGTCCGCGGGCAGCGACCGCGTGAACCTGAGCGGGTACCACTGGTGGAACAGCGGGGAGTCGCCCTCCAGCTTCCCGGCGACCGGCTTGCCCTCGTAGTAGTCCGCGTTGACCTCTGCGTACCCCGCGAGCGACGCGCTCAGCCTCTCCACCGGGAAGATCGCGTCGACCGGGCAGGCGTCGGCACACGCCCCGCAGTCGATGCACGCCCGCGGGTCGATGTAGAGCATGTCGGTCGTGGCGAAGTCCGCCTCGTCGGGCGTCGGGTGGATGCAGTTGACCGGGCAGGCCGCGACGCAGGACGCGTCGGTGCAGCAGGTCTGGGTGATCGCGAAGGGCACGGCCGGCTCCGGGTCAGATCAGGTTCGCGCGACGGTAGAAGTACAGCGCGGGCCTGGTCAGCAGGCCGCAGGATCCCAGGAACTCCATGAGCCCGGCGCAGGAGGAGCGCAGCAGCGCCTTGTGGTGCTCGTTGGCGGCCGCCTCGCGCAGGGCGCGCCGGGTGTCGAGGCCGACGTTGGCGTAGACCTTCTCGTTCCACATGCTGGTCACGATGAAGTACGCGGCCATCGCGACGGCCAGCGCCTGCCAGTGACGACGGACGGGGCCGGCGCCGCGCAGGTTCTCCTTGGTCTCCTCGCGGGCGAACTTCATGTGCCGCGACTCCTCCACCACGTGGATGTTGGAGATGGTCCGCACGAACGGGGCGACCCGCTCGTCGCGCATCCAGTCGCGCTGCATGACGTCGAGGACCTCCTCGGCGACCAGGATGGAGGCGTAGGCGGCCTCGCCCCGCCAGGTGGCGGCGCAGAAGCGGCCGAGCGCGACCGTGGAGCGCTTCGGGACGTACGCAGGGGCCCCGAGCTTCGCCGAGCCGCGGGCGAACATGATCGAGTGCCGGCACTCGTCGGCGATCTCGGTCAGGGCCCACTGGAACGACGGGTCGGTCGGGTCCTTGGCGTAGAAGTCCCGCAGGACCAGCTGCTGCAGGATCATCTCGAACCAGATGCCGGTGGAGGCGACCGAGGCGGCCTCGTGGCGGGTCAGCTCCTTGCGCTTCGCCTCGGACAGCTCCGCCCAGTAGCCGGTGCCGTAGAGGCTGCTCCACTCCGGGCTCATGCCGTGGTCGTCGGGGTTCAGCGGGGTCTCCCAGTCGACCTGGGTGGACGGGTCGAACGACAGCTCCGCGGACGAGCGCAGGAGACGCTCGGCGGTGTCGTGCCGGTCGGCGGCGTGGCGGACGTCCCCGGCCTCGAGCCCGTGCTCCGGAACGGTGGCGGTCATGTCGACTCCTCGCAGACAACGACGTCAGTGCTGTAACCGCCGGTAACGTTACCACCGGTTACACGTGACGCAAGTCCTGAGATGCGGCACGACACGATCACCGGTCGGCGACACCGGTGCGGGTGACGCACCATCCACCCGGGAGAGTTATCGTTGCGATACGCAACTAACTGGGAGGTCGCGACGTGACACCGGAACGGGACGGACCTGCGGTCGTCGGCACCGTGCGGGGGCGGTCCGGCACCCCCGTGCCGGGCGCGACCGTCACCGTCACCGACCTGGACGGGCGCCAGCACGGGCGGGCCGTCAGCGGCGGCGACGGCACCTACGCCGTGGCCCTGACCACCGGCGGGACCTATCTGGTGGTGACCCGCACCGACGGTGCCGGGCCCGACGCCGGGCTCGTCGCCGTCGTCGCCTCCCCCGCGCGGCACGACGTGACCGTCGCCGGCGGCGGCACGGTACGGGGCACGCTGACCGACGCCGCGGGCCGCCCGATCGGGGGCGCAGCCGTCACGCTGATCGACACCGCGGGCGAGGTCGTCGCGCACACGCCGACCGACCCGGCGGGCCGGTTCCTGGCCGAGACCCCCGGTACCGGCCCGCACACCCTCACCGCGACCGCACCCGGGCACGGGCCGCTGGCCCGCACGGTCGACGCCGACCCGGCCGGGCCGCCGGTGGAGCTGCGGTTCCCGGCCCTGGCCGGGATCGCCGGCGTCGCGCGCAGCGGCGACGGCCGCCCGGTCCCCGGGGCGCGGATCGTGATCGGCGACAGCGACGGGCGCACCGTCGCCGAGACCACCACCGGCCGGGACGGCAGCTACGAGCTGCACGGGCTCCCGCCCGGACGGCACGAGCTGACGGCGAGCGGCTGGGCGCCGGTCGTCGTCGCGGTGCAGGTGGCGCGCGGCGCGACCACACCGGTCGAGGTGCGCTTCGGCGCCCCGGACCCGACCGACGACCGGATCGGCGACCCGACGAGGACGGAGCAGGGACGTGGCTGAGCTCTACGGACGGCTGAGCACCCCCGACGGCTGGCCGGTGACCGGCGCGACGGTCACCGTCATGGACGCCACCGGCGTGCAGCGGGGCCGGGCGGCCAGCCGGGCCGACGGCGGGTTCGCGGTGGCGGAACTGGCGGCGGGGCCGCACACGGTCGTCGTCGCCGCGGCGGGGTACGAGCCGTCGGCGCGGGCGGTCTCCCTCGCCGGGGACGGCACCGACCTGGGCCGCGTCGAGCTCGCCCGGGCGGGCGGCGCGGTGCTGCCCACCCCGGGCCTGTGGCGGATCGACCCGCAGCACTCCAGCATCCGGGCCACCGCGCTGCACCTGGGGATGAGCCGGATCCACGGCAGGCTGCGCCGGTTCTCCGGCGACCTGCGGGTGGCCGACCCGTTCGAGGCCAGCTCGGTGAGCGTGTCGATCGACGCGGGCTCGGTGGACTCCGACGATCCCGACCGCGACACCCACCTGCGGACCGCGGACTTCCTCGACGTCGAGACCCACCCGGCCATCGGCTACGAGGGCGACGGCCTCACCCGCGTCGACGCCACCCGCTGGACGGTGCACGGGATGCTGGCGCTCAAGGGCGTCAAGGCCCCCGTCGACCTGCACATGACCTACGGCGGCACCGGCCCCGACCTGTGGGGCGGCACCCGGGCGGCGTTCACCGCCACCACCGAGATCTCCCGCGACGAGTTCGCGATCGACTGGAACCAGTCGGTGCTGGCCGGGGTCCTGGCCGTCGGCCGGACGCTGCGGATCGACCTCGACGTGCAGGCCGTCCTCCGGGAGGACTGACCCGCCCCCGGCGCACGGCCGCCCCGCCCGGACGCGCGGTCCGGGCGGGGCGGCCGGCTCGGCCCGGGCGGCCCTGTGCACAGCAGCCCGGGACGGGTCTCAGCTCAGGCCGTCCAGCACGCCGAACGCGGGCGCGGTCAGGTCGACCGGCTTCAGCAGGTCCTCGGGCGCCGCCGCGGCGGGGACGTCCTTCAGCAGGTACACCGGGGTGTTGCCGTCTGCGCTCTCGCCTGCGGACTCGTTCAGGTCGGCCGAGTCGGACGGGTGGGCCTCGCCGTCGTAGTGCCAGACGGAGCCGTCGTAGTGCGCGTCGCCGTGGCCGTGGCGGCTGCCGTGGTGGCCCTCGTCGGCGTGCGCGAGGCCGCCGGCCAGGGTGGCCAGCGCCCCGGCGCCGGCGACGGCGGCCAGCGCGCGGACGGTGGTACGTGCGGTCATCGTGTGAACCTCTCTGGTGGGGGGAGCGTCCGGCCGGCTCAGCAGAGCGAGTCGGCAGGCTTGGGGTTGGTCAGGCCGAACAGCGGCCGCAGCCGCAGCCCGACCCAGGTGCCGCCGAGCGCGACGACGGCCCAGATCCAGCCGTGCAGGCTGAACGAGGCGATGCCGGAGAAGTAGGCACCGATGTTGCAGCCGCCCGCGAGACGCGCGCCGTAGCCCATGGCGATGCCGCCGAGGACCGCGCCGAGGGCGAGCTTCCACGGGATCCGCTTGTGCAGCACGAACGCGCCGCCCACCGCGGAGGCCACCAGCGCGCCGATCATGATGCCGACGTCGAGGTTGGAGATGCGGTCGGCCAGCACCGGGGCGGCCAGCGACCGCGCGTTCGCCGGGACCTGCCAGTACGCCAGCCCCGCCATGTCGAACCCGACGGCCTGCAGGAGCTTCGAGCCCCACAGCGCGAACGCCGAGGTCACGCCCCACGGGGCGGCGGAGACGAACAGGACCGCCGCGTTGAGCACGGCGAGCACGACCGCGCCGACCCACATCGGCCACGATCCGCGCAGGACCCGCGCGACGCCGCGCGCCGACGGCGGGCGCTCGACCGGCGGCGGGGTCCGCCGGCGGGCGACCACCCAGGTGACCGCGGTGATCGCGGCCGTCACCAGCAGGGTGACGGCGACGGCGCCGGGATAGCCGAGCAGCTGGGCCAGGTTGACGCTCGGGCCCTGCGGCACGGTCTGCGTCCAGAAGGTGTGGGTGAACACCGCGAACATCGAGCCGATGACGAACCCGAGCAGGGTCAGCACGATCGCGGACTGCCCGCTGCCGACGGCGAACAGCGTGCCCGAGGCGCACGACCCGCCGACCTGCATGCCGACGCCGAACAGGAACGCGCCGACGACGAGCCCGATGCCGATCGGGTTGGTGAACCCCTTCGGCTCGCCGGCGAGGGCGAACCCGGACGAGAGGATCACCGCGAACAGCACCGACGCCGTCGCCAGCATGACCATGTGCGCGCGGATCGCGGCGCCCTGCCCGACGGCGACGAGCTGGCGCCAGCCGGAGGTGAAGCCGAACCGGGAGTGGAACAGGGTGAAGCCCAGGGCCAGGCCGAGCGCGGCGGTGCCGACCATCGTCGCCGGGGCCACCGTGCCCACCCCGACCAGGAACAGCACGGCCAGGACCAGGCCGACGGCGACGACCCGCCACTGCGGCGGGGCGGCGGCGCGGTCCTGCGGCCCGAACGCGGTGCGCCCGCTGCCGGGCAGCTCGCGCAACGCGCGGGCCAGTGTTCCCGGCGACCGGCCGGGCGGGTCCTTCGTGATCGACACGGGAGCCTCCTCGTGGGTGGTGCTGGTCAGGGGGTGGGTCCGGCGGGGGCGCCGGTCCCGGGGTCGGTGTCCGCCCGCCCGGGCCAGGTCAGCGGGGAACCGATCCGGACGATCGCGCCGCCCGGGAACCAGGCGGCCTCGTTGGGGGCACCGTGGTGCCCGCCGTCGTCGGCGTCGGCGGTCATCGGCACGCTCACCGGGGCGGCACCGTACAGAGCCGGTGCCGGGTCGGTGTAGGCCTCTCCGGTCGTCGCCGCCCAGGCACGCAGCCCCGACAGCGACGGAGCCGATCCCGGTGCGGCGGCGGCGAGCGTCCGGACGTAGCGCTGCGGGACCTGTTCCTGCGGGCCGAAGTCCAGCGGGAGAAGGGTGCCCGGGCTCTGCCCGAGCACTCCCCCGGTCAGCAGCCACGGCGCGAGGTAGGTCCCGCCGAGCGCGGTCGGCGTGGTCTGCGCCGCGCGGGCGGTGTCGCGGACCGTCGTCGCGGCGTGCTGCCAGCCGGACACGACGACCAGGGCGTCGTCCGGGCCGGGGGCCGGGCGCACCGGCAGCCCGGCGGCACCGGCCGCGGTGCGGACGACGTCGGCGGCCGCACGGGAGCGGGGCGACACGTCACCGGCGATCGCCAGACCCGGCGCCCCCTGGGAGGCGAGCGCGCGGACGGTGCCGCGCAGCGCCAGGGCGTCGGCCGGGTCGAGCCCCTCCGACGGGCACGGGCCGAGCGTGGGGTCGCCCCCGGCCAGGATGCGCCCGACGGCGGCGGACAGGCACTCCGGCCCGTCGGCACCGCTCGCGCCGGCGGGCGCGGTCCGGTCGGTGCCGACGTCGACCGGCACCGCGCGGGCCAGTCCCCCGGCGGTGACGGTGATCGAGGTGGTGCCCTCGGGCAGGTCGACCAGCGCCCAGCCGCCCGGGGCGCCGGAGCGGGCCGTGAACGGCACGTCGCGGTCCCCGGTGCGGACGGCGTAGCCGGCAGGGGCGCCGGTGTCCCCGTGTCCGGCGGGCATCGTGGCGTCGGGCCCGGTCACGGTGACCCCGGCGCCGGTGAGCTGGACGAGGTTGGGGCCGGGGCGCATCGGGGAGACCGCCAGGGTGAGCGGCCCGGCGCCGAGGTCGACCGAGCGCAGCAGGGCCTGTCCCGGGACGGCCGCGGGCGCCGGCGCCGGGAGGGCGGCGAGCAGCGTCGCCGCACCGACGGCGACGACCGCGGCCAGCGCGGCGGGGGTGCGGACGCGGTCGCGTACCTCGTCGGCGCGGACGCGGTGGCCCGCACGGCCGGTCAGCACGCTCTCGGCGAGCAGCAGGGCCGCGACCGCGGCCGGGGCCACGACCGTCACCAGCGCGGCGCGGCCGAAGCCGGTGCCGTGCACGTCGGTGAGCGAGAACGGCCCGGCGACGGCGAGCCGCACCGCGGCGAGCACGGCCCCCACCGTGCCCGCCGCGATGCCGAGCACGCGCACCCGGGCGGGCCGCGTGTCGTCGTCGGTGCGGGTGGTGACCAGGTGCACCGCCGCACCGGCGGCCAGGGACCCGGCGACGGCGTACCCGGCGTCCGGCGCGAACCACGGCGCGCCGGGGGTGCCGGCGAGCTGGAGGACCAGCAGCGCCGTCACGGCGACTGCGGGCAGCACGGCGAGTACCGGGCGGGGACCGACGAGCAGCGCCGGTACCGCGACCGTGACCAGGAGGAGGAACAGGGTCCAGCCGGTGAGCCCGGCGCCGGACCGGGTCACCGCGGCAACCGCGGCGGAGACGGCGACGAGCGCCGCGACTCCCGCGACGACCCGCTCGGCGCGTCCGGGCGCACCGGCCAGGACCCGGACCAGACCGGTTCCGGCCACCACGGCGAGCGCGGTGAGCAGGACCAGCCGCAGGGCCGTGTCCGCGAACGGCACGCCGTCGAGGGGTCCTCGGGCGAGGACCGCCGGGGCGGCCCCCGCCACTGCACGGAGCAGGGCGGGGGCGTCCCCGGCCGGGCCGGCGGGCAGGAGCCCGCCGGCCGGCACGAGCGTCACGATCGACGAGGGGGACATCATCAGTCCTTGATGTCCTCGTCGGCCGCGACGAACAGCATGGAGTGCGGCTTGGCGTTGCCGAAGTCACCGTGCGGCCAGTGCTGGCGGTTGAAGCTCACGCACGTGTCCCCGGTGTCCTCGTCCTTGAACGACTCGTCCAGGCTCAGCGAGCCGTCCTGGGCGATGTCGGTCATGCACAGCTTGTGGTCGCCGTCGAGCCCGGTGCGGGCCACGAAGTAGTTCGCGGTCGCGAGGCGCTTGGGCTGGTCGGTGTGGCGGTAGTAGCCGTCGTCACCGCGCTCCAGGTTGTCCAGCGCGCCCCAGTGCGGGCCCGCGCCGGTCTGGTCCGGGTTGATGCCGACCGTGCCCTTGATCGTCGGGCAGTCGCTCTCGGCGCCACCGGCGGTGGTCTCCTCGATCGTGTCGATCGAGCACTGCGGCGCGTTGCCGGAGGCCAGGAGCTTCTCGATGTCGAGCGCGATGACCCCGCCCGCGGTGCCCTTGTCGTCCGGGCCCAGCGTGCCGGCCTTGCGACCGATCGTGGCGTGGTAGAGCGTCGTGTCGTCGGCGCTGGTCTGGATCCAGCCGCCGTTCGCGCTCGGGCCGCCGTTCTCGCCACCGACACCCAGCTCGGGTGCGGAGGTCCCCAGGTCGAAGACCTCCTTCCACTCCGGGTTCTCGGCGGTGATGTCCGGCGTGTAGAAGATGGCGCCGCCCTGCATGGTCTGGGCGAACGCGCCCTTGTTCTCCGGCCGGTTGGTGACCGTGGTCTCCATGACGGCGCGGTTCTCGTTGCGCAGCGGGTCGACCCCGTTGGAGCGCGGACCGGTCGGCAGGTACTGCACCGACTTGACCTTCGGCTTGTTCAGGTCGGAGATGTCCCAGGTCCGCACGGTGGGCCGGCGCAGGTACGGCGACGGGTTCTTCACCGGGTCGAGGATGATCGACCGCGGCTCCGCGTAGTCACTGGTGACCATGGTGTTCAGGTCCTCGCGGACCTGGATGCCGTGCGGATTCGCGCAGGTGGGGTTGCCCAGGGCCGGCATGTTGAGGCACTGGGTCGGGTCCTCGGGCGTCTCGGTCGCGGCCGGGGCCTCGACGAGGTTCCTGCCCTCCTCGTCGAACCGGATCACCGAGCCGGGAGAGCCCGCGAAGCCGTTGCCGGTGCGGACCTCGCCGTTGGTGTAACGGCACGGACCAGGGGCGACGGGGCCGCCCATGTAGGTGCCGTAGGCGGTGCCGTCCTTGAGGACCCAGTAGGCGTCCGGCACCGAGCCGCAGAGCGTCTGCGACGGCAGCGAGATGCCGGAGAGCTTGATCTCCGGCAGCGCCGCGACGTCGAAGACGTAGGTGGCCGCGGAGAACAGGCCGCCCGCGTAGATCTTGTCGCCCTTGCGCCACGAGTACTGCATGTGGTGCGGCTCGTTCTCCACGAGCGGGCCGACGGTCGCGGTGTTGACGACCTTGCCGTAGTCCGGGGTGCCCTTGGTGACGTCGACGACGGCCAGGAAGTCCGGACCGGGGAGTGCGTCGCGGACCTTGTCGACCGGGTCGAGCAGCGACCCCGGCAGGTTGCGCACGTCGGCGACCGCGGTGTCGGCGACGTTCTCGTCACCGGCCCAGACCAGCGCGTACTCCTTCTTGGGCCCGTCGGCGGACTGCTGACGGGCCTCCGGCGTGAGGTTGTTCTCGACCCAGTAGTTCTTGCCGTCGGCGCCGGTGACCTCGGACTTGACCTTGTCGATCGTTCCCTGGGCCGACGCGGGGATCGCGACGACCCCGGCGACGACGGCGGCGCTCGCGAGGGCGATGAGCCCCCGCCGCGCCCAGCGGGACTGCGGGATCAGGCTCATTCGCCCGCTCCGCCGGACAGGAAGGTCGGGGTGATCTGCTTCGGCGCCTTCGACACGACGTCGACCAGGCCGGCGGCGGGGACGCCCGCGGGGGCGAAGTCGCGCAGCTGCTGGATCGGCTGGTCGGAGTCGAACGCCTCGTAGGACGACTCGACCGGGGGCGCGGTCGGCGCCGGGTCGGGCTGGTCGTCGTTCGGGGCGCTGAGGATCGGGCCGAGGTCGGGGACCAGGTCCGGGGTGGCCGCCTGGGCCGCGCCGGACAGGCCGATCAGGGCGGTGCCGGCGAGAGCGGCGCCGCCGGCGATCAGCCGGGCCCGGGACGCGGACCGTGCGCGGTGCTGAGGCACGACGTGTCTCCTTCTTTCGTGACGGGGAGCGAGGTGGAGTCCGATGTGGACATCCGCCGAGCGGCGAGCCGGGGCGTCGTCCGTCGTGGACGGCGCCGCGGGGCGCGGGCAGGTGCGGGCGTGCGCTCCGAGGGGCGTCGGACTCCGCCCTCCCGGGCCGCCGGGAGGGCGGGGCGGGAGGTCCGCGCGGGGGCGCGGTGGTGTGTCGGGGAGTGCTGGGGGCGGTCCCGTGGCTACCGCGGCTGCGGACCCCGTGCCGGGGTCGGCGTGCGGCGGAGCGCGGGCGCGCCCCGGGAGCCGGGCGCGGTCAGGCGCCGGAACAGAGCGCGCTCGCCTGGCGGCGCAGGTCGACGTGACGCCGAACCGCGAACCGGGAGACGAGGTGCATGGGAATCAGTAAACAGACCCGTTCGGAGCAACTCGACACCGGACAGGTCCACATCATGGGAACGGGGTCGCAGAGCCCCGAGATCGGGCGTGGGGAGTGACCTGGGCTACTCCGTACGGACCGGGACGACCCGCCCCGCGGTGCCGGAACACGGCGAAACGAATCACCTGATCGTGTCAACGACGTCGGGAACCGGTTCGCTTCGAGGCTCTGACCTGCGACGACGTACGACGCGACGGGCCGTACGGGAACCCGTCCGGACAACCCGGGCGGCCGTCGATCCCGTGACCGGCACGAGCGGGGGGTCCGGTGCCGCGTCCGGCACCCCCTCACCGTCGACGATCACCCCAGTCCGAGCATCCGCACCGCGTTGTCCTTGAGGATCATCGGCCGGACGTCGGGCCTCATCTCGAGGGTCTCGAAGTCCGCGAGCCACCGGTCGGGGGTGATGACCGGGTAGTCCGAGCCGAACAGCACCTTGCGGCGCAGCATCGTGTTCGCGGCCCGCACCAGCTGCGGCGGGAAGTACTTCGGCGACCAGCCCGACAGGTCGATGTACACGTTGGACTTGTGGGTGGCGATCGAGATCGCCTCGTCCTGCCAGGGCACCGACGGGTGGGCGAGCACCACGGTGAGGTCGGGATGGTCGGCGGCGACGTCGTCGAGCAGCATCGGGTTCGAGTAGCGCAGCTTGATCCCACGTCCGCCCGGCAGTCCGGCGCCGATCCCGGTCTGTCCGGTGTGGAACAGCGCGGGCACGCCCAGCTCGGCGATGGCCTCGTAGAGCGGGTAGAAGCGCACGTCGTCGGGTTCGAAGGCCTGCAGGCTGGGGTGGAACTTGAAGCCGCGGACCCCGTGCTCGGTGACCAGCCGGCGGGCGCGGGCGACGGCCGCCTTGCCGGTGTGCGGGTCGACCGAGCCGAACGGGATCAGGACGTCGTCGTGCGCGGCGGCCGCGTCGGCGATCTCCTCGCTGGACAGCGGCGGGTGTCCGGTGCCCGACGGCGCGTCGACGGTGAACACCACCGCGGCGATCCGGCGTGCCCGGTAGTGCTCGGCGATCGCGTCGATGGTCGGGGTGCGGTCCTGGTCGGCCTTGAAGTACTTCGCCGAGGCGTCGAGCAGCTCCTGGTCGAGGGCCAGACAGCCGTGGCCGTCCTGTTCGACGTGGACGTGCACGTCGATCGCGTCGACGGCAGCGAGGTCGATGGGCATGGGGAACCTCCGTCAGGGGAGCTCGGTACGGGACTTGGCCTCGAGCAGCGCGGCCAGGACGCTGTCACGGCGGGCGGTGAGCGCGGGGCCGTCGAGGTCGCCCAGCTCGTCGCGGACGCCGTCGACGAGCGTCGCGGCCAGCTCGGGCGTGAGCGTGACCCGGCCGAGGTCGCGCCACCACCGCTCGGTGGGCGGACCGAGATGCTCCAGGATGTGCGCGAGGCCGCCGGGGCCGCCGGACAGGTGCTGGTTGGCGAACGGGCCGAGCACCGCCCAGCGCAGGCCGGGGCCGTGGGAGATGGCGGCGTCGACGTCGGCGACCGTCGCGACACCCCGCTCGACCAGCGAGTACGCCTCCTGCCACAGCGCGGCCTGCAGCCGGTTGGCCAGGTGGCCCGGCACCTCGGCCCGCAGCCGGACCGGCCGCTTGCCCAGCGCGGTGTAGAAGGCGAGCGCGGCCTCGACGGCGGACTCCGCCGTCCGCTCCCCCGGCACGACCTCGACCAGCGGGATGACCTGCGGCGGGTGGAACGGGTGCCCGACGAGCACCCGCTCGGGGTGGCGGGCCGCGCCGCGGGCGATCGTCGTCGGCAGCAGGCCCGAGGAGCTGGAGGCGAGGACGACGCCGGGGGCGGCGGCCTCGTCCAGCTCGGCGAACAGGGTGTGCTTGAGGTCCTCGCGCTCGGGGCCGTTCTCCTGCACGAACCCGGCGGGCCCGGCGGCGTCACCGGCGCTGCCGGCGAACACCAGGTTCGCCACCGGCAGCGGGCCGTCGTGGCCGGGGAACGGACCGAGCTCGGCGAGGTCGGCGCGCAGCCGGTCCTCGGCGCCCGGTGCGGGGTCGAAGGCGCGCACGTGCAGGCCGCGGGCCAGGAACAGCGCCGTCCAGCCGACGCCGATCACCCCCGTCCCGACGACGGCGACGGTGCCGACCCCGGCCGCGGCACCGGCGCCGCCGGTGGGCCCGGGCGCGCTCACGCCGGCGTCCCGGAGGCGAAGTGGACGAACGCGTCGAGCGCGGTCGGGTCGGCGAGCACGTCGCGGGAGGCGACGTCGTCGACGGCCGCGCCGAGCAGGATGCGCTTCACGGGGACCTCCAGCTTCTTGCCGGTGCGGTTGCGGGGCACGACCGGCACCGCCTCGATCCGGTCCGGGACGTGGCGCGGGGTGAGCTCGCCACGCAGCGCGGTGCGGATCCGGGTGACCAGGGCGTCGTCGAGGGGGGTGCCGTCGGCGGGCTGCACGAACAGCAGCAGCTCGCCGTTGCCGCCCGCGGGGTCCTCCAGGTGCACCACGAGCGAGTCCTCGACCTCGGGCAGCTCCTCGACGACGCGGTAGAACTCGGCGGTCCCCAGCCGGACGCCGCCCCGGTTGAGGGTGGCGTCGGAGCGGCCGGCGACGACCGCGGAGCCGTCGGCCGAGAAGCGGACCCAGTCGCCGTGCCGCCACACCCCGGGCCAGGTGGCGAAGTAGGTGTCGCGGTAGCGGCTGCCGTCGTCGTCGCCCCAGAAGCCGACGGGCATCGACGGCATGGGGGCCCGGATGACCAGCTCGCCGAGCTCGCCGACGACCGGGCGGCCCGCGTCGTCGACGGCGGCGGCGTCGACCCCGAGGCAGGGCCCGGAGATCTCGCCGGACCACACCGGCTGGAAGGGGCTCCCCTGCACGATGCCGGAGCAGACGTCGGTGCCGCCGCTGCCCACGTTGAGCAGTACCTCCGGGCCGAACTGCTCGGCCACCCAGCGGTAGCCCTCCGGCGGGAGAGGGCTTCCGGCGGCGCCGATCTGGCGGACCGCGGACAGGTCGTGCTCGGCGGCCGGACGCAGGCCCGCGGCGCGCGAGGCCATAAGGAACCCGGGGCTGGCGCCCAGCAGCGTCGCGCCGGTCTCGGCGGCCAGACGCCACTGCCACCCGAGGTCGGGGTGGGCCGGGTTGCCGTCGATCAGCACGATCGAGGCCTGCCGCAGCAGCCCGGACACCAGCGCGTTCCACATCATCCAGGCGGTCGTGGAGTACCAGAGGATCCGGTCGCCGGGTCCGAGGTCCCAGCTCAGGGCGTGGTTCTTGAGGTGCTCGACCAGGATGCCGCCGTGGCCGTGCACGATCGCCTTGGGCAGCCCGGTGGTGCCGGAGGAGAACAGCACGCACAGCGGGTGGTCGAACGGGACCGGGTCGGCACCCGGCTCCGGGTCGGCGGCCAGCAGCTCGTCCCAGGTCATCGCGTCGGGCACGGTGTGCGGCCCGTACGGCACGGCGACGACGTGGCGCACCCCGGACAGCCCGGCGCGCAGGGCGGCGACCTCGTCACGGCGGTCGACGTCGCGTCCGGCCCAGCCGTAGCCGCCGACGGTGAGCAGCACGACCGGGTCGACCTGGCCGAACCGGTCGAGCACGCTGCGGGCGCCGAACTCGGGGGCGCAGCTCGTCCAGACCGCGCCGAGCGAGGCCGTCGCGAGGAACGCGACGACGGTCTCGGGCAGGTTCGGCAGGTACGCCGCGACACGGTCGCCGCGGCCGACGCCGAGCCTGCGCAGCCCGGCCCGGGCGCGGGCGACCTGCTCGCGCAGCCCGCCCCAGGTGAGCTCCACCCGGTCGCGGGTCTGGGAGTAACCCACGACGGCGACGTCGCCCTCGGGGCCGTCCAGGGCGTGCGCGGCGTAGTTCAGCGTCGCGCCGGGGAACCACTCGGCGCCGGGCATCCCCCGGCGCCCGAGCACCGCCCGGGGCGGGGTGTCGAACCGGACGCCGAGGTGGGTCGCGACCGCGGACCAGAACGCCTCGGGCTCGGTCACCGACCAGCGGTGCAGCGCGGCGTAGTCGGGCAGGGTCAGGCCGTGCCCGCGCTCGACGGCGGTGACGAACCGGCCGATCTCCGTGGTCTCCCGGACGTCGTCGGCGACGGGGCGCAGCAGCTCGCTCACCGGCGCACCTTCCCGCCGCGGCCGTCCAGGAAGGCCCGCATCCTCTCCTGGGCCTCGGCACTGGACGAGGCGACGGCAGCGACCAGCGACTCCATCATGAAGCCGTGGTCCGGGGAGGCCTCGGCGATCCGCGGCAGCGCCTGGAGCACGGCGACGTTGGTGATCGCCGAGTTCCCGGCGACGGTGCGGGCCAGCTCGCAGGCGCGGGCCAGGCCCTCCCCCGGGCCGGTGCGGTAGTGCGACAGGCCCAGCGTGTGGCCCTCGTCGGCGTCGAGGACGCGGCCGGTCAGCATCATGTCGGTCATCCGGTGCACGCCGATCAGCCGCGGCACGCGCACCGACCCGCCGCCACCGACGAACAGGCCGTGCTGGCCCTCGGGCAGCGCGTAGAAGGTGGAGTCCTCGGCGACGCGCAGGTGGGTGGCCGAGGCCAGCTCCAGCCCGCCGCCGACGACGGCGCCCTTGAGCACCGAGACGACCGGCAGCCGTCCCTCGGCGAGCCGGGCGAACGCGCGGTGCCACATCCGGGAGTGCTCCATCGCCGCGACGACGTCGCGGTCCCCGAGCTCGGACAGGTCCAGCCCGGCGCAGAAGTGGTCGCCCTCGGCGTCGAGGACGACGGCGCGCACCCCCTCGGGCGGGCGCGCGAAGAAGTCCTCGATGCCGAGCACGGTCGCGTCGTCGAGGGCGTTGCGCTTGCGGGGCCGGGACAGGCGCAGCACGGCCACCTCGTCGTGGCGTTCCACGGTCAGCGACTCCGGCAGAGAACTCACGACAGCTCCTCGGCGACGGCCGCGGCCGCACGCAGGTCGACGCGCCGGACCTTGCCGGACGCGTTGCGGGGCAGCTCGTCGACGAACCGCACGTACTTGGGGACCTTGTAGCGCGCCAGCCGCCCGGCGAGCAGCGCGCGCACCGCGTCGGCGTCGAGGTCGGTCCCGGGGCGCAGCTGCACGTAGGCCGCGCCGACCTCGCCCCAGCGTTCGTCGGGGACCCCGACGACGGCGCAGTCGGCGATGTCGGGATGGGTGACCGCGACCGCCTCGACCTCGGCCGGGTACACGTTCTCGCCGCCCGAGATGATCATGTCCTTGACCCGGTCGACGGCGAACGCCCAGCCGTCCTCGCCGGCCCGGAGCACGTCGCCGGTGCGGAACCACTCCCCGCGCCGCGACGCCGCGGTCTCGTCCGGGCGGTTCCAGTAGCCGGGGCTGACGTGCGGCCCGCGGACCAGCAGCTCGCCGGGCTCGTCGTCGAGGGGGGCGAGCTCGCCGTCGCGCTCGACGGCGACGTCGGTGAAGAAGTGCGGCACCCCGACCGAGGTCGGCGGGTGCGCGGCCGTGCCGTCGCGGGTCGCCATGTGCACCCCGGGCGATGCCTCGGTCATCCCGTAGCCCTGCTGCAGCGCGACGCCGCGCTCCAGCCAGGCCCTGGCGACCCGCTCCTGCACCGGGGACCCGCCGTAGACCACGGTGCGCAGCGACGACAGGTCCGTGCCCGCGAACGACGGGGACTCGCACAGCATCTGCAGCATCGTCGGGACGGCGGCGAAGCTGGTGATCCCGGCCTCGGCGATCCGGCCCAGTACCGCCGCCGGGTCGAACCGGGCGACGAGCTCGACGCTCCCGCCCTTGAACAGCGTGGGCAGCGTGACCTGGGAGAGCCCGACGCAGTGGAACAGCGGCGAGATGCACAGCGTGCGCTCGTCCGAGCAGACGTCGACGTGGGCGAGCTGGTTGACCGTGTTCCAGGTCAGGTTGCCGTGGGTCAGCACCGCGGCCTTCGGACGACCGGTGGTACCGGAGGTGTAGAGCAGCACGGCCGGGTCGTCGAGACCGGCACCGGCGTCGTCGCGGGCGGGCCCGCGGGCGAGGTCCTCGACGCCGCGCACGACCGGGATCCGCGGCGCGGTCGCGGCGACGAGGTCGTCGGCGTCGGCGCCGTGCACGAGCAGCGTCGCGCCGCAGTCGTCGAGCATGTAGCCGACCTCGGCGGGGGCCAGGCGGTAGTTCAGCGGGACCGCGACCGCACCGAGCCGCCACGCTGCGAAGCAGGTCTCCAGGGTGGCGACGGCGTTCACCCCCAGCCAGGCGACCCGGTCCCCCGGCCCGACGCCCCGCTCCGCCAGACCGCCGGCGATCCGGGCGGCGCGCCCGGCCAGCTCGGCGTGGTCGACCGCCCGCTCCCCGTCGGACAGGGCCGGCGCGTGCGGACTGATCCGCGCGCGGCGGGCGGGCCAGGTGCCCAGCCCGAGGCCGGGACCGGTGATCGGGCTCATGGGGCTCCCTCGCTCCTTGATATCAACTAGCTTGATAGCAAGGTGCTTGCCATGGGGTCAAGCATCGCCGTCCGGTGGGATCCCGTCGCGACCGGCCAGCGCGGCGAGGCACCGTTCGAGGGCGTCGGCGAACACCTCGGCCTGCTCGGGCTCCAGCGCGTCGAGCATCCGGCGCTCGACGACCCCGGCCGCGGCGTGGCAGCGGGCCAGCGTCGCGTCGCCGTGCGGGGTGAGCCAGACCTGCAGGATCCTGCGGTTGTCCGGGTCCGGCCGGCGCTCGACGATCCCGTCGCGCTCCATCGCGGCGACGAGCTGCTGCATCGCCTGCGGAGTCACGAAGTGCCGTCGCGCGAGCTGCGCCGAGGACAGCCCGCCGCGGCGCTCCAGCACGCTGAGCGCGGTGTACTGGGCCAGCGTCACGCCCAGCGGGCGCAGCGCCTCCTCCATCCGGGCCCGCTCGGCCATCTGCAGGCGCTTGACCAGGTAGGTCAGTCGCTGTCCCCGCGTCCCCGTCGGTACCGACGCCGCATCCGTCACGTGTGCGATCCTAACGATCGTGGCGCTGATCACAAGTAACTTGCTATAAAGCTGCTTTCCATCTCACGGAAGGCAGGGAGCTGCGATGACGCACCCCCGGTTCTCCTCGACCCAGCGCCGGCGCGCGGTCCTGTCGAGCTACCTCGGCAGCCTGATCGAGTACTACGACTTCCTGCTGTACGCGACGGCCTCGGCCGTCGTGTTCAACGCGGTCTTCTTCTCCGACCTCGACCCGCTGGTCGGCACCGTCGCCGCCTTCGGCACGCTGGCCACCGGCTACCTGGCCCGCCCGCTCGGCGGGATCGTGTTCGGCCACTTCGGGGACCGGGTCGGGCGCAAGAGGATGCTGGTCATCAGCATGGTGCTGATGGGGGTGGCGAGCACCCTGATCGGCCTGCTCCCGACCTACGCGCAGGTCGGCGCGCTGGCCCCGGTGCTGCTGATCGTGCTGCGGGTCGTGCAGGGCGTCGCGGTCGGCGGGGAGTGGGGCGGCGCGGTCCTGATGTCGGCCGAGCACGCGTCGTCGCGGCGGGGCCTGTGGGCGAGCTTCACGAACGCCGGCGCGCCGAGCGGCATGGTGCTGTCGACGCTGGTGCTGGCGCTGTCGGCGTCGCTGACCGGGGACGCGTTCCTCACCTGGGGCTGGCGGATCCCGTTCCTGCTGAGCGTGGTGCTGCTGGGCATCGGCCTGTTCGTCCGGCTCTCGGTCACCGAGACCCCGGTGTTCGCCGCGGCGGCCGCCGCACAGCCGACGACGCCGGCCCGCGCCCCGCTGCTGGAGGTGCTGTCCCGGCCGCGCAACCTGCTGCTCGCCGTCGGCGTGGGGTTCGGGGCCTTCGTCGCGCAGGGGACGCTCACCACGTTCCTGATCTCCTACGCCGTCGGTGCCGGGTTCGAACGACAGACCGTGCTGAACGCGCTGACGCTGTCCTCGCTGGTCGCCATCGTGGGGATCATCGGCTTCTCCGCGCTGTCGGACCGGGTCGGACGACGGCCGGTCGTCCTGGGCGGGGCGGTCGCCACCGGGCTGTGGTGCGTCGCGATCTTCCCGATGATCGACACCGGCTCGGCGGTGCTGCTCACCCTGGCCGTGGTGGTCGGGCAGGGCGTGACGCACGCGGCCTGGTTCGGGCCGTCCGCGGCGCTGTACTCGGAGATGTTCTCCACCGGCTCGCGCTACACCGGGGCCTCGCTGGGCTACCAGATCTCCGGGATGGGCGCGGGCCTCTCGCCGGTGCTGTTCGCGTCGCTGCAGGCCGCCGGGTTCGGCACCGGGACGCTGTCGGCGGTGATCGGGGTGCTGGCGCTGGTCTCGGTCGGGTCGGTGCTCGCCCTGCGCGAGACCTCCCGCGACGGGCTGGACGACCCGGACGTCCCCGCCCCCGCCGGCACCACCGGGAGGACCGCGACCCGCTGACCCGGCGGACGGGCCTCAGGCCCGGGCGTCCTGCGGGGCCGCGGTGGGTGCCGGCAGGCGGGACGCGGCCACCGCGACGACCACGGTCACCAGGGACACGCCCGCCGCGACCAGGAAGGCCGCGTGCACCCCGGCCGCGTCGACGCCGGCGCCGGCCGAGGCGAGCGTCATCACGGTGATGAACAGTGCCGTCCCCGCCGCGCCCGCGACCTGCTGCAGCGTGGTGAGGATGGCGCTGCCGTGCGAGTACAGCTCGCCGGACAGCGAGCCGAGCGCGTCGGTCATCAGCGGCGTGAACATCAGCGCCAGCGCCGCGGACAGGCCCACGTGCAGCACCACGACCAGCCAGATCGGCGTCGCCGCGGCCAGGGTGGTGAACCCCCACATCACGATCGCGAGCAGCACCGAGCCGGGCAGCACCAGCGGACGGGCGCCGACCCGGTCGTAGGCCCGGCCGACGAACGGGCCCAGCAACCCCATCACGAGCCCGCCCGGCAGCACCACCAGACCGGCGACGAACGCGCTGTCGCCCAGCACCTCCTGGATGTAGAGCGGCAGCAGGATGATCGCGCCGAACAGCGACATGAACCCGGTCGCGACGAGCACCAGCGACAGCGAGTACCGGCGGACCGCGAACGGGCGCAGGTCCAGCAGCGGAGCCGTGCCGGTGCCGCGCTGCAGCCGGACCTGGCGGTGCACGAACACCGCCAGCGCCGCCGCCCCGAGCACCAGCGGCACCCACGGCGGCACCGCGGTGTGCGCGCCCCCGGCGGCGGACTCCCCGATCGCGGACAGCCCGTAGACGATCCCGGAGAACGCGACCGCCGAGATCAGGACCGAGACGACGTCGAGCGGGGCCCGCGTGGTCTCCGCGGCCACCCGCAGCCGCAGCGCCCCCGCGACCAGGGCGACCAGCGCGATCGGCAGCACGATCCAGAACATCCAGCGCCAGCCCAGCGCGGAGAGGATCACCCCGGACAGCGTCGGGCCGACCGCGGGCGCCACCGCGATGACGATCGAGATCGTCCCCATCGTCTGCCCGCGGCGGCTCGCCGGGACCAGGCGCAGGATCGTCGTCATGAGCAGCGGGATCATCACCGCCGTGCCGGTGGCCTGCACGACCCGTCCGGCCAGCAGGAACCCGAACGCCGGCGCGACCGCGCACAGCAGCGTGCCGGTGCTGAACAGGCCCATCGAGGCGAGGTAGACCGACCGCGGCGGGAACCGCCCCAGCAGGTAGCCGGTGATCGGGATGACCACGGCCATCGTCAGCAGGAACCCACTGGTCAGCCACTGCGCGGTGGCCGGGGTGACCCGCAGGTCGGCGATCAGCGCGGGCAGCGCCACGCTCATGATCGTCTCGTTGAGGATCATCACGAACGCCGAGCCGACGAGCAGCGAGATGATCAGCAGGGCTCCGGCGGGCAGCCGCTCGGCGTCGCGGCCGGCGGGCGGCTCGGTGGTCACAGCGTGCTCCTCGGTACGTGACGGACGCGCCCACCCGCGGCGCCGGCACACGGCGCGGCCGGACGAGGGGGTGGCGGTGTGCGAGTGCACCACGGCCGGGCGGGCGGTGGCGAGCCGTTTCCGCCCGGGCGCGGAGGGGGACAATGGCGCCATGTCCACCTACGACGTCGTCGTGGTCGGGGCCGGTCCCGCCGGCTGCGCCGCGGCACTCAACGTGCTGCGGCTGCGACCGTCGGCGTCGGTGCTCCTGCTCGACGCCGCGGCCTTCCCCCGCGACAAGACCTGCGGCGACGGCGTCGCGGCCGAGGTGTTCGACCTGCTCGACGAGCTGGGTGCCACCGGGGTCCGGGCCCTCGGCGTCGCGGCACCGCGGCTGCGCCTGCGCACCCCCCAGGGCCGGGTGGCGCACCGCACCGCACCCCGGCCGAACCGGGTGGTCACGCGGCTGGAGCTGGACGCGGCGCTGGTCGACGCGGCCGTCGCCGCCGGTGCGCAGCTGCGCCGCCACCGGGTCCGCACCGTCGTCCCGCACGGGGACCGGGTGCTGCTCGACGACGACGTCGTCGCGAGGGTCGTGATCGGCGCCGACGGGGCCCACTCGGTGGTCCGCCGCGCGCTCGGCGCTCCGGGCGTGCCGCCGTCGTCGACGGCGGTGGCGATCCGCGGGTACACCCCGGTCGCCGCCGAACCGGGGACGCTGTCGATCGAGTACGCCGGCGGCGCCGTCCCGGCCTACGCCTGGTCGTTCCCGATCGCGGGCGGCGGCGCGAACGTCGGCTACGGTGTGTTCGACGAGCGCGGCGCGGGGAACCGGGCGTCGCTGCTGGAGCGGCTCGCCGCGCTGCTGCCCGGCCAGGAACCGGACCCGTCGACGCTGCGCGCGCACCACCTGCCGCTGTCCACCGCGCCCCGGTTCCAGCCCGACGGCCGGGTGCTGCTGGCCGGCGACGCCGCGGCGAAGGTGAACCCGCTGACCGGCGAGGGGATCTTCGACGCCGTCGCCTCCGGGATCCTCGCCGGGCGCAGCGCGCTGCGCGGCGACGACGCGGGCGCCGCCCACCGCGCCGCCATGGAGCGGACCTTCGCCCGCCACCACCGCCACGTCGGGACGCTCGCCCGGCTGGCCGCGCGTCCCGCGTTCCTCGACGCCGCGATCGGCGCCGCCGCCCGGAGCCGGCGGGTGTTCGACTGCGCGGTCGGGCTGGGGCTGGCGCGGGGCACGGTCTCCCCCGCCGCACTCGCGGTCGTCGCCGCGCACCTGCCGGGTGCCGCGCTCGGCGGCGCGGCCCGGCGCCGCGCAGCCGCCCGTTCCGGGGTGTGAGCCGGTACCGGCCGACGGGCCGCGGCCGCCGGGCTCCGGTAGACAGGACGGCATGGAACAGGTCGTGCTGCTGGACGACGACGGCAACCCGGTCGGCGTCGCGGACAAGGCCACCGTGCACGGTGCGAGCACCCCGCGGCACCTGGCGTTCTCCTGCTACGGCGTCGACGACGCCGGTCGGCTGCTGGTGACCCGGCGTGCCCGCACCAAGACCGCCTTCCCGCTGGTCTGGACCAACACCTGCTGCGGGCACCCCGCCCCCGGCGAGGACATGGCCGACGCGGTGCGTCGCAGGCTGGCCGACGAGCTGGGCATCCGCGCGACCGAGCTGCGGATGGTGCTGCCGGACTTCAGCTACCGCGCGTCGCAGGACGGGATCGAGGAGAACGAGCTCTGCCCGGTGTTCGTCGCCCGGATCAGCGGCGAGCCCGAGCCGCGCCCCGACGAGGTCGAGGACGTGGCCTGGTGGAGCTGGGCGCGCTTCCGCGCCGCCGCCGACGACCCGGCCTCCGGGCTGTCGCCGTGGGCGCGGATGCAGGCCCCGCTGCTCGACGTGCTGGCCGACCCGCTGCTGGTCGGCGCCCGGGGCTGAGCCCGGGACTGGTGGAATGGGCGGGTGGTCCCCGACCTGTCCCCCGACCTGTCCGGCGCGCTCGGCGCCGCTCTCGACGACGCGCTCGACCGGGTCCCCGCCGCGCGGCTCGCGCCGGTGGTCGACCGGCTGATCCGCGACTACCGCAGCGGCACCGTGCCCACCGCGCCGATCCTGCGCACCGACGACGACGCGGCGGCCTACGCCGCGTACCGGATGCCCGCGACGCACGCGGCGGTCGTCGACGTGCTGGAGCGGGCCGCCGCGCGGGTGCCGGAGCCGGTGTCGCTGCTCGACCTCGGCGGGGGGACCGGTGCCGCGGTGTGGGCCGCGGCGCAGGTGTGGCCGTCGCTGGGGCGGGCCACGGTGCTGGAGGCCGCGGCGCCGGCCCGGGCGCTGGGGCGCAGGCTCGCGGCCGGGGCTCCGTCCGCGCTGCTGCGCGGCGCCCGCTGGGAGACCGCGGTGCTCGGCACCGCCCCGGCGCTGCCGGACACCGACCTGCTGACCGCCTGCTACCTGCTCGGGGAGCTGCCGGTGCCGGTGCGCGACGCCGTCGTCGACGCCGCCGCCCGGGCCGCGCGGGTGGTCGTGCTCGTCGAGCCGGGGACGCCGGCCGGGCACGCGCGCATCCTCGACGCCCGTGCCCGGCTGCTCGCCGCGGGCCTGACCGTCGCCGCGCCCTGCCCGCACGACGGCGCCTGCCCGGTGACCGGTGACGACTGGTGCCACTTCGCCGTGCGCGTCGGGCGCAGCTCGCGCCACCGGGTGCTGAAGGCCGGCTCGCTGGGCCACGAGGACGAGAAGTTCTCCTACGTCGTCGCCGTGCGTGACGACGAGGGCGCCGTCGGCCGGGCCCCGGGCCGGGTGGTCCGGCACCCGCACACACGCAAGGGACTGGTCACGCTGCGTGTCTGCGAGGCGGACGGGACGCTGCGGGACACCCCCGTCCCGCGCAGTCGCACGGAGCTGTTCCGGCACGCCCGTGACACCGCGTGGGGCGACGCCTGGCCACCCGGGTGAGCGCTCCGGGTTGCTCGCAAGCGAGGGAGGCGAACATCACAGACCGGACGCGCCGAGGAACGTTGTGAATCTGTAACACCGACCGGCATCGTGGGCGACTGACCGGGCGAGACGGCCATCAGGTGGGCCGCGAGCAGCAGCATTCTCACAGATCGAGCACGACCATGAACGACTTCGTCACCGGCGCCCCCGCCGACCGCCTGCCCACCCTCGTCCGCACCCGTACCGGATACCGCGTCTACGACCCGGCCCTGATCGCCGGCACCGACTACGTCGTCGACGACGCGGGCGACCTCGTCTACACGAAGCTCCCGGCCGGGGCGATGACCGGCACCGCCGTCGTCGCCGCCGCCGTGGTGGCGCTCACCGTGGGTGAGAACAGCTGGTCCTGGTCGGCGCTGGCGTTCCTCGTCTGCCTGCCCGTCGCGCTGGGACTGGCGATCGGGGTGCTCTCGGTCATCCACGCGGTCACCGACCCGGTCCGGGCCTACCGCGCCCGCACCGGGCACACCCGGTTCGCCCGCGACATCGCCGCGACCGACGCCGCCTCCTGGCAGCTCTGCGCGCGCGCCGAGCGGCTCGCGGCGACGCCGTCGTGGCAGGCGGGACGGATCGACCCGACCCGCACCCTCGGTGTCCTGCTGTGGACCGCCGTGACCGGTGGGGAGGCGTGGGCCGCCGACGCGCTGACCCAGCTGGCCGAGCCGGCGACGGGCCCGGACCTCACCTCGGTCTGAGCCCTCCCCGGGGTCGTCAGGTCGCGTAGCGGGCGACCGGGAGCAGGGCGTCGACGTCGCGGCGGTCGGTGTCGGTCGCGACGCAGGCCCGCAGCGACCGGTGCAGCGCGTCGGAGTCCAGCCCGGTCCCGATCAGGACCAGGGTGGTGCGGCGGGGCTCGTCGGGGTCCCACCGGCTCCGGCGGAACCGCACGTACCGGCCGACGGTGTGCAGGTCCCAGCGTTCCCGGTCCGGGGCGGCGGCGAAGCGCACCGAGCCCTTGATCCGGTACAGCCCGGACGGCCGGGCGTCGAGGAGGTCCTGCAGGCGGGCGGCGTCGAGCGGCTCGTCGCACAGGAACGTCAGGCTCTGGTAGCCGGCGTGCAGGTGGTGGGAGTGCGGCTCGTCGACGCGCTCGCCCAGCATCAGCTGGCGGCCCGGCACGATCTCGATGTCGAACAGCAGCGCCGGGTCCACCGCGCCGTCGCGGACCGGGACGATCGGGGCCCGCGGGTTCGCCTCGCGGCACAGCCGCCGGACCCGCCACAGCGGCCCCGGCCCCACCCGGTCGATCTTGTTCAGGACCACGAGGTCGGCCATGCCGACGTGCTTGTCGAGCTGGGGGTGGCGGCGCCGCGAGTCCTCGAACTCCGCGGCGTCGACGACCTCGACGAGCCCGCCGAAGCTCAGGTGCTGGCCCAGCGCGTCGAGCACGAGCTGGACCAGCGTGCCGGGCTCGGCGATGCCGCTGGCCTCGATGACGACGACGTCGATCTCGTCGCGGCGGCGGGTCAGCTTCTCCAGCACCGAGGAGACGCCACCCTCACCGACCTCGCAGCACAGGCAGCCGTTGCCGAGCCCGACGACGTCGCCGGCCTGACCGGCCACGCGCATCGCGTCGATGCCGACCGACCCGAAGTCGTTGACGACCACGCCGATCCGCGCGTCCCCGCCCGCGGCGAGGAGGTGGTTCAGCAGTGTCGTCTTGCCGGCTCCGAGGAATCCGGCCAGCACCACGACCGGGATCTTCCGGGGCATCCGTCATGCCTACCACGTGCGTGTCGACGCACCGTGACGTGGTCGTGACCCGTCACGGACCTGTCCGGGGACCCCGATCGGACCACTACAGTGCGGCCATGCCCGACACAGCTGCCGGACGCCCGCCACGCGGAGTGATCGCCGTCGCCGGAGAAGCCCTCGTCGACATCGTCCCCGTGACCGCGCAGCGGGAAGCGCAGGCGGACCGCGCATCGACACAGCAGTACTGGGAGCTCGCGCCCGGCGGCAGCCCCGCGAACGTCGCGGTCGGGCTGTCCCGTCTCGACGTGCCGGCCCGGATGCTGGCCCGGCTCGCCGACGACCTGCTCGGGCGCAAGCTGCGCGACCATCTCGCGGACAACGGCGTCGACCTGTCGCACTCGGTCGAGGCGGACGAGCCGTCGTCGCTGGCGATCGTGGAGCTGGCCGCCGACGGGCAGGCGTCCTACGACTTCCGGATCGCGGGCACCGCGGACTGGCAGTGGACCGACGACGAGCTCGCCGGTGCCCTCGACGAGGGCCCGGCCGGCCCGGTCGTCGCCGTCCACTCCGGATCGCTGGCGCTGACCACCGCGCCCGGTCACGACGCGCTGCGCGAGCTGCTCGCCTCCGCTGTGGACACCGCGACGGTGAGCTACGACCCCAACTTCCGGCCGCTGCTGATGGGTACGCCGGAGGAGATCCTGCCCGGCGTGCACGAGCTGCTCGGCGTGGCCGACGTGGTGAAGGTCAGTGAGGAGGATCTGGGCTGGTTGCACCCGGGCCGCGAGCCCGGCGACGTCGTCGGCGAGTGGCTCGAGCTCGGTCCGGCGGTCGTCGTGGTCACCCTCGGGGCGAACGGGGTGCTGGCCGGGACGTCGTCGGGGCTGCACCTGGTGCTGCCCGGCCGCGCCGTCGAGGTCGTCGACACCGTCGGTGCCGGGGACAGCTTCTCCGCGGCGCTGCTCGCCGGTCTGCACCGGCGCGGGCTGCTCGGTGCGACCGCCCGCGACGACCTCTACCGCATCGACCGGCCGACGCTGGAGGCCGTGCTGACCGAGGCCGTCGCGGCGTCGGCGATCACCTGCTCGCGGCACGGCGCGAACCCGCCCACCCGCGCGGAGCTCGACGCCGCGGTCTGAGCCTCAGCGGTGCTCGCGGGCGAGCATCGCGGTCTGCGCCTGCTGCTCGGGCTCCGACAGCTCGCGCGGCTTCCGGTCGGGGAAGTCGCGGGGCTGCCCGGTCGCGGCCGAGCCGGGCGGCAGGCTCAGCGTGGCCACGGTGCTCTGCGGCAGCGCCCACTGCCGGGCCCAGTCCATGTGCATCGCGGTGGGACCGCCGGCGTTGCCGAAGTAGTCCAGCTGCATGGTCATGTTCATCGGGCGCGGCGGGAACTGGTCGGTGTCGGTGTTGGAGTACCACTCCTTCCCGTTCACGTACGCGGTGATCTTCTCCGGGGTCCATTCCAGCGCGTAGGCCGACCACTGCGTCGAGTCGTGCTTCACCGACCCGTAGTCCTGGTCGTTGCCCGGTCCGTAGTGGAGGAAGAAGCTGGTCTTCTGGCGGGAGTCGTCCATGATCTCCATCCAGTCGACCTCTCCGCCGACCGGGAAGTCCTCGGCCACCGGCCAGAGCAGCAGCAGGGCGTTGATCCCGCCCCGGCCCTCGTCCGACTTCACGCAGGCCTCCCACCGGCCGTAGCGCTGGCCGGGGTGCCAGCTGACGGCGCCGGTGTTGCCGTCGGCGTCGGCGGAGATGGTCATCGCCCCGTCGGCGACGGTGACCGCCTCCGGGGTGCGGGTGCCCTTCTTGTTGTGGCCGGGCTCGGGACCGTAGGGGTGCCAGTCCGGCGGGACCGTGGTGCCGTCGAAGTCGGACTCGCGGGCGGGCGCGCCCCAGCCGAGCTCCTGCGCCGCGGTCTCGGTGCAGTGCGACGACGCCGGGGGCGCGGCGGGGTCGGCCGGGGTCGCCTTCGCCGTCCCGCCGACCGGGCCGCCTCCCGGGGTCGCGGTGCCCGCGGCCGGGCCGGTCGGGTCTCCGCCGGCCGGGCCGGCCGGGTCTCCGCCGGCCGGGGCGGTGGGGGCGGGCGCGGCCGCGCCGCTGTCGTCCCGCGGGGGCACCGGGTCGTCGGCGACGGTCCGGGTCACGGCGGCCGCCGGAGCCGCGGGTGCCGCCGACGCACCGGCCGTCGTGACCGCCGACAGCGCGAGCGTCGCGGCGAGCACCGCCACCGTCGTCCTGGTCCTGGTCCGCACCGTGGATCACTCCCGTCACTCGGTCACCTGCGGTCCCATCTCACGTGCGCTGGGTGAGGAGCACCAGTCGAACCACCCGTCCGGGGAGCGCGCGGACGGGTGGGATGCGGTCGCCTGTGGACGGACGGTGATCCTCCTGCGGGTACCGGTGACGTCGGGTGACCGGCCGGTGCGCGACGGCGGGTGTGGCACCCGTCGCCGCGCGGGGCGCCCCGGGGACGGAGGTGTCGCACCCCGGCGGGGGCTCCCGCACCCGCCGCGACGGGTGCGGCGACCGCGCCAGGGGTGCGACGCGCCCCGGGGTGGGGACCGGGGACGGACCGCGCGTCCGCCTGCCACAGTGGCGGCGTGGCTCGCCCCGACCTCGCCGTCGCGCTGGACCTCGCCCCGCACCCGGAGGGTGGCTGGTACCGGCGGACCTGGACCTCACCGGTCGTCGTCGCGACCCCGTACGGTCCACGCCCCTCGGCGACGGCGATCCTCTACCTCTTCGACGCCCCCGGCCGGTGGCACCGCGTCCGGTCCACCGAGCTGTGGTGCCGGCACTCGGGCCCCGAGGCCGACCTGGTCCTCGGTGGTGACGGGCCGGACCCCGTCCCCGGCGCCCGGTTGCGCCTCGGGCCGGTCGGCCCGCAGCAGGAGGTCCCGGCCGGGGTGTGGCAGCGGGCGGAGCCGGCGGGGCCGGGGGCGGTCCTGGTCAGCTGCGTCGTCTCACCCGGCTTCGACGTCGCCGACTTCGAGTTGCGCTGACCCGGGCGCCCGGGTGTCCGCCGGCGCAGCGGGCCGGCGGCGCGGCCCTCACCGGCGCAGCGGCTCAGCGGCAGGGCGGCGCGGCAGGGCGGCAGCGCGGCACGGCGGCAGCGCAGAGACGCAGCGGGTCAGCGGCGCAGCAGGCCCGCGAGGTCGCGGGTGTTGCGGATCCGCTCCGGGTCCACCCCGCAGGCGACGGCGCGGGCGCAGCCGTGGTCGAGCCAGTCGAGCTGCCCGGGGGCGTGCGCGTCGGTGTCGATCGTGAACTCGCACCCGGCCTCGACGGCCAGGCGCAGCAGCCGCTTGGGCGGGTCGAGGCGCTCGGGCCGGGCGTTGATCTCCACGGCGACGCCGTGTTCCGCGCAGGCGGCGAAGACGGCGTCGGCGTCGAACTCGGACTCCGGGCGCGTGCGGCGGCCGGTGACCATCCGGCCCGTGCAGTGCCCGAGCACGTCGACGTGCGGGTTCGCGACGGCGGTGAGCATCCGCTCGGTCATCTCGTCGCGGGGCATCCGCAGCTTCGAGTGCACGCTGGCCACCACCACGTCGAGCGAGGCGAGCAGGTCCTCGGACTGGTCGAGGGCGCCGTCGTCGAGGATGTCCACCTCGATGCCGGTGAGCACCCGGAAGTCCGACCCGGACGCGGTGATCCGCTCGTTGAGCCGCGCGATCTGCTCGACCTGGCGGCGCAGCCGGTCCGCGGACAGCCCGTTCGCGACGGTCAGGCGCGGTGAGTGGTCGGTGACGACGAGGTAGTCGTGGCCCAGCCCGATCGCGGTCTCGGCCATCTCGGCGAGCGGGGAGCCGCCGTCGGAGGCGTCGGTGTGGCTGTGGCAGTCCCCGCGCAGACCCTCGCGCAGCCGCAGCGCCGCCTCGGCCAGGGGCACCCCGGTGGCGTCGGCGCGGGCGACGGCGTCCTCCAGCCGTCGCAGGTAGACCGGTTCCTCCCCGGCGACGGACTCCCCCACGCAGCGCGCGGTCACCTCGCCGACGCCCTTCAGGTCCGTGAGGGCGCCCGAGGCGTGCAGCCGGGCCAGCTCCTCGGCGTCGCGACCGCGCAGCGCGGCGGCCGCGGTCCGGAACGCGCGCACCCGGTAGGTCGACTCCTGGGCGCGTTCGAGGAGGAACGCGATCCGGCGGAGGTCGGCGACGGCGTCTCTCACCCCGCGCAGGCTAGCGGCGCATCCACCGGCGGGCGCGCCGCGTCCACGCCGTCTCCCACACCGTGGGCAGCCTGCGCTCCAGGTCGAGCATCGTCGCGGTGTCCCGGCCGTGCAGCACACCGAAGGTGAACCCGTTGTCCCGCTCGGCGCCGGCGCGGGCCCCGAGCGTCCGCAGGGTCTCCCGGGAGACGACGGCGTCCTGGTGCTCGCCGAGCACGTCAGAGACCTTCTTGAGCCTCTTCGCGAACGTCCGCGCGTCCTTCCCCACACTGGGCCGGGCGACCTCGGTGGCGTAGCGGAGCTGCTTGCCGGTCTTGCGGGCGTCGTGCAGCGAGTCGGGGGCGACCTGACCGGCGTCGAGGTCGGCCAGCGCGCGTTCCATCCGCCGCTCCAGCTTGCGGGCCGTGCGGCCCACCATCGCGGGGAGGACGGTGATCGCGGGCTTGCGGGCCCGGCGCGACAGCGGCGGGTCGGCGAGCAGCCGGCGCAGCGCGCCCTGCAGCGCGGCGTAGCGCTCCCCGTCGACGACGTCGAGCACCGCCGCCCCGGTCTCGGCGCGGGTGCGGGCGAAGTGCCGGGTGACGGCGGCCCGCACCGGTCCCAGCAGCAGCTCCGGCTCCAGTGCGGTCAGCCGGGCGTTCAGGCGCTCCTCCTGGACCTCGGCGTCGCGCTCACCGGCCAGCGCCCGGCCCAGCCAGCGCAGCTCGGCGACCAGGTGCGCGGCCCGCGGGCCCTCCAGGAGCCCCGCGTAGGTGCGCAGCGCGCTCCGCATCCGGCGGGCGGCGATGCGCATCTGGTGCACCGCGTCCGGGCGGTCGGCGCGCAGGTCCTGCTCGCGCGCGGCGAGCGCGTCGACCTGGTCCCCGAGGTAGCGCAGCAGCAGCGCACCGGCGCTGCCCCTGCGCCCGGTCCGCCGCGGCGGGTCGACGGGCGCCGCCTCGGCCAGCAGCGCGGTGAGCCGGGCGTACCCGCCGCGCGGGGCACGGACGAGGCCGGTGGTGCGCAGGGCGTCGTCGAGCTGCTGCAGCAGGGCGGTCCCGGCCGTCCCCGGTTCGACGACGGCCTCGGTCCAGCTCTCGACGGTCGCGGACCCGCCCAGCGTCGCGACGTCGACCTGCTCGCGGGTCAGGGTGGCCAGGTCGCGCCCGGCGTCGTCGCGCAGCCTGCTGACGGCGCGGGTGACGTGCACCCGACCCACCGGCACCAGCGGCGCGTCGCCGCGGACCCGGCGGACGAACGCGTCGATGCCGTCGGGGACCGACCGGTCGGCGACGCCCTCCACCTCGCTGCCGGACAGCGGGACGCGCAGGTCGTCGTCGGGACCGGCGTCGGGCAGCCGCAGCACCCAGGCCGAGCCGGGCGCCACCACCGAGGCCCGGTCGGGCACCACGTGCTCGACGACGAGCTCGATGCCCGCGGAGAACAGCCGCAGGTCGGCGGTGTCGAGGCGTTCGACCTCGCGGACCTCGGCCGCCACCACCGGCACCACCTCGTGCACGCCGTCCACGCCGGACAGCCGCGGCGCGCCGGTGTGCGCCGGACCCCGGTAGGTCAGGGCGAGCGCGGACGGGACCAGGGCCGGGTCGGTCGTACTCATCCTCCGGGGTTCCCCGGCGCGGGGACGATCACGCGCGGCCATCCGGGCGATACGGCCGGTTCAGACGGCCTTGCCCGGGTTCAGGATGCCGTCCGGGTCCAGGGCCGCCTTCACCGCCCGCTGCAGGGCGAGCACCTCCGGGCCGAGCTCGCGCTCCATCCCGTCGCGCTTGAGCAGGCCGACGCCGTGCTCGCCGGTGACCGTCCCGCCCAGCTCGACGGCCGCGCCGATGATCTCGTCGAACGCGGCGCGGGTGCGGTCCCGGGCGTCCGGGTCGTCGTGCGGGGTGAGCATCAGCGGGTGCAGGTTCCCGTCGCCGGCGTGCGCGACGGTCGCGATCCGGACCCCGCGGCGACGGCCGATGTCCTCGATCCGGGCGAGCATCTCGGCCATCCGTGGCCGGGGGACGCAGACGTCCTCGGTCAGCATCCCCATCCCGAGCTGCTCCAGCGCCGGGTAGGCCATCCGGCGGGCGGCGAACAGCGCCTCGGACTCGGTCTCGTCGGTCGAGGCCATCGCCTCGGTCGCCCCGTGCGCGGTGAACGCGGCCAGGATCGCCTCGGCCTCGGCCTGTGCGGCGGGCTCGGGCAGGTCGGTCTGGGCGATGAGCAGCGCCGCGGCACCGGTCGGCAGGCCCGCGTTGCGCCACGCGTTGACCGCGGCCAGGCACTCCCGGTCGACCAGCTCGAACACCGCGGGCTGCAGCCCCTGCTCGGTGACGGCGGCGACCGCGGCCCCGCAGTCGGCGAGGGAGTCGAAGAACCCGACGACGGTGCGCGGCGCGGCCGGGCGGGCCGGGCGCAGCTTCACGGTGATCTCGGTGATGATGCCGAGCGTCCCCTCCGAGCCGACCATCAGCCCGGCGAGGTCGTAGCCGACGACTCCCTTCGCGGTGCGCCGCCCGACCCGCACGACCTCACCGGCGGCGGTGACGACCTCGAGGGCGAGCACGTAGTCGCGGGTGACGCCGTACTTGACGCAGCACAGCCCGCCCGCGTTGGTCGCGACGTTGCCGCCGATCGTCGACCAGGGCGCCGACGCCGGGTCCGGCGGGTACCAGAGGCCCTGCTCCGCGCAGGCGGCCCGCAGGTCGTCGTTGACCACCCCCGGTTCGACGACGGCGAGCCTCTCCCCCGCCGAGATCTCGCGGATCGCGGTCATCCGTTCCAGGCTGACCAGGACACAGCCGTCGACCGCGTTCGCCCCGCCGGACAGCCCGGTGCCCGCACCCCGCGCGACGACCGGGACCCGGTGGGCCGCACAGGCCCGCACGGTCGCGGCGACGTCGGCGGTGGTCCGTGCCCGCACCACGCAGAGCGGCGTGCCGTACTCGGCCCACTCGGCCTCGTCGTGGACGTAGGGGCGCACGACGTCGGGGTCGGTGAGGACCCGGTCGGCGTCGAGCGCGGCGGCCAGCTCGGCGAGCACCGCGCGCCCGGCGGCGTCCGGGCCGGCGGCGTCGAGCTCCGCGGGCGCGGTGGACCCGCCGAACGGCCGCCCCTCCGGTTCGACGACGACGGGGGCGGCAGCGGTGGCGCGGTCGGGCATGCCCACGACGGTAGGTCGCCGACGCCGACGCGGCCAGGGATCAGCGACCCAGGCGTCCCGCGAGCTCCCCGGCCAGCTCCAGCCCGGACAGCCAGGCCGTCTGCACCCGGGACCGGCCCCAGCCGTCCCCGGCCAGGGCGACGCCGTCGTCGTCGAGGTGGAAGGGCTGCTCCCGCGTACCGGCGGGGGCGGCGAAGCGCCAGCGGTGCACGTGCGTCCAGTCCGGCTCCGCGGTGATGCCCAGCAGCTCCCGGACGGCGGCGGTCATCGCGGGCACCGCGCCGGCGGGGTCGGCGTCGTGGGCGCGGGCGAGATCGCCGGTGGAGTGCGCGACGAGCACCGGGGCGTCGTCGCCGCGGCGGTCGCCGTCGTCGGCGACGAGGGACAGGACGGGGTGGTCGTTGACGAACGCCGCGGGCAGCCGCGGCCAGTCCCGCGCGGCGAACCCGGCGGTCAGGGCGAGCACCGGGTTCCACTCCCGCCCGGCGACCGCGGCGCCCGCGGGGGTGTCCGGGTCGAGCAGCCGGGCGGCCTGCGGGTCGGGCATCGCCAGCACGACGGCGTCGGCGCGCTCGCCGTCGACGGTCGGGCCGTCCGGGCCGGGGCGGACCCGCTCGACGGTGCGGCCGGTGCGGACGACGAGGTCACGGGCGGTGTCGGTGACCAGCGACCGCAGCCCGGCCGGCGCCGCGAACCGCAGCGGGCCCGGGTTGTCCGCGCCCCGGCCGGTGCCGTCGAACACCGCGAGGGTGTCGGTCCACCCGCGGACCAGGCCGTCGTCGCGCCAGCGGCGGACGCGGGCGTCGAACCGGTCGTCGGAGACGGTGAAGTAGGCGGCACCGATGTCGGCGGGACGGCCGTCGTGGCGGTGCACCGCGAGCCGTCCCCCGGCTCCGCGGGCCCGCTCGAACACCGTCACGTCCACGCCGCGGGCGGCCAGCTCCGCGGCGCAGGTCACCCCGGCGATGCCGGCCCCGATCACGATCACGCCCACACCGGGACCCTAGGCGGGGGTCGCCCCGGCAGCACGTCCACGGTTAGGGTGACCTAACAACGAGGGGGATGCGATGGAACACGTGACCGACGAGGCCAGGCTCCGGGAGATCATCGGCGAGGTGCCCGCGTTCATCCGGGACAAGGCGCGCGACCGGGTCGACCCGGTGACCGCGGAGTTCCTGGCCGCGGCGCCGTTCTCCCTGCTGGCGACGACCGGGCCGGACGGCGTCGACGTCTCGCCCCGGGGCGACCCGGCGGGCTGTCTGCTGGTCCTCGACGAGCACACGATCGCCTTCGCCGACCGCAAGGGGAACCGCAGGCTCGACTCGATGCGCAACATCCTGCACGACCCCCGGGTCGGGATGATCGTCGTCGTGCCGGGGTCGAACGACACCGTGCGGATCAACGGGCGGGCCCGGATCGTGTACCGGCCGGACTTCGCCGACCGGCTCACCGTGAAGGGCTCGACGCCCGAGGTGGCGATCGTCGTCGAGATCGACGAGCTGTTCCTGCACTGCGCGAAGGCGTTCCTGCGCTCGGCGCTGTGGGACACGGCGACCTGGCCGGGCACGGGCGCGGTGCCCAGCGCCGGGAAGCTGGTGAAGGGCCAGTACCGGGTGCCCGGGCCGGCGCGGGCGATCGACGCGGCGCTGCGCCGCGACGGGCGGGTCAACCAGTACTGACCCGGCCGGCGCCGGTGGCCGCGTCGAGCAGGGCGGCGACGCGGTCGTGCCGGTCGCGCCACCAGGCGGCGCGGTCCGGGGCGGCGGCGACCGCGACCCGGTGCACCGGCTCGGGCGCGACCCGCGGCACGGGCAGGAAGCCCCGCTGCGGGGCGAGCGGCTCGGCGACGACGTCGGCGGCCAGCAGCGAGACCGTCCCGAGCCCGCAGGCGTGGTGCAGCTCCGGCAGCGCCCCGGCCAGCGCGAGTCCGGCGGCGAGCCCGACGCTCGACTCCACCGCCGAGGACACGACGACCGGCAGCCCGACCTCCTCGGCGATCCGCAGGGACCGGCGCACCCCGCCCAGCGGCGACACCTTCAGCACGACGACGTCGGCCGCCTCGGCCCGCACCACCCGCATCGGGTCCTCGGCGCGACGGATCGACTCGTCGGCGGCGATCGGCACGTCCACCTTCCGGCGGACGGCGGCGAGGTCCTCGACCTCCCAGCAGGGCTGCTCGACGTACTCCAGTCCCCCGGCGGCCCGGTCCAGCTCGCCGATCGCGGCGACGGCCGTGTCGACGTCCCAGGCGGCGTTGGCGTCCACCCGGACCAGCCCGGTGGGGCCGAGCGCGTCGCGGACGGCGGCGACGCGCTCGACGTCCCCGGACAACGGGGCACCGGCGTCGGCGACCTTGACCTTCGCGGTGGTGCAGCCGGAGGCGCGCACGATCCGCTGCGCGTGCTCGGGGCCGACGGCGGGCACGGTGCAGTTGACCGGCACGCGGTCGCGCACCGGCTGAGGCCAGCCCACCTCGGCCGCCTCGCGGGCCGCGGCCAGCCACGCGACGGCCTCGCGGTCGTCGTACTCAGGGAAGGGGCAGAACTCCCCCCAGCCGGCCGGGCCGGGCAGCAGGAGGCCCTCGCGCACGGTGATCCCGCGGAACCGGGTGGTCATCGGCAGGGAGTAGACGTCCATTCCCGCTCGCTTCCTACCGCCAGTAACTTACTGCGGGTAAAGTCTCCGACGTGACCGCGCAGACCGTACCCGGCCCCCGCCGCCGCGTGCCCAGGGCGGAGCGGGAGCGTCAGATCGTCGACGCGGCCGTCGCCGTCTTCGGCGAGCGGGGCTACGCCGAGGTCTCGATGGAGCAGGTCGCGGAGCGGGTCGGGGTCACCAAGCCGGTGCTCTACACCCACTTCGGGTCCAAGGAGGGCCTGCTGCTGGCCGCGATCGCGCGGGCCCGGTCCGAGCTGCTCGACGTCGTCGCGCAGGCGGCGGGGGCCGCGGAGTCGCCGGAGGCGATGCTGCGGGGCGGGACGCTGGCCTTCTTCCGCTACCTCGACCGGCGGGCGCCCGCCTGGCAGCTGTTCTGCTCCGAGGCCGGGGTCACCGACACCGCGCTGGAGGAGATCCGCGCCCAGCAGACCGACTTCACCGCCGCCCTGCTGGCCGCGCAGGTCCCCGGCACCGAACCGGCCCGGCTGACCGGCTGGGCGCAGGTGATCGTCGGGGCCTGCGAGCGGCTCGCCGTCTGGCGCGGCCAGGACGAGTCGGTCACCGCCGAGCAGGCCACCGAGTACCTGATGGACCTGGTCTGGACCGGCCTGGCGGGCCTCGGCCACCGGGCCTGAGTGCGCGTCCGGGACAATTCCCGGCCATGAGCACGACCGCACCACGCCTGCTGCAGGTGGCCCGCACCGAGCGGGTCACCCCCGGCATGGTCCGGGTGACCCTGACCGGCGAGGAGCTGGCCGGGTTCCCCGGGCACGGCCCGGACCGCCGGATCAAGATGTTCTTCCCGGTCGAGGGCCAGGAACGGCCCGCCGTCCCGCGCGCCTCGACCGGCGGACCGGTCTGGCCCGCCGGGGAGGCCCGCCCGGCGATCCGCACCTACACGGTGCGCCGCTTCGCCCCCGACGCCGGCGCCCACGGTGAGCTCGACGTCGACTTCGTCGTGCACGCCGGGCACGGCCCGGCCGCCGCCTGGGCCGTGTCGGCCGCTCCCGGGGACTGGGTCGGGGTGTCCGAGCCCGGCGGGCGCTGGGAGCCGGACCCGACCGCCGCGCACCACCTCGTGATCGGCGACGAGTCCGCGCTGCCGGCCATCGCGACCGTCTGCGAGACCCTCGCCGAGGCCGCCCCCGGGGTGTCGGTCCGGGTCGTCGCCGAGGTCGCCGACGCCGGCGAGGAGCAGACCCTGCCCGGCGACGCCGCCGTCACCTGGGTGCACCGGGGCGACGCCCCGGCGGGTGAGCCGCTGGTCGCGGCGGTGCGGGCCGCGCAGCTGCCGGGCGGGCGCGGCCAGGCGTGGCTGTCCGGGGAGTCCGCCGCGGTCAAGGAGCTGCGCGCGCACCTGCTCGGCGAGCGGGGGTTCGACCGGCGCGCCGTCTACGCCACGGGGTACTGGCGCGCCCGGTGAACCGACAGCGGGCGCACAGCCGTCGCACAGGTTCGTGCGGTGTGCTCCTAGCATGACCGAGGTGATGGACCGGGACGCCGACCCGCTGCGCCGCGCCGACGGCGGCCCGATCCGGGTGCTCGTGGTGGACGACGAGTCGACGCTGTCGGACCTGCTGTCGATGGCCCTGCGCTACGAGGGCTGGGAGGTCCGCGCCGCCGCCGACGGCATGTCCGCGGTGCGCCACGCCCGCGAGTTCCGCCCGGACGCGATCGTGCTGGACGTGATGCTGCCCGACGTCGACGGCTTCGAGGTGCTGCGCCGGGTCCGCGCCGACACCCCCGAGGTGCCGGTGCTGTTCCTGACCGCGCGCGACGCCGTCGAGGACCGGGTCGCGGGCCTCACCGCGGGCGGCGACGACTACGTCACCAAGCCGTTCTCGCTGGAGGAGCTGGTCGCGCGGCTGCGCGGGCTGCTGCGCCGCGCCGGGATGGCCGCCGCCCAGCGCTCCTCGGAGCTGGTCGTCGGCGACCTGGTGCTCGACGAGGACGCGCACGAGGTGTCGCGCGCCGGCGACCCGGTGGAGCTGACCGCGACCGAGTTCGAGCTGCTGCGCTACCTCATGCGCAACCCGCGCCGGGTGCTGTCGAAGGCCCAGATCCTCGACCGGGTGTGGAACTACGACTTCGGCGGCCAGTCCAACGTGGTCGAGCTCTACGTCTCCTACCTGCGCAAGAAGATCGACGCCGGGCGCCGGCCGATGATCCACACGGTGCGCGGCGCGGGCTACGTGCTGCGTCCCGCGGCGGAGTGACCCGGTGGTCGTCACCCGCGTCTCCGGCCGGGTCCGCTCGCTCCGGGCCCGGCTGGTCGTCACGGTGCTGCTGCTGTTCACGGTGGCCTGCGTGGCGATCGGCGTCGCGACGACGCTCTCGCTCGACCGCTACCTGTCCACCCGGCAGGACCACGAGCTGTCGTTCTCCCTGGAGGGCTTCGTCGCCCAGCAGACCGGGCGCGCCCCCGGGCGGCTGACCCAGGACGACGGCGACGGGACCGGCGCCCCGTCCGGGGACGGCGGCCGGCGCCCCGGCCCACCCGACGGGGTGTTCCTCGGTCCCGGGCCGAGCGCGAACGCGATCGGCGCGGTGTTCGACGACGGCCGTGTCGTCATGGCCCGGCTCGCCCAGCGCGGCGGCACCAGCACCGCGGTGTCCGGCGACGACCTCGGCGCGCTCCGGTCGGTGCCCGCCGACACCGCACCGCACGACGTCACCCTGTCCCTGGGCGACTACCGGGCGATCGGCTGGACCGAGGGGACGACGACCTACCTGATCGCCCAGCCGGACAACGCCGGTGCCACCGTGACCAGGCTCGTCGTCACCGAGCTCGTCGTGCTGGGCGGGGCGGTGGTGCTCGCGGGCATCGCGGCGGCCGTGCTGGTGCGCCGCGAGCTGCGCCCGCTCGAACGCGTCGCCGGCGTCGCCGCGCAGGTCGGGGACCTGCCGCTGGACCGGGGCGAGGTCCACCTCGCCTCCCGCGTCCCCGACCCCGACCCCCGCACCGAGGTCGGCCAGGTCGGCACCGCGCTCAACCACATGCTCGACAACGTCGAGGGCGCGCTCGCCGCACGCCAGGAGTCCGAGACCCGGCTGCGGCGCTTCGTCGCCGACGCCAGCCACGAGCTGCGCACCCCGCTGACGGCGATCCGCGGCTACGCCGAGCTGTCGCGCCGCGAGCGCGACCCGGTCCCGGAGCGGACCACGCACGCACTGGCCCGGATCAGCTCGCAGGCCGAACGCATGTCCACCCTGGTCGAGGACCTGCTGCTGCTCGCCCGGCTCGACGCGGGCCGCCCGCTGGAGCGCGCCGAGGTGGACCTCACCCGGCTGGTCCTCGACGCCGTCGGGGACGCCCACGTGGCGGGCCGCGACCACCGCTGGTTCCCGCAGCTGCCCGACGAGCCGGTCACGGTCACCGGCGACGCCCACCGGCTCGCCCAGGTGGTCACCAACCTGCTCGCGAACGCCCGCACCCACACCCCGCCCGGCACGACGGTCACCGTCTCCCTCGACCGGCCCGTCCCCGGCCGGGTCCGGTTGCGGGTCGCCGACGACGGCCCCGGCATCGCACCGGACGTGCTGCCGCGGGTGTTCGAGCGGTTCGCCCGCGGCGCGGAGGGACGCACCCGCGCCGGGAACGACACCCCCAGCACCGGGCTGGGCCTGGCGATCGTGGCCGCGGTCGTCGCCGCCCACGACGGGACGGTCGGGGTCGACAGCGCCCCCGGCCGGACGGTGTTCACCGTCGACCTACCGGTCTGAGTACGGCTCCGCGGCCCCGGGGTCGACGGGCGGGTCGGCCGGGGCGAGGTCGGTGGACAGCCGGCGGATGAAGTCGTCCATCGCCTGCTGCATCGTCTGGCGGAAGGCGCCGAGCAGCGACTGGGTGGCGACCGGCTGCAGGGCCTCGACCGCCGTGCGCAGGTCCGCGACGCCGCTGCGGGGCAGCCCGGCCGCGACGTGCGCCGCCCAGACCTGCTCCCGGAACAGCTCGACGAAGATCTCGGCGATCTCACGGGTGCGGGTCAGCAGCTCGTCGCCGACCTGCTGCACCGCCTCCGGGGCCAGACCGAGGGCGACGGCGTGCGCCCCGGACCGGACCATCGACGGGTTGAGCACGCGCAGCCGCCCCGGTCCGGTGCGCTCGATCATCCCGGAGGCGACCAGCTGCCCGACGAACTCGGGGGACGTCCGGGCGCCGGCCCACTCGGCCAGGTCCTCCTCGGCGATCTCGACCGGCTCCTCCGGCTGCCACGGGGCGAGCATGCCGCGGTAGAGGCGCAGCGCCTCCTCGGCGCTGCCGGAGGGGGTCTGGTTGATCAGCACACCGATCGCGGCGAGCGAGAACCCGCGCCGCTGCAGGCCGGCGATCAGCTCCAGCCGGGCCAGGTGGACGGGGCCGTACCAGGCGGTGCGCCCGCGCATCTCCCCCGGCTGCAGCAGCCCGCGGGACAGGTGGGCGCGCACGTTGCGGACGGTCATGCCGGCACGCGCGGCGAGCGTGTCGATCGGGAACTCATCCCCGGCCGTCGGCGTTCCGGACATCGGGGCGGATCCTACCCGGGGCAGCCGGGCGCGCACGGCGACGACGGGCGGGCCGCAACCACCCCGTGACCCGCGGCGACGACGGTAGCGGGCACTCACCCGACGATCAACGATGTCATCGGTTGCCCGATTCGCACCGCGACATCGCGCTGACACCGACCCACACCCGGTTCCTGCTGGTCATGGGCGCAGCGTAGCGGAACGTTGACACGAGTACGTGGCGGGATAGTACTGTTCATGGGTGTCGTCGTCATCATGGTCGACGCGCCCGACCCCGGTCGCATGCCCGCGACCGGTGCACGCCGGGCCGGCCGACGGGTCCCCCTCCCTGCCGGCCGGTCCGGTCCGGTCCGGTCAGCGCGGTCCGTCGACGGTGCGCCCGAGGTGCTCGCGCTGCAGCACCGCCATCCGGTACGCGTCGTGGTAGCGGCCGCTGGCGAAGTACTCCTCGCGCAGCTCGCCCTCGACGGCGAAACCGGTGCGTTCGTAGGCGCGCACGGCACGGGCGTTGTCGACGTCGACGACCAGGTACACCTTGTGCAGGTTCAGCACGCCGAAGGCGTGGTCGAGGGCCGCGGCGGTGGCGCGGGCGGCGAGACCCCGGCCCTGGAAGGCGGGGGCGACGATGATCTGGAACTCCGCGTTGCGGTGGATGTAGTCGATCTCCACCAGCTCGACCAGGCCGGCGCGCTCGCCCGCGCAGTCGATGATGAACCGCCGCTCGCGGTTGTCGTGCACGTGCCGGGCGAAGATCTCCTGCAGCTCGACGAGCGACTCGTAGGGCTCCTCGAACCAGTACGACATGATCCCGGAGTCGTTCGACAGCCCGTGGACGAACGGCAGGTCCTCGCGCTCGAGGGCGCGCAGCCGCATCTCGGGGGTGGGCGTACTCATGGGGCCTCCGCGGTCGGCGGACCCGGTGCCCGCCGACCCGGGAACCTACGAGGCCGGGGCGTTCAGCGCCCGGCGCGGGCCCGCTGCGGCGTGCAGGACGGACAGTCGCGCCACGGCAGGGCGCGCGCGTCGGCGGGCCGGGCCGCACCGCAGCGGCAGACACCGGCGAGGCCGCCGAACCCGGGCATCGACTTGGTCGGACGTCCCGCGCGGACCAGGGTGCGGCCGGAAGCGGACGTGCGTGTGGGCAGGTAGAGGCGCATCAGGATCCCCGACGGTCTGTGGTGGAGAGTGCGGCGACCTGTGGGTCACCGAAAGACACATCGTCTTCACCCTACGAAACATGACGGACATACTCAGTGACCTCTGACACAGATCACCGCACCGGACCCGGCGACCCGACGGGTGGCCCTGCCAGACTGCGCCGCATGGCTGGCTCCCCGCTGCTCCAGAACCTCTCCGGCACCGCCCGTACCGCCTACGAGCTGGGCAGCGGCACCGCCCGCGCCGCCGTGGCCCTGACCCGCTCGGGTGTCGTCCGCCCGCTCGGCCCCGGGAAGCTGTACGGGATGGGCCGGGCCCTGGTGCGCTACGGCAACAGCATCACCGCCGCGTTCGCCGTCGGAGCGGCCCGCCACCCGTACCGGCTCGCCGTCGTCGACGACGACGGGGTCACCACCTACGCCGAGCTGGAGGCCCGCACCGACAGCCTCGCGCTGGCGCTGCTCGACTCCGGTGCCGGGCCGGGCGCCCCGGTCGGCGTGCTGTGCCGCAACGCCCGCGCGCCGATCGAGGCGATGGTCGCGGCGGGCAAGGCGGGCGCCGACGTCGTGCTGGTGAACACCGGGCTCTCGGCCGAGCAGCTGCGCGGGGTGCAGGAGCAGCAGCAGCTGCACACCCTCGTCGCCGACCCGGACTTCCTCGACATCGTCCCGGACGGGCCGCGCGTCGTGCTGACCCGCACCCCGGACGGGCCGCGCCCCGCGGGCGACCGCGCGCTCGACGACCTCGAGGCGATGGTCGGGCGCGGCGGGCCGGGCGAGCTGCCGTTCAAGCCGGAGCCGTCCAAGCAGATCGTGCTGACCTCCGGCACCACCGGTACGCCGAAGGGCGCCAAGCGGCCGCACCCGTCGACCCTCGCCCCGGCGGCGTCGATCCTGTCGGCGATCCCGCTGCGCGCCGGTGAGCCGACGCACATCGCCGCGCCGCTGTTCCACACCTGGGGCAACGCGGGGTTGCTGCTCGCCTCGCTGCACGGCGCGACCGTCGTACTGCGTCGCAGGTTCACCCCCGAGGGGTTCCTCGACGCCGTGCGCGAGCGCCGGTGCACGACGGTGTTCGCGGTGCCGGTGATGCTCCAGCGCGTCCTGGAGTCCGAGGCCGAGGGCTGGGGCGACGCCGAGGGCCCGCGGATCGTGGCCGTCTCCGGGTCGGCGCTGCCCGGCGGGCAGGCCAACCGGTTCATGGACCGCTTCGGCGACTGCCTCTACAACCTCTACGGCTCCACCGAGGTCTCCTGGGTCTCGATCGCCGGACCGGAGGACCTGCGCGACGCCCCCGGCACCGCGGGCCGCGCCCCGGCCGGGACCACCCTGGTCATCCTCGACGACGACGACCGGCCCGCCGCGGCAGGCGTCGACGGCCGGGTGTTCGTGGGCAACGACCTGCCGTTCGAGGGCTACACCGGCGGCGAGGACGGCCTGGAGGAGCGCGACGGGCTGCTCGGGACCGGCGACGTGGGACACCTCGACGAGCAGGGACGGCTGTTCCTCACCGGCCGGGCCGACGACATGATCGTCTCGGGCGGGGAGAACCTGCACCCCGGCCCGGTCGAGGAGCTCGTCTCGGGGATGGACGGGGTGCGCGAGGCCTGCGTGCTCGGGGTGGACGACGACGAGTACGGCCAGCGGTTCGCCGCCTGGGTGGTGCTCGAGCCGGGAGCCGACGTCACCGCGGACGCGATCCGCAGCCGGGTGAAGTCCGACCTCGAGAAGTTCGCCGCCCCACGGGACGTGCACTTCCTGGACGAGCTGCCGCGCAACCAGACCGGCAAGGTCCTGCGCACGGAGCTCCCCGGCCGGGAGTGACCCGACCGGGCGTCCCGGGTTGAGGTCAGGGAAACCTTCCCTAAGATGGCCCGATGACGGTCACCGCGGCACGTGGCGCACTCGGCGGCCCCCCCGCCGGGGCGCCCGCCGGGGGCTGTGCCGGGCTGAGCGAGGCCGTCGGCGAGCCGATGACCGGCACCGCGCCGCACGTGCGCCGCCTCGTCGCCGTCGAGCACATCGGGGCGTGGCCGCGGAAGGTCGCCGACCACCCGGACCCGGCGGTCACCGCGCTGTCCGACCGGCTCCGCGCCGACGACGTCATCCTCCTGCTGATCCGCCGCCCCGGCCGCGAGGGCCGCTGCGACGCCGACGGCGACCGGACCGTCTACGTCGCCGACCTCGCCCCGGGCGGCTCGCGGGCGTGGTCGCGCACCGTGCGCGGCACCGACGACCTCGCCCGCATCGACCTCGACCCGGGCGCGGGCACCCCGGTCACCGATCCGGTGATGCTGGTGTGCGCGCACGGCAGGCGTGACGTCTGCTGCGCCGTCCGGGGCCGAGCGCTCGCCGGGGAACTGGCCGCCGAGGGCGCCGACGTCTGGGAGTGCACCCACCTGGGCGGGCACCGGTTCGCACCGACCGCACTGGTGCTTCCCACCGGCTACGCCTACGGCCGCCTCGACACCGGCGGCGCGCTGGCCGCGTTGAAGGCCGCGGCCGGGGGCGGCGTCGACCCGTGGGGCTGCCGCGGGCACACCGGGCTGGACCCGGTCCGCCAGATCGCCGAGCTCGCCGTCCGCGAGCACACCGGCACCGGCGACGTCGCCGCGCTCCTCGTCGACGCCGTCGACGGACCCGGGGACGTGACCGTCCGGTCCCGCGACGGCCGGACCTGGACGGTGCCGGTGGTCCTCGACACCTCGCTGCCGCCCCGGCCGCCGTCCTGCGGAGCGGCCCTCGAGGCGGCGACGCCGCTGGTCGCGGGCACCCCCGTCGAGCACTAGCCGAACACGCGCTCCAGGGCGCGGGCCAGGCCGTCCTCCGCGACGGTGCCGGTGGACTCGTCGGCGTCGGCGTGCACCTGCGGCGGGGCCTGCCCCATCGCGATCCCGCGGCCCGCCCAGCGCAGCATCGCGCGGTCGTTGTCGCCGTCGCCGACGGCGAGGACCTCGGAGCGGTCGACGCCGAGCCGGGCCGCGACCCGCGCGAGCCCGGACGCCTTGGACACCCCGGCCGGCACCAGCGTCACCCACGGCAGCTCGTGGTCCAGGGTCGGCTCGGTGCCGGGGACGTGCAGCCGGGCCGCGCGGGCGGCGGTCTCGTCCGGGTCGTGCCCCGGCCAGTACATGACGAGCTTGGGCGTCGGCTCGTCGAGCAGACCGGCGCGGCCGACCTCGGTCACGGTGCCGGCGAGCACGCCGTCCGGGAACGGGGCGCTGACCCGCTGCCCGACGCCGACGTGCTCGCAGGCGAACACCGCTCCCGGGAACAGCTCGGTCATCGCGTCGAGGGCCGCGGTCACGGCCTCGGGGGCGAGCCGCTCCATCGCCAGCACCCGGCGGGTCGCGGTCTCCATCTCGACCGCACCGTTGGAGGTCAGGGTGACGCCGTCGCGCAGCCCGATCGCGTCCAGTGCGCCGGCCACGCCGACGACGGTCCGGCCGGTGCACAGCATCACCTCGGCCCGGGTCCCGGCGAGCGCGATGGCATCGAGGACCGCGGGGCTCGGGGGCCTGCGCCCGTGGACGATGGTGCCGTCGATGTCGAGCGCGACGAGCCTGATCACGTGGTCGACCCTACGTCGAGCCGGAACCGTGCGACGCCGTCGCGGGTCCCGGTGGGGCGCATCCCGATCCGCTGCAGCACCCGCTCCGAGGCGGGGTTGCCGGGCTCGACGCCCGCGACCAGCGGTGACGCCCCGGCCGAGCGGGCCAGCGCGAGCAGCAGGCGGGCGGCCTCGACGGCGTAGCCGCGGCCGCGCCGGGACGGCACCACGCCGTAGCCGAGCTCGACGGCGGCCGGGCCGTCGTCGGGGGCGGGGAACAGACCCGCGCCGCCGACGACCGTGCCGCCGTCGCGTTCGACGAGCAGCCGGTGTCCGAGCTCGCCCCAGCCCGGCCCGGCCGGATCGCGGGCGAGCAGCCGGGCGATCGTCCGGTCGCCCTCGGCGGGGAAGTCCGGCGCCCAGTCGCCGCGCCGGGTCCCGGCGACGACGGCCGCCGCGACCTCCGGGGTCCAGCCGGGCAGCAGCAGCCGTGGCCCGGCCGGGACCGAATCCGGGGTCGACGCGGGGACCGGCACGTCGCCGATCCTCCCCCGCACCCGCCCACCCCGCACCGCGGCGCCGTCCCGCGTCACACCACCCGCGTCCGCCCGGCGTCCCTGCGTCCCTGCGTCGATCAGTACATGAGGGCCGGCACGGCCCGGGCTCGCAGCGCTCAGGTACTGATCGACGGACCGGGGGTGACCGGCACAGGTGGTTCACAGGTCGATCACCGGTTCCGCACAGCGCGGCGGAGCAGCGTCGCCCGGGTGACGAGCACCCTGTCCCGGCCCCGGCCCGCCCCCGCACCGTCTCCGCCGCCGACCCGCCGGTGGCGGCACCTGCCGCTCGCGGTGCTGCTCGCCGCGACGGCCGCGCTGTACCTGTGGGGGCTGTCGGCCTCGGGCTGGGCCAACGCGTTCTACGCGGCGGCCGCGCAGGCGGGCGGGCAGAGCTGGTCGGCGTGGTTCTTCGGCGCCTCCGACGCCGCCGGCGGGATCACCGTCGACAAGGCGCCGGGGGCGCTGTGGCCGATCGGGCTGGCGGTGCGGCTGTTCGGACTGTCGAGCTGGAGCGTGCTGGTGCCGCAGGCGCTGATGGGCGTCGGCGCGGTCGCGTTGCTGCACGCCGCGGTCCGGCGCGTAGCCGGGCCGGGGGCCGGGCTGGTCGCCGGGGCCACGCTCGCGCTCACCCCGGTCGCGGTGCTGATGTTCCGCTTCGACAACCCCGACGCGATGCTCGTGCTCGTCCTGACCGGCGCCGCCTACGCCCTCACCCGGGCGGTCGAGCAGGGCCGCACCCGGTGGCTGGTACTCGTCGGCCTCCTGGTCGGCTACGGCTTCCTCACCAAGATGCTGCAGGCGTTCCTGGTGCTGCCGGCGTTCTCCGCCGTGTGGCTGCTCGCCGCCCCGCTCGCCTGGTGGCCGCGGATCCGGGCGCTGCTCGCCGCCGGTGCCGCGCTGCTGGTCTCGGCGGGCTGGTGGGTGCTCGTCGTGGAGCTGTGGCCGGCCGCGGACCGGCCCTGGATCGGCGGCTCCCAGGGCGACAGCGTGCTGGAGCTGGTCTTCGGCTACAACGGCTTCGGCCGGCTCACCGGCGACGAGGTCGGCTCCGTCGGCGGCGGCGCGGGCGGACGCGCCGGTGGCTGGGGCGAGACCGGGCTGCTGCGGCTGTTCGGGTCGGAGATGGGCCGGGAGGCGTCCTGGCTGCTGCCCGCGGCGCTGGTGCTGCTCGGGGTCCTGCTGTGGTGGACCCGGCGGGCACCGCGCACCGACCCGCTGCGTGCGGCGACCGTGCTGTGGGGCGGCTGGTTGCTGGTCACCGGGCTGACGTTCAGCCTGATGGCCGGGATCGTGCACAGCTACTACACCGTCGCGCTGGCCCCGGCGGTCGCCGCGCTGGTCGGGATCGGCGGGGCGACGCTGTGGCGGGACCGTGCGTCCGCGGCCGCCCGCTGGTGGCTGGCCGCGGCGGTCGCGGCGACGGCGGTGTGGGCGTACGCGCTGCTGCCCGCGGCCTGGCTCGGGTGGCTGCGCCCGGCGGTGCTCGTCGTCGGGCTCGGCGCGGCGCTCGCCCTGCTCGGGGTGCACCGGATGTCGCGGGTGCTGGCCACCGGGGTGCTCACCGCGGCGCTGCTGGCGGGGGCCGGTGGGACGACGGCCTGGGCGCTGGCGACGGCGGCGACCCCGCACACAGGCGCGATCCCGAGCTCCGGGCCGGAGGGCTACGCGTCCGGACCGGGCGGGGGCCGGGGTGGCCCCGGCGGGATGCGCGGGCCGTGGGCCGGTCCCGGGTCCGGCGCCCCGGGTGGCGCATCCGGCCCGGCCGGAACCGTCACCGGTGGGGCCGTCGGGGCACCGGGCGCGGCCGGGGGCGGACCGGCTGCGGGCTCGGCCGGGACCGGCGGGGCCGCGGGCGCACCGGGTGCCGCGACGGCGGGCGGGCCGGGCGGCCGGTGGGCCGGTGGCGGACCCACCCGGGGGCCGGGCGGTGCCGGCGGGCGCGGCGGCGGCCCGGGCGGCATCCTCAGCGCCCCCACGCCGTCGTCGCAGCTCACGGGGTTGATCGCGGCGGACGCGGACGACTTCACCTGGGCCGCGGCCACGGTGAGCTCCATGCAGGCGGCGGGCTACCAGCTCGCCTCGGGGGCACCGGTGCTCGCCGTCGGCGGGTTCAACGGCACCGACCCCTACCCGACGCTCGCGCAGTTCCGGCAGATGGTGGCGCAGCACCGGATCCACTGGTTCATCGGCTCCGCGGGCAGCGACATGATCTCCACCGCCTCAGGCGGCAGCGACGACGCGCGCCTCATCGCCGAGTGGGTCGCGGCGACGTTCCCGGCCCGCACCGTCGACGGCGTCACCCTCCACGACCTGAGCGCGTCGTGACCCGGCGGGCGGCCGACCGGCTCACAGCCGACGCACAGGTCGATCACACGGCCGCGACAGCGCAGGCCCCGATCGTCGATCCCATGACCACAGTCGTCGCCGGCCCCGCCACCGGCACCCACCCGGGCCACCCCGAGGCGCGTCCGTCCGACCGCGGCCGGACCGTGCTCGACATCGTCGTCCCCGTCTTCGACGAGGAGCGCGACCTGGAGTCCTCGGTGCGGCGCCTGCACGCGTTCCTCACCTCCGGGTTCCCCTACTCCTTCCGGATCACGGTCGCCGACAACGCCAGCACCGACGCCACCCCGGTGATCGCCGGTCGGCTGGCCGCCGAGATCCCCGAGGTCCGCACGGTGCGCCTGGAGCAGAAGGGCCGCGGCCGCGCCCTGCGCCGGGTCTGGTCGGACTCCGACGCCGATGTCCTCGCCTACTGCGACGTCGACCTGTCCACCGACCTCGGCGCGTTGCTCCCGCTCGTCGCCCCGCTCGTGTCCGGGCACTCCGACCTCGCGATCGGGACCCGGCTGGGTCGCGGCTCGCGGGTGGTGCGCGGCCCGAAGCGGGAGTTCATCTCGCGCAGCTACAACCTGATCCTGCGCGGCGCGCTCTCGGCGCGCTTCTCCGACGCCCAGTGCGGGTTCAAGGCGATCCGCTCCGACGTGGCCCGGCGGCTGCTGCCGCTGGTCGAGGACACCGGCTGGTTCTTCGACACCGAGCTGCTGGTACTGGCCGAGCGGTCCGGTCTGCGCATCCACGAGGTGCCCGTCGACTGGGTCGACGACCCGGACTCCAGCGTGGACATCGTGGCGACGGCCGTCGCGGACCTGAAGGGCGTGTGGCGGGTCGGCCGGGCACTGGCGACGGGTGCGCTGCCGCTCGCCGAGGTCCGCGCGCAGCTCGGGCGGGCGCCGCTGGCCCCGCCGGAGGTGCCCGGGGTGCCCCGGGCGATGCCGTTCCAGCTGGCCCGCTTCGCCGCGATCGGCGTCGCGTCGACGGTGGCGAACCTGCTGCTGTTCCTCGCGCTGCGCGGGATGCTCGGGCCGATCGCGGCGAACGTCGTCGCGCTGCTGGTCTGCGCGGTCGCCAACACCGCGCTGAACCGGCGGTTCACCTTCGGGGTCCGTGGCCGGGACCGCGCGGTCACCCACCAGTTCCAGGGGCTGATCGTGTTCGCGCTCGGCCTCGTCCTGACCACCGGCGCCCTCGCCGTGCTCGGCGCCGTCGCACCCGGCGCGCACCTGGCCGTCGAGGCCGCGGTGATCGTCGGGGCCAACCTGGTCGCGACGGTGCTGCGCTTCGTCCTGTTCCGCTCCTGGGTGTTCCGCACCCGGTCCACCACCGCACCGCTCGAGAAGGCGACCGCCGCATGACCAGCACCCTCGACCGGTTCCCCACCCGGTCCGACGCTCCCCCGCCCCCGTCCGGCGGGCCGCACCGCTGGCCCCGGCCCGTCTCCGTCGCCGCGCTGCTCGTCGCGACGGGCGCGTTCTACCTGTGGAACCTGGGCGCCTCGGGCTGGGCCAACTCCTTCTACGCCGCCGCGGTGCAGGCCGGGGCGGACGACTGGACGGCGTTCTTCTTCGGCTCCCTCGACCCGGCGAACGCGATCACCGTCGACAAGCCGCCCGCGTCACTGTGGCCGATGGAGATCTCCGCACGGATCTTCGGGTTCTCGTCCTGGAGCCTGCTGGTGCCGCAGGCGCTGATGGGCGTCGCCGCGGTCGGGCTGCTGTACGCCGCGGTGCGCCGGGTGTCCGGGCACGGCGCCGGGCTGCTCGCCGGGGCGCTGCTGGCGCTCACGCCCGTCGCGGCGCTGATGTTCCGCTTCGACAACCCCGACGCGCTGCTGACGCTGCTGCTCGTCGCGGCGGCGTACCTGCTGGTGCGGGGCCTGGAGGACGGCCGGACCCGGTGGATCGCCGCGGTCGGGCTGGTGCTCGGGTTCGCGTTCCTGACCAAGTCGCTGCAGGCGTTCCTGGTGCTGCCCGGTCTGGTCCTGGCCTGGCTGTGGGCCGCACCCGGCCGTCCGTGGCGACGGGTCTGGCAGCTGCTCGTCGGCGGTGCCGGGATCGTCGTCGGCGCCGGCTGGTGGCTGCTCGCCGTCGCGCTGTGGCCGGTCGACGCCCGCCCGTACATCGGCGGGTCCGGCGACGACACCCCGCTCGGCCTGGCCTTCGGCTACAACGGGCTGGGCCGGATCGTCGGCGGCGAGGGCGGCCGCGGCCGTGACACCGTGGGCGACGCCGCGGCCGGTGCGTTCCCGGGTGGCGCCCCCGCCGGTGGCGGCATGCCGCCGGGCGGTCCGGGTGGTGGGAGCTTCGGCGGTCAGGCCGGGTTCCTGCGGATGTTCGAGACGTCGTTCGGCACCCAGATCTCCTGGCTGCTCCCGGCCGCGCTGCTGCTGCTCGTCGCAGCGCTGGTGGTGCGCGGCCGCGCGGTGCGCACCGACGCCGTCCGCGGCTCGCTGCTCGTGTGGGGCGGCTGGACGCTGGTGACGGTGCTGGTGCTGTCGTTCATGGAGGGGATCGTCCACCCCTACTACACGGTCGCGCTGGCGCCCGGGATCGCGGCGCTGGTCGCGGTCGGCGGTCGCGAGCTGCTCGGGCACCGGGACGCCCGGTGGGTCCGCGGGGTGCTCGCCGTCGCCGTCGCCGGGACCGCGGTGTGGGCGTTCGTGATGCTCGGCTGGTCGCCGCAGTTCCTGCCCTGGCTGCGCTGGGTGGTGCTGGTGGCGGGTGTCGTGGCCGGCGCGGCCCTGCTGGTCCCCGCCCGCGGACGGCGGTGGCTCGCCGTGGCACTCGGCGTCGCGGTCCTGAGCGGGGTCGCCGCCCCCGCGGCCTACGCGGTCCAGACCGTGGCGACCCCGCACGAGGGCTCCATCCCGACCGCCGGGCCGGAGGTCGCCGGCGGCGACCGGGGCCCGGGCGGGTTCCGCGACCGGCGGGGCGACCGGGACCGGGGCCTGGACGGGACCGGCGCGGCGGCTGCCGGCGCTCCCGGGGCCCCGGCGGCGGCAGCTCCCGACGGCACCGGGGCCCCGGTAGCGGCAGCTCCCGGTGGTACCGGAACCCCGGCCGGTGCCGACCCGTCGGCTGGCGGCGGACTCCCGGCCGGTACCGGGCAGGGCGCTGCGTGGCAGGGCGGAACCGGGCCGAGCAGAACCGGGCAGGGCGGCGCGGGTGGGCCGGGCGGGACGTCCGGCGGCGGTCCGGGGACCGAGCGGACCGGCGCGCAGGTCGTCGCGCTGCTGCGGGACGCGGGTCCGGCCCGCTGGGCCGCGGCGACCGTCGGCTCGCAGGGCGCGGCGTCGATGATGCTCGCCGCGGGCGGGGACACCGCCGTCATGGCGATCGGCGGCTTCTCCGGCAGCGACCCCTACCCCACCCTGGACCGGTTCCGGCAGTACGTCGCGCAGGGCGACGTCCGGTACTTCGTCAGCGGCGGCGGGCGAGGTGGTCCCGGCGGTGGCCGCGGCGGCACCGGGGCGGAGATCACCGCCTGGGTCGCGCAGCACTACACCGCGACGACCGTCGACGGCACCACGGTCTACGACCTGTCCGCGCCGGCCCACTGACCGTCCTCGCCCGCCGAGTGGCACACCACGTACCCGGACCCGGATCCCGGACGCTCGGGGTGTGCCCACTCGGCGGCACCCTCTGTCGGCCGCGCCCCTCTTTCGGCCACAGTGGGATCTCCGACGGCGTGCTCGGATGCTCCCGCCGGGTGCCGTTCGGCAGAGTGGGACCATGACCGCCACCGGCCCCCGCACCGGCGACCCCGGACCCGGGATCCCGACCGACGCGCTGCCGCTCCCGTTGCGCCCACCCGCGAACCGGGTCGACCCCCGCGCGATCTGGTGGTGGCGGCTCTCGGCGGTGCCGGTCCCGCTCGTGCTGCTCGCCGGCCAGGTCGTCGCGTGGTTCCTGCTCCCCGCGGTCCCGTGGCACGGGGTGCTGATCGCGACCGTGGTGCTGACGGTGCTGTGGCTGCTGGTCGGGACGCTCGTCGTGCCCGGTCTGCGGTACCGGCTGCACCGCTGGGAGGTGACCGAGGACGCCGTCTACACCCGGTCGGGCTGGCTGGTGCGGGAGTGGCGGATCGCGCCGATCCCGCGGGTGCAGACCGTCGACACCGAGCACGGCCCGCTGCAGCAGGCGCTGCGCCTGGCGACGGTGACCGTCACGACCGCGTCGGCCCGCGGCCCGGTCCGCATCGCCGGGCTCGACGCCGACGCCGCCGCCGAGCTCGCCCGCCGGCTCACCGAGACGACCGGGCGGCACAGCGGGGACGCGACGTGACCGAGCCCGCACCCGTCGCACCCGCGGACGGCACCGGCACGACCCCCGACGAGGTCGGTTGGCGACGGCTGCCGGGCCGGATGCTGCTCGTCGGCCCGGCCACCGCGCTGCTGCGGCTGGCCCCCGCGCTGGTCGTGCTGGTCCTGTTCGGCGCGGGCAGCGGCAACTCCACCCAGGTCTGGATCGCGGGGGCGGCGGTCGTCGTCGCGGTCGCGGTGGGCGTCGTGCGCTGGCGCACCACCCGCTACCGGATCACCGACGAGCGCGTCGAGCTGCACAGCGGCCTGCTGAACCGGCAGCGCCGCTCGGTGCCGCGGGACCGGATCCGCACCGTCGACCTGACCGCACCGCTGCTGCACCGGCTCGTCGGGCTGTCGGTGGTGAAGGTCGGCTCCGGGCAGAGCGGGTCGGACGCGGGCCTCGACCTCGACGCCGTCACCACCGACGAGGCCGAACGGCTGCGCCGCGAGCTGCTCGCCCGCCCCGCCCCGGCACGCGGACCGGCCGCGGTCGCCGGCGGGGCCGGGGCGGACCGGGCCCGGGTCGAGGAGGACGGCGCCGACGGCAACGGTGCCGACGGGGACGCGGCCGCCGGCGACGGGACCGCAGGGCCGGCGGTTCCCGTCGACCCCGCGGGCGAGGAGCTCGACCGGATCCACTGGTCCTCGCTGCGCTTCGCCCCGCTGACGGTCAGCTCGCTGGCCGCGATCGGTGCGCTGGCCGGCGCCGGCTGGAACGTGCTCAACGAGACCGGCCTCGACCCGCGCTCGCTGCCCGGCGCGGACGCCGTCGCCGGGGAGCTGTCGGCCGCACCGGTCTGGGCGACGGCGCTCGTCGCGGTCGGGCTCCTGCTGCTGGTCATGGTCGCCGGCAGCATCGTGCTGTTCGTGGAGCGCTGGTGGGACTACCGGCTCAGCCGCGAGCCCGACGGCACGCTGCGGGTGCGACGCGGCCTGCTGACCAAGCGGTCGCTGTCGGTGTCCGAGCAGCGGCTGCGCGGGGTGACGGTGTCCGAGCCGCTGCTGGTGCGTGCCCTGGGCGGCGGTGCCCAGGCCGGGGCGCTGACCGTCGGGCTCGCCGGGGAGGACAAGGACTCCGGCGGTGGCGCCCTCGGCCCGCCGGTGCGCCGCGCGCACGCCCACGCCGTCGCCGCGACGGCCGCACGCGCGACCGGCCCGGTCACCGACGGCCCGCTGCGGGCGCACCCGGCGCGGGCCCGGACCCGGCGCCTGGTGCGCGCGGTCGGCCCCGCGCTCGTCCCGGCCGTCGCCCTCGGGGTGGTCGCCTGGTTCGACGCCGCGGTCTGGCCGGTCGTCGTCGGCGTTGCGCTGGTCGTGGTGGCCGTACCGCTCGCGCTGGACCGCTACCGCGCCCTGGGGCACCGGCTCGACGAGCGCTACCTCGTCGCCCGGCACGGGTCGCTGCTGCGCACGACGACCGCGCTGCGCCGCGACGGCGTCATCGGATGGCGGGTGCGGCAGAGCCTGTTCCAGCGCCGCGCCGGGGTGCTGACGCTGGAGGCGACCACCGCCGCGGGCGGCGGGGCGGTGCAGGTGCTGGACCTCGACCCCGCCGACGCCGTCGCGCTGATGGCCGCGGTGACCCCGGACGCGGTCGCCCCGTTCCGGGCCTGACCCGTGGGTCAACGACGCCGGCGGGTCCCGAACAGGCTGCGGGTGATCTCGCGGGTCACCGTGTTGGTGAGCTGACGACCGGTCGGCGACTGCAGGAAGTCCCCGATCGTGGAGAAGAACCCGCCGCCCGGCGAGTCCTGCGGCGGGGGCGGCGGGGCCTGGCCCGGTTCCGGGGCGGGGGCCGGGGGCGCCTCGACCGGCGTCGCCTCGCCGCCCGGCCCGGCCGCGATGCTCGCGGTGAGCTTCTCGTAGGCGGACTCGCGGTCCACCATCTGGCCGTACTTCGCCTGCAGCGGTGAGGCGGCGGCGTCGGCGCGGACGTCGTCGACCGGCAGGGCCGCCATCAGCGAGCGCGGGGCCCGCAGCCGGGTCCAGGCGACCGGGGTGGGCGCGCCGCGCTCGGACAGCACCGTGACGACCGCCTCACCGGTGCCCAGCGAGGTCAGCGCCGACTCCAGGTCGTAGACGTCGGACTTCGGGTAGGTCCGCACCGTGCGCGACAGCGCCTTCTGGTCGTCCGGGGTGAAGGCCCGCAGCGCGTGCTGGATCCGCGCGCCCAGCTGGGACAGCACCTCGTTCGGCACGTCGGTGGGCAGCTGGGTGCAGAAGAAGACGCCGACGCCCTTGGACCGGATGAGCTTGACGGTCTGCTCGATGCGGTCGAGGAACGCCTTCGAGGCATCGGTGAACAGCAGATGGGCCTCGTCGAAGAAGAACACCAGCTTGGGCCGGTCGAGGTCGCCCGCCTCGGGCAACTCCTCGTACAGCTCGGCGAGCAGCCACATCAGGAACGTGGAGAACAGCACCGGGTTCGCGGCGCGTTCGGCCAGCTCCAGCAGGGTGACGACGCCCTTGCCGTCGATCTGACGCATCAGGTCGGCGGGGTCGAACTCGGGCTCGCCGAAGAACTCCTCGCCGCCCTGGGCCTCCAGGTTGACCAGCGCGCGCAGGATGACCCCGGCCGTCGCCGGGGAGACCCCGCCGATGCCCTTGAGGTCGGCCTTGCCCTGGTCGGAGGTGAGGTGCTGGATGACCGCGCGCAGGTCCTTGGTGTCGAGCAGCGGCAGCCCGCGCTGGTCGGCCCAGTGGAAGATCAGGCCGAGGGTGGACTCCTGGGTGGCGTTGAGGCCGAGCACCTTGGCCAGCAGGATCGGGCCGAACTGGGTCAGCGTCGCCCGCACCGGTACGGCGACGCCGCCGTCGCCCAGCGACAGGAACTGCACCGGGTACGCGGTCGGGACCCAGTCGTCGCCGGTGTCGGTCGCGCGGGCGGTGACCTTGTCGTTCGGCTCGCCCGCACGGGCCATGCCGGACAGGTCGCCCTTGACGTCGGCGAGCAGGACCGGGACCCCGGCGTCGGACAGCTGCCCGGCCAGGGCCTGCAGGGTCTTGGTCTTGCCGGTGCCGGTCGCCCCGGCCACCAGGCCGTGCCGGTTCAGCGTCGCGAGCGGGATCCGGACCCGTGCCTGCGGGTCGCACACCCCGTCGACCAGGACGGCGCCGAGCTCGAGCGCGGCCCCCTCGGTGGCGTATCCGGCGGCGATGGTGCGGGCAGGTGTGTCGTCAGCCACGGCGCGAGCCTAGGGCACTCCCCCGACGGTGACGGCCGAGGCTCGCGCCGGTCGCGACGACGTCACCTAGGCTGTGGCGATGACCGATCGGCTGGTGTGGATCGACTGCGAGATGACCGGGCTGGATCTGGGCTCCGACGCCCTGATCGAGATCGCGGCACTGGTCACCGACGGCGACCTCAACATCCTCGGCGAGGGCGTCGACGTGGTGATCGCCTGTGACGACGCGAAGCTCGACGCGATGCCCGACGTCGTGCGCGACATGCACGCCCGGTCCGGGCTGACCGAGGAGGTCCGGCGCGCGACGGTCACGATCGAGCAGGCCGAGAAGATGGTGCTCGACTACGTCCGCACCCACGTCCCGGACGCCCGCTCCGCGCCGCTGGCCGGCAACTCCATCGCGACCGACCGTGGCTTCATCGCCCGGGACATGACCGAGCTCGACGGTTACCTGCACTACCGGATGATCGACGTCAGCTCGGTGAAGGAGCTGGCGCGGCGCTGGTTCCCGCGGGTGTTCTACGCGAAGCCGGAGAAGGGCCTCGCGCACCGCGCGCTCGCCGACATCCGCGAGTCGATCCGCGAGCTGGCCTACTACCGGCAGGCGCTGTTCGTGGCCCCGCCCGGTCCGACGACCGAGCAGGCGCAGGCCGCGGCGGCCGCGGTCGCGCACGTCGCGGCACCCCCGGAGGGTGGTACGACCCCCGCCTGACACCCCCTGGAGCGGGCGGGCTACAGTGGTTCAGCGCTTCCGGGAGTGCCCGGGAGAACGCATGGTGGGTGTAGCTCAGTTGGTAGAGCACCTGGTTGTGGTCCAGGGGGCCGCGGGTTCAAGTCCCGTCACTCACCCGGTCGCCGCCTCGGCGATCGATCCCACCGCACGTCCGGGATCGATCTTCCGTGCGTGGGCGAGGCACGACAACTCCACAGGCGCCGTTAGCTCAATTGGCAGAGCAGCTGGCTCTTAACCAGCGGGTTCGGGGTTCGAGTCCCTGACGGCGCACGCAGTGCCACAACTGAACACATGCGCCGTTAGCTCAATTGGCAGAGCAGCTGGCTCTTAACCAGCGGGTTCGGGGTTCAAGTCCCTGACGGCGCACCGCCACGGCCGTCCTCCTCACACGGGAGGGCGGCCGTCGTCGTTCCCGGGTTATCGTCGTCCCAGTTTCGTTAGCTCCGGACAAGGAGATGTCGTGGGGAACGACGTCGTCGTACCGGCCGGTCCCGCCGGACGCCGGCACCGGCTGCTGATCCTGGCCGTGCTGTGCACGAGCATCCTCGTCGTCTCGATGGACGTCACGATCATCAACGTGGCGCTGCCCGCGCTGGTCACCGACCTGCGCGCCTCGATCACCGAGCTGCAGTGGACCGTCGACGCCTACACCGTCGTCCTGGCCTGCTTCCTGATGCTGGCCGGTGCGACGGCCGACCGGGTCGGGCGCCGCCGCGTCTTCCAGACCGGGCTCGTCCTGTTCGGGATCGGGTCGCTGCTGTGCAGCCTGGCCCCGACGGTCGGCTGGCTGATCGGGGCACGGGTGGTCCAGGCGCTCGGCGGCGCGATGCTCAACCCGGTCGCCATGTCGATCATCACCAACGTCTTCACCGACGTCCGGGAGCGGGCCCGCGCGATCGGGGTGTGGGGCGCGATGGTCGGCATCTCGCTGGGCGTCGGCCCGGTGCTCGGCGGGCTGCTCGTGGACAGCGTCGGCTGGCGGGCGATCTTCTGGGTGAACATCCCCGTCGTGCTGGCGGCCTGGGTCCTGACGGCCCGGCTCGTCCCGGAGTCGCGGGCCGCCCGTCCGCGGCGGGCCGACCCGGTGGGTCAGCTCCTCGTGGTGGCGCTGCTCGGGTCGACGGTGGCGGCGGTGATCGAGGGGCCGCGGCTGGGCTGGTCGTCGGCGGGGGTGCTCGGGCTGGCGGTGCTGGCCGTCGTCGCGCTGGTGTCCCTGGTCGTCTGGGAGCGGCGCCACCCCGAACCGCTGGTGGAACTGCGGTTCTTCCGGAGCGCCCCGTTCGCCTCGGCGACGGTGATCGCGGTCTGCGCGTTCGCCGCGTTCGGCTCGCTGCTGTTCCTGTCCGCGCTCTACCTGCAGGACGTCCGCGGGCTCGGTGCGCTGCAGGCCGGGCTGACCCTGCTGCCGGCCGCCGTCGCCACCACGGTGGTCGCGCCGCTGTCCGGGCGGATGGTCGCCGCCCGCGGGGCACGCCTGCCGCTGGTCCTGGGCGGGAGCGCGATGGTGCTGGTCGCGCTCACCTTCTCCCAGCTCTCCCCGACGACGCCGCTGTGGCTGATCCTGCTCGCGCACGGGGTGTTCGGCTGCGGGTTCGCCCTGCTCAACCCGCCGATCACGAACACCGCGGTCAACGGGATGCCGCCGGAGCGGGCCGGGGTCGCCGCCGCGGTGGCCTCGACGAGCAGGCAGGCCGGGCAGTCGTTCGGCGTCGCGGTCAGCGGGACCGTGGTCGCCACCGCGGCGAGCACCGCCGCCGGGGTCGCGACGGCGTGGGCGGTCGTGACGCCGCTGACGGTGGTGGTCGTGGTGCTCGGCGTGCTGGGGACGACGGCGCGGGCCCGTGCCTCGGCAGCACGGGTCGCGGCGCTGTTCCCCGCGGCCCCGTCCCCCGCCCGCGCGTCCTGAGCGGGGGGCGGCGGCATCCCGCCGATGACCCCGGCCGCGGGCCGTCCGGGGACGGGCCGCGACCGGGTACGGCTCAGACGGCGAAGAGCTGCTCCGGGTCGGCGAAGGCCTTGAACTCCAGCGCGTTGCCCGCGGGGTCGAGGAAGAACATCGTCCACTGCTCCCCCGGCTCGCCCTCGAACCGCACGTAGGGCTCGATGACGAAGTCGGTGCCCGCGGCGGTGAGCCGCTCGGCCAGCGCGCGGAACTCCGGGACGCTCAGGACCAGGCCGAAGTGCGGGACCGGCACGTCGTGGCCGTCGACGGGGTTGGTCCCGGCCACACCGGCGCGCGGGGTGTCCGACGGCTCGCCGACCTGGTGGGTGACGACCTGGTGCCCGGCGACGTTCCAGTCCGTCCAGCGCTCGGCGGAGCGGCCGCGGCCGAAGCCGAGCAGCGTGCCGTAGAACTCCCGGGCCGCCTCGATGTCGTCCACCGGGATCGCCAGGTGGAACGGCGGGCGGACGGACGTGACGATCGCGGGGGTTTCCGTGGTCGGTGCGGACACTGGGGTACCTCTCATCCTTCGGTGTCGCGGCCGGACACGATGGCGTCCAGACGCAGGGGATCCCCGGGCCGGAGCCGGCCGAGGAGGTCGATGTCGCACCTCGCCTCCCGTGCCGCCCAGAACGCGGACAGCTCGCCCCGGTCGGCCGACCAGGCCGCGTGCAGGCCCTCCTGGCCGCCGTCGATGTGGGCCAGCACGAGACGGCCGAGCTCGTCGGCGTCGCCGTCGGCCAGTGCCTGCACCATGCCCCGGTGCTCGTCCTGCACGCGCTCGTAGGCGCCGGTGCCGTGCACGTAGAACCGGGAGTAGGGCTCCAGGCGGTGGTAGAGCTGGGAGATCAGCTCGTAGCGCAGCGGCAGCCGGGCGAGCCGGTACATGTCGAGGTGGAAGGCCAGGTTGGTGCGGGACCACTCGGCGGCGCCGGTCCGGGCGACCTGGTCCATGTCGCCGGCCATGCCGTCGAACCGCGCGACGTCGCGCCGGGACACCCGGTCCGCGACGTGCGGGGCGAAGCTCGGCTCGACCATGCGCCGCAGGTCGTAGATCTCGTCGATCTCGGCCAGGTCCAGCTCGGTGACGAAGGTGCCGCGGCCGGCCTCGCTGCGCAGCAGGCCCTCGCCGACCAGGGTGCGCAGCGCCTCCCGCAGCGGGATGCGGCTGACGCCGTAGCGGTCCGCCAGCTCCTCCTGCACCAGCCGGTGGCCGGGCGGGTACACGCCTTCCACGATCGCGCGACGCAGGGCGTCGACCAGCGGGCCTTCCGGTGCCATGTGCTCTGTATACGGTGGCTACAGCGTGTACGGAAGCCCCTCGGCGCTCGCTCGACAGGAACGACACCGACCGACACACGCCCGTCGCCGGGTGACCCGGATCGCCCGGACATGACCGGGACCGCGCGAACGGCCACGATGTACCGCATGGGCCGACCCGACCACGCCGTCTTCCTCAAACGCTCGTTCTCGAAGATGGACCAGCTCGCGACCCCGTTCCTCACCGGACGGCGACTGTGCCGCCAGCTCGCCGCCGTCGTCCCGCGCGGGACGAACGGCGTCGTCGTCGAGCTCGGCGCCGGACCGGGGGTGCTCGCCGAGCCGATCCGCGAGCGGCTCGGGCCGCACGCGCGCTACCTCGCGATCGAGATCGACTCCGAGCTGGTCGCGCACCTGCGCCGGCACAAGCCGTGGCTGGAGGTCGTGCAGGGCGACGTCGCCGACCTGGACCGGATCCTCGACGAGGCCGGTATCACCGAGGTCGACGCGTTCGTCTCGACCCTGCCGTGGGCGGTGTTCCCGCAGACCCTGCGCCTGCAGGTCATGGGCACGATCGCGCGCCGGCTGGTCCCGGGCGGGGTGATGAGCATGATCATCACCTGGATGGCACTGCCGAACCGGGTGCGGGTGCTGCGCGACCTGCTCGACACCCACTTCGACGAGGTCGTGGAGACCGCGACGGAGTGGCGCAACCCGCCGCCCGCCCGCACCTTCCTGTGCCGCCGACCGCTCCCCCAGTTCAACTCTCTCGATGGGCAAGACACTCGCTCGGCGAGTTAACATCGCCGGGTGACCGCGGAACGGACGATCGTCGCGGGCGGTGGCCCCGGCGGCATGCTGCTCGCCTACCTGCTGGCCCGGGCGGGCCTGCCGGTGACGCTGCTCGAACGCCACCGGGACTTCGACCGCGACTTCCGCGGCGACTCCCTGCACCCGTGGACGCTCGAGCTGTTCGACCGGCTCGGGCTCGCCGGACGCCTGCTGGAGCAGCCGCACGTCCCGGCCCGGCGGTTCCGCTTCCGCACCGGTCGCGGGACGGTCACCACCACCGACTACGGCCTGCTCGACACCCCCTACGACTACGTCGCGCTCATGCCGCAGGCCCGGTTCCTCGACTTCCTCGCCGCCGAGGCGGCGACCCTGCCGACCTTCGAGCTGCGCACCGGCGCCGCGGTGAACGGCCTGCTCGGCGCGGGCACCGCCGACGACCCCGTCCGCGGGGTGACCCTGCGGTCCGGAGAGCGGATCGACGCCGGGCTGGTCGTCGCCGCCGACGGCCGGTTCTCCCGCCTGCGCACCCTCGCCGGCCTGACCGCGGAGTCCCAGGGGGCCACCACCGACCTGCTGTGGTTCGCCCTGCCCCGCCACGACGACGACCCGCCCGACGCCGCCGTCGACCTGTTCCTCGGCACCCGCAGCTACGTCGGCCTGCTCGGCGGCGAGGACCGCTGGCAGGTCGGCCTGTCGCTGCCCAAGGGCGGCTATCCGGCGCTGCGCGAGGCCGGGGTGGAGCACGTGCGCCGCGAGGTCGCCGGGCTGGTGCCGTGGCTGGCCGGCCGGGTAGGGATGCTCACCGACCTCAACCAGGCGACGCTCCTGTCGGTCGACATCTCCCGGGTCCCGGACTGGCACCGACCGGGGCTGCTGCTGATCGGCGACGCCGCGCACGTCATCTCCCCCGTCGGCGGCAACGGGATCCTGATGGCCCTGCAGGACGCGCTCGCCGCGGCGAACCACCTGGTGCCCGCGCTGCGGGCGGGCACGGTCGGCACCGCGACGCTCGCCGCGGTCCAGGCCGAGCGGGAGCCCGCGATCGTGTCCGTGCAGAGCCGACAGGTCCGCGTCGAGCGGGGCGTCGCACGGGCCCGCGAGCGCGGCCGCACCATCGCCCCGCCCGCGATCGTCCGGCTGCTGATGCGCCTGCCCCCCGTGCGGCGGCGCTCGGCCCGGGACAACGCCTACGGGCCCGTCCCGGTGCATCCGACGCCGGAGCTGGCACGGGAGCTGGGTCTGGCCCCGGTCCCCGCCTGAGCTCCCGCCGCGGCGGACGTAGCGTCGGCCGCATGAACACGGCAGGCACCGTCCCACCCGTCCTGGCCGCCGCCGTCCCGCTGGCCGTCGTGGAGCGGGCGGGCACGGTGGAGTCGGTGCACCTGGGCACCGTCGCGGTGCACCGCCCCGGCGGCACCGTCACCGGCTCCGGCGACCCGGACGTGGCGTTCCTGCCGCGCTCGGCGCTCAAGCCGGTGCAGGCGGTGGCGATGCTGCGGGCCGGACTGGACCTCGACGGCGAGCTGCTCGCGCTGGCCTGTGCCTCGCACTCCGGCGAGCCCGGCCACGTCGACGGCGTCCGGCGCATCCTCATCGGTGCCGGGCTCGACGAGGCCGACCTGGACAACACCCCGGACCTGCCGCTGGAGCCGGCGGCCGCGGCGGCCGTCCGCGCGGCGGGGACGGGACCGTCGCCGGTGCTGCAGAACTGCTCGGGCAAGCACGCCGCGATGCTCGCCGCCTGCGTGGCCGCGGGGTGGCCGACGGCCGGCTACCGCGACCCCGCGCACCCGCTGCAGCGGCTGGTCCGGGAGACCGTCGCCGAGCTGACCGGGGCGCCGGTCGGCGTCACCACCGTCGACGGCTGCGGCGCCCCGCTGTTCGGCACCACCCCGGCCGGGCTGGCCAGGGCCTTCGCGACGCTGGCGACGGCCGCACCGGACACCCCCGAGGGGCGGGTCGCGGCCGCGGTCCGCGCACACCCGTGGTGGGTCGGCGGCACGGACCGGCCGGTGACCCGGTTGGCCGGTGCGGTGCCGGGCCTGGTCGTCAAGGACGGCGCCGAGGGTGTGCTGGCGGCCGCGCTGCCCGACGGGCGGGCGTTCGCCGTCACCGTGCTGGACGGGTCGCCGCGACCGCTGCCGGTCGTCGCCCGCGCCGTGCTGGAGTCCCTCGGCGCCGGGTCCGACGCGCTCACCGCCGCGACCCGCACCGACGTGCTCGGCCACGGCGCGCCCGTGGGCGCGGTCCGCGCCGTGGGCTGAGCGGTCCGGTCAGCCGCCGCCGTTCGCGCGCGCGTGGTCCGCGGCCCGCCCGAGGCGGGCGGCGACCGCGTCGAGGTGCTCCACCAGCTCGACCGGCTCGACCACCTCGAAGTCGACGCCGAAGAAGCACAGCCACACCGCCAGCGACTCCAGGGTCCAGGCCCCGGCCGCGAGCTCGCAGCGGTCCCCGCCGAGGTCGGTCACGATCCCCGACGCCGGGGTGACGTGCTCGGCGATCCGCTCCGCCGGGGCGTGGAACACGATCCGCGCCCGGTGCGGGTAGGCACCCGAGGAGATGCCGCGCTGGGCGAACGCGGCGAGCCCGCCGTCCGGTTCCGGGCGCGGGACGAAGCGCGGCCCGGCGGGCAGCTTGGGCCGCATCCGGTCGACCCGGAAGGTGCGGCGGTCGTCGCGGCCGGTGTCCCAGGCGACGAGGTACCAGCGGCGCCCGGTGTGCACGAGACCCTCCGGCTCGGCGACCCGGCGGGTCTCGGTCCCGTCCCCCGCGACGTAGTCGAACCGCACGACCTCGTGGTCACGGCAGGCGGCGGCCAGTGCCGACAGCACGTCCGCGTCGACGGTCGGGCCGCGCGCGGCGAGCGTGGACGTCGCGGTGCCCAGCGCGGCGACGCGGCGGCGCAGCCGGTTCGGCAGGACCTGCTCCAGCTTGGCCAGGGCCCGGACCGAGGTCTCCTCGATGCCCGAGACCGACCCGCCCGCGGCGGTCCGCAGCCCGACCGCGACGGCGACGGCCTCGTCGTCGTCGAGCAGCAGGGGTGGCAGCGCGGCCCCGGCGCCGAGCCGGTAGCCGCCGGTCACCCCGGGTGTGGAGTGGACCGGGTAGCCGAGGGTGCGGAGCTTGTCGACGTCGCGGCGGACGGTGCGCACGTCGACGTCGAGGCGCTCGGCCAGGGCGGGCCCCGTCCAGTCGCGCGGCACCTGCAGCAGCCCGAGCAGGCGCAGCAGCCGCGCCGATGTCCCCATCACGACGACCAGTGTGCCGCCGATTCCGGTCCGATCCTGTCCTGGATGGCGGCGGGCGCATCGGAGTGGACCGGAACCACGGCACCCGAGGAGATCGTCGGCGCCGCCTCCGGTGCGGAGGGGCGGCCCCGGCGACGCCGACCAGCCCGCCGGCCGAGCCCGCCCCGGCCCCGCGACGCCGGGAGGGGCCGTCTACGGTCGCCGCCGTGGACACGAGCGAGCGGGTCGGCCGGTACGTGCGGATGGTGGCCCTGGAGGGACAGGGGACCGAGCTGGCGGGCGCGCTGCTCCGCGTCGCCGACGACATGGCCGCCCAGCCCGGCTGCCTCGCCTACGTCGTGAACGCCACCCCGGACGAGCCCGACGTCGTCTGGGTCACCGAGATGTGGTCCGACGCCGCGTCGTCGGAGGCGGCGCTGAGCCGCGACATCGGCGAGAGCGGCCTGGGCGACGTGCTGGCGCTGCTCACCGCCCCGCCGGACTACATCGAGGTCACCCCGCTCGGCGGGCCCGGCCTGGCCGGCCTGCCCGGCTGAGCGCCGGGCCGGCCGGACCGGCTCAGTCGCGCTGCTCGGAGCGCTCCTTGCGGGCACGCAGCGACCCGGCGTGGGCGGTCATCGACGGGTCGTTGCGCGTCTTGATCAGGCTCGCGACGGTGACCACGGCGAGGATCCCCAGGATCACGACCAGGCTGGCCATGGTCGGGATCTCCGGGACGGCCGGGTTGATGTCGACGTGGGCCCAGTGCAGGACCAGCTTCACCCCGATGAAGCCCAGGATGACCGCCAGGCCGGTCGAGAGGTAGACCAGGCGGTCCAGCAGGCCCTTGACCAGGAAGAACAGCGCCCGCAGGCCGAGCAGGGCGAAGGCGTTCGCGGTGAAGACGATGAACGCCTCCTGGGTCACGCCGAACACCGCGGGGATCGAGTCGAGCGCGAACAGCAGGTCGATGCCGCCGATCGAGACCAGCACGATGAACATCGGGGTGGCGACCCGGCGGCCGTTGTCCCGGGTGAACAGCTTCCCGCCGTCGTACTCCTCGGTGACCGGGAAGAGCCTGCGCGCACCCTTCACGACCATGTTGTCCTCGATGTCGGGGTCCTCGTCCTTGTGCCGGTAGAGCTGCACGGCGGTCCACAGCAGGAGCAGACCGAAGACCAGGAACATGAACGAGAACAGGTTCAGCAGCGTCGCCCCGACCGCGATGAAGATCGCGCGCATGATCAGGGCGAGCACGATGCCGAAGGTCAGCACCTTGTGCTGGTGCTCCTCCGGCACCGCGAACGTCGTCATGATCACGACGAAGACGAACAGGTTGTCGACCGACAGGCTCTTCTCGACGATGTAGCCCGTGAAGTACTGGGTGCCGAAGTCCCAGCCGTGGATCGTCGCGAACACCAGCCCGAACGCGATCGCGACCAGGATGTAGAACACCGACCAGGCGGTGGCCTCCTTGAATCCCACCCGGTGCGGCCGCAGCCAGCCCAGGACGAGGTCGAACGCGAGCAGCGCGATGATCACGCCGATCGTGACGGCCCATTCGAGGCCGCTGATCTCGAGCACCGGGGTCCTCCTGCAGGTCACCACACCGACCACGATGGTCGGTTGCGGAGCGCACCATATCGGGCAGTCGGGACACCGCGCCCGTCCTGAGGCCGGGCGCGGAGTGCGATCAGCCCTTCGGACGCGCCGCGAAGACCCCCTCGGCGGGGAACGCCCCGTTCGCCAGGGCCGTCCGGACGAACGCCCCGCCGAGCTCCCCGAGCCGCGCGGCTCCGTCGGCGCCGAGCGCGGACCACGGGGCGGCGCCGAGGCGATGGGTGTCGTTCTCGATCCGCTTGCGCAGCGCCGTGCCCTCCTCGGTCAGGACCGGTTCGACGGCGTCGTCCCCGGCCGTGTCGGCCGGCTGCAGCAGGCCGCGGTCCGCGAGTCCGGCGACGGCGGCGTTCCACTCGGCGGCCGACCAGCCGCGGCTGCCGCGGGCGAAGGCCACGGTGAACCCGGTGCCCGTCGCGGTCGCGGTGACCAGCGCCTCCAGCCCGGACAGCCCGGCCTCGACCAGCAGCGCGATGTGTCCGTCGCCGCGGTGCTCGCGCAGGATCGACAGCGCGTGCCAGAGGACCAGGTGCGGCGCGGTCGGCCAGGTCACGTCGAGGTGCCCGGCGGCGAGCGGGCGCCCGTCGGGGGTGACGGCCCCGGCCGCGGTCCGGGCCAGCCCGGCGGCCTCGGCCATCTCGGGCGAGGCGACGGCGTCGTCGCCCAGGGTGCGGCGCAGCGAGGCGTCGGCGACGGCGAACCGCACGTCGAGCAGGTCCGGTGCGGACACCAGGTCCCACGCCCGCGGGACCGACTTCGCGACCAGGCGCGGGGAGAAGTTGTAGAACGTCGCGGTGACCACCGAGGCGCCGACCGCGCCCATCGGTGCGGCCCGCGGGGCGAAGTAGCTCATCCGGCCCGGCTCCAGCCCGGCGGCGGTGTAGGCCGGTTCGCCCTCGGGGGCGAAGTAGACCTGGGAGTGCAGCGGTTCCAGCCCACGGGCGAGGCGCCCGGCGGCGACGGCGGCGTCGTTCATGCCCGGACGTTAACCCGTTCAGAGCACCCCGGGCAGTACGAGCAGTGCCCAGGCCAGCAGCGGACCGACCAGCACGACCACGCCGGCGTAGGCGAGCATCTGCCGGTAGAAGCGGTCCCGGTCGACGTCGGCGGGCGCGTTGGCGAGCACCAGCGCCCCGTTCGTGGAGAACGGGCTGACGTCGACGACGGTCGCGGCCACCGCGAGCGCCGCCACCATCCCGACCGCGGACACCTCACCCTGCTGCAGGAACGGCAGGGCCAGCGGGATCGCGACGCCGAGGATCGCCACCGAGGACGCGAACGCCGAGAGCACGCCGCCGACGTAGCAGAGCAGCAGCGCCGCGAGCAGCGGTGCGCCGATCCCGCTGATCCCCGAGGAGACAAGGTCGACCGCACCGGCCTCCAGGAGCACGCCGACGTAGGTGACGACACCGCAGATCAGCAGGACGGTGGACCAGGAGATCCTCCCGACGACGTCCGGGCGGCGCGGGGCGACCAGCCGCAGCACGATCGCGACGGCGAGCGCGACGACGCCGACGTCCCAGCCGAACGCGGCGGAGCCGACGGCCATGAGCGCGATGCCGGCCAGCGTGATGCCCTGCTCCAGCCCCACCCGGCCGACGACCGGGGCCCCGGTCACGGTGCCGGCCGCGGCGCCGCTCCCGGCCCCGGTGCCCCCGGCGGGGGCGGCGTCGGCGTCGGCGTCCGGAGCCTCGACCGGGTCGACCGTGCGCCCGACGAGCGACCGGCCTCCGAGCACCAGGAAGATCACGACGGCGATCACGACGTTGACCACGAGCGGGGTCAGGAACAGCGCGATCGGGTCGCTGGGCAGGCCCACGCCCGCCATCGTCGAGTTCACGAACGCGCCGTAGACGGTGATCGGCGAGAACGCCCCGCCGAGCGCGCCGTGCACGACCATCATGCCCATGAGCAGCAGGTTGATGCCGTAGCGCCGGGCGAAGGGCATCGCCAGCGGTGCGACGATCGCGACCGCGAACAACGCCCCGAGCCCCGAGAGCCCGCACGAGATCGCGAAGAACACGAACGGCGCGAGCACCAGCCGTCCGCGGACCGCCCGCATCGCCCAGTGGACGATCAGGTCGACGGTGCCGTTGGCCGTCGCCAGCGCGAACAGGTAGGTCAGCCCGACGAGCAGCAGGAACAGGTCTCCGGGGAAGCCCGCGAGGACGTCGTCGAGGCTCAGCCCCAGCACGCCGATCCCGACCGCGGTCGCGCCCAGCAACCCCAGTGCGCCGAGGTTGACCGGCATCGTCGTGGCGATCACGAACATGACCACCAGCACGGCGATCGCGATGATCTCGGGCCCCATCGGCCTCGCTCCTCGGTGTCGACCGGCCCGGACGGCGGTGACCGGGCCGGTCGACACCGTGACAGATCACCCACATCGTGAGCAAGCGACCACATCGCGGCGTTCCAGAGTCTGGTCAACCATTGACAGTCGACCGTGCACCGGCGCACGGTGCGATCGTCGGCCACAGCGGGGTGGCACGGCGGCGCGGCGTGGAGGGCACCGGATGGGTCTGTTCGAGACGATGCAGCAGCGCTCCACACCGGTCCGGGCCGGCGTGATCGGTGCGGGCACGTTCGCGACGATGTTCCTGCACCAGGCGGCCCGTGTGCCGAACCTGCAGGTCAGCGCCGTCGTCGACCTCTCGGAGGAGCGCGGCCGCGCCGCGCTGGACACCGCCGGGCTCACCGGGACCCGGGTCGCGACCTCGGTCGACGCGGTGCTCGGGGCCGACGACGTGGACGTCGTCGTCGAGGCGACCGGCTCCCCCGTCGCGGGCGCCGCGCACGCGCTGGGCGCGATCGAGGCCGGGCAGCACGTCGTGATGGTGACCGTCGAGGCCGACGTGCTCGTCGGTCCGGTGCTCGCGGCCCGTGCGGCCGATCGGGGCGTGGTCTACACGATGGCCTCGGGCGACCAGCCCAGCCTGATCTGCGAGCTGGTGGACTGGGCGCGGACCAACGGCTTCGCTGTCGTCGCCGCCGGGAAGGGGACCAAGTACCTGCCGGAGTACCACCGCTCTACGCCGGAGACGGTGTGGGGGCACTACGGGTTCACCCCCGAGCACGCGGCGGAGTCCGGGCTGAACCCGGTCATGTTCAACTCCTTCCTCGACGGCACGAAGTCCGCGATCGAGATGGCCGCCGTCGCGAACGCGACCGGCCTGCTCCCGCCGGAGGACGGGCTCGCCTTCCCGCCCGCGGGCACCGACGACCTGCAGCAGGTGTGCATCCCGCGCGAGGCCGGCGGGGTGCTGGACCGGACCGGGACGGTGGAGGTCGTGTCGTCGCTGCACCGCGACGGGAGCCCCGTGGACCGGGACCTGCGGTGGGGCGTCTACGTGACGCTGGAGGCGCCGAGCGACTACGTCGCGGGCTGCTTCGCGAACTACGGGCTGCGCACCGACCCCTCGGGCCGCTACACCGCGATGTACCGGCCGTACCACCTCATCGGGCTGGAGCTGGCCCAGAGCGTGTGCGCCGCGGGGGCCCGCGGCGCGGACTCCGGGCGGCCGCGGGGCTGGGTGGCCGACGTCGTCGCCACCGCCAAGCGCGACCTGGTCCCCGGGGACCGGCTCGACGGCGAGGGCGGCTCGACCGTGCACGGGGTGGTCCGCCCGGCCGCCGCGGCCCGGACCGGCGGGTTCCTGCCGATCGGGCTGGCCGACGGTGTCACGCTGCGCCGCGCCGTCGCCGCGGGCGCCGCGGTGACCCGCGACGACCTCGAGCCGGTGACCGGGTCCGGTGTCGCCCACCGGTTGCGGGCGGAGCTGGAGGCCGGATGACCAGCCCGACGCCGAGGTCGGGGACCTCGCCGCCCATCCCGGCCTCGGCGACGCGGCGGCCGACCGGGTGCGGGGCCTGATCCTGTCCGGGGAGCTGCGCGACGGTGACCGGCTGGTCGAACGCGAGCTCGCCGCGCGGCTGGGGATCAGCCGCGGCCCGGTCCGCGACGCGCTGCGCAGGCTCGACGCCGAGGGGCTGGTCGTGCTGCTCCCCCGCCGCGGCGCCCGGGTCGCGACGCTGACCGCCGACGACGCCGAGGAGATCATCGCGCTGCGCGCCGCGACCGAGCCGCTGGCCGTGCGGGCCCTGGCCACGACCGGATCGGCGGAGCACGCCCGGGAGCTCGGCCGGATCGTCGACGACCTGCACGCCGCCTGCGCCGCGCGGGACAGCGCCGCCGCGGTGACCCTGGACTTCGCACTGCACCGCCGGATCCACGAGCTCTGCGGACGACGACGCCTGCTGCACACCTGGGAGACGATCTCCGCGCCGCTGCAGCACGTCTTCCGGCTGTCCCGCGACCTCTACGACGACCTGGGCGACATCGCCGACAGCCACCGCACGCTGCTCGACGACATCACCTCCGGCGACCCGGCCCGCGCCGAGGCCGCCGCGCGGGCCCACGTGACCCGCTTCGGACCGGAGCTGCTGCGGCGGATGCCGCGCGAGGAGGGGGACCAGTGACCGAACCGGACGCATCGACCGGACCGGGTGCGACGAGGGGGCCGGCCGCGGGGACCGCCGCACCGACCATGTCGGCGCAGCGCATCGCCGTCGCCAGCTTCATCGGCACCGCGATCGAGTTCTACGACTTCTACATCTACGGCACCGCCGCGGCCCTGGTCTTCGGCACGCTGTTCTTCCCCGACCTCGACCCCCTGGTCGGCACGCTGGCGGCGTTCGCGACCTTCGGCGTCGGGTTCGTCGCACGCCCGGTCGGTGCGGTCGCCTTCGGGCACTTCGGCGACCGGGTCGGCCGCAAGGCGACCCTGGTGGTCTCGCTGCTGACGATGGGCGTCGGCACCGTCGCGATCGGACTGCTGCCGACGTACTCCACGATCGGGATCGCCGCGCCGGTACTGCTGGTGCTGTGCCGGTTCCTGCAGGGCTTCGGGCTCGGCGGCGAGTGGGGCGGTGCGGTGCTGATGGCCACCGAGCACGCGCCCGAGGGACGTCGCGGGCTCTACTCGAGCTTCCCGCAGGTCGGCCCGGCGGTCGGGTTCATCATCGCGAGCGGGGCGTTCCTCGCGCTCTCCGCCGCCCTGACCGACGCCCAGTTCGCCGCCTGGGGCTGGCGGGTGCCGTTCCTGGCCAGCGCGGTCCTGGTGGTCGTCGGGCTCTACATCCGGCTGCGGATCGCCGAGACCCCGGTGTTCGAGAAGGCGATGCGCGAGCAGGAGCGTGAGAAGGCGCCGGTCGCCGAGGTGGTGCGCCGCCAGCCCCGGTCCCTGCTCCTCGCGACCGGCGGGATGATCATCACCCACACGATCTTCTACACGGTCACCACGTTCAGCCTGTCCTACGGCACCTCCGAGCTCGGTCTGTCCCGGACGACCCTGCTGGTCGCGGCCATGGTCGCGGCGGCGGTGATGGGCGTGGCGACCCCGGTCCTCGCGGTGCTCTCGGACCGGGTCGGACGGCGCCGGGTGTGTCTGTGGGCCTGCATCCTGGCGGTGCTGTGGGCGTTCCCGCTGTTCTGGCTGCTCGGGACCGGCGACGGGGTCCTCATCGCCGTCGGCTTCTCGGTCGCGATGATCGCCTTCGCCGGTGTGTTCGCCCCGATGGGTGCGTTCCTGCCGGAGCTGTTCGCGACGCGCTACCGCTACACCGGCGCGTCGATCGGCTACAACGCCTCCAGCATCGTCGGCGGCGGCATCACGCCACTGCTCGCGACGAGCCTGGTCGCCACGACCGGCGCGTCCTGGCCGGTGTCGCTGCTGATCGCCGGACTGGCCGCCGTGTCGGGCCTGTGCGTGTGGGGCCTGCACGAGACCCGCACCGCCGACCTGACCGACGCCGGGGCGTTCACCCGCTGACCCACCGCACCACCCCGCGGCCCACCGGCACCGACACGGGCACCACGATCGCGAACCGTCCGACGGATTCCGGCGCGGCGGACCGGCAGGACTGCTACCGCTTCCCCATGCAGCGCGACACGGACCACGCCACAGCCGGTGGCGGACCCGACCGGGGCCCGCGGGGTACCTCTGTTCCGCGAATTCGCTTACCGGGTGAGCGAATTCGCGGAACAGGGTCCCCGGGTCCGTCCGACAGCGGCACATCGCCCGCTCCCGGCGCCATCTCCGACTCCGACGTCGGCTGCGGCTCCGGCCCCGGCTCCGACGTCGGCTGCGGCTCCGGCTCCGGCTCCGGGGCGGGTCGTCCGAGTGCGGAGGACGATCCGGCCCGGGCGCCGGGTGGGGAGGTCCGAGGAATTCGCTTACCCGGTAAGCGAGTTCGTCCGAACCTCCCTCCGGGGAGCCGGAGCACCGACCCCGTCGAGCCGCCGGAGTCCGACGGAACGACCGGGGACCCCGGGGACACCGATCGGGAGGACCCCGATCATCGGGACACCGGCCGGCAGGTCACCGAGCGGGACGCACGTGCGAGGCAGGCGGAGGAGGACCGGCTGGTCCGGGACGAGACCGCGGAGGAACTCGGACCGCTCCTCGCCCGGGCCGAGCTGCTCGGCTTCTACCGGATCCGGTCGGTTGCCGGGCGCTTCGGACTGACGGTGCACGAGTACACGGTGCTCGCCGAGCTGCTGCTGGGCCGGCGGGCCATGACGGGCGCCGAGGTCGCGGAGACCGTCGGGCTCGCCACCGGGGGTACCGCCCGGCTGCTCGCACGGCTGGAGGAGCGCGATCTGATCGAGCGAGAGCCGGACCCCGAGGACGGTCGACGGCTGCTCGTCCTCGCGACCGCGCGGGCCCACGAGATCCTCTGGAAGGACGTGACCGACACCGGCGCCCGGCGGATCGTGACCGGTGTCCCCGCGGAGTGGGTCGACTGGTTCCGGCCGGTGGCCGGGCGCCTGCTCGACGTCGGTGTGCGCCGGGTCCAGGAGATGCGGGACCGCGAGTACCGGGACCGGGTCCGACGGCGTCGACGGCGGGCGGCAGAAACGTGAGGGGTGCGCGGCACCGCCCGCCGAGGCGGGGCGGGCCCGGCGGCCGAGGCTCAGTCCGGGCGCGCCCACCCCGTGCTCCGCTGCACCGCGCGGCGCCAGTTGTCGTGCTCGCGGCGGCGCAGGCCGGGGTCCATCGTCGGCTCCCAGGCGGCCGCCCGGTGCCAGTTGCGGCGCAGCACCTCCGGGTCCGGCCAGTAGCCGACGGCCAGGCCGGCCGCGTACGCCGCGCCGAGCGACACCGCCTCCGAACCCAGGGGGCGTTCCACCGTGAGATCCAGGACGTCGGCGACGCACTGCATGAGCAGGTGGTTCGCGGTCATGCCGCCGTCGACCTTCAGGCGGGTGACGGGCAGGCCGGAGTCGGCGTTCATCGCGTCGAGCACCTCACGGGTCTGCCACGCGGTCGCCTCCAGCACCGCGCGGGCGAGGTGGCCGCGGTGGATGTAGGAGGTCAGACCGACGATCACGCCGCGGGCGTCGGGGTACCAGTGCGGGGCGTAGAGACCGGAGAAGGCGGGGACGACATAGCAGCCGCCGTTGTCCGGGACGGTCAGTGCGAGCGTCTCGATCCGGGCCGCCGTCGAGATCATGCCCAGCGCGTCGCGGAACCACTGCACCAGCGAGCCGGTCATCGCGATCGAGCCCTCGAGCGCGTAGACCGGCCGGTCGCCGAACAGGTAGCCGACGGTCGGGATCAGGCCGGCCTCGGACCCGGCGATGCGGGAGCCGGTGTTCTTCAGCAGGAACGCACCCGTGCCGTAGGTGCACTTCGCCTCGCCGGGCGCGAAGCAGGTCTGGCCGACCAGCGCCGCCTGCTGGTCGCCGAGGGCACCGGCGACCGGCACACCGTCCAGCAGACCGGAGCACCGGCCGTAGACGCGGGCGTTCGGCACGATGGTCGGCAGCATCCCCCGCGGCACCCGCAGCGCCGAGCACAGCGCGTCGGACCACTCCAGCGTGCGCAGGTCCATCAGCATCGTGCGGCTGGCGTTGGTGACGTCGGTGACGTGCACGCCGCCGTCGGGGCCGCCGGTGAGGTTCCAGATCAGCCAGGACTCCATCGTCCCGAACAGGACCTCGCCGCGTTCGGCGCCGTCGCGCGCGCCCGGCACGTGGTCGAGCAGCCACTGCAGCCGCGGTCCCGCGAAGTACGTCGCCGGGCCGAGCCCGCTGACCCGGGCCCAGCGGGCGGCGTCGGCGTCGGCGGCGAGACCGGCGACGATGTCCGTGGTCCGGGTGTCCTGCCAGGTGATCGCCCGCGCGAGCGGGACCCCGGTGCGGCGGTTCCAGACGACCGTCGTCTCGCGCTGGTTCGCGATCCCGAGCGCGACCACGTTCTGCGGCCCCAGGCCGGCGCGGCGCAGCGCGGCGGGCACGACCCGGGTCACCGCGCGCCAGATCTCCGAGGCGTCGTGCTCGGCGCGGCCCGGGCTCGGGAAGTGCTGCCGGTGCTCCCGCTGGGCGACCGCGACCATCCGGCCCGAGCGGGTGAACAGCAGGCAGCGCGTCGACGTCGTCCCCTGGTCGATCGCGGCGACCACCCGCTCCCCCGGCGACAGGCCGCTCACGTCAGTCCCTCCAGCCCGTCGGCGATCTCGGCGGCCGCGGCGACGAGCTCGACGACGACCTCCGGGCGGGCGCGGCCGTCCGCGGCGAACAGCTCCTCGACCGGGGCGCCGATCCCCAGCGCCGCGACGGTCAGCCCGCCCCCGCTGCGGACCGGCACCGCGAGCCCGCCGGCGCCCGGCTCCCAGCCGCCGGCGTCGGCCGCCCAGCCGCGCCGCCGCGTCGCCGTGATCTCCCGGGTCAGCGCCGCCGGGTCGGTCACGGTCGCCCGGGTGTAGGTCTCCAGCGGCTCGACCGCCCGCACCGACGCCGGCGCGAAGGCCAGCAGACACCTCCCCCACGCCGTCGCGTGCAACGGCTGGGTGGTGTTGGTCCGCAGCCGCTGCGGTGTGTCGTCCGGCCGGAACACGTGGTGCACCAGGTCGACCCCGGCCCCGTCGGCGGACGGCACTCCCAGGTACACCGCGCAGCCGGTGCCCGCCGCCAGCGCGTCGGCCCAGTTCATCGCCCGGGCGCGCAGGTCGTGCCGGTCCCACGGGGTGCCCAGCCGCCCCAGCCCCTCGCCCAGCAGGTAGCGGCCCGACGACGACTCCTGCGCCACCAGCCCCTCCTCGCGCAGGGTGCGCAGCAGCCCGTGCGCGGTCGGGCGCGGCAGGTCCAGCGCCGCCGCCAGCTCGGCCAGCGCCAGCGGGCGCCCCGCACCGCCGAGCAGCCGCAGCAGCGCCGCCGCCCGCTCCACCGACTGGATCGCCCGTGCCACGCAGCGATCCTAGGCCGTCCGGACGCTCCGCGGACTGGATCATGGACCGATCGACCCGCAACGTTCGGCATCGTCGAACGATCCTCGTTGCCCACGACCGCGAGCACTCCTAGCGTCCCACGTCACACAGCGGGGCCGCCCGGTCCCGTGAGGGGGACTCACCAGGAGGGGGTTCGATGACGAGCTCCGAGAACACCGCGGCCGATCCCGCACCCGCGGAACGGACCACACGGGCGACCCCGTCGGCCGCCCCGAAGGCGCCGTCGCTGATCGGCGAGCTGAGCGCCGAGTTCGCCGGGACGATGATCCTGATCCTGTTCGGCGTCGGCGTCGTCGCGCAGGTCGTCACCACACCCGACGGCTCGAAGGGCGCCTACGACTCGATCGCCTGGGCCTGGGGCTTCGGCGTGATGCTGGGCGTCTACGTGGCGGGCCGGATCTCCGGCGCCCACCTCAACCCGGCCGTCACTGTGGCCTTCGCCGTCTACGAGGGCTTCCCGTGGCGGAAGGTCGCGCCGTTCGTGCTGGCCCAGACCCTCGGCGCGTTCGTCGCCGCGCTGATCGTCCGGTTCGTCTACGCCGACTTCATCCGCTCGGTCGACCCCAACCTGACCGACACCCAGGGCATCTTCTCGACCTCCCCGGGCGACCCGACGACGATCACGACGGCGTTCTTCGACCAGGTCGTCGGCACCGCGATCCTGGTGTTCGTGATCTTCGCGCTGGTCCACCCGCGTAACAAGGGCCCGCTGTCCAACATGGCCCCGTTCATGATCGGCATCCTGGTCGTGGGCATCGGCATGGCCTGGGGCGCGAACGCCGGCTACGCCATCAACCCGGCCCGCGACTTCGGCCCGCGCCTGGCATCGTGGATCACCGGGTACGAGACCGCGTGGGTCACCGGTGACGGCACGCCGTACTGGTGGCTGCCGATCGTCGCGCCGCTGATCGGCGCCCTCGTCGGCGGTGGCCTGTTCAAGCTGCTGATCGACCGCTACATCCCCGCCGAGGACGCACCGCAGGAGGTCGGGCGGGCCTGACCCGGCCGAACGCCGTCCCCACCGCACCCACGCCCCGATCCCCGCAAGAAGGAGAGCTCAATGGCCGAGTTCGTCGGCGCCGTCGACCAGGGCACCACCTCCAGCCGCTTCATGATCTTCGACCACAGCGGCAACGAGGTGGGTCGCCACCAGCTGGAGCACGAGCAGATCCTGCCGCAGGCCGGCTGGGTCGAGCACGACCCGATCGAGATCGTCGAGCGCACCAACACCTGCCTGCAGCAGGCGCTCACCAAGACCGGACTGTCCGCGTCCGACCTGGTCGCACTGGGCATCACCAACCAGCGGGAGACCACCGTCGTGTGGAACCGGCGCACCGGGCGCCCGTACTACAACGCGATCGTCTGGCAGGACACCCGCACCGACCGGATCGCGACCGCGCTCGACCGCGACGGCCGCGGCGACGTCATCCGTCGCAAGGCCGGCCTCCCGCCCGCCACCTACTTCTCCGGCGGCAAGATCCAGTGGATCCTGGAGAACGTCGACGGCGTCCGCGAGGCCGCGGAGAACGGCGACGCGGTCTTCGGCAACACCGACACCTGGGTCATCTGGAACCTCACCGGCGGCACCCACGGCGGACTGCACGTCACCGACGTGACCAACGCCAGCCGCACCATGCTGATGGACCTCGAGACCCTCGACTGGGACGACGAGCTGCTCGGCTTCTTCGGCATCCCGCGCCAGATGCTGCCGGAGATCAAGCCGTCGTCGTCGGCGACCGCGTTCGGGACGACCCTCGGAGGGGGCCCGCTCGGCGGCGAGGTCCCCATCACCGGTGACCTGGGCGACCAGCAGGCGGCGACCGTCGGCCAGGTCTGCTTCGCCCCCGGCGAGGCCAAGAACACCTACGGCACCGGCAACTTCATGCTGCTGAACACCGGCACCGAGCTGGTCCGCTCGGAGTCCGGCCTGCTCACCACGATGTGCTACCAGTTCGAGGGCGAGCGTCCGGTCTACGCGCTGGAGGGCTCCATCGCGGTCACCGGCTCGGCCGTGCAGTGGCTGCGCGACCAGCTCGGCATCATCTCCGGCGCCTCGCAGTCGGAGTCGCTGGCCCGCCAGGTCGAGGACAACGGCGGCGTGTACTTCGTCCCGGCGTTCTCCGGCCTGTTCGCGCCGTACTGGCGTTCCGACGCCCGCGGCGCGATCGTCGGCCTGTCCCGGTTCAACACCAACGCGCACCTGGCGCGGGCCACGCTGGAGGCGATCTGCTACCAGTCCCGCGACGTCAGCGACGCCATGACCAAGGACTCCGGGGTGACCCTGGAGACTCTGAAGGTCGACGGCGGCGTCACCCAGAACGAGCTGTGCATGCAGATCCAGGCCGACGTGCTGGGTGTGCCGGTCTCGCGGCCCGTCGTCGCCGAGACCACCGCGCTCGGTGCGGCCTATGCGGCCGGGCTGGCCGTCGGGTTCTGGAAGAACACCGACGAGCTGCGGGAGAACTGGAACGAGGCCCGGCGCTGGGAGCCGACCTGGTCGCAGGAGCAGCGCGACGAGGGCTACGGCCGGTGGAAGAAGGCCGTCGAGCGGACCCTGGACTGGGTCGACGTCGAGTAGGACCACCCGCCCGGTGTCGCCCTCACCACACGTGGGGGCGACACCGGGCACACCCGCGATCGGACGGGTGTTCAGCGGGTAGTCCCCCGGCGGGACAGCACGAGCACGAACCACTCAGGAAGGTCTGATCATGAAATCGGTGGCGCTCTCCCCGGAGGCCCGTACCACGGCGCTGCAGGCGATGGGCGACCGCGAACTGGACGTGCTGGTCGTCGGCGGTGGCGTCGTCGGCGCCGGTGCCGCCCTCGACGCGGCCACCCGTGGTCTGTCGACCGGGCTGGTCGAGGCCCGCGACTTCGCGTCCGGTACGTCGAGCCGTTCCTCCAAGCTCATCCACGGCGGCCTGCGCTACCTGGAGATGCTCGACTTCCGCCTGGTGGCCGAGGCACTGCAGGAGCGGGGGCTGCTGATCCAGACCCTCGCACCGCACCTGGTCCGCCCGGTGCCGTTCGTCTACCCGCTCAAGCACCACGTGTGGGAGCGCTTCTACGCCGGTGCCGGCGTCGCGCTCTACGACTCGCTCGGGCTGCTGTCCGGCCGCGCCCGCGGCCTGCCGCACCACCGGCACCTCACCCGTCGCGGCGCCCGCAAGGTCGTGCCGTCGCTGCGCAAGGACGCCCTGGTCGGGGCCCTGGAGTACTACGACGCCCAGGTCGACGACGCCCGCCACACCATGGAGATCGCCCGCACCGCGGCCGCCTACGGCGCGCACGTGGCGACCCGCGCCCGCGTCGTCGGACTGCTGAAGGACTCCGGCCGCGTGATCGGCGCGACCGTGCAGGACCTGGAGTCCGGGGACCGGTTCGAAGTCCGCGCCAAGCAGGTCATCAACGCCACCGGGGTGTGGACCGACGACACCCAGGGCCTCGCCGGCGAACGCGGCCAGTTCAAGGTGCGCGCGTCCAAGGGCATCCACCTGGTCGTCCCGCGTGACCGGATCCGCGGCGACGCCGGGCTGATCCTGCGCACGGAGAAGTCGGTGCTGTTCGTCATCCCGTGGGGCCGGCACTGGATCATCGGCACCACCGACACCGACTGGGACCTGGACAAGGCGCACCCGGCGGCGAGCGCGGCCGACATCGAGTATCTGCTCGCGCACGTCAACGAGGTGCTGGAGCAGCCGCTGACCCACGAGGACGTCGAGGGCGTCTACGCCGGTCTGCGCCCGCTGCTGCACGGCGAGTCCGAGGCGACCTCGAAACTGTCCCGCGAGCACGCCGTCGCCACCCCGGTGCCCGGGCTGGTCGTGGTGGCCGGGGGCAAGTACACGACCTACCGCGTGATGGCCGAGGACGCCGTCGACGCGGCCGTGCACTCGCTCGACGCGAAGGTGCCCGCCTCCTGCACCGAGAAGGTCCCGCTGCTCGGCGCCGAGGGCTTCACGGCGCTGCGCAACTCGACCCACCAGCTCGCCGCGCGCAGCGGGCTGCACCCGGTGCGGATCGAGCACCTGCTCGGCCGGTACGGCTCGCTGATCGACGAGGTCCTCGACCTCCTCATCGCCGACCCGACCCTTGCCGAGCCGCTCACCGGCGCCGAGGACTACCTGCGGGCCGAGGTCGTCTACGGCGCCTCGCACGAGGGCGCGCGGCACCTGGAGGACATCCTCGCCCGCCGCACCCGGATCTCGATCGAGACCTTCGACCGGGGCGTGGGTGCCGCCGAGGAGACCGCGACGCTGGTCGCCCCGGTGCTGGGCTGGAACGACGAGCAGATCGCCCGCGAGGTCGACCACTACGTCAAGCGGGTCGAGGCCGAGCGGGAGAGCCAGAAGATGCCCGACGACGCCACCGCCGACGCCGCCCGCCTCGGCGCGCCGGACGTGGTGCCGGTCAGCGGCTGAGCACCGCCGCCATCCCGTGAGCGAACCCGAGCGGACCCCGGACGGGCGGTACATCGTCGTCCGGGGCCGCCGGTGGCGCGCCACCGACCCGACGATCCCCGACGACGTGCGGTCCGCGCTGCAGCAGCACCTCGGGAGGGCCCGCGCCGAGGTCGGGGCCGGCAGGCGGACCGGCGACGACGAGCGCGTCGCCGCCGCCCGGACACGGGTGTCCGCGGCCAAGCACGGCCTCGGCGAGCGCGGCACCCCCTGGTGGGAGCTGGACGACGACGCCCGCCGGGAGCGCTGGGAGACCGCGCTGCACGACCTCGGCGACCGCCCCGCCGGCAGTTCCTGATCGAGGACCGGATCCGTCCGCGATCGGTCCTATCGTCGTTCCCGTCGGACCGGGACGGCCCCGGTCCGCGGACCCCGAGAGGCGGCCCCGGAGATGAACGCCACCGACGAGAAGCAGGCCCTGACCGGCGAGCGTGCCGAGCTGATCGCCACCCTGGAACGGCACCGCGGCTTCCTGCTGCAGACCGCCGACGGGCTGACCGAACAGCAGGCGCGCACCCGCAGCACGGTGAGTGCGCTGACGATCGCCTCGCTGCTCAAGCACGTCGCGGACACCGAGGAGCAGTGGTTCCGCTTCGCCGTCGAGGGCGCCGCCGCGTTCGGTGACGTCGAGGTCTACAACGACTCCGTCGACTGGGACGCCGTCGACGCCGAGGCCGGCGCGAACGGCGGTGACTGGTCCGCCTCCGGCGAGGAGTGGGTGGACACCCGGTTCGTCCTGGCCGACCACGAGACCCTGGAGTACCTGCGGGCCCGGGTCGAGCAGGTCGCCGCACGCACCGAGGAGGTGCTGCGGACCGCGGACCTGGACTCCTCGCACGCCCTGCCGGTCGCGCCGTGGTTCGAGCCGAACACGTCCTGGTCGGTCCGCCGGGTCGCGATCCACATGCTCGCCGAGACCAGCCAGCACGCCGGGCACGCCGACATCATCCGCGAGGCGATCGACGGCGCGCGCACGATGGGCTGAGCCGGGCGAACGGCGCCGCACGGATCCCGGGCGGGTTCGACGCGGTCGTGCCGACCCGCCCACCGCCGGTTCCGCGGCGGCCGCCACGGGCCACACGGCCGCCGCCCGGGGCGGCCCCGGACGGCCGCGGGGCCGGGGTTACGTTGCGGCGGTGGCGGACCAGGTGAGCATCGCAGACATCGTGACGGCGGCGGAGCGGATCGCCGGGGGCGTGGTGCGCACCCCGACCGTCCCCTCCCCCGGACTGTCCGCGGCCCTCGGCGCGCCCGTGCTGCTCAAGCTGGAGCACCTGCAGCGGGCCGGGTCGTTCAAGCCGCGCGGGGTGCTGGCCAAGCTCGCGTCGCTGACCGACGCCGAGCGCGCCGCGGGCGTCGTCGCGGTGTCGGGTGGCAACCACGGGCTCGCCGTCGCCGAGGTCGCGGGCGCCGCGGGGGTGGACGCGGTCGTCGTCATGCCGCGCACCGCGCCGGCCCGGTCGGTCGCCGCGGCCCGCGCCGCCGGTGCCGACGTACGGCTCACCTCCGACGTCGCGGCCGCGTTCGCGCAGGCCGAGGAGCTGCAGCGGGCCGGGCGGACGCTGGTGCACCCGTTCGACGACCCGGTGATCGTCGCCGCGCAGGGCACCGTGGGGCTGGAGCTGGCCCGCGACGCCGTCGCTCTCGGCGAGCCGCCGACCGACGTGCTGGTCTCCGTCGGCGGCGGGGCGCTGATCTCCGGGGTCGCCACCGCGGTCCACGCGCTGCTGCCCGGCACCCGGGTGTGGGGTGTGGAGACCGTCGGCGCCGAGGCGATGTCCGCCGCACTGGCCGCGGGCGGCCCGACGCCCGTCACGATCTCCTCGGCGATCACCACGTTGTCCGCGCCGTCGGCGTCGCAGCTGACCTACGACCACGTCCGCGCGCTGGTGCACGAGGTCCTCGTCGTCGACGACGCCGAGGCCTGCCGCGGCACCCTCACCCTCGCCGAGCACGCCGGGATCTGGGCCGAGCCGGCCGCGGGCTGCCTGGTCCCGGCCGCCCGCCGGATCGTGCAGCGGCACCCGGACGCCCGGCTCGCCCTGGTGGTCTGCGGCGCCAACGCCGACGTCGCCGACGTGGTCCGCGCCGCGGCGCAGCCGTGATCACCGGTCGTGGGCGCGCAGCGTCCGCGAGGCGGACGTGATGCTCCCCCAGCGGTGATCACCGCGGGATGACCGTGTGCGGCCGGGGCGTTGACCCGGGTGTGGAGCGGACCGGGGTCGTGGTGATCGGCGCGGGCCAGGCGGGCCTGTCGGCGGCGGCCGGGCTGCGGCGCGGCGGGCTGGAGCCGGGCCCCGGGTTCGTCGTGCTCGACGGCGAGGACGGCCCCGGCGGCGCGTGGCGGCACCGCTGGCCGACGCTGCGGATGCGCACGGTGAACGGCATCCACGACGTCGCCGGGGTCCGCTCCGGGTTCGACGACCCCGGCGCCGACCCGGACCTCCCCGCACGCGACGCCGTCCCGGCCTACTTCGGGCGCATCGAACGCGAGCTGGACCTGCGGGTCGTGCGCCCGGTGCACGTCCACCGGGTGTCCGACACCGGCGGGTCGCCGGACGCCGACGCCGGCGGGCCGCCGGCCGTCGACACCGGCGGGCCGCTGACCGTCGACACCGACCGCGGCACCTGGGTCGCCGACCACCTGATCAACGCCACCGGCACCTGGACCCGCCCGTTCGTCCCCGCCTACCCGGGCCTCGCGACGTTCCGGGGCACGAGCCTGCACGCCCGTGGGTACCCCGGTCCCGCGGCCATGGCCGGCCGGCGGGTCGTCGTGGTCGGCGGCGGGATCACCGCGGTGCAGCTGCTGCTGGAGATCGCCCCGTACGCCGCCGCGACGACCTGGGTCACCCGCCGGGAGCCCGAGTGGCACAGCACGCCGTTCGGGCCCGAGCAGGGGCGCGCCGCCGTCGCCCGGGTCGAGGAGCGGGTCCGGGCCGGGCTGCCGCCGCGCAGCGTCGTCGGCGTGACCGGGCTGGGGCTCACGCCCGGGGTGCGGGCCGGGATCGCGAGCGGGGTGCTGGCGCGCAGGCCGATGTTCGCCCGGGTCGTGCCGGACGGGGTGGAGTGGTCCGACGGCACCCGCGAGCCCGCGGACGTGCTGCTGTGGGCGACCGGCTGGCGGCCCGCGCTGGGCCACCTCGCCCCGCTGCGGCTGCGCGGACCGGGCGGCGGGATCGTGATGGGCGGGCCGCGCGACACCGGCGTCGTCGCCGACCCGCGGGTGCACCTGGTCGGCTACGGCCCCTCGGCGAGCACGATCGGCGCCGACCGGGCCGGTCGCGCCGCGGCGCGCGCGGTCCTGGAGCGGCTACCGGTCGCTGCCGGTGCCTGAGTCGGCGGCCTCCCGGCCGAGCAGCCGGTACTCGCGGATCACCATCACGATGATCGCGAGGTCGAGCGCGGCGAGGAACGGCAGCACGACGGAGTGCGTGTGCCAGGCGTGGACCAGCTCGTACACGACGAACACCGCCAGGATCACCGCCGCGGGCGGGTAGGCGGGTCGCCAGCGGGTCAGCAGCGCCGCGACCAGGCCGAGCTTGAGCACGCCGTGCAGCCCGAGGTAGACGATCACGAAGGTGCGGTCCCCACCGGCGAAGCGGTCGACGCCCTCGGTCAGGTGCCGGGCCAGGGTGCCGTCCGGCGGGCCGATCAGGTCGCGGGCGAGGATCTGCGCGACGACCCGGTGCAGCCAGTCCCCCGACACCAGCACCAGCGCGACGGCGCCCAGCAGCTCCGCCGCCCCGTCGATGCCCTTCACGACCAGGGCGACGCGGAACAGCTGCTCGGTCCGGCGGGCCGAGGTCGTCGTCGCCGTCGGTCCGGCGGTCATCGGGTGATCCCGGTGTGGCCGAGGGAGTAGCGGCCGGGCTGCGGCCACACGCACAGACCGTGCGGGCCGTCACCGACCGGGCTCCGCCGGATCGGGTGCCCGTCGTCGGTGGAGAGCACGTACACCTCCCGGTCGTAGCGCCCGGACAACCACAGGGTCCGGCCGTCGTCCGAGACGTTACCCATGACGGGACCCGCCTTCCCGGGGATCCGCCAGAGCGCCTCCGTCGCCCCGGTGCGGGAGTCCGAGAAGTCGGCGATGGAGAACATCGAGCCATCCGGCGCGGGTGTGGTGGTCGGCGGAGCGGACGGGGCGCCGGGCACCGGGGACGGCGGCGGGGACGCCGTGGGGCCCGTGAAGCACCCGCCCGTCGCTGCGAGCAGGGCTGCGGCGGCCGCCGCGCGCAGCACCTCGCGCCGGGTCGTCCCGGCGGACGGCTCCACCCCTCGCCACCTCACGCCGCGGACTGTAGACCCCGTCCGACCTGGGAGTTCCTTTACCCGAGGGAGGATCGGGACGGACCGGACGAGCCGGGCGAGACCGTGGCGCGAACATGCACCGGAGAGCTACAGTTATTAGCGATGCTCAACAAATCGGGACCGGCCGACCGGTACAAGTGGGTCGCACTGTCGAACACCACGATGGGCGTGCTGATCGTGACGATCAACATGTCGATCCTGCTGATCGCGCTGCCGGACATCTTCCGCGGCATCGGGATCGACCCGCTGGCGCCGGACGACATCGACTACCTGCTGTGGCTGATCATGGGGTACCTGGTCGTCACGGCGGTGCTGGTGGTCAGCTTCGGCCGGCTCGGCGACATGTACGGCCGCACCCGGATGTACAACCTGGGCTTCGCCGTCTTCACGGTGTTCTCGGTGCTGCTGGCCGCCACCTGGATGCAGGGCGACGCCGGCGCGGTCTGGCTGATCACGATGCGGGTGCTGCAGGGTGTCGGCGGGGCGCTGCTGCTCGCCAACTCCACCGCGATCCTGACCGACGCCTTCCCGGTGCACCAGCGTGGCCTCGCGCTCGGGATCAACTCCGTCGCGGCGATCGCCGGCTCGTTCCTCGGACTGGTCGTCGGCGGGGTGCTCGCCCCGGTGAACTGGCACCTGGTGTTCCTGGTGTCGGTCCCGGTCGGGGTGTTCGGCACGATCTGGGCCTACGCCCGGCTCCGCGACACCGGCGCCCGCCGCGCGGCGCGGATCGACTGGTGGGGCAACCTGACGTTCGCGGTCGGGCTCGTCGCCGTCCTGATGGGCATCACCTACGGCATCCAGCCCTACGGCGACGGCGTCATGGGCTGGACCAGCCCGCTCGTCCTCGGCCTGATCCTCGGCGGGATCGCGGTGCTGGCGCTGTTCACCTGGATCGAGCGCCGGGTGCCCGAGCCGATGTTCCACGTCTCGCTGTTCTCGATCCGCGCGTTCACCGCGGGCAACATCGCGAGCCTGCTGGCCGCGCTCGGCCGCGGCGGGCTGCAGTTCATCCTGATCATCTGGCTGCAGGGCATCTGGCTGCCCGAGCACGGCTTCCCGTTCGAGACCACGCCGCTGTGGGCAGGCATCTACATGGTCCCGCTGACGATCGGGTTCCTCGTCGCCGGGCCGGTGTCGGGCATCCTGTCCGACCGCTACGGCGCCCGCGCCTTCGCCACCGTCGGGATGCTCGGTGCGGCCGCGACGTTCCTCGCGCTGCTGGCGCTGCCGGTGGACTTCGACTACCGGGCGTTCGCGCTGCTGCTGGCGCTCAACGGCCTGGCGATGGGCCTGTTCAGCTCCCCGAACCGGGCGGCGATCATGAACTCGCTGCCCGCGCACCAGCGTGGCGCCGGGGCCGGCATGACCTCGACGTTCCAGAACGCGGCGACGGTGCTGTCGATCGGGGTGTTCTTCTCGCTGCTCATCGCGGGCCTGTCGACGACGCTGCCCACGTCGCTGCACGACGGGCTCATGGCCCAGGGCGTGCCGGAGCTCGCGGCGGACCGGGTCGCGGCGCTGCCGCCGGTCGGGATCCTGTTCGCGGCACTGCTGGGCTACAACCCGATGGCGACGCTGCTCGGCCCGCAGGTCCTCGGCGCGCTGGCGCCCGCACAGTCGGCGTACCTGACCGGGCGGGAGTTCTTCCCGCAGCTGATCTCCGGCCCGTTCGCCGACGGGTTGACCTTCGCGCTCGGGTTCGCCGCCGTCGCCTGCCTGGTCGCCGCGGTGGCGAGCGCGCTGCGCGGCGGGAGGTACCACCACGACGACGGGCCCGTGGCGACCGACGGCGACGCGATCGGCACGGTGCGGCCGGCGGCCGCCCACGGCTGAGGGCCCGCCCGGCACACCGCGACCCCGGCCCGGCGGTGCCGGGGCCGGGGTGTCACGGCGCGGAGGTCAGTCCGCGGCGACCTCGCTGCCGTCCTGGCTCCAGCGGGTGTGGAACTTGCCGTCGGCGTCGGTGCGCGCGTAGGTGTGCGCGCCGAAGTAGTCGCGCAGCCCCTGGATGAGGTTGGCCGGGCCGCGCTCGCGACGGTAGCCGTCGTAGTAGGACAGGCTGGAGGAGAACGCGGGGATCGCCACGCCCTGCTCGGTCGCGGTCACCACGACCCGGCGCCACGCGTCCTGTGCGTTCGCGACGGCCTCGGTGAAGTACGGGACCATCAGCAGGTTGTCCAGGTCCGGGTGGGACTCGTAGGCCTCGGTGATCCGGTTGAGGAACTGTGCGCGGATGATGCAGCCACCGCGCCAGATCCGGGCCATCGCGCCGAGGTCGAGGTCCCAGTCGTTGGCCTGCGAGGCGGCGCGCATCTGCGCGAAGCCCTGGGCGTAGGCGACGACCTTGGACGCGTAGAGGGCCTGGCGGATGTCCTCGACGAGCTCGTCGCGGTTCTTCCCCGAGCCCGGGGTCGGGCCGCCCAGCGTGGTCGAGGCCTCCCGGCGCTCGTCGCGCAGGTTGGACAGCGTGCGGGCGAACACGGCCTCGGTGATGCCGGTCAGCGGGACGCCGAGGTCGAGCGCGTCGATGGCCGTCCAGCGGCCGGTGCCCTTCTGCTCGGCCTGGTCGACGATGACGTCGACGAGCGGCTTCCCGGTCTTCTCATCGGTCTTGGCCAGCACGATGCCGGTGATCTCGATGAGGAAGGACTCGAGGTCGCCCGAGTTCCACTCCTCGAAGATCTTCCCGATCTCCGGCGCGGACAGCCCGGCGACGTGTGTGAGCAGGTCGTAGGCCTCGGCGATGAGCTGGATGTCGGCGTACTCGATGCCGTTGTGCACCATCTTCACGTAGTGCCCGGCGCCGCCGGGGCCGACGTGGGTGCAGCACGGGGTGCCGTCGACGTTCGCGGCGATCGCGGTGAGGATCTCCTCGACCTCGCCGTAGGCCTCCTGCGGTCCGCCGGGCATGATGCTCGGCCCGTTGAGTGCGCCCTCCTCGCCGCCGGACACGCCGATGCCCATGAAGCGCAGGCCCCGCTCCTCGCAGTACGCGGCGCGACGGTCGGTGTCGGGGAAGTGCGAGTTGCCGGCGTCGATGATGATGTCGCCGGAGTCGAGCAGCGGCGCCAGCTCGTCGATGACGGCGTCGACCGGCTTGCCGGCCTTCACCATGACGACGATCTTGCGCGGGGTCTCCAGCGCGTCGACGAACTCCTGCAGCGACTCGGTGCCGGTGAAGGCGCCCTCGTCGCCGTAGTCCTTGATGAACTCGGTGGTCTTCGCGGTGGTGCGGTTGTGCACCGCCACCGGGAAGCCGCGGCGGGCCATGTTGCGGGCGAGGTTCGCCCCCATCACCGCCAGCCCGGTGACCCCGATCCGGCTCTTCTCCGCCATCCTGCGTCCTCCGTGTCGATGCGTCCGTAGCGTCGCGCGGTCCGCGCGTCCGATGTGCACGCCCACCCGCTCCGGGGCCGGCGTGGGCCGGCCCCCATCCTGGCCCGCTGCGGGTACTCCGCGCGCGGGACGGTCGTGTCCGGTTGGTCACGACCGGGTTCCCACCGGCCCGCCGGATCAGTCCCGGGCGGCGGCCAGGAAGTCCACGAGCAGCGCACTCGCAGCCTCCGGCGCCTCCTCCGGGATCCAGTGCCCGCAGCCTTCGACGCGCTCGAAGCGGAAGTCGTCGACGTACGCCGAGGAGCCCCGCATCTGCCCCTCGGTGAGCGCGAGGTCGCCGTCGCTCCACACCCCCATCGTCGGCACCGTGATCCGCGGGGGTTGCGGGATCGTGGTGGGCACGAACGTGGCCGGGTCGATGTTGGCGCGGTACCAGTTCAGCGACGTCGTCAGGGCGCCCGGCCGGGACAGGTCGGCGATCTGGCGGGCGGCCATCGGGTGCCTCTCGGGCAGCGTCGCGTGCAGCCAGCCGCGCAGGAACTGCCAGTCGTCGGCCGGCATCACCTGCTCGGCGACGCCGGGGAACTGGAACCAGAGCATGTACCAGGACATCGCCTTCTGCCGGAACCCCGCGGTGGCGAACGCGGCGGGATGCCCGACGGAGAACGCGGCGTAGCGGGTCACCCGCGGCGAGGCGAGGGTGAGGGCCCAGCCGAGGGAGGCGCCCCAGTCGTGCCCGGCGAGGGCGAACCGGTCGATGCCGAGCGCGTCCGCGACGCCGAGGACGTCGGCGGCCAGGGCCCGCATCCGGTAGTGCTCGACCTCGGCGGGCCGGTCGGAGTCCCCGAAGCCGCGCAGGTCCGGGACGACGACGCGGTACCCGGCGTCGGCGAGCGCGGCGGCCTGGTGGGTCCACACGGTCGCGCGGTCCGGCCAGCCGTGCAGCAGCAGGACGGGGTCGCCGTCGCCGCCGGTGTCGTGCACGGACAGGGTGATCTCGGGCAGCGTGGTGCCGGGGACGGTGATCCGCTGCGGGGCGGGGAGCGTCATGGCCCGACCGTAACCGGTTCCCGCCCGCTGGGACGGCGTGCTCCCGCGGGCCGGGCGGGGGTGACACTGGCCCGATGGCCCGCCTCTCCCCCACCACCGACGAGGACGGTCGCGCCGGACCGGTGAGCGTGGTCGGGGTGGTCGGCGGCGTCGTCGGCGGCATGATCGGCGGCGGGAGCGGGGTGCTGTTCGTCCCCGCGCTGGACCGGTTCACCGCGCTGTCGCGGGCCCGGGTCCACGGGTCGACCACGATCTCGAACATCGGCGTCTGCGTCGCCGGGGCGGCCGCCTACGCGGTCGGCGGCGGCGCGCTGGACCTGCGGACCGGGGCCGGCCTGATCGTCGGCGGGACGGTGGGCGGCTGGATCGGCCCGAAGCTGCTGGCCCGGGCGTCGGAGACGCTGCTGCGGGTGCTGCTGGTCGCCGTCCTGGTGGTGACGGCGGCGAAGCTCGTCGTCGATGCGCTGGGCCTGCCGCTGCTCGCCGGGGCGCTGGTCCCCCCGTGGCTGGTCACGCAGCCGTGGTTCCTGTACCCGACGGCGACGCTGGTCGGCCTGGTCATCGGCGCCTGGGCGGGCGCGATGGGGCTGGGCGGCGGGCTGCTCGCGGTGCCCGCGATGGTGCTGTTGTTCGGCACCGACCTGCACGTGGCGGCCGGGACCTCGCTGCTGATGTTCATCCCGAACTCGATCGTCGGGACGGTGGTGCACCTGCGTCAGGGCACGGCGTCGGCGCGCTGGGGCACGCTGCTGGCGGTGACCTCGGCGCCCGGCACGGTCGCCGGTGCGGCGCTGGGGCTGGCCCTGGACGCCCGGGTCCTGGGGCTGGTCTTCGGCACCTTCGCGACGGCGATGGCCGTCCTCGAGACGGCCGGACTGGTCCGCAGACGGCGGGAAGAGATGCGCAACACGAGCCGATAACGCTACCCTGTGGGGTGCGCCCAGAACACGAGAACGTGGACCTGCACTTTCACTCTAGCACGATGGGGAAGCCCGCGGCGACCCCCGACTCCGGGTACGCGGCGGAGCTCGCCGAGGAGACCCGGGACCTGCTCCGGCTGCACGCCCTGCTCGACGCGGAGCTGGCCGACGCCGACGGGCTCGCCCGCGGCGCGGCCGCCGAGCGCGCCGGGGAGCAGCTGAGCGCCCGCTGGGAGCGCGACGTCTCGGTGCAGCGCTGGTCGGACCGGGCACGGGCGCTGACCGCGGCCCGCGCGGGGCTGTGCTTCGGGCGGCTCGACCCCGCCGCGGACCCCGACGGCGGGATCGGGAGCGCCCCGCCGACCCGGGTGGGGCGCATCGGGCTGACCGACCCGGCCGACGGCGAGAGCGCGCTGGTCGACTGGCGGGCGCCGGCGGCGCAGCCGTTCTACTGCGCCACCCCGGTCACCCCGCTCGGGATGCGCCGGCGGCGCCACTACACGGTCGCGGGCACCGCGCCGCGGGAGCGCGTCGTGGCCTTCCACGACGACCTGCTCGACGGCGACGGCGGTCTGCCCGGGGCGACGTCGTCGGCGTCGGACCCGGCGCTGCTCGCGGCGCTCACCGCGCCGCGCGGGTCGCGGATGCGCGACATCGTCACGACGATCCAGTCCGAGCAGGACGAGATCATCCGGCTGCCGCTGTCGGGCACCGTCGTGATCGAGGGCGGCCCCGGGACGGGCAAGACCGCCGTCGCGCTGCACCGGATCGCGTACCTGCTCTACACCCACCGTGACCGGCTCGCCCGCAGCGGCGTGCTCGTCGTCGGGCCGAGTGCGGGTTTCGTGCACTACGTCGGCGGTGTGCTGCCCGCGCTCGGCGAGTCCGCGGTCGTGTTCACCACCCCGGGACGCCTCGCGCACGGCGTCGTCGCCGACGCGACCGACCCGCCGGGGACGGCCCGGCTCAAGGGCGACCTGGTGATGGTCGACGTGCTGCGCCGCGCCGTCGACGCCCGCCAGGAGCTGCCCGGGGCACCGATCCCGATCGAGCTGGACGACGTCACCGTCGAGATCGACACCGCGCTGGTCGCGGAGGCGCGCCGCCGGGCCCGCGCCACCGGGCGTCCGCACAACACCGCCCGCGCCACCTTCCGCGACACCCTCGGACGGCTGCTCGTCGACCGGGGGCTGGAGCGGCTGGAGATCGGCCTGGAGGACCCGCCGGAGCTCGCGGAGCTGCTGGCCGGGCTGGACATCCCGGAGGTCGAGCCCGCCGGGGCGGCCGAGGTGTCGGCCGAGATGCGGGCCGAGCTGCGCGACGCGCTGCGCACCGACCCCCGGTTCCACGCGGCCGTCGAGCGGCTGTGGCCGGTGCTGACCCCGCAGCGGGCTCTGGCCGAGCTGTACGCCGACCCGGACCGGCTGGCCGCCGCGGGCGCTCCGGAGTCGCTGCGGCGGGAACCGGGCACGCCGTGGACCGTGGCCGATGCGCCCCTGCTCGACGAGCTCGCCGAGCTCCTCGGCCCGGTCCCGGACGGGACACCGGCCGCGGCACCGGAGCCGGACAGCGCCTACGCCGCCGAGGTGCTGACCGTGCTGGAGTCCGCGGACCGGTCGCTCGCCGGGGAGGACCCGGACGAGCTGCGGCCCACCGACTTCGTGACCGCGGACATGCTCGCGCAGCGGCACGTCGCCGGGGTGCCGCTGACCGTGGCCGAGCGCGCGGCGTCGGACCGGGACTGGCGCTACGGGCACCTCGTCGTCGACGAGGCGCAGGAGCTGTCCGCGATGGACTGGCACGTGCTGCTGCGGCGCTGCCCGGCGCGGTCGATCACCGCGGTCGGCGACCTCGCCCAGCGCAGCGCCCCGGCCGGCGCCCGGGCCTGGGCCGACGTGCTCGCCCCGCACCTGGCCGGACGCTGGACGCACCGCACGCTGACGGTGAACTACCGGACGCCGTCGGAGATCATGGACGCCGCCGCCGCGGTGCTGGCGACCTACGCCCCGGACCGTCGTCCACCGGAGTCGGTGCGCAGCACCGGTGAGCAGCCGTGGACGCGCACGGTCCCGGCCGGGGAGCTCGGCGCCGCCGTCCGCGCCGCCGTCGACGACGAGCGCGCCCGCCGCCCCGACGGCACGGTCGCCGTGATCGCCCCGGCCGGGACGGACCCGGGGGTACCGGGCGTGCCGGTGCACACCCCGGTGTCGTCGAAGGGCCTGGAGTTCGACGCCGTCGTGATCGTCGCCCCGGACCGCATCCGGGCGGCCGACCCGGCGGACCTCTACGTCGCGATGACCCGCGCGACGCAGCGGCTCGGGCTCCTGGAGGTGACCGGCTAGAACGCCGGCCAGGGGATGGCCGGGCCGTAGCCGTCCGGGCCGGGGAAGCGCGGCTCGGCGAGCAGGTGGTCGATCCGGGAGCGCAGCGCCGCGACCTCTCGGCGGGTGACGTGCTCGCCGAGGACGTCGGCGAACTCGCCCGCCAGCCGGGCGCGCAGTTCCTTGAGGACGGCCGTGTGCTCCTCGCCGAGCTCGTCCCCGACCCAGCCCCACAGGACGGTGCGCAGCTTCGGCTCGGTGTGCAGGGTCAGGCCGTGGTCCACGCCGTAGACGTCGCCGTCCCCGGCGAGGATCACGTGCCCGCCCTTGCGGTCGGCGTTGTTGACGACGACGTCGAACAGCGCCATGTCCCGCAGCTGCGGGTGGTCGGCGTGGACCAGCACCACCGGGTCCCCCGCGCCGTCCCGGGCACGGAGCACCGGCAGCCAGCCGCCGGGGACCTCGTGCGGCTCGCACAGCTCGACCAGCGACTCGGTGGCGAGCTGGACGGTCTCCTCGGTGATGTCGCCGTCCAGCTCGTCGCCCGCGCCGTCGGCGGGCGGCTCGGACAGGGCGCTCTCGTCCCCCGAGGAGACCCAGGCCTGCACCATGCCGGTCCCGAACGGGGCCTGGTCGCGCAGCACCGTGGGCGGGACGACGTCGAGCCCGGAGATCTGGGAGACGAGGAAGGCACCGACCTCGCGCCCGGCGAGGGTGCCGTCCGGGAAGTCCCACAGCGGGCGCTCCCCGCGCACCGGCTTGTACACGCAGCGCAGCTCGACGCCGTCGAGGGAGACGGTGCCGAAGAGGGTGGCGTTGGAGGCGTCGACCATCCGGCCGGTGATGTCCATGCGGCCGGTGCGCAGGACCTCGAACACCGCGGGGTCGCGCAGGTCGAGCGTCACTCCGTCCCGGCCACGGGGTTGCGGTCGTGATAACCGTTGAGGCGCACGCAGACGTGGCCCGCCGGGTCGAGCGGCTCGGCGCACAGCGGACACGGGGCACGGCCGGCGTCGACGACCTTCTCGGCGCGCTCGGCGAAGGCCTTCGCCGCCGTCGGGGACAGGAACACGCGCAGCGCGTCCGGGCCCTCCTCGGTGTCGTCGAGGACGACCGACTCGTCGATCTCCTCCTCGGTGACCGCGAGCAGCTCGACGACGATCGAGCTCGAGTCGGCGTCCCAGCCCAGGCCCATCGTCCCGACCCGGAACTCCTCCTCCAGCGGGACCGCGAGCGGGTCGTTGTCCGAGGACCCCGTGGTCACGGCCGCGCCGAGCAGGTTGTCCTCGCCGAAGCGCTTGGACACCTCGCCCAGCAGCGCCGTGATGCGTTCGGCCAGCACCGAGACCTGCTGTTTCTCCAGCAGCACACTGATCGTGCGGCTGCTCTCGATCGCCTGCAGGTAGAAGGCGCGATCGCCGGGCTCGCCGACGGTCCCGGCCACGAAGCGGTCGGGTCGGCGGAAGACGTGGATGACGCGTGCCATGACCCTTCCCAGGGTAGGCGTATCCGGCTGCGGGGGCATCCCCGCGGTCACCCGTGGGTGCGTCCACCAGGGACGATGCGAGGTGGATCACCCCGCCTCACGCGTTCGTGGAACCCCCGACCACGGCGTCGGAGGCGTTCACCGGCTGCTCCTCGCCCTCGGCGGGCTTCGGCTTGGGGACCAGGCTCGCGACGTCGCCGGACTGCTCGTTCATCCGCGCGACGAACGGCCGCAGCTCGGTGTAGGTGACGACGCTCACCGAGCAGGTGTCGACGACGATCCGCTGGAAGTTGTCGAGGTGGCTGGCCAGCGCGTCGGCGAGGATCGCCTTGATCACGTCACCGTGGCTGCAGGCCAGGACGATCGCGTCCTCCCCGTGCTCGGCCCGGACCCGGGCGACGTGGCGACGCACCGCCGCGACCGAGCGGGCCTGCATCCCGGCCAGGGACTCGCCGTCCGGGAAGGTCGCGGCCGACGGGTGCGCCTGGACGACCTTCCACAGGTCCTCCTTGAGCAGGTCGGTGATCTTCCGCCCGGTCCACGCGCCGTAGTCGACCTCGGCCAGGTCGTCCTCGACGACCGGCTCCAGGCCGCGGGCCGCCGCGAGCGGCGCGACGGTCTGGCGGCACCGCTCCAGCGGGGAGGTCACGACCGAGGCGATCGGCAGGGCCGCGAGCCGGTCGACGACGGCCGCCGCCTGCTCCCGGCCGCGGTCGTCGAGCTCCACACCCGGGGTGCGCCCGGCCAGCACGCCCGCGGTGTTCGCGGTGGACCGGCCGTGCCGCAGCAGGATCAAGGTCGTCACGCCGACCGAGGCTACGGGAGTGACGGCGGTCAGTACGCGCTGACCGCGCCGAGCGACAGGGCGGCGAGCAGGGCGGCACCCAGCGCGATCCGGTAGGCGACGAACACGTAGACGGTGTTGTTCTGCACGAACCGGAGCAGCCACGCGATCACCGCGTAGCCGACGACGAACGCGACCACCACCGCCACGAGCATCTGCGCCCCGGACGGGCCGTCGCCGGCGAACACGTCGGGCAGCGTGAACAGGCCGGCCCCGAACACCGACGGGATCGCCAGCAGGAACGAGTACCGGACGATCGCGGGCCGGGTCAGCCCCAGGAACAGGCCGGCGGTGATCGTGCCGCCGGACCGCGAGACGCCCGGGATCAGCGCCATGGCCTGGGCGAAGCCGAGCAGGATGCCGTCCTTGACGGTGATCCGTTCGACCGGCTTGACCTGCTTGCCGAAGCGCTCGGCCAGGCCGAGCAGGACACCGAACACGATCAGCGTGGTCGCGACCAGCCAGAGGTTCCGGGCGACGCCCTCGATCTGGTCCTTGAACAGCACCCCGAGCACCGCGATCGGGACCGACCCGATGACGACCAGCCAGGCCAGCCGGTAGTCGTCGGTGGCGCGGACCTCCGCGTCGCGGAACCCGCGCACCCAGGTGAGGAACAGGTGCCAGATGTCCTTGGCGAAGTAGACGATCACCGCGGCCTCGGTACCGAGCTGGGAGACGGCGGTGAACGCCGCCCCCGGGTCCCCGCCGAAACCGACCGCCGAGACGATCCGCAGATGCGCCGAGGAGGACACCGGGAGGAACTCGGTGAGCCCCTGGACGATCCCGAGGACGACGACCTCGAGCCAGCTCACGAACGGCTCCCGTCGCGGCCGCGGTCCGGGGTGCTCCGGTCCGGGGTCGTCCGGTCCTGGCGGCTCGGCTCCTGGATGATCACGGGCCGTCACCGTACTCGCCGAGACGGGGGTCACTCTGCGCGCCCTCACCGGCCCCGCGGGCCCGCGCGCCTAGGCTCGACGACCGTGCAACGCAGACCGGTGGGCGGCAGCGGCCTCGAGGTGTCGCGGGTCGGCCTGGGCACCATGACCTGGGGCGAGGACACCTCCCCGGCCGACGCCGCGGACCAGCTGCGCGCGTTCGTCGACGTCGGCGGGACCCTCGTCGAGACCGCCGAGGACTACGGCGGCGGCGCCGCCCAGCAGGTGCTCGGCGGGCTGCTGCGGGGCACCGTGCGTCGCGACGACGTCGTCCTCGCCGGGCGCGGCACGGCCGCCCCCGACGCGGGTGAACGGGCCTCGCGGACCGCGCTGCTGCGCTCACTGGACCGCACGCTGCGCCGGCTGGGCACCGAGCACCTGGACCTGTGGCAGTTCCCCGGCTGGGACCCCCGGGTGCCGCTGGACGAGACGCTCTCCGCGGTACAGGTCGCCGTCTACTCCGGACGGGTGCGCTACGCCGGGCTGGTCGCCCCGGCCGGCTGGCAGCTGGCGACCGTCGCGGGTGGCGCCACCGCCGGGCCCGACCCGGCCGTCTGCCGTCCGGTGTCGGCGCAGGTGGAGTACTCGCTGCTCGCCCGGGAACCGGAGGCCGAGCTCCTGCCCGCCGCCCGGCACCACGGCCTCGGGCTGCTGGCCTGGGCCCCGCTCGGCCGGGGAGTGCTGACGGGCAAGTACACCGACGGCACCCCGGCGGACTCGCGGGGCGCGAGCGCGCTGCTGGCCTCGTACGTGGAGGCGCGCCGCACCGAGCACTCGGCGCGGATCGTCCAGTCGGTCCTCACCGCCGCCGACGGGCTCGGCACCTCGCCGCTGTCGGTGGCGCTGACCTGGGTGCGGGACCGCCCGGGGGTGGCCTCGGCCGTCGTCGGGGCGCGGGACGCGGCCCAGCTGCGGGCCTCGCTCGCAGCCGAGGACCTCGTGCTGCCCGCCGAGATCCGCACCGCGCTCGACGACGTGAGCGACCCCGTCTGAGCCTCCCCCGCCGGCCCGGGTGCCCTTTACAGTGGGAATGCCCGACGCGACACCCGCCGTTCATCCGGTGGGCACCGACGAGCACGGCACGACCGGGAGGCACGCATGACCGAGGGCGCTGGGAACGGGTCGGAGGACTCCGCCGCCGGGAATCGGGTGGCCGGGACTCGGGACGGCGACGGCTGGACCGACGACCGGTACGAGTACCGCCCGGTGCGCATCGAGGGGGACGTCTCCCGGCTGACGGCGTCGGTGCGGCTGGCGATCCAGGCCGAGTTCTCCGGCTGGGAACTGTCCCGGCTGCGCCTCTACCCCGGCGGCGTGCGCAAGATCGTGCTGCGACGACGGCTCGGTGCCCAGCAGGGCCTGCTGCCCGAGCCCACCTTCTGACGGTCCCCGCCCGTCAGCCGCCGTAGGGCACCGTGATGAGCTCCATGCGGTGCCCGGACGGGTCGTCGAAGTACACGCCCCGGCCGCCGTCGTGGGTGTTGATCTCGCCGGGACGGCTCCCGCCGGGGTCGGCCCAGTACTCCTGGCCGCGGGCGGTGATCCGGGCGAACGCGGCGTCGAACTCGTCGTCGGAGACCAGGAACGCGTAGTGCTGCGGGACGATCGTCGCCGGGTCGGCGTCCATGAAGTCCAGGTCGACGCCGTTCGCGACGCGCACGACCCGGAACGGCCCGAACGACGTCGGCTCGGGCAGCCCCAGGATCTCGGTCAGGTACGCCGCCCCGGCGCGCTTGTCACGGGAGTGGACGATGGTGTGGTTCAGCTCGGCCATGCCCCCAGGATGTGACCTGCACCGCAGTCGAGGTCAAGACCCGTCTCAGGCGTCCTGCCAGCCGACCTCCGGCGGCGTGCCCGCCCCGCGCGGGCTGGGCACCCCCCGGAAGCCGTAGGGCGCGGGCTCGCGGCCGGGCTGCACGTACCAGCACTCCCCCGGCTCGCCCCGCTCCAGGATCTGCTCGACGGCCGCGGCGACGTCGTCGGCCCCCAGCAGCGGGAAGTCGCCGAACTGGGCGCGGACGTTGCCGATCAGCGGGGTGTCGGCGAACCCGGGGCACACGGCGGTGACCCGGATGCCCTCCCCCGCCAGCGCCGGGCCCGCGGCCCGGACGTAGCCGACGACGGCGTGCTTGGTCGCGGTGTAGAGCGCGTCACCGGGCAGGCCGATCAGCCCGGCCAGCGACGCGGTCGCCACCACGTGCCCGCCCCCGGCGCGGCGCAGCGCCGGAACGGCGGCGTTGAGCCCGAACACCACGTGGTCGAGGTTCACGCCGAGGATGCGCCGGTAGCCGTCCAGGTCGAGGTCGGTGACGCCGGACTGGCCCGCCGTGATGCCGGCGTTGAGCAGCACGATGTCGAGCCGCCCGAAACGCTCCTCGGCCGCGGCCACCGCGGCGGCCATCGCCGCGGGGTCGGTGACGTCGGCCGCGTGGGCGAGCCCACCGGCCCTGTCCGCGACGGCCGCGGCGCCGTCGGCGTCCCGGTCGACGACCACGACCTGCGCACCCGCCGCCACCAGCCGGTCGACCGCGGCCGCGCCGATGCCCGACGCGCCTCCGGTGACCAGGGCGACCTTGCCCGAGAGATCCATGCCGCCACCCTGCCACCCGGCGGCCGGTGCCGTCACGGAGCGGGGTGCCGGGCCGGCCGGGCCCGGCGTCCCCGTCACACCGTGCGCAGGAAGCGGTCGAGCACCCGGGTGCCGAACCTCAGCGCGTCCACCGGCACCCGCTCGTCGATGCCGTGGAACAGCGACGCGAAGTCCAGCTCCGGGGGCAGCCGCAGCGGCGCGAAGCCGTAGCACTTCATGCCCAGCGTCGAGAACGCCTTCGCGTCGGTCCCCCCGGACAGCATGTACGGGACGATCTCGGCGGTCGGGTCCTCGGTGCGCAGCGCGGCCTGCATCGCGTCGGTCAGCGCACCCTCGAACGGCGTCTCGACGGCCGGCAGGTCGGTGACCCACTCGCGCTCGACGTCCGGGCCGAGCAGCTCGTCGACCTCGCGCAGGAACGCCTCCTCGCGGCCCGGCAGCACCCGGCAGTCGACGACCGCCTCGGCCGTCGACGGGATGACGTTGGCCTTGTACCCGGCGTCGAGCATCGTCGGGTTCGCGGTGTCCCGGACGGTCGCGCCGATGATCCGCGAGATCGGTCCGAGCTTGGCCAGGGCGCCCTCGAGGTCGTCCTCCGGGTACTCGACGCCGGTCAGCTCGGTCATCCGGTCCAGGAACGCCTGCACCGTGTCGGTGATCGTGAGCGGGAACGTGTGGTTCCCGAGCCGGGCGACGGCCTCGGCCAGGATGGTGACGGCGTTGTCGTCGTGCAGGAACGAGCCGTGGCCGGGCTTGCCCTTGGCCCGCAGCCGCATCCAGGCGATGCCCTTCTCCGCGGCCTCGATCAGGTACGCCCGCTGGTCCTCACCGAGGGTCAGCGAGAACCCGCCGACCTCGCCGACGGCCTCGGTGCACCCCTCGAAGAGATCGGGCCGGTGCTCGACCAGCCACTGCGCGCCCCACTTCCCGCCGGCCTCCTCGTCGGCGACGAAGGCCCACACGATGTCCCGCGGCGGCACGACCCCCTCGCGCTTGAAGCGGCGGGCGACCGCCAGCATCATCGCGTCCATGTCCTTCATGTCGACGGCGCCGCGGCCCCAGACGTAGCCGTCCTGCACGGCCCCGGAGAACGGGTGCACCGACCACTCGCCCGCGTCGGCGGGGACGACGTCGAGGTGGCCGTGCATCAGCAGTGCACCGCGGGTGCGGTCGGCGCCCTCGAGCCGGGCGATCACGTTCATCCGCCCGGGCATGCCGGACTCGACGAGCTCGACGTCGTAGCCGACCTCGCGCAGTTTTTCCGCCACGTAGTCGGCCGCCTCGGCCTCACCGACGAGGGTCTCCGGGTCGGCGGTGTTGGTCGTGTCGATCCGGATCAGCTCCGAACACAGCTGCACGACCTCGTCCTCGGCACTGCTCGGGTCGTCGTTCGCTGAAGCGGTCATGGGCGTCGTTCTACCACCGGCGCCGCGTGCCGACCCCGCCGCAACCCGGCCGTGGGCCTCGGTTATGCTTCCCCCACGACGCGATCGAGAGACCGCGACGTCCGAGTGGCGGAATGGCAGACGCGCTAGCTTGAGGTGCTAGTCCCCGTATAAGGGGGTGGGGGTTCAAGTCCCCCCTCGGACACACATCCTCCGAAACCGGTCACGGTCCTCCGTGGCCGGTTTCGTGCGTTCCGGGCCCGTCGCCCACCCGTGAGGGTGGATCGGCGCGCCGTGGTCGTCGCCGGACGGGCGGGACAGGCACGGCGCGCCACCACCGGCGGCAGGTCCCGGGGACGGGCACGGCCCCACAGCCGGGTCAGCGCGGATCACGGACCCGGGTGCCGACGGCCAGCACCGCCCCCACCGCCGCGGCCCCGGCGAGCACCGCGAACAACTGCGGGTAGCCCCCGAGCGGCCCGGCCAGCGCCGCGCCGGCCCACGGCGAGACCGCCACCGCCACCGTCGCGGGCGCCGACAGCAGCCCGCCGAGCCGCCCGTAGAACCGCGACGGCCACCGGTCCGACACCGCTGTGGCCTGCAGCAGCGTCGTGATCCCGCGGGCGGCGCCGGCCAGCACCGCCGCGCCGACCAGCAGCCACGCCGGGCCGGGCAGCAGTCCTAGCAGCGCGGTCGACGCGGCCAGCGCCGCCAGGACGAGCACCGCCCGTGCCGGTGGGGCCAGCCGTCCCACGGCGCGGGTGTAGAGGGCCCGCCCGGCGACCTGCCCGACCCCGCCGAGCCCGAGCGCCCAGGCCGCCGTCCGTACGTCGAGTCCCCGCTCGATGAGCAGCGGCACCTGGTTCACCGCGACCGCGAACCCGCAGAACGTGCCGAGGAACACCGCGGCCACGATCAGCAGGAACGGGCGGCTGCGCGCGATCGCGCCCGGGTCGGCGTGCTCGGGCGGGGCGGGGGCCTCCGGCCACGGGCCGCGCAGCCCGAACAGGTGCGCGGGGACCGTCACGACCAGTAGGACGACGGCGAGCACCAGGTAGCTGCCGCGCCAGCCGAATCCGCCCAGCAGCGCCGCCGACAGCGGCGCGAACACCGTGCTGGCCAGGCCTCCGGCCAGGGTGAGCCCGGTCAGCGCGCGCACCCGGTCGCTCCCCCACCAGCGGGTCAGCGCTGCGAACGCGGGCGGGTACAGCGTCGCGGACTGTGCGAGCCCCGCGACCAGCCACGCGGCGAGGAACCACGGCCAGGACGGTGCGACGGCGATCCCGACGACGGCGGGCACCCCCAGCAGCGATCCGGCCGTCATCACCCAGCGCGGGCCCCACCGGTCCAGCAGCCGTCCGACGACGATCCCGGCCAGCGCGGACACCCCGAGGCCCACGGAGAACGCGCCGGTCACCGCGCTCACCGACCAGCCGGTGTCCGCCGAGATCGACGGCGCGAGCACCGGGAACGCGTAGTAGAGGACGCCCCAGCTGGTGATCTCGGTGAGGCACAGGACGAGCAGGACCCGGCGGCGGAACCCCGCGCCGGGCGCCGTCCGGACCTCCTCGACCACCGTGCCACCTCGCAACGCCTCGTGCGGCGACCGTATCCCGAGGGTCGCTGGACCGCCCGGACCTCGTCGGCGACGATCGGACCGCAGGACCGACGCAGGACGACCCGGAAGGCGGCATCCCACGGTGCGACTCGACCCCACGACGGCGGCCGGCAGCGACTCCCCCATCGGTGCGGCCCTCGCGCTGGCCGGCGAGCGGGACCCGGCGCGGAACGCGAGGCACCCGTTGCTGGACCTGTCGCAGGCCGCGCCGCCGTACCCGCCGGCACCCGAGGTCGTCGAGCGCGTCGTCGAGGTCGCACGGGACCCCGGCCTGTCCGGCTACGCGCCGGTGCCGGGCATCCCGCCGCTGCGGCGGGCGATCGCCGACGAGCTGGCCCGCGAGCACGGCGGGGACCTCACGCCCGACGACGTCGTGGTCACCGCGGGCTGCAACCAGGCGTTCGCCGTGGTCGCCGACGCGCTCGCCGGACCGGGCGACGAGGTGATCTCGCCGCTGCCCTACTACTTCAACCACGACATGTGGCTGCGGATGCGCGGCGTCACGCCGGTGTATCTGGAGCCCGACGCCGACCTGGTCCCCCGCGCCGCCGACGCCGAGGCGCTCCTCACCCCGCGCACCCGGGCGATCGTGCTGGTCACCCCGGGGAACCCGAGCGGGGTGACGGTCCCGCCCGAGGAGATCACCGCGTTCGCCGAGCTGGCCCGGCGCCACGACATCGCGCTCGTCCTGGACGAGACCTACCGCTCGTTCCGCCCGGACACGACCGAGCCGTCGCACACGCTGTTCGCCGACCCGGCGTGGCGTTCGACCGTGGTCGGCCTGCACTCCTACTCCAAGGATCTGGCCATCCCGGCGTACCGGGTCGGATCGGTGATCGCGGGCCCCGAGTTGCGACGCCAGGTGCTCAAGCTGCTCGACTGCATCGCCATCTGCGCGCCGCGGACCGGGCAGGAGGCCGCGGTGGCCGGGCTCACCCGCGCCGGGGCGTGGCGGGCCGACCGGGTCGCGGAGATCGCCCGGCGGCGGGAGTGGGTCGGTGCCGCACTCGCCGACCGGCCGGGTGGGTTCGAGGTCGCCGCCCTCGGCGGGTTCTTCGCCTGGGTGCGCCATCCGTTCCCGGACCGCCCGACCCTCGACGTCGTCCGGACGCTCCTGCTCGACCACGACACGCTGACCATCCCCGGCACCGCGTTCCTGCCCGAGGACCGGCAGATGCTGCGGCTGTCGGTGGGGCGGGTGGACGAGGCGGCCGCGGCGCTGCTGGCCGAGCGGCTCACCGAGGCCGGGCGGCGGGCGGGAGTGGTCACCGGCTGACCCCGGCCGGGACGCGGCCGCACGGTTCACAGGGCGGCGTAGGCGGCCCCCTGCAGGGTGAAGAGCTCCCGGTAGGGGCCGTCGGCCGCCATGAGCTCGGCGTGCGTGCCCTGCTCGATGATGCGGCCGCGGTCGAGTACGACGATGCGGTCCACGCCGCGGATGTTCGCCAGGCGGTGCGTGACGAGGACGGTGATCCGGTCACGGCCACCGGACGGCTCGCGCAACGCGCCGAACACGGCGTGCTCGGCGCGGGCGTCCAGGGCGGCCGTCGGCTCGTCGGCGACGACGACGGCCGCGTCGCGGTAGAGACCCCGCGCGACCGCGATGCGCTGCCACTGCCCACCGGACAGATCCCGGCCGCCCCGGAACGCCCGGGACAGCACCGTCGCGCCGCCGTCCGGCAGGTCGTCGAGCACCGCGCGGGCCCCGGACCGCTCGACGGCGTCGGCCAGCGCGGTCCCACCGGCGTCGGGACGGTCGAGGCGGCCGAGGCGGATGTTGTCCTCCGCCGACACCGGCCAGTGCACCGGCTCCTGCAGCACGAGGGCCACCCGGTCGTGGAGTGCGCGCTGGTCGAGGCCGCCGGTGTCGAGGCCGTCCCACCGGACGCTGCCGGTCTGCGGCCGATAGAGCCCGACCGCGAGCTTGGCGAGTGTGGACTTCCCCGAGCCGTTCTCCCCCACCAGCGCGACGACCTCGCCGCGGCGGAGGGTGAGGTCGATCCCCGCCAGTGCCGGATCGGGCTGGCCGGGGTAGGTGAAGGTGACGCCGGAGAAGCGGATCTCGTCCGGATCTCCGGCGGGCGCAGCGGTCCCGCGGGACCGGCGGTCGCGCGCTTCGACGAGACACCGGTCGTAGAGCTCGGCGAACAGTCCGGCGTCGAACAGGTTGTTCACCCCCAGCACCACCCCCACCGCTGACGACGTCGCGGTCCGGAGCGCGATGACCCCCGTGCCCGCGAGCGCCAGCGGGAGCCATCCGCCGTGGAGCAACAGGCCGAGAACCGCATACCCCGCTCCGGCCCCGACGCCCCCGAGGACGCGGCCGACCGCGGTGACGAGCGTGGCGCGGTGGCCGACCCGGACGGATTCCTCCGCGACCACCGCGGCGATGCGCGCGTGCTCGGCCAGGAGTGTGCCCTGCACGGTGAAGGCGCGGACCTCGGCCGCGTCGCCGCGGCTGGTCAGCAGGCCGCCGCTGAGGGCGAGACGTCGGTGGTTGGCCATCATCCGCAGGTGGGACAGAAAGCTGTTGCGGATCGTGCGCAGGGTCGCCCACGCCTGCGGCAGGGCGGCGAGAAGCACGACCGGGATCAGCAGGGGATGGACCACGCCCACCGTGGCGGCCGCGGCGAGCAGGCCGATGCAGTTCCCGAGCAGATCGCCGACCATCCGGACGCCCTCCCTGATCCGGGCCGTCGCCTGATCGGCCCGCTGCACGAGCAGCGTGAAGTCGGCGTCGTCGAAGGCGATCAGCTCGACCTCGGCGACGTGCTCCAGCAGCTCGCGCTCGACCAGCCGCTCGACCCGGGGAGCGAGCGTCGTCGTCACGGCACGGACGGCGAGCTCGAGAGCTGCGCGCGCCGACAGCGCCACCACGACGAGGGCGACGGCCGGCAGGGACGCCACCACCCGTTCGGGGGTCGGACCGTCCGCGAGCAGCCGGGTGAACACGTCGGCCGTGGCGAGCAGTCCGAACGCGGTCGCGACACCGGCCAGCAGATGCACGATCCCGGCCAGCAGCGTCCATCCCGGCGCGGCCCGCCACGCCCACCGGGTCAGCGACATCGCGGTCCTCGGCACCGACCGGGCGACGGCGAGGACCCCGGCCTCGGCGGCCACCTGCATCGTCCGCGCCCACTCCGGGACCGCCAGGTCCTCGATCCCGATCAGCGGCCGCGCCGCCCGTTCCGCCATGGCCGACAGTGTGCAGGCACCCCCTGACAGGAACGGCACGTCGCGGCGACGGAAGAGACCAGGACATGCCGGTGTTCGCCGACCATGGACACCGGACTGCGCACCGGCACCGCGGCCGGCCGTTGGGTCATCACGGCCTGCGTGCTCGGCTCGGGCATGGCGATGCTCGACAACACCGTCGTCACGATCGCCCTGCCCCGCATCGCCGAGGACCTCGGCGCCGGATTCGCCGGTCTCCAGTGGACGGTCAACGGCTACACGCTGACCCTGGCCGGGCTGATCCTGCTCGGCGGCTCGCTGGGCGACCGGTTCGGCAGGCGGCGGATCTTCGTGACCGGGGCGGTCTGGTTCGCGCTGGCCTCGCTGCTGTGCGGGCTGGCGCCGAGCGTCGAGGTGCTCGCCGCGGCCCGCGCCCTGCAGGGGGTGGGCGGGGCGCTGCTGACCCCGGGCAGCCTGGCACTGATCTCGGCGTCGTTCCACGGGGCGGACCGGGCGGCGGCGATCGGGGCCTGGTCCGGTCTCGGCGGGGTCGCGGGGGCGCTGGGCCCGTTCGTCGGCGGGACGCTCGTGGAGTGGTCGTGGCGGGCGGTGTTCCTGATCAACCTGCCGCTCGCGGCGGTCGTCGTCGCGGTGGCGGTGCGGCACGTGCCCGAGTCGCGTGACCCCGACGCCGCGCACCGGCTCGACGTCCCGGGCAGCGTGCTCGCGGTCGCCGGGCTGGCGTTGCTGACCTGGGCCGGGACCGCGGCCGGCGCCGGTGCGTCCCCCGGGCTCCAGGTGTGGGGCGCGGGCCTCGCCGGAGTGGCGGCACTCGTGACGTTCGCACTGGTCGAACGGCGCAGCCGGTCCCCGCTGGTGCCGCCGGAGCTGTTCACCGGCACCGGCGACGCCGGGGACGGGCGCCGGTTCACCGGCGCGAACGTCGTGACCGTCGCCGTCTACGCGGCGCTGGGGCTGCTGTTCGTCATGCTCGCCGTGCAGCTGCAGATCGTGGCCGGGCTCTCCCCGTTGCTGGCGGGGACCGCGACCCTGCCGGTCACCGTGCTCATGCTGCTGCTGTCGGCCCGCGCCGGGCGGCTCGCGACGCGCACGGGCCCGGCGCCGCTGGTCACCGGCGGGCTGCTGCTGGCCGCGGCCGGGATGCTGCTGGCGTCGCGGATCGGGCCCGGCGCGACCTGGCTCACCGACGTGCTCCCGGCGACGGCGCTGGTCGGGCTGGGCCTGTCCGCGGCCGTCGCGCCGCTGACCACGGCGGTGCTCGACGCGGCGGCGGACCGGCACGCGGGCGTCGCGTCGGGGGTCAACAACGCGATCGCGCGGGCGGCGGGCCTGCTCGCGGTGGCGGCCGTGCCCGCGATCGCGGGGATCCGCGGGGACGCCCCGGCCGACCCGGCGTCTTTCGGGCCGGGGTTCACGAGCGCCATGTGGATCGGGGCGTCACTCCTCGTGATCGGTGCGGTACTGGCCGCTGCACTGTTACGGGGAGGGACCGAGACTCGCATCACACAGGCAACCGCTTAACCGTTCACGCACGTATAACTTTGTGACAAGCGTTACTGCAAATGAGTGAGGCGTGAGTGATCGGTGCCGGGGACTCCGCAATCATGCCCGGCGTCGCGCACCGCCCCTCACGGACCGTCACGAAGCCGCTGCTCGACGCGCTCGCCCTGGCGATCGAGGAGTTCGCCCTCGCCCCGTCCCGGGACCGGCCGATGGCGGTCGTCGGGCTCGTCCAGCGGTCGGAGTACCTCCGGCCGGCGCTCGGCGTCTGGGACCGGCTCGCCGCCGTCTGCGGGGACGGCGCCGTCGTCGCCACCGTCGGCGACGCCCCCGACGGGCTCCCCGACGGCCTCGGGCACATCCGGCTCACCGACGGCGAGGACGCGGCCCGCGAGTGGAGCGTCACCGTCCTGACGCCGCGGTCCGGGGCGACCGTCGTCGCCCACGACCTGGAGGCCGTCGACGGGGCGGCGCGCTCGCTGGAGCGCGGCAGGCTGTTCTCCGCCCGCTGGTCCTTCCGGCACGCCGACGCCCACTCCGAGCTGCTGCGGCTGCGTCACCAGCTCGGCGCGCGGCTCGGCTCGCGGCACACCGGCGGCCTCGACGAGGTGCTCTCCCGGGTCGTCCCCATCCCCGGCACGGCCACCGACCACCGTTACGACGCCGCCGCGGACACCCTCGCCCGTGAGCTGTCGCTGGAACGCCGTCGCGCCGACGCCGCGCAGACCCGGCTCGACGAGCTCGAACCCGGCGCCGAGCGCGACCCGCGCAGCGGGCTGCCGACCCGGGCGTTCCTGGACCGCTGGCTCGACGGGTCCGCGCCGGGGACCCTGCCGCTGGGCCTGGTGCTGCTGCGGGTGCAGGGGCTGGGGTCGATGACCCGGCGGCACGGGTTCCGTGCCGAGACCGCGGTGCTCCGCGGGATCGCCCGGCTGCTCACCGGGCAGGTCGGGTCCGCCGGGCGGCCGGTGCGCGTCGGGCGCGAGGAGTTCCTCCTCCTGCTGCCCGGCGCCGACGTCCGGTCCCTGGCCGCGGCCGCCCACCGGCTCTGCGAGACCGTCGCCGGGCTGGCGGCGGTGTTCCCGTTCGTCCCGACGCCGTCGCACGCGGTGATCACCCGGACCCGGCACCGCCCACTCCCCCTCGAGGAGATGTGGGCGGCGCTCGACGACGCCGGGACCGGCGTCACGCTGCTGCGCGGCTGACCGCGCGGGCTCAGCCCCGGACGTCGGCCGCGATCAGCTCCGCGGTCCGGCAGGCCAGTGCGACCAGCGCCAGCGTCGGCCCGACCGCCCCGGCCGACGGGAACACCGCGCTGGAGGCGACGTGCACGTTCGGCGTGCCGTGCACCCGGCACTCCGGGTCCACGACGCCGGTGCGCGGCGAGTCCGACATGCGCAACAGGCCCATCTGGTGGGTGCCGTCGGTCATGTCCATGTCGTGCACGCGCTCCACGTCGGACAGGTCGACGTGGGCGAGCCCGGTCCGCTCCAGCTCCTTGCCGATCAGGGTCAGCGACGTCACGATCGCCTCCCGGTCACCGGCGGAGACCCGGTAGTCGACCCGCAGCCGGTGCTGGCCCAGCGCGTCGCGCTCGCGGTCGAGCGTGACCCGGTTCGCCGGGTCGGGGGTCTGCTCGGCGTCGAACCGCAGCCGGCAGTGCGCGGAGTCCAGCGGCATGAACGACGGCACCCGCCGCTCCCCGGTGATCCGCGGCCGGGCCCACCCGCGGGCGAAGCGTGCCACCCGCAGCGGGTCGGCGGCGACGTTGCGCATGTGGTGGCCGATGTCGGTGGTGTGGCTGTACTGGGCGTGCGTCCCGGCGGCCTTGAACCCGGTGCGGAGCTTGCCCAGGCCCCAGTAGGTCAGTGCGAACGTCGACAGCAGCGCGTCGCCGTGCTCGGCGTCCTTCGGGTCGGCGAACCACAGCGCCGCCTTCAGGTTGCCCAGCCGGTGGTCGGCCTGGACCTGCGGGGACAGCGAGAGCATCCGGCGGGCGTAGACGCCGTCGTCGGTGGGCAGATAGCCCAGGCCCAGCGTGCGCCCGGCCGTGGTCAGCCGCAGCCGCCCCACCTCGCCCACCGGGTGGGTCATGTAGTGCCGCCCGACCTGGCCGTACTCGTCGCCGATCCCGGCTCCGGTCCCGGTGCCGCCGTAGCCGTCGGAGGCGAGCAGGATCCGGACCGACTCCAGGCCCCCCGCCGCGACGACGAAGTGCCGCGCCCGGATCCGGATGTCGCATCCCGGCCGCGGGACGACGACGGCCTCGGTCGCGGTGCCCGACACCGGGTCGCGCTCCAGACGGGCGACGGTGGCGTGCAGGAAGAGCCGGATCCGCCCCGCCTTCGCCATGTTCTCCACGGTCGGCGCGAACGACGTCGGCGGGCTCCAGCGCCACAGGTCGTCCCAGCGCAGGGTGTCGCTGTGGATCCCGGGTGGGCCGGCCGGGAAGCCCGACTCCGGGGCCGAGTACTCGCAGGCGCCGGCGTCGAGGTGCCGCTGGGCGGCCGGGTACCAGGCGCGCAGCTCCTCGTGCCGGATCGGCCACGTGGCACCGGGCATCCACTCGCGGTCGGAGAAGTCGACGTCGTCGAGCGGAGCGCAGCGCCCGCCCCACACCAGGGAGGTGCCGCCGAGGCGCTTCTGCCGGACGGCGTCGACCGGGTCGTGCTTGCCCCGCCCGGTGATGCCCCGGTAGGTGTCGCGGGCGGTGCGGCTCAGACCCGGGCCGCCACCCTCCAGGACGACGACGCGCAGGCCGCGGTCGGCCAGCTCGGTCGCGGCAGCGGCCCCGGCCGGACCGCTGCCGATCACGCAGACCTCGGCCTCGAAGATGGAGCCGGGGAGCGCGCGCCGGGTGTCGATGAGCATGGAGGGCGGTTCCTTCCGAACGTGGTGCGGTACTGCCACCGATGGTGCCCCGGCTCGGCTGTGAGGACGCTGTGGCTGCTCCCACCCTCCCTTCCCGGGGCGTGCCGACCCGCCCGGTACCGTCGTGTCCGGTTCACACGGTTCGCATCCGGAGGAGCACGGTATGGGACTCGCCGCCATGGCGACGACCGCACGGGGGATGGCCGCGACGGTCCGGGTCCTCGGGCGCGGGGAGCTGGGCCGCTTCACCGGTGGCGACCGCTCGGAGGTCGCACGGTTCGAGTCCGAGCTCGCCGGGTTCCTCGGGACCCCGCACGCACTGGCCGTCAACAGCGGCACCAGCGCCCTGGTCGCGGCACTCGTCGGTGCCGGGGTCGGCCCCGGCGACGAGGTGCTCGTCCCCGCCTACACCTGGGTGTCGACGGCCGCCGCGGCACTCGCCGTCGGCGCCGTGCCGGTCCTGGTCGAGGTCGACGACTCGCTCACCATGGACCCGGCCGACCTCAAGGACCGGATCACCCCGCGCAGCCGGGCGGTGCTGCCGGTGCACATGCTCAACCACGTCGCCGACATGGACGCGATCATGGACGTCGCGGCCGCCCACGACCTCGTCGTGATCGAGGACGCCTGCCAGGCCATCGGCGTCACGTACCGGGGGCGCCCGGCCGGGTCGATCGGCCACGCCGGCGCCTTCAGCTTCAACCAGCACAAGAACATCCGCTCCGGCGAGGGCGGCGCCCTGGTCACCCGGGACCCGAAGCTGTTCGAGCGGGCGTCGATGTACCACGACGTGGGCAGCTACGAACGCGCCGGATTCGCCGGGGCCGACGCGGACCTGATCGTCGGGGTCAACCTGCGGATGCCCGAGCTGTCCGCGGCGGTGCTGCGTCCGCAGCTGGCCGGCCTGCGTGCGCAGATCGCGCGGCGCGGGCGGCACCGCGACATCATGCTGTCGGCGCTGTCGGACCGGATCGGGCGCGACCTGGAGCCGGTGCCGCACCACGACCCGGCGCACGCCGCCGGCCTGGCGCTGGCCTTCCCGTCCCCCGAGGCGGCGGCGGAGTTCGGTGCCCGCCGCGGCGTGCACCGGCTCATCGACACCGGCCGGCACGTCTACACGAACTGGCGCTCGCTGCGGGCCCGCAACCCGCTGCACCCCGGGTTCGACCCGTACGCGGCGAACGGCACCGAGATCGACCACGGCCCCGGCGCCTGCCCGCGCACCCTGGAGATCCTGGCCCGGACCTGCGTGGTCGACCTCGCCCCCGAACTGCCGACGCCGGCGTTCCGGCTGCTCGCCTCCCGCACCGCGGGCTGAGCCGCCCGGCGGTCCCGGCCCGGTCTCAGCCGGCCGGGGCCAGCACGGCCTGCACGTGGCCGTCGCGGGCGACGGTGCCGGTGACCGCGACCGGCACGTCGTGGGCGAACCCCGGCCCGCCGGTGACGAAGGTGTGGAACTCGCCGTTCTCCCCGCACGGGTCCATCCCCGGTGGCAGCGCGGCCAGGAACTCCGCGTCGAACGCGGCCCCGGCGAGCCGCGCGGGGACCCGGCCCGGGTCGACGGCGACGACGACCGCCCGCAACCCGGCGTCGAGCATCCCGGCGGCCAGCGCACCGGTCGCCCCGCCCCACAGCGGGAACACCCCGGTGACCCCGGTGCCGTCGAGGACCTCCTCGCGGAAGGCACGGACGTCGGCCAGCGCCAGGTCGCCGTGCACCAGCCCCGTGACACCGGACGCGGCGGCCGGCGCGAGCGCGGCCCGCAGCCGGGCCCGGTACTCCCGGTCCGGGCACGACGGCGGCAGCTCCACCCGGTGCAACGGCAGGCCCAGCGCGTCGGCCTGGGCGGCGACGAGCGAGGCCCCCACGCCGTGCACCGCGATCTCCGCGCCACCGGGCCCGGCCGTGACGGTGCTGAGCAGCCCGGTCACCCGCGCTCCGGCCCGCCGCGCGGCGGCCAGCGCCGTCGCCGCGTCCTTGCCCCCGGACCAGCTGACCCACATGTCGGACACCCTGCGACGGTAGCGTCCGGACAGCATCGATCCGGTCACACACCGTGCTCCCACGGAGCGGACGGTGACCGGGTCGGGCTTCTGCCCCGCACGGCCGACGGCTACCGTGACCGGCGTGCCCGAACGCCACGACGACGCCACCGTGACGGCGTGGGCGTTGGCCGCGGGTGCCGGTGACACCGCAGCGCTCGCGGAGTTCGTGCGGGCGACCCAGGTCGACGTCCACCGCTTCCTCGTCCACCTCGCCGGCCGCGACGACGCCGAGGACCTCACCCAGGAGACGTTCCTGCGGGCCCTGCGGTCGCTGCCCTCGTTCGCGGGCCGCTCCACCGCCCGCACCTGGCTGCTGTCGGTCGCCCGCCGGGTCGCCGTCGACGCGGTGCGCACCGCGGTCCGCCGGCCCCGCGTGCGGGACCTGGGCGAGGACACCCAGGAGGTGCTGGAACGCGCGGTGCCGCGCACCGGTGCGCAGGAGGCCGTCCTGCTGCGGACACTCGTCGACGCGCTGCCCGACGACCGCCGTGAGGCGTTCGTCCTGACCCAGGTCCTGGACCTGGGCTACGCCGAGGCCGCGCAGGTCTGCGGCTGCCCGGTCGGCACCATCCGGTCCCGGGTCGCCCGGGCCCGCGAGGACCTCCTGCGCGCGCTCGGCGAGGACGGGACAAGGACCGCCGGGGCGGCCGCGCCCGGCGTCCGGCGCGCCGTCCGCCCCTGAGACCGCGCCGCACCCGACGGGTCCCACCGGGCCTCCGCGCCACCCGACCACCGCGGTCCGACGGTCTCGACGGGAGTGACCGGCGTCGCACCCACCGGACCGGTACGGGCGGGAACCGGACGGGCCCCGCCGGCGACCACTCCCGGCGTGCGCCCCCGCACCTCCCCCGCCCCCGAGGAGTACCCGTGATCTCGTCGTTGCCGCTGGCCTGGGCCCTGACGGCGGTGTTCGCCGCCACCGGGTTCTACGCGCTGGCCCGCTGGGCCGCCGCGGTCTCGGAGCGCCGCTCCGCCGCCCACCGCACCGCGGAGCTCGCGCACCTGCTGATGAGCGCGGCGATGGTCGTCATGACCTGGACCTGGTACGGCAGCGCCGGGCTGTGGACGCAGATCGTCCTGTTCGGAGTGCTGGGCGTGTTCTTCCTGGTCACCGCGTCGCGCGGGGTGCCCTGCGGCCCCTCGGGGCGGGTCGCGGGCGCGGCGCACGCGCTGATGGCCGCGGCGATGGTCTGGATGCTCGCCGCGATGCCGCTGATCATGGCCTCACCGGTGGCGGCCGCCGGCGGTGGCGGTTCCCACGCCCACCACGGCGGCGACACCATGGACATGTCCGGGACGGCCCACGCCGCGGGCCCGGCCGGATGGGCGGTCGCGGTGACCGTGGCGCTGTGCGCGGTGCTGCTGGCCGCCGCCGGCTACTGGGGCGCCCGCGCGCTGAGCCACGACCGCGACGCCGGGGACCCGCTGACCCCCGACGACGCGTCGACGGCCGCCGAGGGGACCGACCGGGCCGCCTGCGACTGCGCAGACCCCACGGCGGCCGCGCAGCCGGCGCCGGACGGGTCGGCGGGGGCGACCACCGCGCTCGCCGAGCGGGTCGGGGCGCCCGCGCGACCCGCGGGCAGGCTGGGCGCGCGCTCGGACGCCGCCTGCCACGCCGCGATGAGCGTCGGCATGGTCGTCATGCTCGCGGCGATGGTGGCGGGCTGGTGAGCGCCGGCCTCGACACCCGGCCCGGGGCGCCCGTCCCGCCCCCGGAGCGGCCCCCGCTGTTCCGGGGCCTGAAGGGCCTCATCACCCGCATCCACTTCTACGCGGGCCTGTTCGTCGGCCCGTTCCTGCTGGTCGCGGCGCTGACGGGGCTGCTCTACACGCTGTCGCCACCGATCGAGCGCTGGATGTACGCCGACGCGCTGACCGCCCCGGTCAGCGGCCCGGAGCTCCCGCTGTCCCGGCAGGTCGAGGCGGCCGTCGCGACCCAGCCCGGCCTGCCCGTCACCGAGATCCGGCCGTCGCGCGAGCCCGGCGCGACGACCCGGGTGTCGTTCGACGCCGACCTGCCCGAGAGCTACAGCCGCACCGTGTTCGTCGACCCGTACACGGCGCAGGTGCGGGCCACCCTCGACACCTACGCCGAGTGGCTCCCCGCCCGCGGCGCGATCGACAACCTGCACCGCTCGCTGCTGCTGGGCGCCCCCGGGCAGGTCTACACCGAGCTCGCGGCGTCCTGGCTGGCCGTGCTCACCCTGTCCGGCCTCGTGGTGCAGGTGACCCGCCGGGTACGACGACGCCGGGAGCGGCTGCTGCCGCGGACCGGTGGGTCGTCGCGGTCGCGGCTGCGGTCCTGGCACGGCGCGGTGGGCGTCTGGGCCTCGGCCGGGTTCCTGTTCCTCGCCGCGACCGGCCTGACCTGGTCCCAGTTCGCCGGCGCCAACGTGGGCGCGCTGCGCACCGCCCTGGACTGGACGACGCCGTCGGTCAGCAGCACGCTGCCCGCGGCCGGTGGCGACGCGGCCGCGCCCGTGACGGGTGCCGCGACCGCAACGGTGGCGCCGCGGGCGGTCCCGGCCGTCGCCCAGCGGGTCCTGGACGCCGCGCGCGCCGACGGCCTCTCCGGACCGGTCGAGCTCACCCCGGGCGAGCCCGGGGAGGCCTGGACGGTCCAGCAGACGGTCCGCAGCTGGCCGTCGCAGCAGGACTCCGTCGCCGTGGACCCGGCGACCGGGACGATCACCGACCGGCTCGCCTTCGCGGACTGGCCGGTCGCGGCGAAGCTCGCCCGCTGGGGCATCGACGCGCACATGGGCCTGCTGTTCGGCACCGTCAACCTGGTCGCGCTCGCCGCACTCGCGTCAGCCGTGGTCGTGCTGGTCGTGTGGGGCTACCGGATGTGGTGGCTGCGCAGGCCGACCCGGCCGGACGGGTCGCGCGGACTCGCCGGGCCGCCGGGGCCCCGGGAGCGGCCCTCCCCCGCCGCGGTGGCGCTGGTCGGGCTGGCCGCGGTGGCGGCCGGGCTGGTGCTGCCGGTGCTGGGGGTCTCGCTGATCCTGTTCCTGCTCGTCGACGCCCTGGTCGCGGCCCGGCGGGACCGGCGGACCGGCGAGCCGGCGGGCTGACCCGTCCGGGGCGCGGACGCGCGGGGCCCCGCGCGAGCGGGTAGACCTGGGGTCCCGTTCCCCGCGAAGGAGTCCTCCCGTGTTCCGGACCTCACCCGCCCCCTGGACGACGGCGGACATCCCGCCCCAGCAGGGCAGGACCGTGATCGTCACCGGCGCCACCAGCGGCCTCGGGCTGGAGACCACCCGGGCCCTGGTGCACGCCGGTGCGCGTGTCGTGCTGGCCGTACGGGACACCCTCCGCGGCGAGGAGATCGCCTCCGAGCTCGGTGGCGCTGTGTCAGTGCGCCGCCTGGACCTGGCCGATCTCACCTCGGTCCGCGAGTTCGCCGCCGGGTTCGAGGGCACCGCCGACGTGCTGATCAACAACGCCGGCCTGATGGCGGTGCCGTTCTCCCGCACCGCGGACGGATTCGAGACCCAGCTCGGGGTCAACTTCCTCGGCCACTTCGCGCTGACCGGTCTGCTGGCCGACCGGATCACCGACCGCGTGGTGACGCTGTCCAGCGTGGCCCACCGGATGGGCCGGATCGGCATCGACGACCTGAACTTCGAGCGCCGCCGCTACGAGCGCTGGACCGCCTACGGCCAGTCCAAGCTCGCCTGCCTGATGTTCGCCTACGAGCTGGAGCACCGGTTCGTGGCGGCCGGGTCGCGGCTGCGGTCGATGGCCGCGCACCCCGGGTATGCGGCGACGAACCTGCAGTCGCGCACCGAGTCCGTCCAGGACGCACTGATGGGCGTGCTCAACAAGGTGGTCGCCCAGTCCGCGTCGGCCGGGGCGCTGCCGACGCTGTTCGCCGCGACCGTCCCGGACCTGCCCGGCGGGGCCTACATCGGGCCGGACGGCATCGGCGAGGCCCGCGGCACCCCGCGGCCGGTGGGGTCCACGGCGGCCTCGCACGACCGCCGGATGCAGCGGGCGCTCTGGGAGCGCGCCGAGGAGCTGACCCGGGTCACGTACCCGCTGTGAGCACGCGGTGGTGCGGGGGCCCGGTCGCGCCCGGCCCCCGCACCGCCGGGTGTCTCAGAGCTTCGAGACGCGGGTGAAGTTCTCCGGGACGATCAGGTCGTCGCGGGAGAGCTCGTGGATCGACTTCTTGCCCAGGCCCAGCAGCGCCTCGTCGATCCCCTTGTAGAGGATCGACAGGACGTTGGTGACCCCGCGCTCGCCCTGCGCGGCCATCCCCCACAGGTAGGCGCGGCCGATCAGGACCGCGCGGGCACCGAGCGCGAGCGCCTTGACGACGTCGGCGCCGCGTCGGATGCCGCCGTCCATCACGACCTCGACCTGGTCCCCGACGGCGTCGACGATCGCGGGCAGCGCCCGGATCGCGGCCGGGGTGCCGTCGAGGTTGTTGCCGCCGTGGTTGGACACCGAGACCGCGGTGGCGCCCGCGTCGACGGCGCGACGGGCGTCGTCGGGGTGCATGATGCCCTTGATCATGAACGGGCCGCCCCACTTCTCGCGGAGCCAGGCGATGTCGTCCCAGGTCGGCAGCGGGGTGGTCCACCAGACGCCGTAGGCGCCGAAGAAGGTGGGGGCGTCGCCGCCGCCGGGGGGCGCCATGTTCGGGGCCTTGAGGTCCGGGATCCTCCCGGACTTCGCCCAGTCCAGCACGTAGCGCGGCTTGGTGATCATCTCGGGCGCGAACTGCAGCGCGGCCTTGACGTCGACCTTCTCGGGGATGGGCGGGCTGCCCCAGTCGCGGCGGGTGGCGAAGGTCCAGTCCAGGGTCACGATGAGGCCCTTGGCGCCCGCCCGCTTCGCACGCAGGGCGCGCTCGAGGATGTCCTCCTTCGACCCGGCCCAGTAGACCTGGAAGAAGACCTTGTCGTGGACCGCGCAGACGTCCTCGACCGAGCGGGACGCGAACGACGACAGGCCCATCGCCGTCGACACGGTCTGCTCGGGGTTGAGCGGGTTCTGGATGTTGGAGCTGTGCGCGGCGCGCGCGACCGCGACCTCGCCCTCGGGGTCGACGGCCTGCACACCGGTCGGGGAGATCATGACCGGGAAGTCGATGTCGACGCCCATCACCGACGTCTTCTGCTCCCGCTGCGGCGGCAGCCCCGCGATGTGCGGGCGGAAACCGAGCTCGTCGAAGGCGGCGACGTTGTCCGCCAGCGTGATCCCCTGCTCCGCGCCGGCGACCAGCGCGTAGTAGACCGACTTCGGCAGGCGCTTGCGCGCCCGGCGCTGCGCCTCCGCGACCGTCTCGAACCAGTCCTTCGTGCTCGCCATGCCTGCCCCTTCGCAGTCGGAGGTGTGCGCCCGGCCACCGTCGGTCGCGGCCGGCCCGACACGCCGACCGGGTACGAGACGGTCCCACGTGGCGGGTCTCACGGCACGGTAGCGTTTCGGCACCGAGTGCCACAATGGCACCCGCCCGCAGCCCGTCCGATCGGCGGGGGAACGACCCTCCGCCCGACCAGCCACGACGCCGTCCCACGCCCGGAGAACGGACCGCGTCCACGACCGGCTGCCACGACTCGTGACGCTCCGCTGTCAGGTCCACTCTGAAGGCCCACCCCGGATCGTGTGGGGCGGGAGGCCGGACCGGCCGTCGGTGACGCTCCGCTGTCTCGATACGGTGTGCCCGCAGTCACCGGTCAGCGGGCGGTGTGCCCGCGGCAAGGAGGAGCCGTGTACAGCCACGCGCGGGGTGGGCACGCTTCGGGCGCGACGCCCGCCGGCCCGGTCGGCCACGTGCTGCAGCCCGGGTACGGCGCCGCGAGCAACCACCGGCCCATCGGGGTCCCGGGACAGCTCCGCGCCCCGGAGCCGCCGCAACCACCGCCTGCCGCCCCGGCGGGGACACGGCTCACCGTGCTCGCCGTCGACGACGAGGAACCGGCCCTGCTCGAGCTGGCGCACCTGCTCGGCGAGGACCAGCGGGTCGCGACCGTGCTGACCGCGCCGGACGCCACCGAGGCGCTGCGCATCCTGCACGGCTCGCAGGCCGACGCGAGCACCCCGACCGTCGACGTCGTGTTCCTCGACATCCGGATGCCCGGCCTCGACGGCCTGGAGCTCGCCCGGGTGCTGAACGCGATGGCCGACCCGCCGCCGGTGGTGTTCGTGACCGCCCACGACGACCGCGCCGTCGACGCCTACGAGGTCGGCGCCGTCGACTACCTGCTCAAGCCGCTGCGCACCGAGCGCCTGTCCGGCTCGCTGGACCGCACCATGGCGCTGCGCGCGGCCCGCCGGGCCGAGAGCGGCCCGCCGCCGGCACCGCCGCGCCACGGCGTCGAACAGGGCGGCAGGCCCGATCCCGCGGCCGCCCGCCGGGGCGCCCCCGCCGCGACCACCGACGACGAGGTGGTGCCGGTCGAGCTGGCCGGCACCACGAAACTCGTCCCCCGCTCCTCGATCCGGTTCGTCGAGGCCCAGGGCGACTACGCCCGGCTGCACACCAGCGAGGGCAGCCACCTGGTCCGGATACCGGTCTCGGTGCTGGAGGACCGCTGGGGCGAGGCCGGGTTCGTGCGGATCCACCGCGCCTACCTGGTGTCGCTGCCGCTCATCACCGAGCTGCGCATGTCCGGGTCCGGATACGTGGTCCGCCTCGGCAACGGGCCGGGTGCGGTCGAGCTCCCCGTCAGCCGGCGGCACACCGCGGGCCTCAAGCGGATCCTGCGGGGACGTCCGCCGCGTCCGCAGCGCGGGCCCGAGGACGGCCCGGACGGCCCCGTCGTCCCGCGCTGACGCGGGGCCGCCGACCGCGGCGGGTCACGGCCCGTCGCGTGGCCGACACGCCCGGTCACCGTCCGTGCTGCCGTGCGCGATCCTGTCGCCTAGCCTGGTGACCGGTGTCCATCTCGGGTGAGTCCTCGCACGTCCTGTCCGTCACCAGCCGTCGTCGCCGCATGCGTCCGCCTGCGTTGCTCGTGGCGCTGCTGACCGCGTGCGCGCTGGTCGCGGGCTGCTCCGCGAACGCCGCCGCCCCCGCCCCGGCTCCGGCCGCCCCGCCGTCCCCCGCGCAGCCGGCGCCCACCTCCGCCGCGCCCGCGGTGCCGGAGCTCCCCGGTGGTGGCACCGAGGTCTTCCCGGGCCGCCGGATGGCAGCGCTCTACGGACACCCGGGCACCCCGTCGATGGGCGTCCTCGGCGAGCAGGACCTGCCACGCTCGATCGCCCGCGCGAAGGACCTCGCCGCCGACTTCCAGCCGCTCGTGCGCGAGCCCGTCGTGCCGGTGTTCGAGATCATCACGACGGTCGCCGACCGTGCCCCCGGCCCGGACGGCGACTACTCGGCGGAGATGAGCGTCGAGGAGCTGCGACCGTGGGTCGAGCAGGCAGGGAGGGCCGGCGTCTACGTGGTGCTGGACCTGCAGCCCGGGACCACCGACTTCCTGACCCAGGCGAAGCGCTATGCCGAGCTGCTCGCGCAGCCGCACGTCGGGCTCGCGCTCGACCCCGAGTGGCGGCTGGAGCCGGGCCGGCGCCACGGCGTGCAGGTCGGCTCGGTGACCGCGGCCGAGATCAACCGGACCTCGGAGTGGCTGGCCGGGCTGGTGCGCGAGAAGAGGCTGCCGCAGAAGGTGTTCCTCATCCACCAGTTCCGGGTCTCGATGATCTCCGACCGGCAGACCGTGGTCACCTCCCACCGCGAGCTCGCGACCGTGCTGCACGCCGACGGCTACGGCACCCGCCAGGAGAAGACCGAGACCTGGAACGCACTGCACGCCGCACCCCGTCCGCCGGGTCTGTGGTGGGGCTGGAAGAACTTCATCGACGAGGACGAGCCGACCTTCACCCCGCGCGAGACCTACGCCGTCCGGCCCGAGTCGCCCGTCTTCGTGTCCTACCAGTGACGGGTATGTCCGCCCTGCCCGGCGCCACCCACCGGGGTGGGTGGCCGCTCACCGAGATCGTGATCACGGCAAGTACCCTCACCGGGACCCGAGCGCCGTCGTCGCCGCCGGGTGCCCAGGCACGTGCCGCGGCTCCTCCGCGCGGCACGGCCACCCCGCCCGTGCCGACCAGTGAAGGGGGTGCTCCGGGTGGACGAACGACCGCAGGAGGGCTCCCGCCCGACCGGTCCGGACCGGCCACGACGACCCGGCCCTCCCGAGCGCACCCGCCGCGACGACCGCCCGCACCTGCGGGACGAGGCCCGGCGTGGCACCCCGCCCCGGGACCGCGGTGAGACCCCGCCGCCGCCCGCCCGTGGCGGTGGCACACCCCCGCCCGGCCCCACCGGGCCCCCGGCCCCGCAGTCCGGCAGGCCCGCTGACCGCAGGCCCCCGCAGTCCGGGAGGCCTCCGCAGGAGCAGCCGTCGGGCCCCCGGCGACGACCCGGTCCGCCCGCCCCCGGTGCGTCACGCCCGCCCGCCGGTGACCCGCGCCCCGGGTCCGGTCCCGCGGCGGGTCCCGGTGGCAGGCCCCCCGGCCCGCCGGACGGTGCCGGGCGCCCCGCCGAGGACGAGTCCTGGCTCCCCCGACGCGAGCGCGAGGCCCGGGCCGCGGCCCGGCGGGCCGCCGCCTGGTCGTCCCGCTCGGCCCGGGAGGAGACCCCGGGCCGTGGTGGGCACAGCGACAGCAGGCCCACCGACATCCGTTCCATCCGCGCGACCCGTCGTGGCATCGGTGACACCGTGAAGGTCCCCGGCCGGCCGGACACCGCCGCGGAGCACCGGCGGCACCGCGCCTCCGAGCCCGACGCCCCGCCGGAGGAGCGTGACCGCGCGGCCCGGCTCAGCGGCGAGCTGCCGATCGTCCCGCGCCGGCCCGGTGGCCCGGACCCCGGTGGCGCAGTGCCCGGTGGTGCCGGTGCGTCCGCGCCCACGGGTTCGCGCCCGGACGCACCGTCGCGCCCCGGCGGCCCCGCGGTCCCGAGCGGTCCGGGTCGGTCGCGTCCGGGCCGGGCGGGCCCGGGGCCGCTGCCGCCGGGTGGTCCCCGGCGACCCGGTGAGACCCGTCCAGGTGCTCCCGACCCGCGGTCCGGCGGCCGGCCCGACAGCGGACCGCAGGCCGTACCGGGCCGTCCCACCGCGACCGGGCAGCCCGGCGGCGCCACCGCGCCCCCCTCCGGTGCACGGTCGTCCGGCGCCGCCCGCCCGGACGGCGCCCCCGGCCGGCCCGACACAGGCAGGCCGGACGGCCCGCAGGGACGCCCCGCCGACACACGCCCGGCAGGTCCGGGCGGGTCCGCGCCGGAGGCCCCGCGCGACACCGCGCGTTCCGCTCCCCCGCGGCCGCCGCACACCGGTCTCGCCGCCGGTGCCGCGGCAGGCACCGCCGCAGCAGGCTCGGCGGGGGGAGGCTCCGCGGCGACGGCCCGTGGTGGCCGTGGCGAGGCGCGCGAGGGGAACGTCGCGCTGTCCCCGGCCGCCGGCGGGTCGGCCGCACCCGACCCCGCGCGGCGCACCCTCGCCGCCGCGCTCGGCCTCACCGCGGCGTCCACCGTGGTGCCCGGCAGCGGACATCTCGCGCTGCGCCGCCGTCGTACCGGTGGGCTGATCCTCGGCACGGTGGTCGCGATCATCGTCGGGCTGGCGGCGCTGGTGCTCCTGGCCCGGCGCTCGACGCTGCTCCAGAACCTGCTGTCGACGACCACGCTGACCGTGATCGCGGGGGCGCTGGTGGTCGCCGGGATCGCCTGGATCGCCCAGGTCGCGCGGACCTACGCACTGGCCCGGCCGCGCGGGATGCCGCTCGGCCAGAAGATCCTCGGCACCGGGACCGCGGCCCTGCTGTGCCTCACCGTCGCCGTGCCCTTCGGCTACGGCGTCGAGCTGGTGAACTCCCAGCGCGGACTGCTGAACTCGCTGTTCCAGGGCGGCGGGACCTCGGCGGCCGAGGCGCTGGGCAAGCCCCGGCTGAACGTGCTGCTGCTGGGCAGCGACGCCGGCGACGACCGGACCGGTACCCGTACCGACACCATGATGGTCGCCAGCATCGACACCGGTTCCGGCCGGACGACGCTGTTCAGCCTGCCCCGCAACATCCAGCGGGCCGAGTTCCCGCCGGGCAGCCCGGCCGCGGAGAAGTTCCCGAACGGCTTCCACGACCCGTCGCAGCCGCTGTCGGGCGACTACCTGCTCAACGCCATCTACGCCTACGCCGAGCAGCACCCGGAGATCGCGCCGTCGGGACCGACGCCGTCGCCGGGCATCAACCTGCTCCAGTCCTCGATCGCGTACATGACCGGCCTGCCGCTGGACTACTACCTCGAGGTCAACATGGCCGGGTTCTCCTCGATGATCGACGCCGTCGGCGGGGTCACCGTGAACGTCGGGCCCGAGCCGATCCCGGTCGGTGGCGTCACCGCGTTCGGCAGGCACGTCACCCCGGACCGCTACATCAGCCCCGGGGTGCAGACCCTGGGCGGCGAGGACGCGCTCTGGTTCGCGCGCTCCCGCCGGGACGGCACCGACTACCAGCGGATGGGCCGCCAGCGCTGCCTGATCCAGGCGGTCATCTCGCAGACGACCGCGACCGAGCTGATCTCCCGGTTCCAGAGCATCGCCGCGGTCACCCGGGACAACGTCGCCACCGACATGCCCCAGCAGGTGCTGCCCGCGCTGGCCGTCCTGGCCGATGAGGGGTTCCGGCTGGAGAGCGTCGCGTTCGACCCGTCGCTGCCGGACCCGAACTCCTCGACGGGCTACTTCGTGACCGCCGACCCCGACGTCTCCTACATGCGTGAGGTCGTCCGCAACGCCATCGCCGACCCGGCCCCGGAGCCGGCGCCCGGGACCGCCCCGGCGCTCGCCGCCCCGACGACGCAGCCGTCCCCGAGCACGGAGTCGTCGCGGTCGTCCTCGGCGAGCGCGTCGCCGACCCCCGACCCGGCCGCGGCGCTGCCGCAGTCGGTCGAGGAGTCCTGCGCGGCGACGGGCGCGGCCGACGTCCCCGCCGGGGGCGAGCCCGGCACGTCCCAGGACCCGTCCGCGACCGGTTCGACCGGGGTCTCCGGCTCCGATCAGGTCGACGGCCTCCGTCCCGACCAGGACTGAGCGCTCCGCACCCGGGCCCGCCGTACCGGGGGCCGCGCGGCGGCAGTTGTGGCGCAGACGGCTGCGGTCCGCCCTTCCGTTCGCCGCACCCGGGATGATGAAGTAAGGGTCACCTGTTCAGTGGAAAGGCGGCCCTTATCGTGCGTCGAACGCTCCCCCTGTTCGCCGGTCTGCTCACCGTGGTGATGGTGCTGGCCGGATGCGGCTCACCGGCGCCCGCGCCCGCGCCGGGGACGGCTCCGTCCGGGGACGGCGCGTTCCCGGTGACGATCCCGACCGCGTTCGGCGACGTCACCGTCCCCGAGCAGCCCCGCCGGGTCGTCGCCCTCGGGTGGAGCGACGCCGAGACCGCACTGGCCCTGGGCGTCGAGCCGGTCGGGGCCGCGGACTGGCTGGCCGTCGGCGGCGACGGCCTCGGACCGTGGGTGCAGGCCCGCTACACCACCCCGCCGCAGATCCTCGGCACGCTCGAGGTCGACCTGGAGGCCGTCGCCGCGCTGGACCCGGACCTCGTCCTGGACACCCGGGCATCCGGCGCCCGCGACCGCCACGACCGGCTGACCCAGCTCGGCGTCCCCGTGGTCGGCATCCCCGCCGGCGCGGAGAACTACAAGACGACCTGGCGCGACCAGCTCCGCATGGTCGGCGCCGCCCTGGGGAAGCCGCAGGAGGCGGCGCGCGCGCAGGCCGACCTGGAGCAGCGCTTCGCCGACGCCCGGGCACAGCACCCGCAGCTGCAGGGCGCCACCGTCGTGTCCGGGGCCCGCAACACCCTCGGCGAGTACGCCGCCTACACCGGTGACTCCGGGCGCCTGGCGTTCCTCCAGGAGCTGGGCATGGTCAACGCCCCGCAGATCGCGGCGCAGCGCACCGACGGCTTCTCCGTCCCGATCTCGCGGGAGCGGATGAATCTCCTCGACGCCGACGTCACCGTCATGCAGGCGATCTCGAAGGACACCTCGGCGATCGCGAACGACCCGCTGTGGAGGGCCGTGCCGTCGGTCGCCGCCGGTCGCGGCGTGCTGCTGTCGGACCGCGACGTCTCCCAGGCGTTCTCCAGCGCCTCGGTCGACGGCTGGCGCTACGCCCTCGACCGCACCGTGGCCCCGCTCGCGGACGCGGCGGCGAAGGCGCGGTGACCGCCCCGGCGACCACCGCCCCCGTCCCGCCCACGCCGGGCGCACGTGCGACGGTGCGGCGCCGGCGGTGGCCCGCCGCGGCCGGGCTGGCTGCCGCGCTGCTGACCGTGGCCGCGCTCGGCCTGCTGGTCGGCGCCCGGCCGCTCGCGCCGGGGTTCGTGCTGGACGTGCTCACCGGCGCCGTCGACCGGACCTCGCCGGACGCGCTCGTCGTCACCGAGGTGCGGCTGCCGCGCACGGTGCTGGCGGTCCTCGCCGGGGCCGCGCTCGGCGTGGCCGGGGTGCTCGCGCAGGGCATGACGCGCAACCCGATCGCCGAGCCCGGCATCCTCGGGCTCAACACCGGCGCCGCGCTCGCCGTCGTGCTCGGGATCGCGCTGCTCGGCGTCGACACCCTCACCGGTTACGTCTGGTTCGGCTTCGCCGGGGCGGCGGTGGCGGCCGTCGTCGTCGCGGGGGTGGCCGGGATCGGCCGGCGCGGCAGCGTCTCCCCCGCCACGCTGGCCCTGGCGGGCGCCGCGCTCGCCGCGGGCCTGCAGTCGATCACCACCCTGTTCCTGCTCACCGACCCCCAGGCCTTCGACGACTACCGGTTCTGGCAGGTCGGCTCGGTCGCCGGACGGGACCTGGGGATCGCTGCGCAGGCCGCACCGTTCGTCGTCGCGGGGCTCGCGCTGGCCCTGACCTGCGGTCCGCGGCTCAATGCGCTGGCGCTGGGCGACGACGTCGCCCGGTCGTTCGGCCGCGCGGTCGGGACCGACCGTGCCGTGTGCGGGGTGGCCCTGGTCGTGCTGGCCGGGGCGGCGACCGCCGCCGCGGGACCGATCGCCTTCCTCGGGCTGGCCGTGCCGCACCTGGTGCGTCGCCTCGCCGGGACCGACCACCGGGTGGTGCTGCCGCTGGCGGCGCTCGCCGGGCCCGTCCTGCTGCTGGCCGCGGACGTCCTCGGGCGGGTCGTCACCCCGCCCGGCGAGGTCCAGGCCGGGGTGGTGACGGCCGTGGTCGGCGCCCCGCTGTTCGTCGCGCTGGTCCGGCGGCGGAGGTTCCTGCGATGACGACCGCCGCGACCCTCGACGACGACCCCACCGCGGTGCTGCGTCGGCTCCGGGCCCGATCCCGACGCCGGCGCGCGGCGGCCGGGCTCGCCGTCACCGCGGCCGCGCTCGCCGCGTTCGTCGCCTCCCTCTCGGTCGGTGCGCAGGGCCTCGGTCCCGGCGACGTGTCGGCCGCGCTCGCCGGGCTCGGCACGCCGCGCACCGAGCTGGTGGTCCTGCGGCTGCGGATGCCGCGGGCGCTGACCGCGTTGCTGGTCGGCGCGGCGCTCGGCCTGGCCGGGGCGCTGTTCCAGCGGGTGCTGCGCAACACCCTGGCCAGCCCGGACGTGATCGGCGTGGGTGCCGGTGCGGCCGTCGGTGCGGTCACCGCCTCGGTCGTGCTCGGCCTGTCCGCCACCGGGACCTCGGCCGGCGCGGTCCTCGGCGCCGTCGCGGCGGCGCTGCTCATCACCGTCCTGGCCCGCCGCGACGGCCTCGGCGGCACCCGCTTCGTGCTGGTCGGGGTCGGGATCGGGTCGGCGGCGATGGCCGTCGTGTCCTACCTGATGATCACCGCGTCGCTGACCACGGCGCAGCAGACGCTGGTCTGGCTGACCGGCAGCGTCACCGAGACCGGCTGGTCCACCGCGGTCCCGCTGGCGCTCGCCTGCGCCGTGCTCGTCCCGGCCGGGCTGCTGCTGGCCCGCGCGCTGCCCCGCCTGGAGCTCGGCGACGACACCGCGACCGCGCTCGGGCTGCCCGTCGGCCGGGCCCGGGCCGCGCTGCTGGCGGTGGCCGTCCTGCTGGTCGCCGCCGCGGTCGCCGCGGCCGGGCCGGTCTCGTTCGTCGCGCTCGTCAGCGGGCCGCTCGCCGCGCGGCTCGCCGGCCCCGGGCGGGCGTCGCTGCCGCACGCCACCGGGGTCGGGGCCGCACTGGTGCTGCTCGCCGACGTCGTCGCCCGCACCCTGATCGCCGAGGTCGCGCTGCCCGCGGGCGTCGTCACCGGCGCGATCGGCGCCCCCTACCTGATGTGGCTGCTCGCCCGCTCCCGGACCGGAGGAACCCCGTGACCACGCCCGCCACCGCCCCCGCCGGGCCCGCGCTGGACGCCGACGACCTGGTCCTGCGCTACGACGAGCGCGTCGTCGTCGACGGCCTGACCGTGCACGTCCCGCCCGGCCGGATCACCGTGATCGTCGGTCCGAACGCCTGCGGCAAGTCCACGCTGCTGCGGGGGCTGGGTCGGATCGTCGCCCCGGCCGCCGGGACCGTGCGTCTCGACGGCACCGACGTCCGGACGCTGCCCGGCCGAGAGCTGGCCCGGCGGCTCGGGCTGCTCCCCCAGTCCCCGACCGCCCCGGACGGCATCACCGTCGCAGACCTGGTGGAACGCGGCCGGTCGCCGCACCAGGGCTGGTTCGGCGGCCGCGGCGACGCCGACGACGCCGCCGTCGCCGACGCGATGCGCGCGACCGGGGTGCTGGAGCTGGCCGACCGGCCGGTCGACGAGCTGTCCGGCGGTCAGCGCCAGCGCGTGTGGATCGCGATGGTGCTGGCCCAGGACACCGGGGCGCTGCTGCTCGACGAGCCGACCACGTTCCTGGACCTGCCGCACGCGGTCGAGGTGCTGGACCTGCTCGTCGACCGGAACCGGGAGCGGGGCAGCACGGTCGTCGTCGTCCTGCACGACCTGAACCTGGCCTGCCGCTACGCCGACCACCTGATCGCGATGGCCGACGGCGCGATCGTCGCGCAGGGCCCGCCCGCGACGACGATGACCGCCGACCTGGTGCGCCGGGTGTTCGGGATGGAGGCGCGGGTGGTGCCCGACCCGGTCGCGGGCACCCCGATGGTCGTCCCGGCCGGCCGGCACCACCCGCTCGCCGCACCGGGCACCGGCGCGGCCGACGATTCCGGGATCCGGACCGAGGAGGACCTGCGCGCCGTCGTCGCGGAGCCGCACCCGCTGGTCGCGCACAAGTCCACCGACCGGGTCGACGAGGCCGCCGCCCGGTTCGTCGCCGCGTCGCCGCTGGTCTTCCTGGGCACCACCGCCGCCGACGGCACCGTGACGGTGACCCCGCGCGGCGACGCGCCCGGCTCCGTGCGGGTCCTGGACGGCGGTCGCCGCCTCGCCGTCCCGGAACGACCGGGCAACCGCCGCGTCGACAGCATGCGCAACCTGCTCGCACGCGACGGCGTCGGCCTGACGTTCTGCGTGCCGCGCTCGGCCCACGTGCTGCGCGTGCACGGCCGGGCCCGGGTCACCCGGGACCCCGGGGTGCTGGCGCTGTGGGGGCCGTCCGACGCCGACGCCCGGGGCCCGGCGGCCCACCGGCCACCGCCGCTGGCGCTGCTGGTCGACGTGCACGACGCCTACGTGCACTGCGGCCGGGCGCTGACCGCGGCCGGGCTGTGGGACCCGGACAGCTGGGGCGACGGCGACGACACCCCCGGTCTGAAGGAGCTCGCCGACGCGTCCCGCGCCGACCGGGCGGCCCGGGCCCGGGGCTGACCCGGGGCCGACCTGCGGCTCAGGCCGTCGCGAACGCCCCGAGCACGTGGTCCGGCCGGATCCCGTCGAAGTGGGAACGCCAGATCCCGTGGTAGAGGACCTCCTCCTCGCTGCGCAGCGGCCAGGAGTCGGACGGGTGCTCGGGCACCCCGTCGGTCTCCCCGGCGTCGGCCGCGGCGGCGGCCTTGCGGGCGGCCAGCTCGGCGAGCACGGTGCCGGCGCCGGAGCCGGCGCCGAACTGCTCCTTGCCGCGCCACAGCAGGTCCTCGGGCAGCCAGCCCTCGAACGCCTCGCGCAGGATCGCCTTCTCGGGGCGGCCGTCCGGGCACTGCTTCCACTCCGGCGGCAGCGCCAGCGCGGCCCGGACCAGGCCGGAGTCCAGGAACGGCTCGCGGGCCTCCAGGCCGAAGTACATGGTGGTGCGGTCGCAGCGCTGCAGGTTGAGGTGGTGCAGCTGCTCCAGCGAGCGGACCAGCTCGGCCTGCAGGGTGTCCGGGTCGGCGTACTCGGGGCCGTGGATGTAGGAGTAACCGGCGAACAGCTCGTCGGCGCCCTCCCCGGTGAGCACGACCTTGACCTTCTTCGCCGCCTCGCGGGCGAGGATCAGGTTGGGCACCGCGCTGCGGACCAGGGCCGGGTCGTAGTGCTCGATGACCTCGACGGCGTGGTCGAGGGCCTCGGCGATGTCCTCGGGGGTCACCAGGATCTCGTGGTGGTCCGACCCGATGTGCGCGGCGACCTTGCGGGCCGCGATCAGGTCACCGGACTCGGCGGTCCCGACGGCGAAGGTGGGCAGCTGCTCGCCGCGGGCCCGGGCCTCCTGCGCGGCGATGGCCGCGACCAGCGCCGAGTCCAGGCCACCGGACAGGAACACGCCGACACCGACGTCGGACATCATCCGGCGACGGACCGCGGACACCACGGCCTCGCGCACCCGGGACAGGTCCGCGTCGTCCCAGCCGGGACGGATCGCGCGGCGTGCCGGGCGGACCTCGACCGGCACGGCGTCGGCGAACCGCACCAGCCCCGACGACGGGCTCCACAGGCAGCCGGGCGGGAACGAGCGCACGTACGGGCGGTCCTCGGGGTCGAACGCGCGGAGCTCGCTGGCGAACAGCACCGTCTCCGACGGGTCCGGCGCGGTGTACGGGACAGCCCCGGCCGCGCCGCCGCCGTCACGGAACTCTGCCGGCGGCACCCAGTACAGCGGCTTCACGCCGAACGGGTCCCGGGCGACGAGCCCGGCGCCGTCGGTGCGCCCCATGGCGACGGCGAACATGCCGTTCAGGGAGGCGACCGCGGCCTGGCCGTCCCACATCACCGCGTGCAGCGCGGCCTCGGTGTCGGACTTGGTGCGCACCGTGCCGTCCGGGAACGCCTTGGCGATGCGCTCGTGGTTGTAGATCTCGCCGTTGCCGACGATCCACGCGGTGCGGGCGACGTCGGACATCGGCTGGTGCCCGCCGCTGACGTCCATGATCGACAGGCGCTGATGCCCGAGCCAGGTGTTCCCCACGACCTGCACGCCGGTGTCGTCGGGGCCGCGGTGCGCCACCCGGGCGAGCATCCGCTCGTACTTCCCGGGGTCGGCGGGCTCACCGCCCGGCCACGCCGTGGGTCCACCGAACGCAGCCACGATCCCGCACATGGGCTCCATCGTCGCACGGTCGCGCGCACCCGCATCCCGGCTTCCGCTCCCCCACCGTGTGAGTTCGGACTCTGAAAGGCGTTTCCGGAGCGATCCGAATTGCCCCGGCGGCCGTGGGTTCGTACGGTCGGAGACCGGCCAGGACGGCCGCCGTCCACCGCCGACACCAGGACTCAGGGTCCGGAGGCGGGGACCGACACCGGCCATCGAGCAGGTGCGCGGTGACGCCGCGCCAGGACCGACCGACAAGGGGCGGACTCAGGTGAGCACGGCAGAGCACGACGAGCGGCAGGGCCGGCACAAGGTCGTGATCGTCGGCGGAGGGTTCGGCGGTGTGCAGGCCGCCAAGGCGCTCAAGGGCGCCGATGTCGACGTGACGATCGTCGACCGCACGAACCACCACCTCTTCCAGCCGCTGCTCTACCAGGTCGCGACGGGCATCCTGTCCCCCGGCCTGATCGCCCCGGCCCTGCGCCGGGTGCTGAAGAAGCAGAGCAACGTGCGCACCCTGCTCGCCGAGGTCGGCGACATCGACCTCGAGGCCAAGGTCGTCCACGCGGCCGCGCCGGACGGGCAGCGGATCGTGCTGCCCTACGACACCCTCGTCGTCGCCGCCGGCGCCACGCACGCCTACTTCGGGCACCCGGAGTGGGCCGAGCACGCGCCCGGCATGAAGTCGATCGAGGACGCCCGGCTGCTGCGCTCGCGCATCCTGGGTGCCTACGAGCTCGCCGAGGTCGCGACGACCGAGGAGGAGAAGCAGGCGTGGATGACCTTCGTGGTCGTCGGAGCCGGCCCCACCGGCGTCGAGCTCGCCGGTCAGCTCGCCGAGCTGGCGCAGTACGTGCTGCCGCGTGAGTACCGGTCGATCGACACCCGCTCCGCGCGGATCATCCTGCTCGACGCGGCACCGGCGGTGCTCCCGCCGTTCGCGAAGAAGCTGCAGAACTACACGCGCAAGACGCTGGAGAAGAAGGGCATCGAGGTCCGCCTGAACACCATGGCGACCGGGATGGACGCCGACTCCATCACGGTGAAGGGCCCGAACGGCGAGGAGCGCATCACCGCCCGCACCAAGGTGTGGGCCGCGGGCGTCCAGGCGTCGCCGCTGGGTGAGCTGCTGGCGAAGGCCTCCGGTGGCGAGGTGGACCGCGCGGGCCGTCTCACCGTGGACCCGGACTGCAGCCTGCCGGACCGTCGCGACGTGTTCGCGATCGGCGACATGGTCTCCACCATCGACCGGCTCCCCGGCGTCGCGCAGGTCGCGATGCAGCAGGGCACCTACGTCGGCAAGCTGATCAAGGCGCGGGCGAAGGGCGACGACACCACCCCGGCCCCGTTCAAGTACTTCGACAAGGGCTCGATGGCCACCATCGGCGCCCGCGAGGCCGTCGCCGACGTCCGCGGCATCAAGCTCACCGGCTGGATCGGGTACTTCATCTGGTGCTACGTGCACGTGATGTTCCTGATCGGCTGGGGCAACCGCTTCGGCACGCTCTACAACTGGCTGCGGTCGCTGCGCTACGCCCGCTTCCGCGGGCACCGGCTGATCAGCGTCACCGCCTCCTACGACAAGGCGGTCGACCCGGAGAAGCCGCTGGGCGAGAAGACCGACGAGCGCGCCGAGCTGGACCCGCGGGTCTCGCCCGGCACGCCGCCCGCGCCCGAGGAGCGCCCGGCCGCCACGGCCTGAGCCGGCCACGCACCACGACCGACGCCCGGGGGCACGTGCCCCCGGGCGTCGTCGCGTGCGCGGGTGGGCCGGGGCGTGGCACCGTGATCGGGTGACCCCGGCGATGCAGGTCCTGATGCGTGACATCGCACGGCTCTGGGACGCCGCGGCGGACGCGCTCTACGCCGCGGGCGACCCCGGCCCGGCGACGGCCGCGCTGGCCACCGACGTGAGCTGGACCGAGCTGCCGACCGGCGCCGGGGGCCACGGCCGGGACGCGGTCGCCGCGCACCTGGCCGCCCTCGCGGCGGCCCGGCCGTCCGGGCTGACCCGGACCCGGGTGTCGCGCACCGTCGACGTCCGCCGGGTGGTCGACGAGGTCCGCGTCCGCTTCACCCACGACCGGGAGCTGCCGTGGCTGGTGCCCGGACTCGCCCCCACCGGACGCGCGGCGGAGGTGCTGGCGGTGCAGCTGGTGCGGGTGCGGCAGGGCCGGATCGACGAGGTCCGGACCCTCTGGGACGTCACGGGACTGCGCTCCGTGCTCGACGGGTGAGCCCGACGTCACCGAACTCGGGCCTTCATGCCGCTGACCTGCGGCAACAGCCCCGACCCCGCGCCGTGCGACGGGCGGTCGCCCGGGTGCGGTGAGCAGCGCCACGGACGGCCCCGAACAGGGCCGACACGCCCTGAGGAGGGGGTTCCCGCAGGTCGTGGCGATGTCTCTGCCAGTCTGTAACGCGATCGGAGATGGCAGTCCACCCCGGTGAGCGGGGTGCGTGAACCGAGAGGAGTTGTCAGCGATGGCTCTGCCCACCCTGACCCCGGAGCAGCGCGCCGAGGCGCTCAAGAAGGCGGCTGCGGCCCGTACCGCCCGCAAGGAGCTCCGCGACAAGATCGCCAGCGGCGAGGAGACCATCCCCGCGGTGCTGGGTCGCGCGAAGACCGACCAGATCGTCGGGAAGACCAAGGTCGCGGACCTGCTCAAGAGCGTCCCGGGCTGGGGCCCGGCGAAGGTCTCCAAGGTGATGGAGGAGGCCGGCATCGACGTGTCGCGCCGTGCCGCCGGCCTCGGCGACCGTCAGCGCGCCGCGCTGATCGAGAAGGTCGGCTGACCTTCCCCAGCTCCGCGCGACGGCCCGGTACGCACGCTGTGCGGACCGGGCCGTCGCGCGTTCCGGGTAGGGCCCGGTCGGCGGAGGCGGGTCGTCACCGGTCTGGCAGCCTGCGCATGTGGAGATCGCCGGCACCGTACGCGAGGTCGAGACCGAGCCGGGCGTGACCCTCTGGGTGCAGGACCTGCCCGCACACCGGCCGACGCCGGCGGCGCCGGTGCTGCTGGTGAACGGGGCGGGCTCGGCCGGGTACGGCTGGCCGGACGCGCTGGTCGAGGTGCTGCGCGAGCGGCACCGGGTGGTCCGCTACGACCATCGCGACACCGGCCGTTCGACCCACGCGTTCGAGGACCGGCCCTACGCCGTCGCCGACCTGGCGACCGACGCACTCGCGGTGCTCGACGGCTGCGGGATCGACCGGGCGCACCTGGTCGGGATGGCGATGGGCGGGACGCTGGTCCAGCTGCTCGCGCTCGACGCGCCGCACCGCATGGTCAGCGCGACGCTGCTGTGCACCGCGGCGCTCGACACCGGCGACGCCGACCTGCCCGGCCCGACCCGGGACGTGCAGCGGATGTGGCAGGAGCTGGGCGACCCGCGTGACGAGGCCGGGGAGCTGGCCTGGCGGGTCGAGTACTGGCGACGCGTCTCCGGCGGGGTGCTGCCGTTCGACACCGCGGAGTTCGCCGCGCGGGAGCGGCGGATCATGGAGCACGCCGGGCGGGTCGAGCCGTGCACCGCGCACGCCCAGGCCGATCCCGACGGGCTGGACCGCGGCGTCGAGCTGGGCTCGGTCACGGTGCCGACGCTCGTCGTCGAGGCGCCGGAGGACCCGGTGCACCCGCCGCCGCACGCCGACCACCTGGCGGCGCGGATCGGGGCGGCCGCGCAGCTCGTCACGGTGGACGGGATGGGGCACGCCCTGCCGGACCTGCTGTGCGAGCCGATCGCGGCGGTGCTGCTGGAGCACGCCGCCGAGGCCGAGGAGGCGGAGGCCGAGCCGGCGGCACCGCAGGCGGAGGCCGACCCGGCGGCACCGCAGGCGGAGGCCGAGCCGGCGGCATCGCGGGCGGAGGCGCTGCGGGGGGCCGGTCAGCCGACCCAGCGGTAGCGGCGCTCCGGACGGCCGGTGCCGCCGTAGCGCAGTCGTACGGTGACCTGCCCGGTCGACACGAAGTGCTCCAGGTAGCGGCGTGCGCTGACCCGGGACAGCCGGGTGGCCTCGGCGCACTCGGTCGCCGACAGGTCCGCCTCCGCGTCGGTCCCCGAGTGCGCGCGCAGGGTGCCCGCGACGAGCTCCGCGGTCGGGGTGGTCAGCCCCTTCGGCATCCGTTCCGGGCCGCCGGGGGTGCGGGCCGGGGCGGCGCCGGTGCCGCCGAAGAGCCGGTCGATGTCGGACTGGTCGCGGACCCGGTCCAGGTCGCGTCTGATCCGCGTCGCGCGGTGCACCTGGGCGGCGAGCGCGGCGGAGTCGAACGGCTTGACGAGGTAGTGCAGCGCGCCGCCGTGCAGGGCGGCGGCGACCGTGTCGGAGTCGTCGGCGGCGGTCACGACCAGCACGAACGGGTCGTCGGCGGCCCCGGTGCGCAGCCGCGTCAGCACCTCCAGGCCGGACATGTCGGGGAGGTAGACGTCGAGCAGCACCAGCTCCGGGCGGAGCCGGGCGGCGGCGTCGAGGGCGTCGGCGCCGTTGTGCGCGACGCCGACCACGGTGCAGCCCTCGATCCGCTCCACGTAGCCGGAGTGGACCTTCGCGACCATGAAGTCGTCGTCGACGACCAGGACCCTCACACCCGCACCCCCGTCGGCGCCACCGGCAGCACCGCCTCGAACACCGCACCGACCCGGCCCGCCGGCGCCGGCCGCACCGCGATGGTGCCACCCCGGCGCAGACACGCCTGCCGGGCCAGGGCCAGGCCGAGCCCGCGGCCGCCGATCTCGGCGGCCTTGGTCGAGTAGCCGGCCCGGAACACCTCCTCGGCCAGCTCGGAGGCGATCCCGGGGCCGGAGTCGCGGACCTCGACCCAGACCTCGTCGCCGTCGGTGTCGCCGCCGCCGGCGAGCCCGATCTCGATCCGGCGCGGGCCGTCCCGCCCGGCGGTCGCGTCGATCGCGTTGTCGATCAGGTTGCCGAGCACGGTCACGAGGTCGGCGGACAGGTCCGGGTCGTGGTCGGGGTCGGTCGGGTCGAGCCGGGACTCCGGGTCCAGGGCCAGCTCGACGCCGCGCTCGGCGGCCTGGCTGTTCTTCGCGACGAGCAGCGCGGCCGTCGCCGGGTCGCCGACGCTGGCGGTGACCTCGCGGCGCCACCCCTCCGAGGCGGCGACGATCCCGGCGACGAACCGGCGCACCTCGTCGTGCTCGCCGAGCTCGGTGAGCCCGGCGATGGTGTGCAGCCGGTTGGAGAACTCGTGGGCCTGGGCGCGCAGGGTGTCGGTGACGGTGTGCGAGGCGTCGAGCCGGTGCTGCAGGGTGGTGAGCTCGGTGCGGTCCCGCAGGGTGACCACGGCGCCCACGTCGCGGCCGTCGACGCGGACCGGGCGGCGGTTGAGCACCAGGGCCCGGGTGTCGCGCAGCACGAGCTGGTCCTCGCCGTCGGCGGCACCGGTGAGGACCTCGCGGAGCCGGTCGTCGAGGCCGAGGGCGGCGACGGCGTCGCCCTCGCGGGCGCCGGGCAGCTCCAGCAGCTCGCGGGCGACCGGGTTGAGCAGGGTGATCCGGTCGGCGGTGTCCAGCCCGACCACGCCCTCCTTGATGCCGAGCAGCATCGCCTCGCGGCGCTGCACCAGCTCGACGATCTCGTCGGGCTCCAGGCCGAGGGTCTGGCGGCGGACCCGCCGGGCGAGCAGCAGCGACCCGAGGACGCCGACGCCCAGGGCCAGCCCCAGCAGCGCGCCGGTCTCCGCGCGGGCCCCGGCGAGGGACTCCCACAGCGACGGGGCGCGGATCCCGGCCGACACCAGTCCGGCGACGGCGCCGCTGTCGTCGATCACCGGCACCTGGGCGACGACGGCGCGCCCGTCGGGGTTGCCGACCCAGGCCCGGCCCTGCGGCGCGGTGCTGGCACCGGGGTCGAACCGCTGCCGGACCCGGGACGGGTCCGGTGAGGTGCGCACGACCAGACCGGCGTCGACGATCTCGATCTCGTCGGCCCCGGACAGGTTCTCCGCGCTGCGGGCGAACGACGGAAGCAGGTCGTAGCGGCGGGTCTGCAACGCCTCGCGCACGGTCGGTACGGACGCGACGTCCTCGGCGACCGACAGCATCCGGCGTCCCTGGGTCTCGCGGAACGACTCCGAGGACTGCACGGCGGCCAGCGCCGCGACCGCGCCGAGCAGCACGACCACGACCACCAGCTGCCAGACGAGGAACTGGCGGGCCAGCGGTCCACCCGTCCCCCCGGCGCGCCGTCGCATGCGCCCAGCGTAGGACGTGCGGCGACGGCGGCGGCCACGCGAGGCGGTGGGACCACGACGCGTCGCGCGGCTCACCCTCGGTGGACCGGCCCGGCCGCGGACGCGCAGACTCACCGGCGGCGGCACGGCGACGGGCGGGTGGGCATGGCGGGGACGGTGACGCGGCCCGGCGGGATCGCCCGCCGCGCCCGCCGGGGACCGGTCGTCTCGCTGGTCGTGGTGCTCGTGCTGGCCCTCGCCGCGGTCGTCGTCCCGATCGTGCTGACCGACGGGCCGCGGCCGCTGTCCGACCTGCGCATCCTGGTCCCCAACCCACCCGGCGGCGGCTACGACGTCACCGCCCGCAGCGCGGCCAAGGTGCTGTCCGACACCGGGATCGCCGGCCCGGTCGAGGTGTTCAACCTGTCCGGTGCCGGCGGGATCGCCGGGCTCGGCCGGGTCGAGGGCGAGGCGGGCAACGGCAGGCTCCTGATGAGCATGGGGCTCGGGATCGTCGGGGCGACCGCGTCCCGCGACACCCCGCTCTCGCTCGCCGGCACCACGCCGATCGCGCGGCTGACCGAGGAGTCGGAGATCGTCGTCGTGCCCGCGGACTCGCCCTACCGCGACGTCCGCGCGCTGCTCGACGCCTGGCGCGCCGCCCCCGGCGGGCTCACCGTGGGCGGCGGCTCGAGCGTCGGCGGGCCGGACCACCTCGCCACGATGCTGCTCGCCGAGGGCACCGGCATCGCGCCCGCCCGGGTCCGCTACCTGTCCTACGAGGGCGGGGGCCCGTTGCTCGCGGCGGTGCTGCGCGGCGAGGTGGCCTTCGCGGTGTCCGGGGTGGGCGAGTTCGCCGACCAGATCGGGTCCGGTGACCTGCGGGTGCTCGCGGTGACCGCGGGCGAGCGGGTACCCGGCCTCGACGTGCCGACGCTGCGCGAGGCGGGGGTGGACGTGGAGTTCAGCAACTGGCGCGGGCTGGTCGCGCCGCCCGGGCTGAGCGACGCCGACCGCGCCGCGCTGGCCGACGCCGTCTCCGCGATGCGCGACACCCCCGAGTGGCGGCAGGTGCTGGCCGCGAACGGGTGGCGCGACGCCTGGCTCCCGGGCGCGGACTTCGCCCGGTTCACCGCCGCCGAGAACGAGCGGGTGGAGCACGTCCTGGGCGAGCTGGGGCTGCGGTCACGCTGACCCGCGCACCCGGGCCGCGGTGACCGTAACGACCACAACGACCGTTGTGGCCGTTACGGAGACATCGGAGGCGTGACTCCGCACACTTCACCGCGTTCGCTTCGCAACGGTGAGATCGGACGCAGATGCCTCAGACGGCTCCTCCACGAACGCAGGACCGGCCCCCGCCGGACGACCCCACGTCGCCCGTGCCGCGGCCCCGGGTCGGCCCTCTCCTCGGCACGGTGGTGGCCGTGCTGGCCGCCCTGCTCCTCGTCCCGCCCGCGGTGGGCGCGATCGGGGGCGGCGGCGACGGCACCCAGCTCCGCGGGCTGCGCATGCTGGTCCCGAACGCCCCCGGCGGCGGCTACGACGTCACCGCCCGCAGCGCGGCCAAGGCCATGGAGGACGCCGGGCTGACCGGGTCGGTCGAGGTCTTCAACCTGCCCGGTGCGGGCGGCACGGTCGGTCTCGGCCGGACCGTCAACGAGGCCGGCGACGACCGGCTCGTGATGAGCATGGGCCTGGGCGTGGTCGGGAGCGTGTACTCCAACGACTCGCCGGCCACGCTCGAGCAGACCACACCGATCGCGCGGCTCACCGAGGAGACCGAGATCGTCGTCGTCCCCGGTGACTCGCCCTACCGGAACGTGGGCGACCTGCTGGCCGCCTGGCGGGCGGCCCCCGGGAAGACCCCGGTCGGCGGCGGCTCCTCCCCCGGCGGCCCGGACCACCTGGCCCCGATGCTGATGGCCGAGGGCGCCGGCGTGGACCCGCGCGCGGTCAACTACGTCTCCTACGACGGCGGCGGCGAGCTGCTCGCCGCCGTCCTCGGCGGCAAGGTCGCGTTCGGGGTGTCCGGGCTCGGCGAGTTCGCCGACCAGATCGCCTCGGGCGACCTGCGGGTGCTCGCGGTGACCGCGGGCGAGCGGATCCCCGGCCTCGACGCGCCGACGCTGCGCGAGTCCGGCATCGACGTCGAGTTCACCAACTGGCGCGGTGTCGTCGCGCCGCCGGGGCTGGACCCCGAGGGCGTCGCCGAGCTGGAGCGCGCCTACGCCGAGCTGCACACGACGCCGGAGTGGCGCGAGGTGCTGGCACGCAACGGCTGGCAGGACGCGTACCTGCCGGGGCCGGAGTTCGGCCGGTTCCTGGCCGACGAGGACGCCCGCGTCGAGCGGGTACTGACCGGGCTGGGGCTGACGTGACGACCATCGGGGACACGGGGGACACCGGGACCGCTCGCTCCTGGTGGAAGGAGCACTCGGAGCTGGGTGTGTCGGTGCTGCTGGCCCTCACCGGCCTGCTGGTGCTCGGCGACACCCTCGCCGAGGGCGGCGGCGGCAGCGCGTCCGACCCGCTCGGACCGCGCACCGTCGCGTTCGTGCTCGGCGCGGCGCTGCTGGTGCTGGCGGCGCTGCTGACCGTCGACGTCCTGCGCGGCGGCCGCGGCGAGGCCGAGGGCGGCGAGGACGTCGACCTCGGCACCGCCGCGGACCTGCGCACGGTCGGGATGCTGGCCGGGGTGATCGTCGCGACGGCGGCGCTCATCCCGCTCGCCGGCTGGCCGATCGCCGGGACCGTCCTGTTCGCCGGCGCCACCTACGCGCTCGGCTCGCGCGCGGTGCTCCGCGACCTCGGCATCGCCGCCGCGGTCTCGCTGCTGACCTGGGTGCTGTTCGACGGCGTGCTCGGCGTCGACCTCCCGGGCGGCCCGCTGATGGGGGTGTTCGGCTGATGGGCACGTTCGATCTGCTCATGAACGGGTTCGCGCACGCGCTGACCCCGCAGAACCTGCTGTTCGCCGCGTTCGGGGTGCTGCTCGGCACCGCGATCGGCGTGCTGCCGGGCATCGGCCCGGCGATGGCGGTGGCACTGCTGCTGCCGGTGACCTACGCGTTCGACCCGACCGGTGCGTTCATCATGTTCGCCGGCATCTACTTCGGGGCGATGTTCGGCGGGTCGACGACGTCGATCCTGCTGAACACCCCCGGCGAGTCCGCCTCGGTGATGGCGGCCATCGAGGGCAACCCGATGGCGAAGTCCGGGCGCGGCGCCCAGGCGCTCGCCACCGCCGCGATCGGGCACTTCATCGGCGGCATCGTCGGCGTGACCGGGCTGGTCCTGGTCGCCCCGCTGATCGCCTCGGTGGCCGTCGACATCGGCGCCCCGGACTACTTCGCGATCATGGTCCTGGCCTTCGTCGCCGTCAGCGGCGTGCTGGGCGCCTCGCGGGTCCGCGGGTTCGCCGCGCTCGCCCTGGGCCTCACGATCGGCCTGGTCGGGCTCGACCCGATCTCCGGGCAGCCGCGGCTCACCTTCGGGGTGCCGCAGCTGGCCGACGGCATCGACGTCATCATCGTCGCGGTCGGGCTGTTCGCGATCGGCGAGGCGCTGTGGGTGGCCGCCCACCTGCGACGACGCAAGCAGGAGGTCATCCCGGTCGGGCGTCCGTGGCTGGGCCGCGAGGACCTGCGGCGGACCTGGAAGCCGTGGCTGCGCGGCCCGTTCATCGGCTTCGGCTTCGGCTCGATCCCGGCCGGCGGCGCCGAGATGTCGACCTTCATGGCGTACGTGACCGAGCGGAAGCTCTCGAAGCACCCGGAGCAGTTCGGGAAGGGCGCCATCGAGGGCGTCGCCGGGCCGGAGTCCGCGGCCAGCGCGTCGTCGGCGGGGACGCTGGCGACGATGCTGACCCTCGGCCTGCCGACGACGGCGATCGCCGCCGTCATGCTCGCCGCGTTCCAGCAGTTCGGCATCCAGCCCGGCCCGCTGCTGTTCCAGAAGGAGCCGGACCTGGTCTGGACGCTCATCGCGAGCCTGTTCATCGGCCTGGTCATGCTGCTGGTGCTGAACCTTCCGCTGGCCCCGGCCTGGGCGAAGCTGCTGCGGATCCCGCGGCCGTACCTCTACGCGGGCATCCTGTTCTTCGCCTGTGTCGGCGCCTACGCGGTGTCCGGCCAGCCGGTCGACCTGCTGGTGCTGCTCGCGATCGGCGGCATCGGGTTCCTGATGCGCCGGTTCGGGCTGCCGGTGCTGCCGGCGATCATCGGCGTCATCCTCGGACCGGACGCGGAGCTGCAGCTGCGCCGCGCCCTGCAGATCGCCGACGGCGACGTCACCACGCTGGTCTCCACCCCGCTCGCGATCGTCGTGTACTCGCTGATCGCGATCCTGCTGGTCGCCCCGGTCGTGCTCCGCGCGGTCCGCGCCCAGCGGGGAGACCGGGAGTCCGAGACGGTCTGACCCGGTCGGTGCCCCGACACGCCCCGTGGCCGCACCGGCCGCGGGGCGTCGTCGTCCGCGCGGTGATCCGTGCGCCGCGCGCGTCCGGACGCACGCGCGGCACGGATCACCGCGCGCGCAGCGGATCACCCCACGGCGGGTGGGGCAGGATCGGGTCATGGGGTTCGACGCCGCCCGCGCGCTCGCCGAGACGCTGCTGGCCCACCAGCGCCCGGAGCTGTGGGAGCGCGCCCAGCGGGCGGCGATCGCGGCCCGCGCCGCCGCCGAGGACGGCGGGCACGACCGGGGCCTGCTGATGACGGCCGCGGTGCTGCACCCCATCGGGCACTCGCCGGTCGCCCGCCGGACCGGGGACCCGCAGCGCGACGCCGCCCGGTTCCTCGAGGTCCGCGGCTACGACGCGCGGGTCGTCGAGCTCGTCGCCGGGCGCGGCCCGCTCGCCGGTGCGCTGCTCGCCTGCACCGACGCGGCCACCGTCATCCCACCGGACCCGGACGATCCGCCCGCAGGAGCGGCGCCGACGGTGTCGTAGCGCAATCCTGGGCCGGTGGCGATCACCGAGGCCCCGCGGCGGGTCCGCAACCGGGTGGACTCCCGGCTCCTGCAGGACGCGCACCGTCCCCGACCGGCAGGGTCCGCACGCCCGGCCCGAACCGGAGCACCCGCGCCACGCCTGGTGGAAGGTCATGTGCCTGACCGGCGTCGGACCGAAGGCAACCCGGTGCGCCACTTCAACCGGTACCTGTCCACCGGCGTCGGTGAGGTCGCCCCGATCACCCGGGAGATCCTGCGGGAGGCCGAGCCCGACATGGCCCGGCGCCCCGTGGTGCGTGTCGGCTAGGGCGGACCGTAGTGGCCGGCGTGGGTCTCGCGGACGACGTTCTTGCGGATCTTCCCGGTCGAGGTGCGCGGCAGCTCGTCGGCGACGATCACCGCCTTCGGGACCTTGTAGGGGTCGAGGTGCTTGCGCAGCGCGACCAGCAGCGCCTCCGGGTCGACCGTCGCGCCGGGCCGGGGCACGACCACCGCGGTGATCGCCTCGCTCCACCGCTCGTGCGGCAGCCCGACCACGACCGCCTCCGCGACGTCCGGTGCGGCCGCGTAGACGGCCCGCTCGACCTCCAGCGAGGCCACGTTCTCGCCTCCCGTCTTGATCACGTCCTTGACCCGGTCGGCGAACCACAGCACGCCGTCCTCGCCGAGCCGGCCGACGTCGCCGGAGTGGAACCAGCCGTGCCGGAACGCCTCGTCGGTCGCGGCGCGGTCGTCGAGGTAGCCGTTCATGGTGGACGGGCCGCGGTAGACGATCTCGCCCTCCTCCCCCGGGCCGAGCAGGGTCCCGCCGGAGTCCATGACCGCGACCCGGACCCCGGTGATCGGGGTGCCGACCGCACCGATGTGGGTCAGCTGGTGCTCGGGACGGAACAGGGTGGTGCACGGGCTCATCTCGGTCTGCCCGAACAGCAGCGCGAAGTCGCAGCCGAAGCCGTCCAGGCAGGCCCGGATCAGCGGCTCGGGCATCGGCGCCATCGCGTACACCGCGCGCCGCAGCGACGACAGGTCCCGCCCGGCGAACGAGGGGTGATCCAGCGCCGCCCGGTACATCATCGGCAGTCCGAACACCTGGGTGATCCGCTCGCGCTCGACGGTGTCGAGGAACGCGGCGGGCTCGAACCCCCGGGAGAGGTGGATCGTCGCCCCGACCAGCACCGCCGGGGTGCAGAACGCGTTGAGCTGCGCGGTGTGGAACATCGGCATCATCGCCAGGAAGCTGTCCGCCGCCGACCAGCCCGAGTCCAGCGCCGCGGAGAACGACTCCAGGGTGACCGCCAGGTGCGAGGTGACGACGCCCTTGGGGAACGACGTCGTCCCCGAGGTGTACAGGTAGGACAGCGGGTCCCGGTCCTCGACCAGCACCTCGACCGGCCCGGCGCCGTCCCCTCCCCCGGCCTCGACGTCGGCCAGCGGGACCCCGGTGCCGGCCGGCCCGCCGGTGCCGGGCGCGACGAACACCTCGGTCACCGCGGGAGCCTGCTCCCAGGCCGGCGCGAGCGCCGCGACCAGCTGCGCCTCGACGACGATCCCGCGGGCCCGGGAGTGGCCCAGGACGTAGGCGACCTCGTCCGGGCGCCAGCCCAGGTTCACCGGCACGCAGACCAGGCCGAGGCGGGCGCAGGCGTAGTAGACGGCGAGGAACTCGGCGCTGTTGCCCGAGGCCAGCGCGAGCGCGTCGCCGCGGGTCCAGCCGCGCGCGGCCAGCCCGCGGGCCAGCCGGTCCACCCAGGCGTCCAGCTCGGCGTAGGTCCAGGACCGCTCCCCGTCGACGACGGCGGTCCGCCCCGGCCGGGCGGCGGCGCTGCGGCCGAGCGCGTCGGCGACGTTGACCCGCCCGATCAGGTTCCGGTCGAGCTCGCCGGCCCCCATCAGTACGACCTCGGCAGTCCGAGCCCGTGCTGGGCGACGTGGTTGAGGATCATCTCGCGGTTCACCGGCGCGACCTGCATGAGCCGGGCCATCCCCCAGTACGGGATCAGCCCGTACTCGCTCGCCAGACCGTTGCCGCCGTGGGTCTGCATGGCCGCCTCGACGGCGTGCGTCGCCGCCTCGGCCGCCGCGTACTTGGCCATGTTGGACTCCTCGCCCGCGGGCATCCCGCGGTCGTGCAGCCACGCGGCCTTGCGGGTCATCAGCGCCGCGAGCTCGGTCTCGATCCGGGCCCGCGCCAGCGGGTGCGAGACGCCCTGGTGGGCACCGATCGGGGTGTCCCAGACCTGCCGGGTGCGGGCGTAGTCGGCCGCCTTGGCCAGCGCGAACCGGGCGATGCCGACGCCGAGCGCGGCGCCGGTGATCCGCTCGGGGTTGAGCCCGCGGAAGACCTGGCGGAACCCGTCGCCCTCGGCGCCGACCAGGTTGCCCGCCGGGACGCGGACGTCGTCGAAGTGCAGGACGTGCTGCTTGTCCGGGGCGATGAGGTCCACCGGCAGCGGGGTGCGGGTCAGCCCGGGCGAGTCGACCGGCACGACGAACAGGCTCAGGCGCGCCTTCCCGTCCGGCGCCCTCCCGGTCCGCGCGACGACCAGCACGGCCTCGGCGTCGTCGGTGCCGGAGATGTAGTGCTTGGTGCCGGTGAGCACCCAGTCGTCGCCGTCGCGGTCGGCGCGGGTCGCCATCCGGTGGGTGTTGGACCCCGCCTCCGGCTCGGTGATCGCGAAGACCACCTTGGTCGAGCCGTCGGCGAGCCCGGGCAGCCAGCGACGGCGCAGCTCCTCCGAGCCGAACTCCCCGATCACCTCGGCCGAGATCGCGGCGGACACCAGCACCAGCAGCAGCGGGGCGCCCTGTGCCGCGGCCTCCTCGCAGACGATGGACAGCTCCACGAGCCCGCCGCCACCGCCCCCGTGCTCCTCGGCGACGTTGACGCCCAGGAACCCGGCCTGCCCCATGGCCTTCCACAGCTCGTGGGTGTGCCTGCCCTCCCGGGCGCACCGCAGGTAGTACTCGCTGCCGTAGGAGGCCGCGATGGCGGCGACGGCCGCCCGCAGATCGCGTTCCTCGTCGGTCTCGGTGAAGTCCACGCCGACTCCCTAGTGATCCGTTGTTCACTTATGGCGGACCGTACCGCGCGGATGCGATGCTGGATAGATGCCGACGCGAACCAGCTCCGGAACCGCGGGACCCCCGCGGCGGCGCGACCCGGAACGCGGGGAGCGGATCCTCGAGGCGGCGGCCCGGCTCGCGGCCGGTCGCGGCTTCCACACCGTCGGGATGGCCGAGATCGGCGCCGAGGCCGGCATCGTCGGGTCCGGGATCTACCGGCACTTCGCCTCGAAGGAGGCGGTCCTGCTCGCCCTGCTCGACCGCGGCATGGCCCGGCTGGAGGCCTCCGCGGCGGCGGCGCTGGCCGCGGGCACGCCCGAGCGCGAGACGCTGACCGTCCTGGTGGCCGACCACATCCGGCTGGTGACCGAGAACCGCACCGAGTTCGCCGTCTACTACGGCGAGGTCCACACCCTGCCCGCCGAGGCCCGCCGCGACCTGCGTCGCCGTCAGCGCCACCACGTCGAGGACTGGGTGCACGTGCTCGCCCCGCTGCGTCCGGACCTGTCCGACGGCGAGCTGCGCGTGCTGGTGCACGCCTGCGTCGGCGCGATCCAGTCGACGCTGTTCTTCCGCAGCGGCCTGGACCAGCACCGGCTCGTGGGGTTGCTCGGCGGCCTGGCGCACGGTCTGCTCGGCGTCGACCCGGTCCACCGGTGAGGACCCGTGGTGATCTCCCCGGCATCCGGTTGACAACAACCCGCTCCACGGGTTCGGTGGAAGCGTGACCGGCTTCCTGCTGACCCGACGCCGTCACGTCGACAACCTCGTCGTCGTGAGCCAGGCCTGTCGCTGATCGCGTCACCGCAGGTCCGTTTCCTCCCTCTTCCCTCACTTTCCGGCGCCGTCGTGTGCCCGTCTGCCGTGCCCGGCACACCCCCGAGGAGTCTCCCGTGTCCGATGCTCTCGCCACCACGCCCAACACCCGGATCCAGGAGCCGCTGAAGTTCGCGTACTGGGTCCCGAACGTCTCCGGCGGGCTGGTCACCAGCACCATCGAACAGCGCACCGACTGGGGCTTCGAGTACAACAGGAAGCTGGCGCAGACCGCCGAGAACAACGGCTTCGAGTACGCGCTGTCCCAGATCCGCTACATGGCCAGCTACGGCGCCGACCACCAGCACGAGGCCACCGCGTTCTCCCTCGCGCTGGGCCTGGCCACCGAGCGGCTCAAGGTGATCGCCGCCGTCCACCCCGGCCTGTGGGAGCCCTCGGTGCTGGCCAAGTGGGTCGCGACCGCCGACCACCTGACGAACGGCCGGCTCGCGGTCAACATCGTCTCCGGCTGGCTGAAGGCCGAGTTCACCGCGATGGGCCAGCCGTGGCTCGAGCACGACGAGCGCTACCGCCGCAGCAACGAGTTCATCCGGGTGCTGCGCGAGATCTGGACCTCCGACGGCGGCGCCGAATTCGCCGGCGACTTCTACCGGATCCGCGACTTCGACCTCAAGCCCCGCCCGGTCGAGGTCCCCGGCCGTCCGCACCCGGAGATCTTCCAGGGCGGCAACTCCACCGCGGCCCGCTACAACGGCGGCACCGTGTCGGACTGGTACTTCTCCAACGGCAAGGACTACGACGGCTTCTCCGAGCAGGTCGAGGAGGTCCTCGGCCACGCGAAGACCGCCGAGCGGCTGCAGCCCGTCCGGTTCGGCCTGAACGGCTTCATGATCGCCCGGGACGGCGAGAAGGAGGCCCGGGACACCCTGCGCGAGATCATCGAGAAGGCCAACCGGCCCGCCGTCGAGGGCTTCCGCGACGCCGTCCAGCAGGCCGGCAACTCCACCGGCGACAAGCGCGGGATGTGGGCGGACTCGTCGTTCGAGGACCTCGTCCAGTACAACGACGGCTTCAAGACCCAGTTGATCGGCACCCCGGAGCAGATCGCCGACCGCGCGATCGAGTACAAGCGGCGCGGCGCGAACCTGCTGCTGCTCGGCTTCCTGCACTTCCAGGAGGAGGTCGAGTACTTCGGCGCGAAGGTGCTGCCGATCATCCGCGAGAAGGAGGCCGAGCTGGCCGCCCGCGAGCCGCAGCTCACCACCGTCTGAGCGACACCGTCCGCACGGGCCCGGCGACCGTCGTCGCCGGGCCCGTCCGCGTTCCCGGGGCCCGTCCTGACCGGACATCCCGCGCCGCGTCCCATTCCCGGGAACGTCTCGTTGACTTCCACCGTGCTCTCCCCGAACACTGGGGCCGTGCTGTTCACCGAGCTCACCCGTCGACGCCACGTCGACCTCTCGCGTGTGACCTCGTCGCTCTGTCGCTGACCGGCATCCCCGCGGAGCAGGCTCCCTGACCTGCGCCGCGGCCGGCGACCCCGGTCGCCGGTGACCGCCCCGACAGTTCCCTCCCGTCCGGGCCCACCGTTCTCCGCCGATCCGGTGCGCATTCCCGCGCGTATCCGCCGAATCGTGCGCCGCCGCGCCCGGACACCTTTCTCCGACGACGAGGAGACACACCGTGACCACGACCGAGAACCGTTCCGAGCCCACCACCGTCGAGTCGCTCGACTGGTCCACCACGCCCACCGACGCACCGGGCTGGCTGGCCCGGGCCCGCGACGTCCGCCGTGTCCTGGAGCGTGACGCCGCGGCCCGCGACCGGGCGGGCGCCACCCCGCACGACGAGGTCGCCCTGCTCAAGGACTCCGGCCTGGTCACCATCCTGGGGCCGGTCGAGCACGGGGGCGGCGGACAGGAGTGGCCGCTGGCCTACCGGGTGATCCGCGAGGTCGCCGCGGGCGACGGCTCCATCGGCCAGCTGCTCGGCTACCACCTGCTCTGGTTCTGGGCCGCCCGGCTGGTCGGGACGCCCGAGCAGATCGCGGCGGTCGAGGCCGACGCCACCCGCAACCGCTGGTTCTTCGGAGGCGCGGTCAACCCGCGCGACGCCGAGCTGACCATCCGCGACGAGGGCGACGAGCTCGTGTACTCCGGCCGCAAGTCCTTCTCCACCGGCAGCAAGGTCTCCGACGTGACCGTGCTGGAGGGGGTGATCGAGCAGACCGACACCCACGTCTTCGCCATCGTGCCGAGCCACCAGGAGGGCATCGTCTTCGGCGACGACTGGGACAACATCGGCCAGCGCCTCACCGAGTCCGGCAGCGTCACGATCACCGACGTCCGGGTGCCGTGGGCGGCGGCCGCCGGGTTCACCGACAGGGTGTTCACGCCGCGGGTCTACAACACGCTCAACGTTCCGATCATCCAGCTCGTCTTCGTGGAGTTCTACCTCGGGATCGCCCGCGGGGCGCTCGAGACCGCGGCGCGCTTCACCCGCGAGCGGACCCGGCCGTGGCTCCACGGCGGCCACGAGCGCGCCGTCGACGAGCCCTACCAGCTCGACCTCTACGGCGACCTGCACGCGAAGCTGTGGGCGGTGGAGGCGCTGGCCGACGCCGTCGCGCAGGAGCAGCAGGTGATCCACCGTGACGCCGACGGCGTCACCGCCGAGCAGCGTGGCCGGCACGAGGTGCGGGTCGCCGCGGTGAAGGCGCGTGCCACCGACGTCGCCCTGGAGATCACCTCGGGGATCTTCGAGGGCCTCGGGGCCCGCGCGACGACCACGGAGCTGGGCTTCGACCGGTTCTGGCGCAACGTCCGCACGCACACCCTCCACGACCCGGTCGCCTACAAGCGGCGCGAGGTCGGGGCGTGGGTGCTGCGCGACGAGCTGCCCGAGCCGACCTGGTACTCCTGACCCGCCCGCGGACCCCGGTCCCCGGCGACGACACCGCCCGCCCCGGTCGCGCCGGGGCGGGCGGTGTCGTCGCCGCGGTGGCGTCGCGGCGGGCCGCTCAGCCGACGGTCGTGCGGTCGCCCTCACCCGCGGGGGTGCGGTCGGTGCGGACCCGCGGGAGGAACCGGCCGGTCCGGGCGCGGTACTCGTCGTACTCGGCGCCCAGTGCGCTGCCCAGACCGGGCTCGTAGACCGCACGGGCCTGGATCTGCACCGCGACCAGGATCAGCACCCCGGCGAGCACGCCGAGCAGGGTCGGGGCCATGAACAGCATCCCGGCGCACCCGACGATCAGGCCGGTCAGGGCGGGGTTACGGACGCGGCGGTAGATCCCGCCGGTGGCGAGCACCGGGCGTCGTGCGGCGTCCGGGTCACCGGCCGCGGCCGCTCCGGCCTCGGTGGCCGAGCGGCGCCACACCGTACCGAGCTGCAGCATCGCGACCGCGGCGACGGCGAAACCGAGCAGCAGCAGCCCCGCCCCGACGACGGCGACCGCCGGCCGGGCCAGCACCGAGATCGGCTGCAGCACGTCGAGGGCGACCAGCAGCGGCGCACCGAACCCGAGCACCGCGGCCAGCACGAACAGCGTGCGGGCCCACCAGGCCGGGCTGCCCGGGGTCCGGGCGACGTCGAGCCTGCGCTCCCCGCGGGCGCGGTGCGCACGACCGCGGAACCACAGCCCGGCACCGACGGCGAGGGTCCCCAGCACCAGCGCGGCCCAGCCGAGCCCGTGGTGCCCGGCGACGTCGACCACGCGGCCCCAGGCGTCCTCGCCCCACACCTGCGGGACGGCCTCGTAGAGCAGCCAGGCGCCGAAGACGAAGAACATCACCGCGGCGCCGATCGAGATGGCCCGCTCCGGGAGCCGCTTGCCGAGCTGACGCCCGACGACGATGGCCAGCCCGTCCGCGGCGACCATGCCGACCGTGGACCCGGCCCAGATGCCGATCGACCCGGCGAGGGTCCCGTGCTGGGCGGCCAGGGTGATCGTCGCGAGCATCGTCTTGTCACCGAGCTCGGCGAGGAAGAACGCGACCGACGCGGCGACGACGGCGGACCCGCCGGCCCGCTTGGCCTTCGCCTCCTCGTCCTCGGAGAGGCTGTCACCGCGCAGTGTCCAGGCACCGAACGCCAGGAACGCGACCGCCGCGACCAGCGCGATCCAGCCGGTCGGGATCGACGCGCCCAGGCCGTAGCCGACGGCGACCGACACGAGGTGGGTCACCGAGGTGGCGATCGTGATCCCGATCAGGACCGGGACCGCGTTGAAGCGCGTCGCGAACGTGAGGGCCATGAGCTGCGACTTGTCGCCCAGCTCGGCCACGAAGATGACGCCGAAACTGATCGCGAACGCGATCAGGAATCCGTCCATGTCCATCCCTCGATCTCGACCGGACCGAGGTTGGGGTGCCCTCGACCCGGTGCATCCGGATCGAAGGTCTCGCTCGCCTGGTGGTGGTCAGGCCGCTGCACCCGGGTCGGCCGTCGGAGTACGAGGCGGACCAGTATGTCGAGCGCAGCGTTGGGAGCTACTCCCCTTCGCGTACGCCGGAGACGGTACCTCATCGATCCAGAGCGCCTCGACACCTGATGCGCATCCGGCGCTGTGATCACCCTCTCAGCGCCGACCCCGTCCGATGGCTTAGCGTCGCGAACGAGTCGTGTCACCGGTGACCGAGGAGGACCCCCATGCCCGAGGCCGTCGTCTGTGCCGCCGTCCGCACACCGATCGGGAGGCGGAACGGGTCCCTGGCCGAGGTCCACCCGGTCGACCTGTCCGCCGCCGTGCTGAGCGCCCTGGCCGAGCGGACCGGGATCGACCCCACCGTCGTCGACGACGTCGTGTGGGGCTGTGTGAACCAGGTCGGCGACCAGGCCGCACAGATCGGCCGCTACGCGCTGCTCGCCGCGGGCTGGCCGGAGACGGTGCCCGGGGTGACGGTGAACCGCGCGTGCGGGTCGAGCCAGTCCTCGTTCGACTTCGCGGCCGGGATGGTGCTGGCCGGGCAGTACGACGTCGTCGTCGCCGGTGGGGTGGAGTCGATGACCCGGGTGCCGCTGGGCGCGGGCCGCGACCTGGGACGTCCCTACGGGCCGCTGGTGCGCGAGCGCTACCGCGCCGACCTGGAGTCCGGGGAGTTCCCGAACGGGGACTTCAACCAGGGCGTCGGCGCCGAGCGGATCGCCCGGGACTGGGGGCTGTCGCGGACCCGGCTCGACGAGTACGCGGCACGCAGCCACGAGCTCGCCGCCGCCGCGATCGACGCCGGAGTGTTCGACGACCAGCTCGTCGACGTGCCCGGAGCACCCGGGTTCACCGCCGACGAGGGCCTGCGCCGTGGCACCACCGCCGACACCCTGGCCGCGCTGAAGCCGTCGTTCGCCGCGGACGGGGTGATCCACGCCGGGAACAGCTCGCAGATCTCCGACGGCGCGTCGGCGGTGCTCGTGACCACGCCGGAGCGGGCCCGCGAGCTCGGCCTGACCCCGATCGTGCGCTACCACTCCGGGGCCGTGTCCGGCGCGGACCCGCTGCGGATGCTGACCGGGCCCGTCCCGGCGACGCAGAAGGTGCTGAAGCGCTCCGGGCTCTCGATCGGCGACATCGGCGCGTTCGAGGTGAACGAGGCGTTCGCGCCGGTCCCGCTGGCCTGGCAGGCCGAGCTGGGCGCCGGCGACGCCGTGCTGAACCCGCTCGGCGGGGCGATCGCCGTCGGGCACCCGCTGGGCGCGTCGGGGACCGTGCTGCTGACCCGGCTGGTGCACCACATGCGCGACCGCGGGATCCGCTACGGGCTGCAGACCATGTGCGAGGGCGGCGGCACCGCCAACGCCACGATCGTGGAGCTGGTCGCCTGACCTGCTAGGTTCCGCCCGTGCTGTGGGTGGGGATCATCGCGCTGCTGGCCGGGGCCGCCTGCATCGGGGTCGCGGTCCGCACCCAGCGCCGGGTGCACGCGATGATGGCGGCCGAGACACTGTCGGTACCCGAGCTGCTCGACCTCGCGGGCGTCGCGGCGGAGCTCGCCGGACGGCCGGGCACGTTCCGGAAGGTCTGCGAGGTCGTCGGGCAGACCGCGCCCGCCCCGGTCGGGGTGCTGCGCTCGGACCTCGCGGGCGTCGACTGCGTGTGGCACATGCAGCGGGTCGAGCGCCGGTTCGAGCGCCGTGAGCGCGACGACGAGGGCCGCACCCGGACGCAGACCCACACCGAGACCGTGTCCGAGCGGACGTCCCCGCACGGCTGGGCGCTGCTGCGCGACGGGCACACCATCGGCGTCGACCCGGGCGGGCGGCACCCGGACCCGGTGGAACGGGTGCTGGACCGGTTCGACCCGGCCGACGACCGGGGCCGGGGCGGGGACCGGACCGTCGGCTACCGCAACCAGGAGTGGGTGCTGCGCCCCGGCGTCGCGATGTACGTCCTCGGCGAGGTCGACGACCGCGACGGGCCACTGGTGATCCGGCCGCCGCAGGACGCCGGCGGGACGTTCGTGCTGTCCACCCGCACCGAGGCCGAGCTGACCGCCTCCGACCGGCGCGCGCAGCGGCTGTGGGCCCGCGGCGGGGCCGCCCTCGCGGTGCTGGGACTGGTGCTCACGGTGGTCGGCGCGATCTCCTGACCTGCCCGGACCGCCGGTGAGGACCCGCGTGCCGGGCACTCTCACCCGATGCCCGAGCGATTCCCAGCGCGGTCACAGGGTCGTCTCAGGGTCACGGCGCACAGTTGCCCCATGACCGAGAACGGGCCGGGAACGGGCGAGCCGTCCGACGGACGGACCTCCACCGGAGGCGGCGCCACCGACCCCGTCCGGCCCGCACGGCGTCACGAGGGGGCGGTCCCCGCCCACCCGGCCGGCGACGACGGCACCCACGCACAGGAGGCGACCACCGTGACCGACACCGACCACCGGCAGCAGGGCGGCAGCCAGGGGGGCGACCCGGGCGGCGGCCACGGGACCCAGACGCCCCCGCCGTGGGCGACGACGAGCAACCCCACGATCCCGGCCTACGGCGCGGGGAGCCCGCCCACCTCGGTGTACCCGCCGTTCCCGCAGCAGGGTCCGGCACCGAGGCCGCCGCGCCGGTTCGGTGCGGGCCTGGCCGCCGTCGCGCTGACGGCCGCCCTCGTCGGCGGTGCGGCCGGCGTCGGCGGCGCCTACCTGGTGCTCGACGGTTCCTCCACCCCGGCCACGCTGACCAGCGCCGCCGCCCCCGGTACCCCGGCCACCCCCGCCGACGGCTCGATCGCCGGTGCCGCGGCCGCGATCACCCCGAGCACGGTGGACATCCAGGTCCGCACCGCGCAGAGCGTCGCCGAGGGGTCCGGGGTCGTCCTCACCTCCGACGGCCAGATCCTCACCAACAACCACGTGGTCGCCAACGCCACCGACGGCGGCCGGATCACCGTGTCCACCGCCGACGGGAGGCAGTACACCGCGACCGTCGTCGGCACCTCCCCCAGCTACGACCTCGCCGTCATCAAGCTGCAGGGCGCCGAGGACCTCAAGCCCGCCACCCTCGGGGAGTCCTCGAGCGTGCAGGTCGGCGAGCAGGTCGTCGCGAACGGCTCGCCGCAGGGCCTGTCCGGCACCGTCACCGCGGGCATCGTCTCGGCGCTGAACCGGACCGTCACCGCGGGTGGCGACGGCCAGGCCCCGGTCGTCTACAACGGCCTGCAGACCGACGCCCCCATCAACCAGGGCAACTCCGGCGGCCCGCTGGTCAACCTGGCCGGGCAGGTCGTCGGCATCAACTCCGCGATCGCCACCGCCGGGCAGAGCTCCGGCTCGATCGGGCTGGGCTTCGCGATCCCGGTCGACACCGCCAAGCGGGTCGCCCAGGAGCTGATGGACTCCGGCGTCGCGACCAAGCCGCAGCTCGGTGTGCAGGGCTCGGTGTCGGCCTCCGGCAGCGCCCCGAGCGGGACCGCGGGCGCCCAGATCACGACGGTGGAGCCGAACTCGCCGGCGGCCGCCGCGGGCATCACGGCGGGCGACGTCGTCACCAAGGTCAACGAGTACCCGGTGTCGAGCTTCGCGGACCTGATCGCCCGGGTCGGCAACTTCACCCCCGGCCAGCAGGTCACGCTGACCGTCGGCAGCGGGTCCGGTGCCCGCGAGGTGCCGGTGACGCTCGGCAGCGTGCGCGACACCGCCGCCGCGACCGCCCAGAACGGGGCGCGCACCGTGCCCGAGGGCGGCTCCACCGGCGAGCTGCCGTTCGGCATCAACCCCTTCGGCGGCGGCAACTGACCTGATCCCCCCGGGGCGACGCCACGCCCCGGGCACCCGCCCCGGCCGGGCGCGACATCCCCCCTCCCGTCGCGCCCGGCCGGTTCCGTGTGCGCCGGCGGACGGGCGTGCCGTACGCGTGCCGGGACGGCGGCCGCCGGGGCTCAGCCGGTGGGGTGCCGGGCCCGTAGCCGGGTCCGCACCCGCCCGGCCAGCGCGGTGACCGCCGCGACGACGGCCACCAGCCCGACCGCGAGCAGCGCGGCCACCAGCGGGGAGTCGGTGAGGTTGCCGGTCAGCACCCCGAGCACGCCGTAGAGCAGCGTCCACAGCACCGCCCCGGCCGCGACCGCGGGCACCAGCTTCGCCCAGGCCATCCCGGAGACCGCGGCGGCGATCAGGGTCGGCACCCGCCCCGCAGGGGCGACCCGTCCGACCAGCACGACCAGCCAACCGCGCTCGGCGAACGCGCCGCGCATCCGTTCGATCCGGGCCGCGGTGCGCTCACCGCCGAGCCGCCCGCCGGCGACGGCGGCGCGGACCGGGTCACCGGCCAGGCGGGCGACGGCGAAGGTGATGACGTCACCGAGCAGGGCCGCGGCGAAGGACAGCAGCAGCACCACCGGCAGCGACAGGGCGGAGCTGGTCATCGCCGTCGCGGCGGCGGCGCCGACGATCGCACCGGTCGGCACGACCGGCACCACCGACCCGAGCAGCACTCCCCCGGCGACGACGAGGTAGGCGATCCGCCCGGCGTCCGGGCTGAGTTCGGCGTCCAGCCACTCCTGGGCGGACGCGGCCAGCAGGTGCGGCGCGCTCACGCCGGCGTTCCGACGGCGGCGCCGGGCGGGAGCACGAGGGTGCGGGTGGGCAGCCCGGCCGCGGCGACGGCGTCGGCGAAGTCGTGCGGCGGGCGCACGAGCAGCTCCCGCATCCGGGACCCGGTCCGCCCCGGGACCGAGCACAGCCCGGCCACGGCGAGGGTCCCCCAGTGCACCGGCAGCGCGACGGCCGGTGCGAGCCGACGGACGGCCTCGGCGGCGCCGGCCGGGTCGAGGTGGCCGGGGCCGAGGTTCGGGCCCCACCCCCACACCGGCAGCGCGGCGAGGTCGATCGGGCCCTGGGCGGCGACGTCGTCGAGCCCGGGGAACAGGCCGGTGTCACCGGCGACGTAGACGCGCAACCCGTCGCCCTCCAGCAGGTGCCCCATCGCGTCGGCCTGCGGGCCGTGGGTGAACCGGGGCCCCCACCGGTGCCCGGAGTGGTCGGCCGGGGTGCCGGTGACGCGCAGCCCGTCGAAGACACGGGTCTGTCCCACGGCGAGCTCGGACACCCGGGCGACACCACGACGGCGGAGCCAGTCGCCGGCGCCCGCGGGGACCACGACCTCCACCGCGCGGGGCAGCCGGCGCAACGAGGCGAGGTGCAGGTGGTCGGCGTGCAGGTGGGAGATCAGGACCAGGTCGGCGCCGGCGGGCCCCGCCGGGTCGACGGCCGGCGCGGCACGGCGCAGCGGCCCGACCGACCGCCCCAGCACCGGGTCGGTCAGGACGGTGCGCCCGCCGATCCGCAGCCGCAGGGTGCTGTGGCCGAGGAAGGTCGTCTCCGGCAGGTCCACACCGTCGAGTATCCCCTCAGGCGTTGCCGAGGACCCGGTCGACGGCGATCTGCAGCACCACCCGTGCGGGGTTCTCCCGGGGCTGTTTGTACTCGGCGGCGTAGCGGCGCTCGGCGTCGGCGACGACGTCGGGCTCGTCCCGCACGACGGCGCGGCCCTCCAGCGTGGACCAGGTGCGCCCGTCGACGACGGTGACGCTGACCCGCGCCCCGTCCGGCCCGGCCGCGGCGACGTTGCGCGCCTTCTGCGACCCGCCGCTGCAGATCACCCGGGCGGTGCGCCCGGCCACGTCGACGGTCACCCCCACCGGGACCGCGTGCGGGGTGCCGTCGCGGCGCGGGGTCACCAGGACGCACGGGCGGCGCTGGGACCAGAGCTCGACGAACGCGTCGGAGACACCGTCGTTGAGGGACCGGCGGCGGCGCCGGGGCGGTTCGGGGGTGGTCGTCACGGTCGCCATCCTGGACGTCGTGCCGGGCCCCGCGCGCCCCGGCACGCCGAGGCACCGGTCACTCCGGGCGACGCCACCCGCCCCGGTGATCCCCGTACGGGCGACTTCGCTGGCCCTGTCGACGGGGTGTCGCTTCACTCTCCGCCATCGGACTGGGCGTCACGTTCGCCCCACCGGTCACCAGGATCACGTTCGTCACAGGGAGTGCATCATGACCGCACGTTCGCTCGTCCGCCGCACCGGCGCCGTCGCCGCGTCCCTCACCCTCGCCGCGCTCGCCGGCGTCCCGCTGGCCGGAGCGGCGTCGGCCGCGGAACCGGCCCTCACCCCGGTGGCGGGCGCCGTCACGGTCCCGGCCGCCGTCGCCACCGCGGGCCCGGTCGTGACCGCCCCGGCCCAGGAGGACACCGAGGAGCCGCCCGCCGAGGAGCCCGCGGACGACGCGACGGCGGCCGACGAGGACCCCGGCGACGGCGCCCCGGACGCGACCGGTCCCGAGGAGACCGCGCCCGAGGAGACCGCCGCGGCCCCGGAGGCGACCACTCCCGCGGCCGGGGCTCCCGCCGCCGGGCGCGGCAGCGACCTGGACTGCGTCGATCTCTCCCGTGCCCAGGCCCAGGCCGTGCTCGCCGCCGACCCCACGGACCCGAACAACCTGGACCGCGACGACGACGGCCGGGCCTGCGAGGGCTCGGACCTCGTCGCGGCCGCCGGTACCGGGCAGGTCCGCGCGGTTCCGGGTGGTGGTGTCGAGGCCGGTGACGGCTCCGGCGGCGCCGGGGTCGACCCGGCGGTGTTCCTGCTGGTCGGGACGGGCGCGGTCCTCGCCACCGGGGCGGGCGTCGTCGTGTGGAGCGGGCGTCGCACCGGCCGCGCCGCGCTCCCCCTGACCACCCGTCACTCGTGACCCCCGCCCCCGCTCCGGCGGCCCCGTGGGGACACCGCACGCGCGCCGCTCCGGAGAACGCGCTCCCGATCGGGAACGCGTCCGCCGACCCCGCGCGCGTCCGCGGTCCGCGGGGGCCGCTCGGGCCCCGTGCCGTGCGACGGGTGTGGTGGGGGGTGCTCGTCGTGCTGGCACTGGCCGTCCCGCTCGGGGCACCGCCGGTGGCGATCGGCGGAACGGTGCCGCCGCTGCCCACGACCACGCTCCGCCCGGCGGCGGCCCCGCTGCCGCCGTCGGGGCCGGTGCGGGTGCGGGCGCCCTCGATCGGGCTCGACAGCGGGCTCGTCCCGCTCGGCCTGACCGGGCGGGGGACGCTGGAGGTGCCCCCCGACGGTGTCGCCACCGGCTGGTACACCGGCGCCCCCGCGCCGGGCTCCCGGGGGCCGGCGGTGCTCGCGGCGCACGTCGACTGGGACCACGAGCCGGGCCCGTTCCACCGGCTGCACACGCTCTCCCCCGGTGACCTGGTGTCGGTCGACCGCGCCGACGGCACCACCGCGACCTTCGAGGTCCAGGCCGTCCGCCGCTACGCCAAGGACCGCTTCCCCACCGCGGCCGTCTACGGCGACCTGCCCGGCGCGGGCCTGCGGATGATCACCTGCGGCGGGACGTTCGACCGGGGTGTGCGCAGCTACACCGACAACGTCGTGGTGCTCGCCTCGCTGGTCGACCCGGGCCGCGGCCCGGTGTAGACGCCGGTCGGCCGGAACCGCAGGCCGGGTTCGGCGTACTCCTCCAGGGCGTGCGCCACCCAGCCGACGGTCCGGGCGCAGGCGAACAGCAGCTCGCCGGCGTCGGGGCGCAGGTCGTGGGCGTGCATCAGCGCGGCGAGCGCGAGGTCGACGTTCGCGGCGGGGCCGTCGCCGCCGCGGTCCATCCCCGCGACGACGGCGTCGACGCAGGCCATGACGCGGTCCGCGGCCGGGTCCGCGCGGAGCCGGTCGAGCAGCACCGTGGCGCGCGGGTCGGTGCCCCGGTAGACCGAGTGGCCGAAGCCCGGGACCCGCTCGCCGGCCCGCAGCCGCTGGGCGAGCGCGCCGGGCGGGTCGTCCAGGGCGTCGGCGAGGAAGCGGTGCGCGAGCCCGCTGACCAGTCCGTGCCGGGGCCCGTCGAGGGCACCGAGCCCGGCCGAGACGACGGCGTGCACGTCGGCCAGGGTGCTCGCGGCGACCCGGGCCGCGACCGTCGACGACGCCAGGCCGTGGTCGGCGAGCAGGACCAGCGCGGCGCGGACGTGTCCGGCCGTTGCCGGCGCGGGTGCCCGGTCCGGGTCACGGACCAGGGCCGGAAGCAGCCGCTCCGCCAGGCCGGCCCCCGCGACACCCGGCCCGCCCGCGGCTCCCGGGTCCCCGGCGAGCGCGGTCACGACCGTCCCCAGCAACGACGACGCCGTCGCCACCACCGCTCCCGGCCGCGCGTCGGCGCGCAGCGGGTCGGCCGCGGCCACCGCGGCGACGGCGAGCCGGAACCGGTCGGTCGCCCGGGCCCCGGCGGGGGCGGCGGCGAGCACGGCACGCGCCGGGGCGAGCAGGTCCGGGTCGGCGTCGAACGGCACCCGGCCGGGGACCTCCCACAGCAGCGCCGCGACGTGCTCGAGATCCTCCGACCCCGCGAGCGCGGGCACCGCCAGCCCGCGGAACCACGGCCCGCCGTCGGCGACGAGTGTGATCCGCGTCCTGATGCGCTCGACCGTCCCGGACGGCTCGCCCGACTCGCGGCCGCGCGCGGCGAGGGCCTCCACCTCGTCCTGGGCGAACCGGCTGCCCCGCCGCTGCGCGCCGCGCACGCTGGTCAGCAGCCCGCGGCTGGCGTAGGCGTACACGGTCTCCCGCTTCACCCCGAGGCGTTCCGCGGTCTCGGCGACGGTCAGGTACTCCACGACGTGGACCGTATCAACATTGACTGCATCAATATTGACAATGGTTCCCGACGGGCGGACGGTCCCCGTCATGACCAGCACCGACAGCATCGGCGCCGCCGCCGGGCAGGTCCCACCGGGCCTGCGCGGCGTCGCCGTCACCAGCACCCGCATCGGGGACGTCCGCGGCGACGAGGGCTTCTACCACTACAGCCGGTACTCCGCGGTCGACCTCGCGCGCACCCGCACCTTCGACGACGTGTGGTTCCTGTTCGTCCACGGCCGTCTCCCGGACGCGGGCGAGGCCGCGGAGTTCGCCGCCGCCACCGCGGAGCGCCGGGCACTGCCCGACGCCGTCGCCGCGCAGCTGCCCGCGATCGCCGACGCCTGCGGGCCCGACCTGCTCGCCGGGCTGCGCACCGCGCTGTCGCTGCTCGGCCCGCAGCGCGGGATGCGCCCGCTCTGGGACGACCCGGCGGCGGGCACCCGCGACGCCGCGACCGTCTGCGCCGCGACACCGACCGTCCTCGCCGCGCTGCACCGGCTGCGGCACGGCCTCGACCCGGTCGCGCCGCGCACCGACCTGTCCTCCGCCGCGAACTGGCTGTGGATGCTGGACGGGGCCGAGCCCGCGCCGGCGCACGTCCGCGCGCTCGACGCCTACCTCGTCGCGACGGTGGACCACGGCTTCAACGCCTCCACCTTCACCGCCCGGGTGGTCGCCTCCACCGGCGCCGACGTCGCGTCCTGCGTGGTCGCCGCGCTCGGGGCGTTCGCCGGGCCGCTGCACGGCGGCGCCCCCGACCGGGCGCTGGAGAGCCTCGACGCGATCGACCGCGACGCCGGCGGCTCGCCGGAGCGCTGGGTGGCCGACCGGCTCGCCGCGGGGATGCGGATCATGGGGTTCGGCCACGCCGTCTACCGCGGGCCGGACCCGCGCTCGGCGCTGCTGCGCGAGGTCGCCGCGGAGCTGGGCGGGCCGCTGCCCGCGCGGGCCGCCGACGTCGAACGGCGGGTGGCCGCCACCCTCGCGGAGCTGCGCCCGGACCACCCGCTGTTCGCGAACGTCGAGTTCCACGCGGGCGTGGTGATGGAGGGCTGCGGGATCCCCCGCAGCATGTTCACACCGACGTTCGCGGTCAGCCGGGTCGTCGGCTGGTGCGCGCACGTGCTGGAGCAGGCCGCGCAGCGACGCCTGATCCGGCCCTCCGCGGTCTACGACGGCCCGCCGCCGCCCGAGCCGGTCCCCGCACGCGGGGGGTGACCCGGCTTGCCGGACGGGTGACCGGCGTGCTCATCTGATGGGTGACTCCCGCTTCAGCGGGGTCGTCCGCCGGCACGATCTGTCACCCACCACGGAGGTCGAGTGTTCCGGGCACGCCGTCCGCACCAGCAGCCCGAGAGCACCCACCCCGAGGGGTCCGCACCGGTGCCGCCACGCCCCGGCGTCGCGATCGCCGTCCTGGCCTCCTGCGGGCTGCTCGTCTCGCTGGTCCAGACCATGGTCGTCCCGCTGCTCCCGCGGTTCCCGGAGCTGCTCGACGTCAGCGGGTCGACCGCGTCGTGGCTGATCACCGCCAACCTGGTCGCCGGCGCGGTGTCGGCGCCGGTGCTGGGGCGGCTCGGCGACATGTTCGGCAAGCGGCGGATGCTCCTCGTCGCGCTCGGCCTGGTCGGGGTGGGGTCGCTGCTCGGCGCGCTGGCGCCCGGGATCGGGCTGCTGCTCGTCGCCCGGGTGCTGCAGGGCGCCGCGTTCGGGGTGATCGCGCTCGGGATGAGCCTGATGCGCGACGTCCTGCCCGCCGACCGGGTCGGGTCCGGGGTCGGGCTGATGTCGTCCTCGCTCGGCTTCGGCGGGGCCATCGGGCTGCCGATCACCGGCGTCGTCGCCCAGTTCGCGAGCTGGCGCTGGCTGTTCGCCGGGGCCGCGGTGCTCGGTGTCGTGCAGATCCTGCTGGTCCGGTGGCTGGTGACCGAGTCGCGGCTGCGCACCGGCGGCCGGTTCGACGTGCCCGGGGCGCTCGGCGTCGGCGGGGCGCTGGTGTGCCTGCTGCTGGCGATCTCCAAGGGCAACGACTGGGGCTGGGCCTCCCCGACCGTGCTCGGCCTGTTCGCCGGCACCGTGGTGCTGGTGGCCGCGACCGCCCGGTACGAGCTGCGCGTCCCCGCACCGCTGGTGGACCTGCGGGTCTCGGCACGGCCCGCGGTGCTGCTCACCAACCTGGCCTCGGTGCTGGTGGGCTTCGCGATGTTCGCCGGCTTCGTGCTCGCCACCCAGATCCTCCAGGCGCCGGTCACGACCGGCTACGGGTTCGGGCTCTCGCTCGTCGTCGCCGGGCTGGTGCTGCTGCCCATGGGCGGGTCGATGGTGGTGTTCTCCTCGGCCTCGGCGCGCCTGTCGCGGCGGCGCGGCCCGCGCACCACGCTGGTGCTCGGCACGCTCCTGCTGGGGGCGGGCAACTTCGCCTTCGCCGCGATGCCCTCGACGGTGCCGCTGCTGATGGCCGCCTCCACCGTGGCCGCGGTCGGCGCCGCGCTCGCCTACTCGGCGATCCCGCTGACGATCATGCGCGCGGTGCCGGAGTCGGAGACCGCCGCGGCGAACAGCCTCAACACCCTGGCCCGCCAGCTGGGCACGAGCTCGTGCACCGCGGTGGTCGCGGCCGTGACGGCGACCTACGTGCTCGGCGACGGCGGACCCCCCTCGGCGACGGCGTACACGATCTCCTTCGTCGCGGCGGGCGCCGCCGGACTGCTCGCCACGGTGCTGGTGCTGCTCACGCCCGCGCCGGCGGCGGAGACCGTCGCGGCCCCGGCCCCGGCCACCGCCCACGGCTGAGCACCGGCCCCCCGGGAACGGCGTCCCGGAAATGGCGATCGCATTCCGCCGACGCATTCCGTCCCGGGTACCGCCCGCCGGTCCGGCTCGCCCGCCGCGCCCCCCGGGACAACCGTCCACATCGGAGGCTCGACACCGTCCTCCCCCGTTCGGACGATGGTGCACCCCACCAGGTGCGGGTGACGGTCGCCGCGCGGGCTGTGACGCCGACGACCACGCTCCCGCCTGCATGTGCACGCGTCGGGACCGACCGGCCACGTCCAGTGATCATTCCACTGTGGACGACCTCCGCCCGCCAACCTGCGGATCTGCGGAATTCTTTCGAGGAACCGACGAGTAGAACCGACCGGTAACATTCTCGCCGGTAACAGTCCGAGTTGACCGACCATCCGTGAGAGCGCACACTCGGCGGCTGGATCACATTCCGATCGTGACTGTTCATCGATAGCGTTGCAGGCACCGCAACCGATCCGATCGACCAGGCCGCACCGTGTCCCGCCTGGCGATTCCGCCGGTCGACGCCGCTGCTGGAGGTCGTCACATGAAACCGTTCGTGGTCAACAACCACGACCGACTGGTCTTTCCCGCCAATTTTCTCGGAGAACTCGACTTCTCCGTCATCGACGATATGGAGCAGTTCACCGCCATCGTCGGTCGCGATTTCGAGGCAAAGGCGCCCACCGGCACCGACATCCTCGAGCGGGTCACCGGCGGCGCCTACGAGAGCCGCTTCGCGCTGCTGCGCGACATGAGCCAGAACCTGTTCTGGGTCAACCGGTACACGCTCACCATGTTCGAGAAGCGTCCGACCCGCTGGCGTGACCTCCCCCGCCACCGGAGCGACGTCTTCCTCCCGCTGCTCACCCCGTGGCGCGACGGCGACAAGAAGGTCCGGGCCGTCGCCGACGCCTTCGCCGCGCTCCCCAGCACCTGGGACGAGGCGACCGAGCGCCGCATCTTCGACCTCCTCTTCGACGTCTACGGCAACCGTCGGCACCACGCGACCGAGCTGCCGGCCGTCAAGCCGACCGTCGAGCAGTTCCTCACCACACCGGGTGCGCAGACCTTCGTCGTGCCGCAGCACGACCCGGACTACCCGGTCTTCTCCTTCAACGAGATCCTCGACGCGCACGCCGAGCGTCCCGAGCTCGAGGCCCTGACCCGCTGGGCGATGGTGCTGCACAACCAGTACCCCTGGGACCGTGCCGCCACCGAGCTGCGGACCGCCGACGAGATCGGCGACGACGAGTACGTCATCGCCTTCCACCCCCGCAACCGCGACGTCGAGCAGTTCCTGGACCGCGCCACCGGTACCCGCCCGGCGCGCCGGGGCCGGCTCTCCACGCAGTCCGACCCGGTCGAGCCCGCCACCCCGCTGCCGCCGATCCGGGTCCGTGAGACGTTCGCGGTGCAGCCGAAGGTCGAGGCGCTCGCCGTCGTCCGGGGCGAGCACGTCTGCTCCAACGACGACGTCGTCCGCAACTCCGCGTTCTCCTGGTCGCCGATGAGCGCCGACGAGATCTCCGCCAAGACCGGGATCGACCAGCGCCGCTACACCGAGCTGGACATCGAGGACCTGGCCTGGGCCGCCGCGGTCCGCGCGCTGGAGCACTCCGGCCGCGACCGCTCCGAGATCGGCGCCGTGCTCGTCGCCACCTGCACCAGCGAGCGGCTCATCCCGTCGCTGTCGACGTGGCTGTCCGGGCGGCTCGGGCTGCTCCAGACGCACTGCTCGGCCGACATCGTCGCCGCCTGCGCCGGGCTGCCCTACGGCCTGTCCGAGGCCGTGCGCCAGCTGCAGGAGGTGAACCGGCCGGTCCTGCTGGTCTGCGTCGAGAAGTTCTCCGACAAGATCGGCAACGTCCGCACCTCGCGGATGATCTTCGGTGACGGCGCGGCCGCGATGGTGATCGCCCCGGCCGCCGAGGGCGAGCGCGGCGACATCGACCTGCTGCAGACCTACGCGTCGGGCCCGGACACCCAGGTGAACTCGATCATCTGGCCGAACCCGGAGTTCGACAACGACATCACCGTCTACGGCCCCGAGGTCAAGGCGCTCGTCGCCCGCTACCTGTCGCAGATGATCGGCGAGCTCACCGAGCAGGCCGGCCCCGACGGCGAGGGCTCGATGCTCGACGCCGTCGACCTGATCGTCCCGCACCAGGCCAACAAGACGATGATCCTGCAGCTCGCGGGCAAGGCGGGGCTCTCGGCGGAGCAGCTGTACTTCAACATCGAGTCGATGGGGAACGTCTCCGCGGCGTCCATCCCGATCGCGCTGTTCGACTCCGTCGCCGACGGCGTCGTGGCCGGCCGGACCCGGGTCTTCGCACCCGGCTTCGGAGCCGGCGCGGTGGGCGGCTACGCGGTCCTCGAGGTCGACCCCGCCGTCATGGCCCCGGAGGTCCACCTCGACCCGACCGCCGCGGCGACGGCCGAGCCGGCCGCCGCGCCCACCTCCGACGACGTCCGGATCGCCTTCGGCGAGTAGCCACGACCGGGTGACACGGGCCACAGTGGGCGGGAAGATCCCTGTCCGAGAGGTGAGCCCGCCCGCATTCCGGCACCGACCGGGCCACCGTCCGCACCGACCCGCCGACCGCACGACGACGATGTCGATGCGGCACACCGCCGCCACCTCGTCGCAGCACCCGTAGGAGCAGTGAAGCCCAGCCATGTTCTCGCGCATCGCCATCGTCAACCGCGGCGAACCCGCCATGCGGCTGATCAACGCCGTCCGTGAGTGGAACGCCCAGAACGGGCCCGACCGCCGCCTGCGCACGATCGCGCTGCACACCGCCGTCGACCGGCGGGCGATGTACGTCCGCGAGGCCGACGAGGCCGTCCTGATCGGGCCGGACGACCCGGACCACATGGGCACCAGCCCCTACCTCGACCACGCCGAGCTGGAGCGCGCGCTGCGCGCCACCCGCGCCGACGCGGTCTGGCCGGGCTGGGGCTTCGTCTCGGAGAAGGCCGACTTCGCCGAGCTGTGCGAGCGGCTGGGGATCACCTTCGTCGGTCCGTCGGCCGAGGTGATGCGCGGGCTCGGGGACAAGATCGCCTCCAAGCAGCTGGCCGAGTCGGTCGGCGTGCCGATGGCGCCGTGGTCCGGCGGTCCGGTGGCCGACGTCGAGACGGCGCGCAAGGCCGCCGAGACCGTCGGCTACCCGCTGATGGTGAAGGCGACCGCGGGCGGCGGGGGCCGCGGCATCCGCTACGTGCCGGGCCCCGAGCAGCTCGACGAGGCCTTCGAGCGGGCCGCGTCGGAGGCGTCGAGGACCGCCGGGGACGCGACCGTGTTCCTGGAGCGCGCGGTGTCGGGCGGACGCCACGTCGAGGTGCAGGTCGTCGCCGACGCCACCGGCGACGTCTGGACCCTCGGGGTACGCGACTGCTCGGTGCAGCGGCGCAACCAGAAGGTCGTCGAGGAGTCGGCGTCCACAGCACTCGACGCCGAGCAGGAGGCGCTGCTGCGCAGCTCGGCCGCCGAGCTGGCCCGCGCCGCGGGCTACGTCAACGCCGGCACCGTCGAGTTCCTCTACCAGCCCGAGGAGAAGCTCCTCTCCTTCCTCGAGGTCAACACCCGGCTGCAGGTCGAGCACCCGGTCACCGAGGCGTGCACCGGCGTCGACATCGTGAAGCTGCAGCTGCACGTCGCCGCGGGCGGCACGCTCGCCGAGGTCGCACGCGAGGTCCCGGCCGCCCAGGGCTGGGCGATCGAGGCCCGGCTGACCGCCGAGGACCCGGAGCGCGAGTTCGCGCCCGCCCCGGGCCGCATCGAGCACCTGGCGCTGCCGTCCGGTCCGGGCATCCGGGTCGACACCGGCGTCGCCGCGGGTGACGTCATCCCGCCGCAGTTCGACTCCATGATCGCCAAGGTGATCGCCTGGGGCCGCGACCGCGACGAGGCCCGCGCGCGGCTGTCCCGGGCGCTGCGCCAGACCTCCGCGGTGATCGACGGCGGCTCCACGAACAAGGCGTTCCTGCTGGACCTGCTCGACCGCGACGAGTTCCGCTCGGGCGAGCTGCAGACCACCTGGCTCGACACCATGATGGCCGACGGCTACGCGCCGCCGCGCCGCCTCGACGTCGCGCTGCTCGCCACCGCCGTGCAGAGCCACGACGGCCACGTCGCCCGCCAGCAGGAGCGGCTGTTCCGCTCCGCCGAGGCCGGCCGGCCCGAGGTGGGCTACGAGACCTGGCACCAGACCGACGTCACCGTCGCCGGGCAGTCCTACAAGCTGACGGTCGCCCGCACCCGCGCCGGCCGCTACACCGTCGAGCTGGACGGCGTGTCGGTCGACGTCGACGTCGAGCGCAACGGCGCCTACGAGCGCCGGCTCACCGTCGGCGACCTGTCCTGGACCGTGCTGTCGGTCGCGCAGGAGGCGGACTACCTCGTCGAGGTCGACGGCGCCGTGCACCGCATCTCCGGCGGCGAGGCCGGCATCGTCCGCGCCCCCGCCCCGGCGATGGTCGTCGCGCTGCCGGTCAGCGCGGGCCAGACCGTGTCCGAGGGCGACACCCTCGCCATCGTCGAGTCGATGAAGCTGGAGACCTCGCTGCGGGCGCCGTTCGACGGCACCGTCGCCGAGATCCTCGTCCCGGCCAACACCCAGGTCGACGGCGGCACCAAGCTCGTGCGGCTGGAGCCGTCGGCCGACGCGGACGCGGCAGGCCCCAGCGGGGAGCGCGCCGACCTGTCCGCGTTCGCCGCGGCCGGCGCCGACACCGACGCCGCCGCGACCGCGGCCGACGCGCTGTCCGCGCTGCGCTTCCAGGTGCTGGGCTTCGACGTCGACGAGCGCCAGGCCCGCCCGCAGCTGCGGCGCCTCGCCGCCGCCCGCGAGCAGCTGGCCGCCGACGACCCGGCCGTGCTGGCCGGGGAGACCGCCGTCCTGCAGATCTTCGCCGACCTCTGCCAGCTCTCGCGCAACCGGTCCGAGACCGACGACGAGACCGGCGAGACCGAGCGCAACCCGCAGGAGTACCTCTACGCCTACCTGCGCTCCCGCGACGCCGACGACGAGGGCCTGCCCGAGTCGTTCCAGGCCAAGCTGCGCCGGGCGCTGGCCCACTACGGCGTCACCGAGATCGACGGCGGGACCGGCCGCGCCGACGACCTGGGCCCGGCGCTGTACCGGATGTTCCTGGCCCACCGCCGCGCGCCGCAGCAGGTGCCGGTCGTGCTGGACCTGCTGAACTGGCGGCTGCGCCACCCGGAGTCGGTCGCGAACCTCTCCCCCGCGGCGCGCGAGGACTACCTGCGCACCCTCGACGAGGTCGTCGTCGCCACCCAGCTGCGGCACCCCGTCGTCGGGGACACCGCGCGGCTGGCCCGCTACCGGGCGTTCGACGCCCCGGTCGTCGCCGCCGAGCGGGACCGGGCGCTGGCCGAGGTCCGGGAGAGCCTGGACGTGCTCGCCTCGGACCCGGGGACCGCGGACCGGGCCCGCCGGATCGACACCCTCGTCGGGTCCTCGGAGCCGATCCTGGGCGTGTTCGGGGAGCGGCACGACGCCGTGCTTCTCGAGGTCATGACCCGGCGCTACTACCGGGTGCGGGTGCTGCGCGACCTGGAGCTCGTCGAGCACGCGGGCAAGCCGCTGCTGACCGCCCGCTACCAGCACCTGGGCCGGGACCGCACGGTCTTCGCCTCGGTGATCGACAACAACGACCCGGCCGCCGCGCAGGCCGTGTCAGACGAGCTGCGCCGCCGCGTCGGCGAGCTCGACGGCGACCGCACCGCGCTCGTCGACCTCTACGTCACCTCGACCAAGGCCGACGACGGCGGTGACCCCGACGCCCGCGCCGAGCGCGTCCGCGCCGCACTGGGGAAGGTGCCCGCGCACCTGCACCGGGTCGCCGTCGCCGTCCGCCCGAACCCGCGCGCCGCGGGTACGGCGAGCGACGAGGCCGAGCCGCCGACCTGGTTCACCTTCCGGCCCGACGAGACCGGCGAGCTGGTCGAGGACCGCACGCTGCGGGGCATGCACCCGCTGGTCGCGGACCGGCTGCGGCTGTGGCGCTTCCGCAACTTCGAGCTGCACCGCCTGCCCGCCGCCACCGACGTGCACCTGTTCCGGGCCACCGGCCGCGAGGTCACCGCCGACGACCGGCTGGTCGCGATGGCCGACGTCCGCGAGCTGACCGTGCTGCGCGACGAGGAGACCGGGAAGGTCCGCTCGCTGCCGCAGTTCGAGCGCGCGCTCGACGCCTGCATCAACTCGCTGCGTGCCGCCCGCGCCGGGGACCGCACCCTGGCCCGGATGTCGTGGAACCGGATCGCGCTCTACGTGTGGCCGGAGGTCGACGTCCCGCTCGCCGAGCTGGACTCGGTGGTCCGCCGGCTCGCGCCGCGCACGGCCAACCTCGGGCTGGAGCAGGTCCTCGTCGAGTTCCGCACCGCCGACCCGCAGGTCACCGGCGGCCAGGGCGGTCCGCGCTCGATGCTGCTGCGCATGTCGCGCCCGCCCGGTGCGGGGCTCACGGTCAAGCTCGACCAGCCCCCGACCGAGCCGATGCGCGAGCTCGACGCCTACGACCAGAAGGTGCTCAAGGCCCGTCGCCGCGGCGCCGTCTACCCGTACGAGATCGTCCCGCTGCTCACCGCCCCGGTCGACGCCGGCCCGGGCACCTGGCAGGAGTACGACCTCGTCGACCCGGCCGACCCGGCGCTGCCGGTGCCGGTCGACCGCGCGCCCGGCGGCAACAGCGCCAACCTGGTGCTCGGCGTCGTCTCGGTGCCGACCCGGCGCTACCCGGACGGGATGAAGCGGGTCGTGCTGCTCGGCGACCCGACCCGGGCGCTCGGCGCGATCGCCGAGCCGGAGTGCCGCCGCGTGATGGCCGCGATCCACCTGGCCCGTGAGCTGGACGTGCCGATCGAGTGGTTCGCCGTCTCGGCCGGCGCGAAGATCGCGATGGACTCCGGCACCGAGAACATGGACTGGATCTCCCGGGTGCTGCGCGGGATCATCGAGTTCACCCAGGACGGCGGGGAGCTCAACGTCGTCGTCACCGGCATCAACGTCGGCGCCCAGCCCTACTGGAACGCCGAGGCGACGATGCTCATGCACACCAAGGGCATCCTGGTGATGACGCCGGACTCGGCCATGGTGCTGACCGGCAAGCACTCGCTGGACTTCTCCGGCGGTGTCTCGGCCGAGGACAACTTCGGCATCGGCGGCTACGACCGGATCATGGGCCCGAACGGGCAGGCGCAGTACTGGGCGCCGGACCTGGGCGGCGCCGTGGGCGTGCTGCTGGCGCACTACGCCCACACCTGGACCCAGCCGGGCGAGCGGTTCCCTCGACCCGCGCCGACCACCGACCCGGTCTCCCGCGACGTCACCACGGCGCCGCACTCCGGGCCGAACTGCGACTTCACCACGCTCGGCGAGATCTGGGCGCCGGAGACCAACCGGGAGCGGAAGAAGCCGTTCGACATCCGCTCGGTGCTGCGCGGCGTCGCCGACGCCGACCACCCGACGTCGGAGCGGTGGGCCGACATGCACGACGCCGACTCGGTCGTCGCACTCGACGCCCACCTCGGCGGCCAGCCGATCGCGATGATCGGCATCGAGTCGCGGCCGCTGCCGCGGCGCGGGCCGCGCCCGGTCGACGGGCCGTCGCAGTTCACCGCCGGGACGCTGTTCCCGCGCTCGTCGCGCAAGTGCGCGCGGGCCATCAACGCCGCGTCCGGCAACCGGCCGCTGGTCGTGCTGGCGAACCTGTCCGGGTTCGACGGCTCGCCGGAGTCGCTGCGCGGCCTGCAGCTGGAGAACGGCGCCGAGATCGGCCGGGCCATCGTCAACTTCGACGGCCCGATCGTGTTCTGCGTGGTCTCCCGCTACCACGGCGGCGCGTTCGTGGTGTTCTCCGGAACGCTGAACGACAACATGGAGGTCGCTGCGATCACCGGCTCCTACGCCTCCGTGCTCGGCGGGGCGCCCGCCGCGGCCGTCGTGTTCGCCGGCGAGGTCAACGACCGCACCGCCAAGGACGAGCGGGTCACCGACCTGGAGACCCGGATCAAGCAGGCCGTCACCGACGGGGACGAGGCGACGGCGGCACGGCTGCGCGGCGACCTCGCCACCCTCCGCCCGGACGTCCGCTCCGAGAAGCTCGGCCAGGTCGCGGACGAGTTCGACACCAAGCACTCCATCGAGCGGGCGCAGTCCGTCGGCTCGGTGCACCGGATCGTCTCCCCCGACCAGCTCCGGCCGTACCTGGCCGACGCGGTCCAGCGGGGCATGAAGCGCACTCTCGACACCCTTGGAGGAAACGCATGACCGCGATCACCGACACCCACCCGGAGCAGCGCGTCGCCATCGTGACCGGGGGTGCGCGCGGGATCGGCGCCGCGATCACCACCGCGCTGGCCCGCACCGGGGTGCACGTCGCCGCGGGGTACTCGTCGAACTCCAAGGCCGCCGACGAGCTGAAGGGCAAGCTGGAGGCCGAGGGCGCGTCGATCTCGGTGCACCAGGGCAACGTCGGCTCGCCCGAGGACTGCCAGCGGGTCGTCACCGAGGTCCTGGAGCAGCGGGGCCGCGTCGACTACCTGATCAACAACGCCGGCATCACCGTCGACAAGACCGTCCGCAAGCTGACCGTCGACGACTGGCACGCCGTGCTGCGGATCAACCTGTCCGGCGCGTTCTACATGACCAAGGCCGTGCTGGAGCACATGACCGGCAACGAGTTCGGCCGGATCGTGAACATCTCCTCGGTGATCGGCCAGACCGGCGCGATGGGCCAGGCCAACTACGCCTCGTCGAAGGCCGGCCTGATCGGCTTCTCGAAGTCGCTGGCCCAGGAGGTCGCCCGCAAGGGCGTCACCGTCAACTGCGTCGCGCCGGGCTTCATCGAGACCGAGATGGTCGCCGCCGTGCCGGAGAAGGCGCTCGAGAAGATCGTCTCGAAGATCCCGGTCGGCCGCCTCGGCCAGGCCGACGAGATCGCCCGCGCCGTGCAGTTCCTCGTCGACGACCGCGCCGGCTACGTGACCGGCTCGGTCATCAGCGTGAACGGCGGGCTGGACATGGCGTCCTGACCGTCGTTCTCCCCTGCCGAGGGCCTCGCACAGTGTCGTGCGGGGCCCTCGTGCGTACTCAGGGGACCGTGGTCGCCCGGGTGTAGCGGTCGGCCAGTGCGCGCAGCCGCGCCACCAGCTCCGGTGGCTCGGTGACGTGGAAGTCCAGGTCGAGCAGCCCGATGTACACCGCGACGGTCTCGATGCTGTCCGCCCCGGTCACGAGGACGCAGTGCGTGTCGTCGACCTCCTCGACCGCGCCGACGGCCGGGTTGATCCGGGCGAGCACCGTCGCCGCCGGTGCGTCGACGGTGATGCGGACGTGCACCTGCCACCCGGTCGACGCGGCCTCCCGCAGGACCAGGGCCGGGTAGTCCCCGCCGGGCAGCGGGTCCGGGACGAACCGGCGGCCGGTCGCCGTGCGCGGGCGGACCAGGTCGACCCGCCACGTCCGCCACCCGCCGTCGAGCCGCCCGACCAGGTACCAGCGGCCCTGCCAGGAGACCATCCGGTACGGCTCGACCGTGACCGGCCACTCCTGCCCGGGCAGGTCGAGCCGCACGCAGGTGTGGTCGCGGATCGCGGTGGCGAGCTCGGTGAGCACCGCCGGGTCGACCTCCGGATCCGGGTCGACGGTGTCGGTGTTGCGCGGCCCCGCGACGGTGCCGTCGTGGACGGCGGCGACGCGGCGGCGCAGCCGGTCCGGGAGCACCTGGTCGAGCTTGGCCAGGACGCGGTCGCCGCTGTCCCCCAGCCGCCCGCCGCTCGCGCTCACGGTGCGCAGCCCGATCGCCACGGCGACGGCCTCGGCGTCGTCGAGCTGCAGCGGGGGCAGCCGCGCGCCGGGCCCGAGCCGGTAGTGCCCGGCGCCGCCCCGGACGGCGTGCACCGGGTAGTCGAGTCCGCGGAGCCGGGCGACGTCGTTGCGGATGGTGCGGGTGCTGACGCCGAGCCGCTCCGCCAGCTCCGGCGCGGTCCACTCCGGACGGCTCTGCAGCAGCCCGAGCAGCGCGAGCATGCGGGCGGCGGTGTCGGCCACGAGAACCTCCGGATCCGGTCGCGAACAGGAAGGGAACGTGCCTGATCGACCGGCACCGTAGTACCCATGACGCCGTTCACCGTGCAGATCCCGCAGTCCGACCTCGACGACCTCGCCGACCGTCTGTCCCGCACCCGGCTGCCCCGTCCCGCGCCGGGCGACGACTGGACCCACGGCACCCCGAACGCGTGGCTGGCCGCGACCGTCGCGTACTGGCGCGACGGGTTCGACTGGCGGGCCCAGGAGGCCCGGATGAACGCCCACCCGCAGTACCTCACCGAGATCGACGGCCAGGTCCTGCACTACCTGCACGTCCCCTCGGCCGAGCCCGGCGCGACGCCGGTGCTGCTGCTGCACAGCTGGCCCGGCTCGTTCGCGGAGTTCCTCGACGTGATCGGCCCGCTGACCGACCCGGTCGCACACGGCGGCCGCGCCGAGGACGCCTGCTCGGTGGTGGTGCCGTCGTTGCCCGGGTTCGGCTTCAGCACCCCGCTCGCCGGGGGCGGCTGGACCACCGCCCGGATCGCCGCGACGCTGGACACCCTGATGCGCCGGCTCGGCTACACCTCCTACGGGGCGCACGGCAGCGACGCCGGGGCACTCGTCGCACGGGAGCTGGGCCTGCTCGACCCGCCCGGGTTCCTCGGCCTGCACGTGCTGCAGCTGTTCTCGTTCCCGTCGGGCGACCCGGCCGAGTTCGAGCGGCTGGGACCGGACGACCACGCCGCACTGGAGTTCATGCAGTGGTTCTCCTCGGTCGGCGGCTACAACGGGATGAACGCCTCACGCCCGCAGACGATCGGCGCGGCGCTGGCCGACTCACCGGTCGGGCAGCTGGCCTACTCGGAGCTGTTCGCGTCGTTCGGCAACGGCACCGCGCTGGTGACCCGTGACCAGCTGCTGACCCAGGTGTCGCTGTACTGGCTGACCAACACCGCGGCGACCTCGGCCAGGATCTACTTCGAGGACGCACGCGCCGGCGCGGAGCCGCGGGTGAACCACGCCCGGACCGGGGTGGCCGTGTTCGCCTCGGACTTCCGGACCGTCCGGGTGTTCGCCGAGCGCGACAACGCCCGGATCGAGCACTGGAGCACCTTCGACGAGGGCGGGCACTTCGCCGCCCTGGAACGGCCGGCCGACGTGGCGGGCGACATCCGGGCGTTCTTCGCCGGCTGACGGGCGAGCTCAGCCGCGGCTGCAGAGCCCCTTGGCCGCCAGCACCCGCGCGACGGCGGTGTCGTTGTCCTGCGCCGTGATCCGCCCCTCGGCCAGCGCCTTCTCCGCGGCGTCGAGCAGCGGGGCGACCGGGGTGACGTTGGAGAACAACGCCATGTCCGCGCCGGCGGTCAGGGCCCGGGTGGTGGCCTCGACGAGCCCGAAGCGGTCGGTGATCGCCTTCATCGCACCGAGGTCGTCGGTCATGGCGAGGCCGTCGAACCGGTAGTCCTCGCGCAGCAGCCGGTAGGCGGCCGGGGCGATGCTGGTGGGCACGTCGGTGGTCAGGCCCGGGACGTCGAGGTGACCGAGCATGACCCCGACCCGCCCGTCGAGCGGCTTCCCCGGTCCGACGAGGTCGGCGTAGGGCCGGAGGTCACCGGCACGCAGCCGGTCCAGCGGCGGCGTGCTCACCGATCCCTTGTGCGAGTCACCGGAGCTGTGCCCGTGGCCGGGGAAGTGCTTGAGGACCCCGAACACCCCGCCGGCCTGCTGCCCCTCGGCCCAGGCGGCGGCGTAGCGGGTGACGGCGGCCGGGTCGTCGGAGAACGAGCGGTCCCCGATGACGGCGGTGCGCGGCTGGTCGGAGACGTCGACCGACGGCGCGAGGTTCCAGGTGACACCACGGGCCCGCAGCTGCCCGGCGCGCTCGCGGGCGATCCCGGCGACCTCCTCGGGGCTGCCGGACGCGGCCATCTGCCGGGCGCTGGGGACGTCGCCGTCGAGCTCGTCGATGCGCTGGACCCGGCCGCCCTCCTCGTCGACGGCGACGGCGAGCGGCGTGCGGGCCGCCTTCTGCAGTGCCGAGAGCCGGTCGCCCTGCAGCAGCGCGGTCGCGTTGCCGCCGAGGAACACCCCGCCGACCTGCGACTCCCGCACGATCGCGGTGGCGCCGGCCGGGTCGGCGGCGTCCACCCCGACCATCAGGCGCTGGGCGAGCCGGTCGCGTGGGGACAGCGCCGCCACCATCGGGGCGCAGGTGTCCGGGTCCGGCTGTGCCGCCGGCGCCGCCTGCGGCTGTGCACCCGGCGGGGCGGCGTCGGTGCTGTTCGCGGTGAGCTGCGGCCCGGCGACGGCGACGAGCCCCGCCGTCAGCGCGCCCACGACGGCGGCGGTGAGCAGTCCGGTGCTGCGACGGCGTCGCTGCCGGATCACGGGGTGGGGTCGTCCAGGCACTCGCATCACGACCATCGTGACAGGCCCGTCCCGGCCCGGCGCTCCCGCCGCGCCGCGGTCACCGGCCCGCCGGCCCGGCCCGCTGCGCCGGGTGCGGGGCTCAGCCGACCGCGGGGACCCGCTCGGACTCCGGCGGCGGTCCGGGCGGGGTGCCGTCGCCGAACGGGCGCCCGCCCAGCTCCTCGCGGCCGTGGGCGGTCGTCCAGCCGGCGGTGTCGGGCCCCTTCGGGACGATCCCGGTCGGGTTCACCGACGCGTGCACGCCGTAGTAGTGCTGCTTGACCTGCTCGAAGTCGATGGTGTCGCCGAAGCCGGGGGTCTGGAACAGGTCCCGGGCATAGGCCCACAGCACGGGGAGCTCGGTGAGCTTGTGCCGGTTGGCCTTGAAGTGGCCGTGGTAGGCGGCGTCGAAGCGGACCAGGGTCACCCACAGCCGGATGTCGGCCTGGGTGATCGAGTCACCGACCAGGTAGCGGCGCGTCGACAGGTGCCCGGACAGCTCGTCCATCCGCGACCACAGGGCGTCGTAGGCGCGGTCGTAGGCGCGCTGGGACGAGGCGAACCCGCACTTGTAGACGCCGTTGTTGACGTCGTGGAAGATCCCCTTCCCGATCTCGTCGATCGCCTCCGGGTCGGTCCACAGGTCCGGGGCGCCGTCGCGGTGGAGCCCCCGCCACTGGGTGGACAGGTCGCGCTCCAGCAGCGCGTACTCGTTGGTGACGACCTTGCCCGAGGCGACCTCGACCATGGCGGGGACGGTGACGCCCTCGTCGTAGCCGGGGACGGCCTTCTCGTAGGCCTCGCGCAGGTACTCGATGCCGAGCACGGGGTCGACGTTCCCCGGGTCGAGGTGGAAGCGCCAGCTGCGCTCGTCGTGCAGCGGGCCCGCGATGCCCATCGAGATCGCGTCCTCCAGCCCGAGCAGCCGCCGGGTGATGATCACCCGGTTCGCCCAGGGGCAGGCGCGTGCGCCGACGAGGCGGTAGCGGCCCGCCTCGACCGGCCACGGCGACGACCCGTCGGCCGTGATCCGCTCGGCCACCCCGAGCGCCTCCCGTACGAACTCACCGCTGTCCTGGTCGGTCCCCATGCCCGCCAACGCTAGCCCTGTGGTCGGATGGGCGCATGGGCGTCGACGGTGACCTCGCACGCGGTCTGTCCGAGCTGGTCGCGCCGGGTTCCCGGGTGGCGCTGGCCGACGGCTGCGGGCTCCCCCACGCGCTCGCCCGCCCGCTCTCGGCGGTCGCGGCCCGGGCCGGGGGTGTGCGGCTCGTGCTGGGCTGGGTGCCCGGCCCGGCCCCGGACCTCGAGCCGGACGCGTTCGCCGACATCCGCACCGTCGTCGGGGGGCCGGGAGCGCGGGCGCTGATCGAGTCCGGGCGCGCGCACCGGGTCCCGGTCCGGCTCTCGGCGACGCCGGCGCTGCTGGCCGGTCCGCTGCGCCCGGACCTGCTGCTGGCGACCGTCGTCCGCGACGACCGCGGCGACCTGCGGTTCGGCGCGGAGGCATCCTGGATGCGCGGCCTGTACGACGCCGGGGTCCCGGTCGCGGCGGTCGTGTCCCGCTCCGCGCCGCACGCCGACGCCGGTCCCCCGCTGGCCGGGGTGGCGGTGCTCGGTGAGGTCGACGGACCGGACGGGGCCCCGCACACCGTCGCCACCCCCGCGCCGGGCGACGCCGACCGGGCGGTGGCCGCCGCGGTCGCGGGCCTCGTCCCGGCCGGGGCGCGGATCCAGTTCGGCCCCGGGCGGCTGGCCGCGGCACTCGTCGAGGCACTGGACGTGCCGGTCGCGGTGGACTCCGGGCTGCTCGCCGACGCGGTCGTCGACCTGGACGAGCGCGGGCTGCTGCGCGGGACACCGTCGTCGACGGCGCTCTACGGCAGCCCCCGGCTCTACGACTGGGCCGACCGGCTGGGCCGGGCCGGCCGCGGCACGGTCCGGCCGGTCGAGCACACCCACGACGTGTCCCGGCTCAGCACCGACCCGGGGCCGCTGGTCGCGCTGAACACCGCGCTGGAGATCGACCGGGACGGCCAGGTCAACGTCGAGGGCGTCGCCGGTTCGGCGGCCGGGATGATCGGCGGGCACCCGGACTTCGCGGCGGCCGCGGTCCGCGGGCCGGGACTGTCGGTGATCGCGCTGCCCGCGGCGCACCGCGGGCGCCCGACGCTGGTGGAGCGGCTCGGCGGACCGGTGACGACGCCGTCGCACGACGTCGACGTGGTCGTCACCGAACGGGGTACGGCGGACCTGCGGGGGCTCGGACGCGGAGAGCGGCGACGCGCGCTGAGCGCCCTGTGGGACGGCGCCGTTACGCCGGACGGATGAACTCCGATCCATGGTGTGACCGGAACCACAGATCACCCGGGGTGAACGGATCGCCGACGTCCCGGCCGCGGGCCGCCGCCGGCCGGACGGCCGTGCCACGCCGTCCACTCCGGACCCACGACGTGTGACGACCACATGACGTCACTGGTGGGCCCGCGCGCCGCCGGTCACCGCCCGGGCCTGCTCGCCGCCGCCCGGAAAATCCCCGGATGACCGGCTGAGTTGCGCATAACACAACTCCGGCGGCCGTTCCAGGCTCACCCTGGGTGAGCGGACAGGGGCCGCGGGGCCACCTACGGTCAGGGCCGTCCCGCACCCGAGCGCCGAGGAGGCGCGCCCCATGACGGCAGACCACCGCAGCGGGCTCCGGGGGCCCGCCAGCACCGTGCAGGAGTTCGGCGACGCGCCCACCGAGGTCCGCGAGTCCACCCACTACAAGCACGAGTACGTGCAGACGTTCGTCGACAAGTGGGACGAGCTGATCGACTGGCGGGCCCGCTACGCCAGCGAGGGGCGGTTCTTCGTCGACCAGCTCCGCACGCGCGGGGTCACCAGCGTGCTCGACGTGGCGACCGGCACCGGCTTCCACTCCGTCCGGCTGCTGGAGGAGGGCTTCGAGACCGTCGTGTCCGCCGACGGCAGCGCCGAGATGCTGGCGAAGGCCTTCGACAACGGGATGAAGTTCGGCGGGCACGTGCTGCGCGTCGTGCAGGCCGACTGGCGGTGGCTCAACCGGGACGTGCACGGCGAGTACGACGCGATCATCTGTCTCGGGAACTCGTTCACCCACCTGTTCTCCGAGCGGGACCGCCGCAAGGCGCTCGCCGAGTTCTACGCGATGCTCTCCCACGACGGCGTGCTGATCCTGGACCAGCGCAACTACGACGCGATCCTGGACAACGGCTTCACCTCGAAGCACCGGTACTACTACTGCGGCGACGACGTCGTCGCCGAGCCGGAGTACGTCGACGACGGTCTCGCCCGGTTCCGCTACCGGTTCCCCGACGGGTCCCAGTACCACCTGAACATGTTCCCCCTGCGCAAGGACTACACCCGCCGCCTCATGCACGAGGTCGGGTTCCAGCGGGTCGACACCTACGGCGACTTCCAGTCGACCTACGCCGACGACGAGCCCGACTTCTTCGTGCACATCGCCGAGAAGGCCTACCTCGACCAGGAGGACGCCGAGTGACACGGACGACCCAGGACACCGCCGAGCACACCGCCCGGTCCTACTACGACTCCGACGACGCCGACACCTTCTACTCCCGGGTCTGGGGCGGCGAGGACATCCACGTCGGCGTCTACGACGCACCGGACGAGCTGATCTCGGTCGCCAGCGCCCGCACGGTGACCCGGATGGCCGAGGTCGCCGGGGTCGGCCCCGGCACCCGGGTGCTCGACCTCGGGGCGGGCTACGGCGGCGCGGCCCGCCGGCTGGCGGCCGCACACGGGGCCACGGTGCACTGCCTCAACCTCTCCCCGGTGGAGAACGCCCGCAACGAGCGGATGACCCGGGAGCAGGGCCTGGCCGGCCGGGTCGAGGTGACCACCGGCAGCTACGAGGACGTGCCGGTCGAGGACTCCTCGGTCGACCTGGTGTGGTCGCAGGACGCGTTCCTGCACTCCGGCTCCCGCGACACCGTGCTGGACGAGGTCGCCCGGGTGCTCCGCCCCGGCGGGCAGGTGGTGTTCACCGACCCGATGGCCGTCGACGGGCTCGACCAGTCCTCGATCCAGCCGATCCTCGACCGCATCGCACTGTCCACGATGGCCACGCCCGGCTTCTACACCGACGGCCTGGAGCGGCGGGGCTTCACCGGGGTCCGGTTCCTCGACCACGCCGAGCACCTCGCGACCCACTACCGCCGGGTGCGCGAGGAGCTGGTGGCGCACGAGGAGGAGCTGTCGTCGTCGATCTCGGGGCCCTACCTGACGGCGATGAAGGCGGGCCTGCAGCACTGGGTGGACGGTGGCCGCGCCGGCAAGCTCACCTGGGGGATCGTGCACGCGGTCCGGGCCTGAGGACGGGCTCCGGCCCGGACCCCGCACGGGGCCCGGGCCGGGCGCGCTCAGCCGTCGTCGTCGGCGTCGTTGCCGCCGTCGTCGCCGTCCTGACGGCCGTCCTGGTCGTCGTCGCCGTCGCGGTCGTCGTCCGTGTCCTGCTGCTGTTGCTGCTGCTGGGGGGCCGGCGCGGGGGTCGCGGACCCGCCGCCGCAGGACGCGGCGGTGGTGAGGACGAGCGCGAGCGCCGCGAGGGTGCCGAGCAGAGCCCGGAGAGGGGTGGTTCGTCGCATACGCACGAGTCTTCCGGATCGCCCGGTCAGCCGCAGAGGAAGGCGCGCACCGCCGCGGTGGTGGCGGCGGGCTGCTCGTCGACGAGGAAGTGCCCGGCCCCGGTGACCGCCTCCCCGGTGACCAGACCGGGATCGGCGGCCGCGCGGCGCCAGACCTCCAGCGGGCTCTCGCCGTTGGCGCCGACGACGCCGCGATCGCCCCACAGCACCAGGGTGGGCGCGGCGATCCGCTCGCCCGCCGCGTCGGAGGCGGCGTCGTGCTCCAGGTCGATCGAGGCGCCGGCGCGGTAGTCCTCCAGCATCGCGTGCCGGGCCGCCGGGTCGGCGAACGCGCGCTCGTAGGTGGCCAGTGCCTCGGGCGGGTGCGCGTCCGGTCCGGAGCCCCAGCCGCCGAGCAGCGAGTGCAGGTAGCCGATCGGGTCCCCGGCGATGAGTCGCTCGGGCAGGTCGGCGGGCTGGATGAACAGGAACCAGTGGTAGTACGCCGTCGCCAGCGCCCGGTCGGTGTGCGCGTAGACGTAGGCGGTGGGGAGGATGTCGAGCAGCGCGGCCCGCGCGACGCGCTCGGGGTGGTCGAGCAGCATCCGGTGGGTGACACGGGCGCCGCGGTCGTGACCGACCACGGCGAAGCTGTCGAACCCGAGCCGCGCCATGACGTCGACCTGGTCGGCGGCCATCGCCCGGAACGAGTAGCCGGCGTGGTTCTCGCCGTCGGAGGGGCGGCCGGACTCGCCGTAGCCGCGCAGGTCGGTGGCGACGACGGTGTGGTCGCGCGCCAGGTCCGCCGCGAGCGGCCCCCACATGGCGTGGGTCTGCGGGAAGCCGTGCAGCAGCAGGACGGGCGGGCCCTCGCCGCCGCGCACCCCGTGGACGACGACCCGCTCCTCGGGCGGGCCGACGGTCAGGTCGAAGGCGTCGAAGTCGACTGTTCCGGGCACGGGTGCCGTCCTCCCTGGTCGGGTCGCGCACCGGCGGCCGGCCGCGCCACATCGAACACCCAGAACCGCAGCACCGCGAACCGCAGCAGCCCGCCGGCGAGGCTGGCGACCGCGACGACCGCGGCCTCCTCCCCCGGCGTGGTGGCCCCGGCCATCTGGTGCAGCGCGAGCAGCACCGCGGAGGTGTAGGTCGCGTAGAACGCGACGGTGCCCGCGTCCTGCACCCACTCGCGCAGCCGGTGCGCGGGGGCGCCGTCGAAGGCGAAACGGCGGCTGGCCTCGGTGCTGATCGCGGTGGTGAGGACCAGCGCGACCAGGTTCGCCGGGACGGCCGGGAGCACCGGGCGGAACAGCAGGAACAGCGCGGCGTTCAGCGCCGTCGCCCCACCGCCGACGGCGGCGTAGCGGGCGAGCTGCACGGCCAGCGGGTACCGCCGCGACAACGCGACGACGGCACCGGTGACGCGCCCGGGAACCCGGGCCGCGGAGGTCGCCGGATCCCCGAACGGCACGTGTGCCGCCGACTGTGCTGCGTCCACCGGTCCTCCCGCCCCTGCTGGGTAGATCTTCGCAGGAGTACCCCCGACGGATCACCGGGAATCAACCGGACGCGTCACACCTCCACGGTGTGATGCCCCGGGCGGGTGCGCGCGCGGCCGGGCACCGTCACAGAGCGAGGAACACCGTCTCCCCCTCGCCGCGCAGGCGGATGTCGAACCGGTACCGGCCCGGGCCCTCCGCGACGGCGACGAGCGTGTGCCGGCGCGCCTCCGGGACCGCCGCGAGCAGCGGGTCGGTGGCATGGGCGTCGGCGTGCTCGGGGAAGTAGATGCGGGTGACGACGCGGTCGAGCAGGCCGCGCGCGAACACCGAGACGTCGATGTGCGGGGCCTCGTCCGGCAGGGCCCCGGGCAGGACGGTGCGGACCTGCCAGCGGCCCTCGTCGTCGGTGGGGCAGCGACCGAAGCCGCGGAAGCCCTCCACCGTGGACTTCGCCGCGCCGCGCGGGTCGTCGGGGTGGTCGAAGCGGCCGTCCGGATCCGCCTGCCAGGTCTCGACCAGCGCGTCGGGCACGAGCGCGCCGGTGCCGTCGACCACGGTCCCGCCGACGAGGACGGCGCCCGGCGTGCCGTCGGGCACGACGTCCGGGCCGTCCGGCCAGGGCAACCCCAGCGACAGGTACGGGCCGACGGTCTGGGTGGGGGTCAGCGGCAGGCTCATGCGTGGGGCTCCTCGAACGGGGTGGCGCCGCGGCCGCGCAGCACGATGTCGAAGCGGAAGGCCAGTGCCCACTCGGGGCGGGTCGCGTCGAGGTCGAAGGTGGACACCAGCCGCCCGCGGGCCTCCTCCGGCGTCGCGTTGTAGATCGGGTCCTGGCCGAACAGCGGGTCGTCCGGGAAGTACATCTGGGTGACCAGCCGCTGGGTGAAGGCACGCCCGAACAGCGAGAAGTGGATGTGGGCGGGGCGCCAGGCGTTGTGGTGGTTGCCCCACGGGTAGGCACCGGGCTTGATCGTGGTGAACGAGTAGTTGCCCTGCGCGTCGGTGAGGACCCGGCCGCCGCCGGTGAAGTTCGGGTCGAGCGGGGCGGGCCAGTTGTCCCAGCGGTGGGCGTAGCGACCCGCGGCGTTGGCCTGCCAGACCTCGACGAGGGTGTCCGGCACGGGGCGGCCGTCGGAGTCGAGCACCCGCCCGGCGACGACGATCCGCTGGCCGAGCGCCTCGCCGCCGGCGCCGACGGTGAGGTCGTCGTCGCCGGGACGGACCGGGCCGGTGAGCAGCGGGCCGGTGATCTCGGTGAGCCGCTGGGGCAGGATCACCGGCTGCTCGGACGGCGCCCGCAGCGCGGTGCTGCGGTAGTCCGGTGAGAGCAGCGGTGCGTGGGTCCCGGCCGGGACGGGGGCGTAGCCCTGCATCGGCGGTCCTTCCTCGTGGTGGGTGGGATCTAGACGGCACCGTGCGGGAGGCCGACGTAGTTCTCGGCGAGGCTCGTCGCGGCGGCGCGGGAGGTCACGCTGTAGCGCAGCTGGGAGCGCTGCAGACCGACGCCGAACGCGTCGCCGCCCTCGGTGGCGGGGTCGAAGCGGTGGAGCATCGAGGTCATGAACCAGGAGAAGTGCTCGGCCCGCCAGATCCGGCGCAGGCAGGTGTCGGAGTAGGAGTCGAGGCCGCCGGTGTCGCCGTCGCGCAGCGCGCGCACGACCGCGTCGGCGAGCACCCGGACGTCGGCGATGGCGAGGTTCATGCCCTTCGCCCCGGTGGGCGGGACGATGTGCGCGGCGTCGCCGGCGAGGAACAGCCGTCCGCGGCGCATCGGGGAGGCGACCATGCTGCGCATCGGCGTGACCGAGGGCTTCTCGAGGAACTCGCCCTCGTTCATCGTGAAGCCCTCGCAGGCCAGGCGGGTGTGCAGGGCGTCCCAGATGCGGGCGTCGGACCAGTCGGCCGGGTCGGTGTCGTTCGGGACCTGGACGTAGAGCCGGGTCACCTCGGGGCTGCGCATCGAGTAGAGCGCGAAGCCGTCGTCGTGGTGGGCGTAGACGAGCTCGTCGGTGGTGGGCGCGGCCTTCGCGAGCACCCCGAGCCAGGAGAACGGGTAGACCCGCTCGGCGATGTCCGGTGCCACCAGCGGGCGGGAGACGCCGTGGAAGCCGTCGCAGCCGGCGACCACGTCGCAGCGCAGGACGTGCTCGGCGCCGTCGGCGTCGGCGTAGGTGACCGACGGGGTGTCGGTGTCGACGTCGTGCAGGGCGACGCCGGAGACGCCGAACTCGACCGGCAGGCCCGCGTCGTCGACGCGGTCGGCGAGCAGGTCCTTCACGACCTCCTGCTGGCCGTAGACGGTGATCCCGGTGCCGACGAGGTCGGCGAAGTCGATCCGGTGGTCGGCGGCGGGGGCGCCGGGGGCCTCGGCGAAGCGCAGCGAGATGCCGGTGTGCGGCATGCCCTCGCGGTCCAGCCGTCCGGCGACGCCCATCCCGCGCAGCAGCTCGACCGTGGGTGCCTCCAGCACCCCGGCGCGGACCCGCGCCTCGACGTAGGCGCGGTCGCGGGCCTCCAGCACAACCGAGTCGACACCGGCCAGCGCCAACAGTTTCGCCAGCACGAGCCCGGCGGGGCCCGCCCCGACGATGCCGACCTGGGTCCGGGACTCGCGTCGCTGCGTCATGGGAGTCACCTTCCCGTTCCCGGCACGGCCGTTCGACCGAGCTTCCGCTCTACGGAAGAATGCCCGGTCATGACGACGCGTCCGGTCCGCTCGGGGGTCACCGCGCGGGTGCTGGACGTGCTGGGCGCGTTCAGCGCGAAGGACCCGGTGCTCGGGCTGACCGACATCGCCCGGCGCACCGGGCTCCCGCTGACGACGGTGCACAGGATCGCCGGTGAGCTCGCCGCGGGCGGGGCGCTGGACCGCGGGGACGACGGCCGCTACCGGATCGGGCTGCGGCTCTGGGAGATCGCGCACCTGGCCCCGGCCAGCCAGGGGCTGCGGGAGGCGGCGATGCCGTTCCTGGAGGACCTGCACGAGGTCACCCGGCACAACGTGCAGCTCGCCGTCCTCGACCCCGACGACGCCGGCGAGGTCGTCTATGTCGAGCGCCTGTCCAGCCGCGACGCCGTCTCGATCGTCACCCGGACCGGGTCGCGGCTGCCGTCGACGGCGACCGGGGTCGGGCTCGTACTGCTCGCCCACGCCGACCCGGCCGCGGTCGAGGCCGTGCTGGCCCGCCCGATCCGCCGGTTCACCCCGTTCACGGTGTGCCGCGCCGACGGTGTCCGGGCGCTGCTCGCCCAGGCCCGTACCGGCGGGTTCGTGGTGTCCGACCGGCAGATCGAGGAGGTGTCGATGTCGGTGGCCGCCCCGGTGCGCAGCGGGGACGGTCCGGTGGTCGCCGGGCTGTCGATCGTCGTGCCGGCCGCGACGAACCCGCACACCCTGGTGCCCGCGGTGCGCGCGGCGGCCCGTGGGATCAGCCGGGCGCTCGCCGCATCGTGATCGTTCCGATGCCGTGACCGGTACGCCCGCCGTGGCGTTCCGTGCCACCGTGACGACGTGCGCGACTTCCGGATCGAGATCCCCGACGCCGAGCTGGACGACCTGCGTGAGCGGCTCGCCCGCACCCGCTGGCCGGACCCGGCGACCGTGGACGGCTGGTCCCAGGGCGTCCCGCTGGACTACGCCCGCGAGCTGTGCGAGTACTGGCGCACCCGCTACGACTGGCGCCGCGTCGAGGCCGAGATCAACGCGTGGCCGCAGTTCCGCACCGGCCTCGACGGCGGCGGCGACGACTCGGTCGAGATCCACGTGCTGCACGCCCGCTCGAAGCACCCGGACGCGATGCCGCTGCTGCTCACCCACGGCTGGCCGGGCTCGCTGGTCGAGTTCCTCGGCGTGCTGCCCGCGCTGACCGACCCCGAGGACCCCGCCGACGCCTTCCACGTCGTCGTGCCGACGCTGCCCGGGTTCGGGTTCTCCGGCAAGCCCACGACGACCGGGTGGGGGGTCGAGCGGATCGCCGTCGCCTGGGCGCAGCTGATGGACCGGCTCGGCTACGAGCGCTTCGCCGCGCAGGGCGGCGACTGGGGCTCGATGATCACCTCGGCGCTGGGGACCGCGGCCCCGGAGATGCTGTACGGCATCCACCTGACGATGGCGCTGGCGCCCAAGCCCGACGACGCCGCCGGGCTCACCGCGCAGGAGAAGGCCGACATCCGCTTCTCCAAGGAGTTCTCCCGCTACGGCTCCGGCTACTCCGCCGAGCAGTCCACCCGGCCGCAGACCGTCGGCTACGGGCTCGCCGACTCCCCCGCCGCGCAGTGCACGTGGATCGTGGAGAAGTTCTGGGACTGGACCGACTGTGCGGGCCACCCGGAGAACGTGATCAGCCGGGACCGGCTGCTGGACAACGTCATGCAGTACTGGCTGGGCTCGGCCGGCGCGTCGTCGGCGCGGATCTACTGGGAGAGCTTCGCCCGCCGCCGCCTCGACGACGTCGAGGTCCCGACCGGCGTCGCCCAGTTCCCGCACGAGATGGTCAAGCTCCCCCGGTCCTGGCTGGAGCGCCGCTACACCGACCTGCGCTGGTTCTCGCGTCCCGACGTCGGCGGGCACTTCCCGTCGCTGGAGCAGCCCGAGTCCTTCGTCGACGAGGTGCGGGGGTTCTTCCGCACCCTGCGCTGAGGTCTCAGACCACCAGCACGGACGCGGTGAACGCGTGCAGGTGGTTGCCCGGCCCGACCGGTCCGATCTCCCCGGCGGCGAAGAAGCCGGCCACCCGGGGTCCGGCCGCGTCGCCGGACCCGCCCGCGTGCGGGTCGAGGCCGACGCGCACGGCGTGCACGTCGTGGTCGGCGTCGCCGAACATGCCGGCGCCGCGACCGTTGCAGGAGAACAGCAGCGCGCCCGCGGCCGGCGCGGCGTGGCGCACCGGGGCGAGCAGCTCGTGCAGGTCCTGGGCGGCGCCCGCGGCGTCGCGGACCTGGAAGCGCACGGTGGTGCCGATCTCGACGACGTCGCCCGCGATGACGGCACCGTCGCCGACGTCGACGGCCAGCACCGCGCGGACCAGGAAGTCCCCACGGTCGTGGGACTCGGCGTACTCGTCGACCGCGACGCCCAGGTGCAGCCCGGTCAGCGCCTGCTGCTGCTCCTCGGGCGGCAGCGCGGTGACGATCTCGCGCAGCCGCTGGGCCGCGGGCCGCCCGGCGAGCTCGGCGATCCGGTTCCGCTCGGCGCGGGTGACGACCATCGGCGGCCCGATCGGGCGGCATCCCTGACTGACGACGACCCGCGCGTCGGACGTGCCGCCGAGCAGCACCCCGACCGCGCCGCCGTGGTGCACGGTGCCGCCGGCGAACAGCCGGTCGGCCCCGGGCCCGCCGGGGCCGCTCGCCAGGCCGCCGATCACCGGGAAGCCCGGGTTCGTCGACGCGAGCCGGTCCAGCACCCCGCTGACCGGGAACGTGAACGGGTCGGCGAGCAGGACGGCGACGCGGTCGTCCTCGGCGGGCGGGACCAGGCCGCGCACGCCGATCGCGTCGCGGCCGTCCGGTCCGGCGCCGGGGCGGCGCTCGGCGACCGGGAAGATCGTCCGGACCCGGGTGCCGGGCAGCGACGCCGCCCAGACCGCGACGGCGGGCTCGCCCTCGACGCCGCGGCCGTCGGCCATCACGCCGTGCGCGGTGGTCCCGATCGTCGCGCCGGGCGCGGCGAGCTCCATCACCCGCAGCCCCGCGGCCTCGACCTCCTCGACCGGCGCGGCAGCCCCCGCACCGGGGCAGACGAAGAACACCACGAGGTCGGGGACGACGCCGAGCGCGGCCAGCGCCTGCCCCGTCGCGACCTCCGCGGCGCCGACGAGATCCGGCCCGACGGCCAGCCCGTCCCCGACCTGCACACCCTCACCGGCACCCACGGCCCCGACGCTACGTCAGCCCACGGCTCCGGCACCGGTTCGGGACCGGTGTGGGACGCCGGGTCCCGTGCGGGGCTCAGTGACCGGGTCCGGGCACCCGGCCGGGGCGGGGCCAGAGGCGGTGGCGGGCGACGGCGTGGACGGAGGCAGGGCCCAGGGTCGCCGAGTCCGTGGAGCCGAACGGGTTGTCGCCGCGGACGTGCCAGCCGTCGCCGTCGGGGTGCACGGCCCGCTTCACCGACAGCTGTCCGGGGCGGGACGCCCAGGTCACGAGGACGACGTCGCCGGACCGGACGGGCGCGCCGAACCGGACCAGCACGACGTCGCCGTCGGACAGGGCCGGGGACATCGACGGCCCCCGCACCGTCACCCTCCGCAGGCGCATCACGGACTCCCTCCAGAGTGGATCTCTCGCGGCGGTGGTCGTCCTGCCCGACCACCGCCGCGAGGGTAGGGTCGCCGGTGCCAGAACGATCACCCCACCAGGGAGGACACTCATGCGGCTGTCCCGCATTCTCCGTCCGCGACTGGAGGCCACCGCGCACTGCGACCTCCCCTGCGGCGTGTACGACCCGGCCCAGGCCCGGATCGAGGCCGAGTCGGTCAAGGCGATCCAGGAGAAGTACCAGGGCAACGAGGACGTGGACTTCCGGGCCCGCGCCATCGAGATCAAGGAGCAGCGCTCCGACCTGGTCAAGCACCACCTGTGGGTGCTCTGGACCGACTACTTCAAGCCGCCGCACTTCGAGAAGTACCCGGAGCTGCACGAGCTGTTCAACAAGGCCACCAAGGCCGCCGGCGCGTCGGGCACCAAGGGCTCGAACGACCCGGCCACCGGCCAGGAGCTGCTCGACTACATCGCCCAGATCGACAAGATCTTCTGGGAGACCAAGCAGGCTGCCTGATCACAGGCCCTGAGACGGCGCTGACCAGCGGGAACCTTTCCCCGTGGTCAGCGCCGTCGTCGTTTCCGGGCCATTGCGGTCGTATGCCTTGACCGGCATATACCCGCCATGGCATGTTCAACGGGTGCGTGACTCCTTCGACGTCCTGGCGGACCCGACGAGACGAGCCATCCTGGATCGGCTGCGGACGCCGCAGGGCTGCGTCGTCGGAGAGCTCGTGACCGCGCTGGAGCTGAACCAGACCGCGGTGTCGAAGCACCTGCGCGTGCTGCGTCACATGGGCATGGTCGACGTCGTCGTCGAGTCCCAGCGCCGTCGCTACGTCCTCCGGGCGGACGCGCTGGCCGAGATCGAGACCTGGCTCGCGCCGCATCGCGCCTTCTGGGAGGAACGACTCGACGCCCTGGGCGCACACCTCGACTCCCTCGACAGCCCCCACGGAGAGGAACCATCGTGAGCATCCAGGTCACCGTCGATCCCGACGGCCCGGTCCTGCGCTTCGCGCGCCGCTATCCGCATCCGATCGAGAAGGTCTGGGCCGCACTGACCGAACCCGCCCAGATGAGCCGCTGGTTCCCCTGCGAGGTGCAGGCGGAGATGCGCGTCGGGGGAACGATCACGCTGACCTTCGAGGACGGCGAGCAGGACCACGCCGAGATCACCGAGCTCGAGGCACCGACGGCGCTCGGGTTCACCTGGGCCGGCGAGAGGCTGCGCTGGACCCTCGAACCCGACGGCGACGGCTGCGTGCTGCGTCTCAGCAACACCGTGCTCGACCCCCGCTGGTCGGCGAACACCGCCGCCGGGTGGGACCGCTGCTTCGAGGCACTCGCCGCGCACCTCGGCGGGAGCGACCTCGACACCACGACGGGGCCCGACGAGGCCCTCGTCGCGCACTACCGTGCAGTGCTGGCCGACCGCCCGTCGTGACCCTCGGGGTCAGGACGGCTCGTCGACCTGCGCGGTGTGGTCGCCCACCATCCGCCCGAGCGGCCGGGTGAGATCGGCGCGGTCGGTCTCCGACCAGCTCGCCATCGCGCCGGAGAACCAGCCGAGCACCTCGCGCAGGTAGCGCCCGACCGCGTCGGCGCCCTCGGGGACCAGCTCGACGAGCCGGGCCCGCTGGTCGGCCGGGTCGGCGACGCGGTGCACCAGGCCGCGGCGCTCGGGGTCGCCCACCTGCCGGGTGACGTGCGGCCCGACCACCTGCATCCGGGCGGCGATCTCCCCCACCCGCAGCGGACCGCCCGCCGTGTGCAGCGTGATCAGTACCGACAGGGCGGGGTCGATGCCCGCGGCGGCGACCGCGCGTTCGACCGCCCGCTCCCGGCTCAGGACGGTGCCGAGCCGGGTGATCCGCGGCAGCAGCGTCGGTCGAGGTCGTCGACCGGATGGGCCTGCCGTCCAGCGTGCGGGCGGCGCACGTCGACTCGCAGCGGCTCACCTTCCTCGACCCCGACGGCCCGCCTGGTCATCGGCGCGGACGGGCTGCACTCGGCCACCCGCGCGCCGACCTCCGGACCGGAGGAGCAGTTCCACCACCATCTCGGGTACCGGTTCGCCGGGTTCACGATGCCGAACCACCTCGGCCGACGACCTGTTCTTCGACGTCGTCGGCCGGATCCGGATGCCACGCTGGTCGTCGGGCCGGGTGGCGCTCGTCGGCGACGCGGGCCCACCCGCCGTCGTTCCTGAGCGGGCAGGGGTCGAGCACGCGCCGGTCGGCGCCTACGTGCTCGCCGCCGAGCCGGCAACGGGGTGCTGCGCGGGCCGGCGGGCCCGACCGGCGACCGCATCCGCGAGGCCGCCTCGGCCTTCACCCTTCCGACCGCCGCGTAGCCGCGGCACCATTCCCGGCGTGCGCACCCACGTCGCGCTGCTGCGCGGGATCAACGTCGGCGGCCACGGGAAGGTCCCGATGGCCGACCTGCGCCGGGTGCTCGGCGGGCGCGGCTGCGCCGACGTCGTCACCCACATCCAGTCCGGCAACGTCGCCCTGACCAGCCCCGCGGGCGACGACGAGGTCGCCGCCACGGTCGCCGCGGCGCTGGTCGAGGAGTTCGGCGTCGAGCGCCCGGTGGTCGTGTTCGGCCGCCACGACTACCTCGCCGCGGTGGCCGCGAACCCGTACCCGGAGGTCACCGACCCGAAGCAGCTGCACGCCCTGTTCCGGGCCGGGCCGGTGTCCGACGACGACCGCGAGCGGATCGCCGCCGCGCTGGCGGCCGAGCGGGCGAAGTGCGGGCGGGGCGACGTCGTCGCCCGCGGGCGGGTGGTCTGGCTGCACCTGCCCGACGGGCTGGGACGCAGCGAGCTCGCGACCCGGCTGACCGCCCGGACGAGGGCCGGCGACCAGGGCGGGACGATGCGGAACCGGGCGACCGTGGTGAGGCTGGCCGAGCTCCTGGGCTGAGCCGGACACGCGACGGCGCCGCGGCCCCGTCCGGTCGGACGTGACGCACGGCGCCGTCGACGGTGGATTCGAGCTGCCAGAACGATCCCCACCGCGTCACCCGCATTCCTGCAAGTGACTTGCAGCAGAGTACAGGTGGCGGATCGATCCGTCCATGCGTGCGCGTCGCTGGTCGCGGGTAGCCAGCAGTTGCTACATAGTGGCAATTGACTCCGTGTGGCACACCGCCGCGCGACCCCGAACCAGGAGAGGACCATGGCCGAGTACACGCTGCCGGACCTGCCCTACGACTACTCCGCGCTCGCCCCGCACATCGCGCCCGAGATCATGGAGCTGCACCACTCCAAGCACCACAACACCTACGTCCAGGGCCTCAACACCACCCTCGACAAGCTCGCCGAGGCCCGCGAGCGCGACGACTTCGGCGCGATCGTCGGCCTGGAGAAGACCCTCGCGTTCAACCTCGGCGGCCACGTCAACCACTCCGCCTTCTGGAACAACCTCTCCCCCGACGGCGGCGACAAGCCCACCGGCGACCTGGCCGCCGCGATCGAGAAGGACTTCGGGTCCTTCGACGCGTTCCGGGCCCACTTCACCGCCGCCGCCACCACCATCCAGGGCTCCGGCTGGGCCATCCTCGGCCACGACCGGCTCGGCGACCGCCTGCTCATCCACCAGCTCTACGACCAGCAGTCCCAGCTCCCCGCCGGCCAGACCCCCATCGTCCTGCTCGACATGTGGGAGCACGCCTTCTACCTGCAGTACAAGAACGTCAAGCCCGACTACGTCAAGGCCTGGTGGAACGTCGTCAACTGGGCCGACGCCGCCGAGCGGTTCGCCGCCGCGAAGGACTGAGCCGCACCGCACCGCACCGCGACCGCGCCCCGCCCGGGAGCCCCGGGCGGGGCGTCGTGCCCTCAGCGGTGCGCGCCCGGCCCGGTGACGCCGGTGGCGCGCAGCAGCAGGTGCATCGCCAGGTCGACCGAACGCTCGCGGACGTCGGCGCGCCCGCCGGGCAGCTGCGGGTCGCGCGCGATGACCTGGCCGTCGGCGGTGGTCACGCAGAAGCAGACGTAGCCGACGGGCTTGGCCTCGGTACCGCCGCCGGGGCCCGCGACGCCGGTGACCCCGACGCCGACGTCCGCCCCGAACCGCGCCCGCGCACCGTCCGCCAGTGCCCGCGCGACCTCCGGCGACACGGCCCCGTGCGCCTCGATGAGCGCGGCGGGGACGTCGAGCAGCGTGGTCTTGGCCTCGTTCGAGTACGCGACCACGCCCCCGGCGACGTAGGCCGACGACCCGGCCCGGTCGACGAGCCGCCCGGCCAACAGCCCGCCGGTGCAGGACTCGCCGGTCGCGACCGTCCAGCCCTTCGCGCCCAGCGCCGCGGCGAGCAGCTCGTCGGTGGTGCTGCCGTCGTCGCTGATGAGTGCGCGGCGGTGGCGGTCGACGATGCGGGCGGCCAGCTCGCGGGCCACGGGCTCGGCGCCGGGCAGCGGGTGCAGGTCGACCTCCAGCTCCGAGCGTCGCAGGCAGGTGGTCACCTCCACCCCGGACACGTCGAGCTCGGCCTCCAGGACGCGCAGCGTCTCGGCGATCTCGGACTCCGGCAGCCCGGCGAAGCGCAGGAGCGTGGCCTCCGCACGGGGCACCCGGGTCAGCAGCTCCGCCACGGGCGCCGACTCCAGCGCGGCGGGCCACATGCCCTGCAGCTCGCGCGGCGGCCCCGGCAGCACGACGACCAGCGGCCCACCCGGCCGGGTCACGGCCAGCCCCGGCGCGGTCCCGACCGGCTCGAGGACGCTCGCGCCGCGCGGCACCCTGGCCTGTTTGGCCGTCGCCGCGTCGAGCGCGGGCCCGGCCCAGCCGGCGCGGCTCGCCCAGCCGGCGACCCGGTCGTGGATACGGCCCTGCAGCGCGGTGTCGACCTCCATCTCCGCACCCGCGAACCCGGCGACGACCTCGGCGGTCAGGTCGTCGGCGGTCGGCCCGAGCCCGCCCGAGGTGACGACGAGGTCGTCGGAGGCGACGAACTCCAGCGCCGAGCGCAGGTCCTCCGGGCGGTCCCCCACCAGCAGGACCCGCGAGACGGCGAAGCCGAGCTCGCCGAGGGAGCGGGCGACGAAGGGGCCGTTGGCGTCGGCGACGTGGCCGGTGAGCAGCTCGCTCCCGGTGACCAGGACCGACGCGGTGGGACGGGACTCGCTCATGATCCGAACCTACCCGCGCCGGGAGGTCCGCACCCCGCCGCGCGCGGGGTCACCATCGGTGCAGGTCCGGTGCGTCGGGACGCCGTCCGGCGTGGACCTGCCACCCGTTCGGGTGATGATGGCGCACGACACGCCCGGAACCGGACCACTCCGGCGTGTCGTCGCATCGCGAATGCCGCTCGCCGTGCCCTCGGACGGCCGCGGGCAACCGCCCCGCGCGGCCGACGTCGTCACCCGTACGGCGCACGATCGGACGGTACGGCTCCGACCTGCGCCGACGCCGTCCGTCGCACCACATCCGGTGAACTCCGCGACCGCGCACACGCACGGTGTCCGTTTTCCGGCAACCACGCACTCTCAGTGTGAGCACAGCGGGCATACCCGACACTGTGTCCCATGTCAGGGATGTCTGCGTCGAACGACGCCGCGACCTGGGTCGGTGAGCTGGACAGGCTCGGCCCGCTGCGTGATCTGCGGGTCGACCCGGCCTTCCACGCCGCCCGTCTGCTCGTCACCGTCGGTGGCACTCCGCAGGGTCAGGTGACCGTGCCGCTGCGTGGCGGTCGCGCCACGATCGCGGAGCTGCGGTCCGCACTGATCACCCTGGGGTCGCCCGAGCGGGTGGCCCCGGCTCCGGTCGCGAGCGACCCCGTGACGGTGGTGATCGCGACCCGCAACCGGCCCGAGTCGCTGGCCCGCTGCCTGCGCGCGGTCCTCGCCTCCGACCACCCGGCACTGTCGGTCGTCGTCGTCGACAACGACCCGCCGGACGAGCTCACCCGCGACGCCGTCGCCGCCGCCGGGTCCCCGCGGGTCCGCTACGTCCGCGAGCCCCGCCGGGGCGCGTCGGTCGGGCGCAACCGGGGCCTGGCCGAGGCCCGCACCGAGATCGTCGCCTTCACCGACGACGACACCGAGGTCGACCCCGCCTGGGCCTCGCGCATCGCCGGCGCCTTCGCCGCGGACCCCGAGCTCGCCTGCGTCTCCGGCCCGGTACTGGCCGCCCGCCTGGGCAGCCCCGAGGAGCGCGCCGCCGACGTCGCCCTGGCCTGGAACAAGGGCTTCACCCCACGCCGGTTCACCCTCGCCGAGCCCCCCGCGGACTCCCCGATCTTCCCGTTCGCACCCGGCCTGTTCGGCATCGGCGCCAACCTCGCCGTGCGGGCCGGGGCCGCCCGCGCCGTCGGCGGCTTCGACGAGGCCATGGGCCCGGGCACCCCCACCCACGGCGGCGAGGACTGCGAGTTCCTGGTCCGCATGATCCTGGCCGGCAACGTCCTCGGCTACGCCCCGGGCGCCTACCTGTGGCACCACCACCGCCCCGACCAGGCCGCGCTGCGCAAGCAGATGGAGGGCTACGCCGTCGGGCTGGGCAGCTTCCTGGCCAAGGTGGCGCTGTCGCCGCAGGGCCGGTCGGTCGCGCTGCGCCGGCTCCCGGCGGCGGTCGCCCGGCTGCGCCACATCTCCGACCGCGAGGCAGGCGCCGGCGTGGCGATGCCCGCCGACGCCGACCAGACGCGCAACCGGGGTCTGCTGAACGGCCCGCGGGCCTACCTCCGGTCGCGCCGCGCGGTGCGGCGGGCCGGCGGAGCGGTGCCGCCGCTGATCGGGCCGGCGCGGGCCGGGACGACCGCCCCGCACAAGATCCTGGCGACCGGCGGCCACCCGGCCGTCACCCCCGCCCGGCCGCACGGCACCGGCGGGTACCCGGCCGTCGCCCCGGCCCGGTCCCAGGGCACCGGGGGCCACCCGGCCACCGCCCCCGGGCGGCCGCAGGACACCGGCGGGTACCGGCCCGTCCCCGCCCGCACCGGCGGCCCGTACGGCGCCGGCCCCGCCCGGCGCGGCTGAGCCGCCGCGGGTCCGTGGCGACGCCCCGCCGCCACGGCCCGCGTCAGGACGTGGTGACGTCCGGCCCCGGCCCCAGCAGGGCCGGGGCCGACGACGCGGCGACGAGCCTGCCGTGCGGGTCGGCGACCAGCCGTCGCGTCGTGGTGTCGAGGACCCCGAGGGTGCACTCCACCTCGGCCGCGAGATCGTCCGTCCGGTCCCCGTCGGCCGCGGCCACCCGGACGATCCGGTGACTCATCGTGAACGGCTTGCGCACCGTGAACGCGATCACCGAGTCGATCCGCAGCTCGTCCCCGGCGCGCAGCTCGGCCCGGAAGTGCACCGTCGTCGACAGCAGCACGATCGTCAGGCCGTGTGCGCCGAGCGCGTGCTGCGACAGCCCGGCGGCACGGAAGTGCTCCATCCGGGCGTGCTCGCCGTACTGATGGTAGACGGCGTGGTTGACGTGCCCGTTCACGTCCATCTCGTAGCTGCGGACACCGATCCGCACCCCGAACGGCGGAGACTGCTCGACGCTCATGGCCCACACCCTGCCAGCCGGGCCGGACCACCCCGGGCAGCGCGCCCGACCGTGTCCCGGGACGTTTGTGCCACCTGCGACCGCGGTCGTAGGGTGGGTGACCGCGCTGACTAGGCTGGTGCGGAGGCAGCACGAGCGGTACGTCAAGCAACGGCGGCCGGTTGTCACTCACGGTGACGTCGATGGTGCGTCCGGGAACGGACCACGAGCACGTCGACGGCGCCGACGGCGACGACTCGCGAGGGAGCACGACACATGAGCAGTGAGACGCCCACCGGGGTGGGGGGAGACCAGGGCCCCGACGTCGGCGAGGTCGTCCGCTTCGAGGTGACCGAGCACGGTGACGGCGCCGTCGTCGTCGGAGTGCACGGCGAGATCGACACGATGACCGCGCCCGTGCTGAGCGAACGGCTCGCCGAGCGGATCGGCTCCGCGAGCCTGCTCGTGGTGGACCTGACCCGGGTCACGTTCCTCGGGTCGGCCGGGCTGGCGGCGCTCGTCGAGGGCAAGGAGAAGGCGGAGAACGCCGGCAGCCGGCTACGGCTGGTCTGCGGCTCGCACGCCGTCACCCGCGCGCTCGAGGCGACCAACCTGATGTCCCTGTTCGACGTGGCCGACGGCGTGCCGGAGGCGCTCCGCACGGCCTGACGACCCGGAGGCGTATGGGTGCCTGGTGGCCCCCGCGGTCTTCAACACCGACGTGGCCGAGCATCTCGGCCAGGCGGGTTCGATTCCCGTCCGCCTCCGCCGACCACCACCCCCGACGACCGGGACGACGAGCCCCACCGCGATGAGCATCCTGCACCTGGACGAGCTGTCCCCCACCTCGGGTGACGGCCCGTCCGGTGTGCCGGAACTCGCGGCCGCGGTACGCGAGGGGCGGCTGAGCGCGGCCACCGTCGCCGAGCGGCTCCTCGCCACCCCCGACGACGCGGTCCCCGTGGGCGCCGGGCTGGTGGTGGACCCCGCGCCGCTGCGCGCGGCCGCCGCGGCGCTCGACCGGCGCACCGACCGATTCGCCCTGCCGCTGGCCGGGGTCCCGGTGGTGGTCGAGGACGGCATCTCCGTGGCCGGGCGCGGGGACGAGATCGTGCGCAGGCTGCGGGCCGCGGGCGCACTCGTCGCAGGGCGGGCGCGGACCGCCGAGCACGAGGTGGGCCTCGACGCCACCCCGGGTGGCCGGGCCACCGCGACCGTGGTCGCCTCCGGCGTCGTCCCGCTCGGGATCGGTGTCGACGGCGACGGCACGCTGCGCTGCGCCGCCGCCGCCCACGGGATCGCCGCGCTCAAGCCGGGCCGCCGGGTGCTCCCGCTGCCCGACGCCGCCGAGCGGCGCTGGTGCGGGCTGGCCGAGCCCACCCTGCTCGCCGGGCGCGCGGAGGACCTCACCGCGGTGCTCGACGCGCTCTCGCGCGGCACCGGCGGGCCACCCGCGCCGTCGTCGGTGCTGCGGCTCACCACCCCCGCCGGTACCGGCCCCGGGCCGGCCGCGGCGCCCGTCTCCTCGCTGGCCGCGTCGCTGCGCACCGGCCGCACCCGGCTCGCCGGGCCGGACTCCGCGTCCGCGGTGCACGCGGCGATCCGGCTGCTGCAGGACGCCGGGCTGGGCCTCGTCGCGGCCGACCCGCCGTACCGGGCCGTGCTGGTCGTGCACTCGGCCCGCCGCCGTCAGGCCGGGCTCGCCCGCCGGGTGGAGGACCTCGGCCTCGACCCCGCCGAGCTGCCGCGCAGCGCCCGCAGCCTGGTCCGGCGCGGCCGCCGCGTCCGGCGTCTGGGCGGGCTGCGTCCCGCGACGCCCGCGTCGTGGCGGCAGCGGATGGTCGCCTGGCTCGACGACGCCGGCGCCGAGGCCGGTCTGCTGCCCGCCCCGCCCGGGGCGTCGGGGGCCGGGTCCACCGGGGTGGCCGCGTGGAACCTGGCCGGGCTGCCGTCGCTGGTCGCGCCGGTGCACCGGCCCGGGGAGCACGGCTGCGTGCAGCTCGTGGGCCGGCCCGGGTCGGAGCGGCGGCTGCTCGCGACCGCCGCCCTGCTCGCCGGGGGATGATCCGCGGCCCGGCTCAGTCCGCGGGCGGGGACCAGACCCCGGTCGCGACGAACCGGTCGAGGGTCCGGGAGTAGGGCGCCAGGTCCATCCCCTGGGCGGCGACCCAGGCGTCGTCGTAGTAGCTGTGGCGGTAGCGCTCGCCGCCGTCGCACAGCAGGGTCACGACGCTGCCCGCGCGTCCGGCGCGGAGCATCTCCGCGACGACCTGGTAGACGCCCCACAGGTTGGTGCCGGTCGACCCGCCCGCCCACCGGCCGGTGCGGTCGCGCAGGTGCCGGGCGGCGGCGACGCTGGCCGCGTCGGGCACCGGGACCATCCGGTCGATCACCGACGGGACGAAGCTCGGCTCCATCCGGGGCCGCCCGATCCCCTCGATCCGCGACGCCGCCCCGGTCGCGTACGACGGGTCCCCCGCCGTCCAGCCGGGCAGGAATGCCGACCCCTCCGGGTCGACGACGGCCAGCCGGGTCGCGAGCCGCCGGTAGCGCAGGTAGCGGCCGATCGTGGCCGAGGTGCCCCCGGTCCCGGCCCCGACGACGATCCACTCCGGCACCGGGTGCGGCTCCTCGGCCAGCTGGGCCAGGATCGACTCGGCGATGTTGTTGTTGCCGCGCCAGTCGGTCGCGCGCTCGGCGTAGGTGAACTGGTCGAGGTAGTGCCCGCCGGTGTCCGCGGCGAGGCGCTCGGCCTCGGCGTAGACCTCGCCGCCGTGGTCGACGAAGTGGCAGCGCCCGCCCTCCCGCTCGATCAGCGCGATCTTCTCCGGGCTGGTCGAGCGCGGCATGACCGCCACGAACGGCACCCCGAGCAGCCGGGCGAAGTACGCCTCGGAGACCGCCGTCGACCCGGAGCTGGCCTCGACGACCGTGGTGCCCTCGGTGATCCAGCCCGACGCGAGCGCGTAGAGGAACAGCGACCGGGCCAGTCGGTGCTTGAGGCTGCCGGTGGGGTGCACCGACTCGTCCTTGAGGTAGACCCGCACGCCCCACTCGGCGGGCAGGTCCAGCACGTGCAGGTGCGTGTCGGCGGAACGGTTCGCGTCGGCCTGGACGCGGCGCATCGCCTCGTCGACCCAGGCGCGGGTACGGGCACAGGAGCGGTCGACGGGCTGCACGCCCCGACCCTAGATCGGCCTCAGAGCCGGACCAGCCCGGTCCCCTCGGTCACGGTGCCGATCCGGGCCGCGTCGTGCCCGCGCCCGCGCAGCCACGCGACGGCGGCGTCGCCGAGGCCGGGGGCGGCGCCGAACAGCAGCCCGCCGGAGGTCTGGGCGTCGGACAGGACCAGCAGGTCCTCCTCGCCCGCGGAGCCCGCGACGACCCGGTCGTCGATCCAGGCGCGGTTGCGCAGCGTGCCGCCGGGGACGACGCCGTCGGCGACCAGCTCCCGCACCCCGCCGAGCAGCGGCACCGCGGCGACGTCGACGTGGGCGTCCACCCCCGAGGCGACGGTCATCTTCGTGAGGTGCCCGAGCAGGCCGTAGCCGGTGACGTCGGTGCAGCCGGTGGCGCCCGCCTCGCGGGCGGCCGCCGCGGCGTCGGCGTTCGGGGTGGTCATGACGGCGACGGCGGCGTCGACGTCCGCGGGCACCCCGCGTTTCACCGCGGTGGTGGTCACGCCGATCCCGAGCGGCTTGCTCAGCACCAGCTCGTCGCCCGGGCGCAGCCCGGCGTTGGTCAGGACCCGGTCCGGGTGGACCTCCCCCACCACGGCGAGGCCGTACTTCGGCTCCGGGTCGTCGATCGTGTGCCCGCCGACGACGGCGAACCCGCACCGCCGCCCCACCCCGGCGCCGCCCTCCAGGACGGCGGCCAGCACGTCCGGCCCGAGCTGCTCGGACGGCCAGCAGACCAGGTTCAGCGCGAACAGCGGGGTGCCGCCCATGGCGTAGACGTCGGAGACCGCGTTGGTGGCGGCGATCGCGCCCCAGGTCCCCGGGTCGTCGACGACCGGGGTGAAGAAGTCGGTGGTCGCGACCAGCGCACGGTCCGCGGACAGCCGCCAGACCGCGGCGTCGTCCCCGGTGTCGGTGCCGACCAGCAGGTCCGGGTGGGACGGGGGCGTGACCGCCGCCAGGACCTCCCCCAGCTGGGCCGGTCCGAGCTTGCAGCCACAGCCCGCGCCGTGGCTGAACTCGGTGAGTCGTCGGGCGACACCGGTGTCGGACATGTCCCCATCCTGGCAGCGTCGCTCCGTGATCGCCCGTGTCACACACCGTCGACCGCCGGACTGCCGCCGTCCGCCGAACGGGGGCTGTCGGGCTGCGCCGGGGAGACGGACACTGACGCACCGTGAGCAGCTGCACGGGGGGTACGACGAGGTGACCGACGGTGTCACGGATACCGGCGCCGAGGTGACGGCCGAGGACGTACGCGACGACGAGACGACCCGCTCCGGGGACGCGGTCCCCCCGGCCGGGCCCGTCCCCGACGCCGTGCTCCCTCCGACGACGGCCGCCGGACTGCCGCAGCGCGCACCGCGCGGCGGCGACGGCGCCCGCAGCGTCGAGCACACCGTCGAGGACCTGGTGGGCCGCCTCGCCGCGGCCGAGCACGCCCGCGACGCCGCCGAGCGCCGGGCCGAGGCGCTCGCCGCCGCCCTCGAGGACGCCCGGTCCCGGCCCGCGGAGACCTTCGGCATGCGCGCGGACAAGGTGCTGCGGATGGCCGAGCACGAGGCCGCGATGCGGCGGCGCACCGCCGAGACCGAGGCCGCGCAGCTGGTGGCCGCCGCCCGCGACGAGGCCGCCCGGGTCGTCGCCGACGCCCGCGCGGAGGTCGACCGGCTGCGTGCGGCCGGGGTGGCCGCGCGGCGGGACAGCGAGCTCGTCGCGGACACCGCGGCGTCCATGCACGCCCACGTGTCCGCGCTGCGCTCCTCGGTGCGCGAGGAGATCGCCCGGCTGCACGGGATGCTGGGGTCCGAGCTCGGCAGGCTCGACGCGCCCGCCCGGGCCGCGCGGGGCGCCGACCAGGGCGAGCGTGTCCGGCGCCCGGTGGGCGGCCCGGCGCACGCCCTGCGGACCGGAGAGACCCACGGGAGCGGCGAGCTCGCGGCCGACGACGCAGTGGTCGTGGACCACGAGGAGGCCGTCGACCTGCCGGCTGTGGTGCTGCCCGAACAGCGCGAGCCGGAGCCGCCGGCCGATGCGGCCCCGGCGACCGGCACCGCCGCCGAGGACAGCGGGCAGCGGACGTCCTGACCCCGGGCCCCGGAACGCGACGGCCCGGAGCACGGGACAGCACGGCGTGACGGGGTTACGGTGCGCCGGTGACTCCCGCCGAGCCCGACCCGCGCCGGCGCGTCCCCCGGACCGACGTCGTCCTGGCCGACCCGGCGCTGGCCGGTGCCGCCGCACGGCTGGGCCGGCCGCGGGTCAAGCGCGCCGTCGTCGCGGCGCAGCAGGACGCGCGGGCGGGCCGGATCGCGCCCGAGGAGGTCGCCGCCGTCGCCGGGGCGTCGCTGCCCGCCGCCGCGACCGGGATCCGGGCGGTCCTCAACGCGAGCGGCGTCCTGCTGCACACCAACCTGGGCCGGGCGCCGCTGTCGGCCGCCGCCGTCGACGCGCTGGGGGTGGCCGCGGGCACCTGCGACATCGAGCTGGACCTGGCCACCGGGCGCCGCGGGCCGCGCGGCACGGACGCGCTGGCCGCGCTGCGCGACGCGGTCCCGGGTGCGGGGGCGGCCTGGGTAGCGAACAACGGCGCCGCCGCCCTCGCGCTGGTCTGCGCCGCCCTCGCCGGCACCGGCCGCGAGGTCGTGGTCTCCCGGGGCCAGCTCGTCGAGATCGGCGACGGCTTCCGCATCCCCGAGCTGATCGAGTCCACCGGGGCCCGGCTCCGCCCGGTCGGCACCACCAACCGCACCCACCTGCGCGACTACGCCGGCGCGATCGGCCCGGACACCGCGTTCGTGCTGGTGGTGCACCCGTCGAACTTCGTGGTGACGGGATTCGTCTCGGCCGTCGGGGTCCGGGAGCTGGCCGGGCTGGGACCGCCGGTCGTCGTCGACATCGGGTCCGGGCTGCTGACCCCGCACCCGCTGCTGCCCGACGAGCCCGACGCCGCGGGCACCCTCGCCGACGGCGCCGACCTCGTCACCGCCTCCGGGGACAAGCTCCTCGGCGGACCGCAGGCCGGTCTGCTCCTCGGCGGCCGGGACCGCGGCGCCGCCCTGGTCGAGCAGGTGCGGCGCTTCCCGCTGGCCCGGGCGATGCGCGTCGACAAGCTGACCCTCGCGGCGCTGGAGGCGTCGGTGGCCGGGCCGCCGACGCCCGTCCGGGAGTTCCTCGACGCCGACCCGGCGGCGCTGTGGGCGCGGGCCGACACGCTCGCCGCGGCCCTGGTCGCCGACGGGATCGACGCGACCGCGACGGACACCGTCGCCGGGGTCGGCGGTGGCGGCGCCCCCGGGGTGGCGCTGCCCAGCGCCGCGGTCGCGCTGCCCGAGCGGTACGCGGCCGCACTGCGTGCCGGTGACCCGCCGGTGCTGGGCCGGGTCGCCGACGGGCGCTGCCTGCTCGACCTGCGGGCGCTGCCGCCGTCGGCGGACGCGACGCTCGCCGGGGCCGTGCGCGCGGTGCCCGGGCGACCGGAGGACTGAGCCGTGCACGTCCTCTGCACCGCGGGCCACGTCGACCACGGCAAGTCCACGCTGGTCCGGGCGCTGACCGGGATGGAGCCCGACCGGTACGCCGAGGAACGCCGCCGCGGGATGACCATCGACCTGGGCTTCGCGTGGACCGAGGTGCCGGGGGCGGGCACGGTCGCGTTCGTCGACGTCCCCGGGCACGAACGCTTCGTCGCCACGATGCTCGCCGGAGCCGGGCCGGTCCCGGCGGCGCTGTTCGTCGTCGCCGCGGACGAGGGCTGGATGCCGCAGTCCGGGGAGCACGCCGACGCGCTCGCGGCCGCGGGCGTCACCGACGGACTGCTCGTGGTCACCCGCTCCGACCTGCTCGATCCCGAGCTGGCCCTCGACGACGCCCGCGCCGCGCTCGCCGCCCGCGGGCTCGGCGGCTGGCCCTCGGTCGCCGTCTCCGCCCGCACCGGCACCGGTCTCGACGCGCTGCGCGGCGCGCTGGCCGCGCTCACCGCACGGCTGCCCGCACCCGACCCGGACGGGCCGGTGCGGCTGTGGGTGGACCGGGCGTTCACCGTCCGCGGGGCGGGGACCGTCGTCACCGGCACGCTGCGCAGCGGCACCGTGCGCCCCGGCGACACCCTGGAGCTCGACGGCGGCGCCGGGCGGGCACCGGTGACCGTGCGCGGGGTGCAGGAGCTCGGCGAGCCGGTCGACGCCGCCGCCGCGGTCGCGCGGGTCGCGCTGAACCTGCGGGGCGTCCCCCGCGACCGGGTCGACCGCGGCGACGCACTGCTCGGCCCGGGGGCGTGGCCGGTGACCGGGGAGGCCGACGCCCGGCTGCACGGGGTCGGCGGGCCGGTGCAGCTGCCGTCGTCGCCGGTCGGGCTGACCCTGCACGTCGGCTCGGCGGCCGTGCCGGTGCGGGTCCGCCCGCTCGGTCCCGGCCCGGCGGGCGGCGACCCGGTCGTGCGGCTGACCCCGGCACGGCCGCTGCCGCTGCGGATCGGGGACCGGGCGGTGCTGCGTGACCCGGGTGCCGGGCGGATCGTGGCCGGGGTGACGGTGCTGGACCCGGCACCGCCGCCGCTGCGCAGACGCGGTGCGGCGCGCCGCCGGGCCGACGAGCTCGTGGGGGCCGGTGCCGTCCCCGACGCCGACGCCGAGCTCGCCCGCCGCGGCACCGTCCGGGCCGACGACCTGGTGCGCTGGGGCGTGCCCGCCGGCGAGGTGGCCGCGCTCGCGGCCCGGGTTCCCGGCGCGGCGGGCCGGTTGCTGCACCCGGCCACCGCCGCGTCGTCGGCCGCCGCACTGGCCGCCGCCGTCGCCGCGCACGACGCCGAGGACCCCCTCGACCCCGGGCTGCCGCTCGCCGCGGCCCGGCGCGCCGCGGGACTGCCGGACGTCGCGCTGGTGGAGGCCGTGCTGTCCGCCGTCGGCGGGGCCGGTCTCGTCCTGCGCGACGGGCGGGTGCGGGCCGCCGCGGACACCGGCCCGCCCGCGGCCCTGCGCGACGCCGCGGCCCGCGTGCGCGCCGACCTCGACGGGGCCCCGTTCGCCGCGCCGGGGGCGGCCCGGCTCGCGGAGCTGGGGCTCGGGCCGCGGGAGCTGGCAGTGCTCGACCGCGCCGGGGAGCTGCTGCGGGTGGCCCCGGAGGTCGTGCTCGGCCCCGACGCGCCGGAGCGGGCGGTCGCCGCCCTCGACGGGCTCGACGGCGCGTTCACCGTCTCCGCCGCGCGGGAGGTACTCGGGAGCAGCCGCCGCGTCGTCGTGCCGCTGCTGGAGCTGCTGGCCCGCAGGGGCCTCACGGTGCGGATGCCCGACGGGACACATCGCCTGCGCTGAGCGGGCTCCGAGTGGCGACGCCGTGCCGCGGTGCCTACCGTCGACCCAATGACCGACCCCCGTCCGCCCGCCGCCGGCACCACCGACGGCTCGGGCGGGACGTCACCCGATGTCACCGACACCTGCGACGGGCTGCGGCTGGAGACCTCCCGGCCCGCGGACGGGACGGTCGTCGTCGCCGTGACCGGTGAGCTGGACATGCTGACCGCGCCGGAGCTGCGGCACGCGGTGGCCGAGCAGATCTCCGCGGCCTCGCTGGTCGTGCTGGACCTCGACGGGGTCCGTTTCCTCGGCACCTCCGGGCTGGCGGCGCTGATCGAGCTGCGGGAGCAGGCCCACCGGGCCGGGGTCGAGCTGCGTCTGGCGTGCACCGAGCGGCGTGTCCTGCGCCCGATCGGCATCGCCGGGCTGCACCATCTGTTCGACATCCACGACGACGTGCAGGCCGCACTCGACTCCTGAGAAAGTGACCTGAGTCACATCTCTGTGTGTCCGGATCCGCCCCCTCGCGCGGCGGGGTGCGCGGCGCGGGAGTGCGTGGCGGTGTCGTGAACAGGGGCGATGCCCGGTCCGTCCGACCGCGCGGCCGGCCCGGGACGCCTCGCACGGCCCGTCGCTAGCACCGATCCCGGCATCGCGCAGGTTTGATCTCGGACCCCCTCGGGAACCGGGGTGAGGAGCCAACCCGGTCCTCCCGGGCCCCGAGCGACGAGGTGAGCACGTGAGCGACGTTTCCCGGCTTCCCGGCCCGATGGACGACGTGTGGCAGTGGCAGCGACTGGGTGCGTGCCGCGGCATGGACAGCGCCGTGTTCTTCCATCCCGACGGGGAGCGCAACCCCTCCCGGTCGCGTCGCACCGAGCGCGCGAAGCAGGTCTGCCGGGGATGTCCCGTGCTGCAGGAGTGCCGTCGCTTCGCGCTGGCCAGCCGTGAGCCGTTCGGCGTGTGGGGCGGGCTGGGCGAGTCCGAGCGCCGCGCCATCATCGAGCGTCGCGACGCCGAGCGCATCGTCGCCGAGCAGGGTCCCGGCCTCGCCGCCGTCGTCTGACGGACCACGGACGACGGATCACCGATCCGGCACGGCCCGCCCGGGTTCCGGGCGGGCCGTTCTGCTGCCCGGCCGGTCCGGCCGCCCGGCCGGCGTCACACCGCCGAGGGGAGGGCCTCCGGCTCCGTGACGTCCTCCGCGACGGGTCCGGCGGGCCGGTAGGGCAGCACCGGCAGGCCGTAGACCCGGGCGACGCGGCGCACCGCGCGGCGGACCACCTCGATCTCCGGGTCGTGCACCGGCCCGGCGGCGGCCGGGGCCACGCACCAGGTGTCGTCGTCGGGGTCGAACCCGACCAGCTCCGAGAGGGCCGCGACGAGGTCCGCCTCGTCGCCGTCCTGCACCGCCCAGCGCAGTCCGAGCCGGTGCACCCGCACCCGCTCGACCGGCAGCGCCTCGACCGGCACGTCCTCGGTGTCGTCCTCGGCCGCCAGCAGCTCCCGCGCCTCGGCCGGTGTCAGCGGGCGCCGGGTGGGGGCCGGGTCGTCCCGCACGACCAGCAGGTCGGTCTCCCCCGCCTCACCGGAGAGCGCCGCGAGCGGGCCCCCCGCACGGGCGGACTCGGCCGCGGTCAGTGCCACCGCGACCAGCCTCCGTGGTCGCGTCGTCCCCTGCCTCACGCTCGCCCCCGTCGATCCCACACGTCGTCGTCCGTCGAGTACAACGCCCGGATCCCCGATTCGGGCGTCGATTACCCACCCGGACGGACGAGTGGGGTCACCCGGTCCACGAGCGGGCGACGACCCCCTGTCCGGAACCCACGGACGGCGCCGACCGCAACACCGCCGTGACCTCGGCCCGCCCACCGGTAGCGCGGATGGGCCGGACGGTCGAACGGCGCCGGCCCGCCGCCGGGCGGGGCACCGCCGGTGGGCGGACGCCCCGGACGGTCGAACCCGGACGCCCGACGCGGCCGGAGCGGTCGACTCGTCCGGCCGGGAACGCCGACACGGCAGGCCGGCCGCCGATCGGGTCGGCCGGTGCGGCCGATCGGGTCGCTCCGCGCGGCCGGGTCCGGACGAGTGACGGTCCAGCCGACCGGACCGTCAGGCCGGGTGGTCCAGGCGGATCGCGAGCAGGGCGATGTCGTCGTCGAGCCGGTCCGGCAGGCAGACCTCGAGCACCCGCTCCACCACCCGCTCCGGGTCGGCGTCGGACGGCAGCTCCTCCAGCGTGCGCTCGATGAGCTCGGTGCGGGCGTCGGCGTCCTCACCGATGATGTCGGTCAGGCCGTCGGTGTAGAACACGAGCAGCGACCCGGCGGCACACGGGACCGTGGCGCCGCCGCGGTGCGCCCCGGCGGCCCGCCCGAAGTCCGGCACCGCGCCGAGCATCGGCGAGTGGTGCGCGTCGAGCCGGTGCAGCCGGCCCTGCGGGTCGCGCAGCAGCGGCGCCGGGTGCCCGGCATTGGCGTAGGTCAGCTCGCGTCCGCCGTCGGGGGCCACCGGCCCGAACCGGGCGTACACCGCGGTCGCCATCGCGGCGATGTCCAGGCCCTGCACCAGCTGGTCGCAGCGGTCGAGCACCGGCCCGGGCGCGTCCCCGCCCCAGGCGTAGGAGCGCAGCACGCCGCGCAGCTGCCCCATCGCGGCCGCCGCCGACAGGTCGTGGCCGACGACGTCGCCCACCGCTGCGCCGACCGAGCCGTCCGGCATCGGCAGCACGTCGTACCAGTCCCCGCCCACCTGGTTGCCGTCCGCGCCCACCAGGTAGCGGGCCGCGACCCGCATCCCCGGGACCTGCGGCAGCGCCGGCAGCAGGCTGTGCTGCAGGGTCGCCGCCGCGGCCCGCTCCACCTCGTAGAGCCGGGCGTTGTCGACGGCCAGCCCGGCGCGACCCGCGAGGTCCGAGGCCAGGTGCAGGTCGCGCTGGGTCCATCGACGGCCGTAGGGGAACTGCGTCGACAGCGTCACCAGGCCGAGCACCCGGCCGCGGCCGAGCAGCGGGACGACCATCGCCGACCGCAGTCGCAGCCGCTCGTAGGCGTCGGCCGCCTCCGGGTCGTCGGGGTAGACCTCGCGTCCGTCGTCGGGCAGCTCCTGCACCAGGTACGGCTTGCCGGTCCGCACCGCGGTCTCGGCCTGCTGCTCGATCCGCACGGCCCCCAGTGGACCGGACCGCGACAGCAGCGCCTCGTCGTCGGCGTCACGGGCGGCGACGGCCATCCGTTCGCGGGACGCCCCGTCGGGGGTGTCGAGCAGGTCCACCGTGCACAGGTCGGCCAGCTCCGGCACCACGATCCGGGAGAAGCGCCGGCAGGCGTCGGCCACGTCGAGCGCCGTCGTCATCTGGGTGGTCGCCTCGGCCAGCAGCCGCAGCTGGGCCCGCGCGGCCTCGGCGTCGGCGAGCGCCGCCCGCCGCTCCTGCTCGACGACGACCCGCTCGGTGACGTCGCTCTGCACGCCGACGAAGTTGACCAGCTCGCCGTCGCCGTCGTGCACCGGCGAGATGGACACCTGGTTCCAGAACGCGGTGCCGTCACGCCGGTAGTTGAGCAGCACCTCGGTGATCGCCCGCCGTTCCCGCAGCGCCTCGCGCACCCGGCGGACCGCGGACCGGTCGGTGTTGGGGCCCTGCAGGAACCGGCAGTTGCGCCCGACCACCTCGTCGAGGGGGTACCCGGTCAGCCGTTCGAACGACGGGTTCACCCAGGCCAGCGGGTCGTCCTCACGCTGCGGGTCGGAGATGGTGAACGACATCTCGGTGGCGAGCACCGCACGGTCGCGCAGGAACCCCATCCGGTCGCGGTCCTCGCCCTGGCCGGCCTCGGAGTCCGACAGCGGCAGCAGCACGGCCAGCGCGCGGCCGGGCCCGGTGGCCGAGGACTGCGCGTAGGTGCCCTGCCCCTGGGCTCCGGGGTCGGCCAGCGCGAACCCGGTCACCCAGACCAGGGTGCTGCTGGCCGTGGCCCCCTCCCCCGGGACCGGGACGCCGTCGCGGTCGGGCATGAGCCCCGGCCCGTGCAGCGCGACCGGCTCGCCGGACACCGCCTCGCCGGAGGCGATCCGGGCCAGCGGGGACCCCTCGCCGGTGTACGGACGGCCGTCCAGGTCGGTCAGCCGCGCGGCCTCGCTCCACTCGCGGACCCCGACGGGCAGCCGCACCGGGCGGTCACCGGCCAGCTCCAGCGCGGTCGTGTTGGCGTAGACGATCCGGCGCTCGGAGATGTCGATCATCAGGACGGCCACCTGCGCCCCGCCGCGCACGTGCGGCATGGCCGGGGTGCTCGGCTGCTCCCCGAAGGATTCCACCGAGGTCGCGACCGCCTGGTCGACGGCCCGGTCCACCGCGTCGCCGGGGGGACCGGCCGGGGCGTCGGGGCCGAGATCGGAGTACCGCGTCACCCGGGCGAGCCTAAGGGCAGGCGCCGTGCCGGGCCCGCCGAGCCCGGCCGGTATCGTCGGGCCCGGTCTCCTGTCGTGGGTGGACCGGACCCGGCGCGGGCCAGGACGGCCCCGCCGCGACCCCGGTGCGTCGTGCGGCGCGAGAAGACACCTGCCCGTCGAGAGCACGGCGGCGCTCCACCACGCTTCCGCGCCGCCCGGCGCCCGACACGGAGGTGATCACCCTGCCCGGATCCGCGCCGGCGCAACCGTCCCGGGGGGACGGGGACGCCGAGCTGGACGGCGCCGACTCCGCCCACCTCGGCGTCGGCTTCTCCTCACCGCGCAGCGGCCTGACCGTGCTCACCGTGCGCGGCGAGGTCGACACCCTGACCGCACCGCGTCTCGAGACCGCCCTCGACGAGCTGCTGGACCTCGCCCCCGACGGCGACGGCCGCGACCTCGCCGTGGACCTGGAGGGCGTCACGTTCCTCGCCTCCAGCGGCCTCGGCGTGCTCATCCACACCGCCCGGCGGGCCGCCCGGGACGGACGGCGGCTGTTCGTCGTCGCCACCAACCGGGCCGTGCTCCGGCCGCTCGAGGTCACCGGGTCCGCCCAGCTGTTCACCGTCCTGCCCGACCAGGCGGGCATTCCCGGCGCCTGAGCGGGCACCCGGTCCTGCACACCCCCGCCGGAGGCGACATGATCCGGCCCGACACCCCCGTCGCACGAAAGGACTCGTCAGCGTGGCCCAGGAGGACGTGGCAGGCACGGCGCACGGCGCCGGCACCGACAACACCGTCGAGATCAGGGTCGCGGCGCGGCCCGCGCTGATCCCCACGGTCCGTGCGGTGGCCTCCGACCTCGCCGCACGCGCGGACTTCGACCTGGACGCGGTCTCCGATCTGCGGATGGCCGTCGACGAGGCGTGCGCGACGCTGGTCGCGATGGCCGCCCCCGGATCGCCGCTGCGGTGCACCTTCGCCGTCTCCGACGAGCGGATCGAGGTCACCGCCCGGGTCGAGACCGGCACCGGTGCGCAGCTGCCCACCGACTCCTTCGGCTGGCGGGTCCTGCAGACCCTGGCCGACCACGTCGCGGTCGAGTCCGGTGAGGAGGACGGCGGGCGCCCGACCCTCACCATCCGCCTGCACAAGCTCGCGGGTCACGGGCTGTGACGTGACGTCGGACCCTCAGTACGCCCACCTGACCCCGCTGCTCGAGCAGTACGCGGGTCTCGACGACGGCGACCCCCGCCGGGAACGGCTGCGCGAGCAGCTCGTCACCGGCTACCTGCCCGTCGCCCAGCACATCGCCCGCCGGTTCAACCACCGCGGCGAGCCCCTCGACGACCTCGTGCAGGTCGCGACGGTCGGGCTGATCAACGCCATCGACCGGTTCGACCCGGAGAAGGGCGGTGAGTTCTTCTCGTTCGCCGTGCCCACGATCTCCGGTGAGGTACGCCGGCACTTCCGGGACCAGAGCTGGTCGATGCGGGTGCCTCGACGGCTCAAGGACATGCACGTGTCGATCAACGGCGCGGTGTCCGAGCTGTCCCAGACCCTCGGTCGCGCGCCCCGGCCCTCGGAGCTCGCCGAGTACCTCGACCTGCCCGTCGCCGAGGTCCTGGAGGGCCTGGAGGCCGCCGAGGCCTACCGCAGTTCCTCGCTCGACGAGATGCTGTCGTCGGAGGACGGCAGCGCCACCGTCGGCGAGCTGGTCGGCGACGCCGACGCCGAGCTCGACCGGGTCGACTACCGCGAGTCGCTGCGCCCGCTGCTCGCCGAACTGGCGCCCCGCGAGCGGACCATCGTGATGCTGCGGTTCTTCGGCAACCGCACCCAGACCCAGATCGCCCAGGAGGTCGGCATCTCCCAGATGCACGTCTCCCGGCTGCTCGCGCAGACGCTGTCCCGGCTGCGCAACCGGCTCGACCCGGAGGACCGCACCTTCTGACGCCCGGGCCGCGCGGCGGCGCCGTGCCCCGTCCGCGAGGATCGGGGCGGGACCGGCATACCGTCCGGGCCCGGAGCGGGGAGGTAGGAGATGAGCGTGCCGGAACACGTGCTGGTGGTCGGCGCAGGACTGGCCGGACTGCGCACGGTGGAGAACCTGCGCCGGGACGGTTACGAGGGCCGGATCAGCCTGGTGGGGGCCGAGGAGCACCTCCCCTACGATCGCCCGCCGCTGTCCAAGCAGTTCCTGGCCGGTGAGTGGGAGCGCACCAAGGTCGACCTGTGCACCGCCGAGGACCTCGACGAGCTCGGCGTACGCACCCACCTCGGCCGCTCCGCGGTCGCCCTGCGGCCCGCCGAGGACCCGGCCGACGGCTCCGAGGTCGAACTCGACGACGGCACCGTGCTGCACGCCGACGCCGTCGTCCTCGCCGTGGGGGTCACCTCCCGGGTGCTCGACGACCAGCCCGACTCCGCGCACCTGCTGCGCGCCGTCGACGAGTCCGAGCAGCTGCGCGACGCGCTGGCCGCGGCGTCGTCGCTGCTCGTGGTGGGTGCCGGGTTCATCGGGGCCGAGGTCGCGAGCACCGCCCGGGATCGGGGCGTCACGGTCACCGTGGTCGAGACCGGCACCGTGCCGATGGCACGGCTGCTGGGCGAGCAGGCCGGTGCGGTCGTGGCCCGGCTGATGAGCGACGCCGGGGTCGACCTGCGCACCGGGGTGTCGGTGTCGGAGCTGACGGACTCGGGCGCCACGCTCTCCGACGGGTCGACGGTGACGGCCGACGAGATCGTCGTCGGCGTCGGCGGGATGCTCGACCTGGGCTGGCTGGAGGCCACCGGCGTCGACGTCGCCGACGGCATCCCGTGCGACCACCGCGGCCGGGTCGACGGGCTGCCGGGGGTGTGGGCGGCGGGCGACGCGGCCGCCTGGACCGACCCGGACACCGGCGAGCGCACCCGGCTGGAGCACTGGACCTCGGCGAGCGACCAGGCCGCCGCGGTCGCCGCGGACATCACCGGCACGACCCCGCCGCCCGCCGCGGTGCCGTTCTTCTGGTCCGACCAGTTCGGCATGAAGATCCAGCTCGTCGGGCGGCCGGACCGCGCGGACTCGCTGCTGCCGCTGCACGGCGAGGGTCTCGACGACGGCCCGGTGAAGGGCACCGTGCTCGGCTACCTGCGCGGCGACGACCTCGTCGCCGTCGCCGGGTTCGGCGCGGCCCGGCTCGTCGCCCGCTACCGCCGCCCGCTGGCCGAGGGTGCCGACCGCGCCGCGACGCTGGAGCTGCGCGACTCGCTGTCCTGACACACGGACGCCCGGCCGGTGCGGGCACCGGCCGGGCGTGGCGTGCGGGCGGTCTAGCGGAGGATCGAGCGGACGATCGCCAGCCCGACCAGCGCGCCGACCGCGATCAGCGAGTACTTGACCTTCGGGTCGGCGAGCCGCTCCGCGAGCTGCTCCTTGCCGCCCTCGATGAGGTTCTTCGGGTTCGCCCGGTCCGCTAGGGCGTCCAGACTCTCGGCCAGCGCGTCCCGGGTCTTCTCGATCTCGCGCTGGATGTTCTCGGGGTCGCGGGCCACCACGTCCACCTCCGGTTCGGCCGGTACGCGTCCGCGCCCGGGACTCCTGCTGCTCGCGCCCGACGCTGCCCCGACACCGACGTCCGGGCACCGCGAGCGGCGTGGCCCACACCGTAGCCACCGCACGGGCCGGTCCGCGCGCCCGCCCACGGCGCGCCGCCGATTCGGGTGCCGCGGACGGTCGCCGGGCGGTACCCGCACGATCCTGCGAGGCTGGACCGGTGAGTGTGGAACAGTTGTTCGACATCCGCCGGATCTGGGCCGAACCGGACGCGCTGGCGTCGCCGCGCGGACAGCAGGTCGCACTGTCGTTCCCCGACGCCGAGATCGTCGAGGTCGCCTCGCACTGGAACATCGAGGCGCTGCACGGCAACGCCGGCAACGTGGACCGCTGGGTCCGGGTCAAGACCGAGAATCTGGTCCTGGGCGAGAAGAAGTCGCTCTCGGCCCGCCCCAACGGCCGCTCCGCGGACTTCATCGCCCCCTCCACCGCGAACGGCTGCGCGCTGGCCTGCGCCTACTGCTACGTCCCCCGGCAGAAGGGCTACGCGAACCCGGTCACCGTGTTCACCAACATCGACCGGATCGTCCGCTACCTGCGCGGGCACGTGCGGCGTCAGGGGCCCAAGACCGAACCGAACCAGGTCCACCACACCGACTGGGTCTACGACATCGGGGAGAACTCCGACGTCGCGGTCGACGCGCTGCTCTCGGACAACGTGGCCGACCTGGTCGGCTGCTTCCGGGATCTGCCCGGCGCGCGGGCCAGCTTCGCGACGAAGTACGTCAACCGCGAGCTGCTGGGCCTCGACCCGCAGGGCGGCACCCGCATCCGGTTCTCGCTGATGCCCGAACGGGACAGCAGGCTGCTCGACGTGCGCACCACCCCGGTCGCCCGGCGGATCGCCGCGATCGACGACTTCGTGGCCGCGGGCTACGAGGTGCACCTCAACCTGTCCCCGGTGGTGCTGCGCGAGGGCTGGCAGGCCGACTGGGCCGAGCTCCTGACCCGGATCGGCGACGTCACCGGCCCCGCGTTCCGTGCGCAGGCCGCCGCCGAGGTGATCCTGCTGACCCACAACGAGGGATTGCACGAGGTGAACCTCGGCTGGCACCCGCGGGCGGAGGAGGTGCTGTGGCGACCCGCGATCCAGCAGGGCAAGCGCAGCGGCAACGGCATGTGGAACGTGCGCTACCGGGACACTGTGAAGGCCCGCGGCGTGCGTGAACTGCGCGGCCTCGTCGAGCGGCACGCACCGTGGCTGCGCATCCGCTACGCGTTCTGACCGTTCCGTGACCCCCTCCCCCGCCCAGCCCGGGCGCGCGCAGCGCCTGGCGCTGGCCGCGCTCCGCGACGGCGGGCACTGTGTATGGTGCCGCCGCGACTGCACCGGACCGGTCCGCGCCACGACCGACCACCTCGTCCCGAAGGTGAAGGGCGGACCGTCGTGGCTGGAGAACGAGGTCGTCGCCTGCGGTCGCTGCAACCGGGCCCGCGGTCACACGAGCCCCGCGGACTGGTTCGCCGAATGCCGCAGGCGCGGCTGGGACCCGGACCTGCCCGCGGTGCTCGGCACGCTGCGCTCGCTCGCCGCGGCGATCGCCGAACGCGGCGGCCTGCGCCGTGCACGGCCCTACCTCGACGGCCAGCTGCGACGGCTGGAACGGCTCGCCGGGGAGCCCTGAGCCCACTCCGTCCACAACCGGACGGTCCGTCCACAGACCGCGTGCTCGACGCCGGGGGCGGGGACACGGGTGGCACGCTGATCGTCATGAGCACACGGCTGCAGGCGGGCGACACCGCCCCCGACTTCACCCTCGACGACGCCGACGGCACGGCCGTCTCCCTGGCGGACTACCGCGGCCGCAAGGTCGTCGTCTACTTCTACCCGGCGGCGAGCACCCCGGGCTGCACGAAGGAGGCCTGCGACTTCCGCGACAACCTCGCCGAGCTGAACGGCGCGGGCATCGACGTGCTGGGCATCTCCCCGGACAAGCCCGCCAAGCTCGCGAGGTTCCGCGACGACGAGGAGCTGACCTTCCCGCTGCTGTCCGACCCGGACCGCGAGGTCCTCACCGCCTGGGGCGCCTTCGGCGAGAAGAAGCTCTACGGCAAGACGGTCACCGGGGTCATCCGCTCCACCTTCCTGGTCGGCGAGGACGGCACGATCGTCGACGCGCAGTACAACGTGAAGGCGACCGGGCACGTGGCGAAGCTGCGCCGGGACTGGAAGGTCTGATGCCCGTCCGGCCGGCGGGCGCGGGGTGAGCGGACGTGCCCCGCGCCCGCCGGTGGACCGACGAGGAGCTGGTCGCGGCGGTGGCGGCGTCGCGGACCATGGCCGAGGTGTGCCGGGCCCTCGGACTGCGCCCGGGTCGCCACGACCGGCTGCGCGCCCACATCGCACGGGTGGGCGCCGACGCGAGCCACCTGCCGGGCCCGGTGGAGGGCCGCCGACGTCACCACTGGACCGACGACGACCTGGCCGACGCGGTCCGCAGCTCGGTCTCCCTCGCCGAGGTGATGCGCAGACTGGGCTACCGCCCCAGTGGTGGCATGCACCGGTTCCTGCGGTCCCACATCCGCACCCTCGGACTGGACACCTCGCACTTCACCGGCCGGGCCTGGGCCCGGGGGCGGACGTTCCCCGGGCGGCGGCCCGTCCGGCCGCTCTCGACGATCCTGGTGCGGGACTCGGACCACCGTGGCAGCGCGGGGCTGCGGCGCAGGCTGATCGCCGAGGGGCTCAGGGCCGCGCGGTGCGAGCAGTGCGGCCTGACCGAGTGGCGGAGCAGGCCCGCACCGCTCGAGCTCGACCACATCAACGGCGACCACACCGACAACCGGCTGGAGAACCTTCGTATCCTGTGTTCCAACTGCCACTCACTCACCGAGACGTGGTGCGGCCGAAAGAACTAGCCGGCGTACTCCAACTGGCAGAGAGGCACGGCTTAGAACCGTGACAGTGCGGGTTCGAATCCCGCCGCCGGCACGCGTCGCGTCGCCCGCCTCACCCGGCGGGCGGCGCGGTCCCGGCCGGCTCCGCGCCTCCGGGCGCGACGCCGTCGGCCTCGTCCGGCAGCGGCCGCCGTGCGGCGAGCAGCACCCCGCCGAGACCGAGCACCGCGCAGATCCCGGAGACCAGCAGCAGGGCCGGCGGTACGTGCCCGGTCACGGCGTCGCCGAGCGCGACGACGGCGATGGTGCTCGGCGCCGACCCGATCACGGTGCCGACCAGGTAGGGCCAGAACCGCACCTGGGACAGCCCGGACAGATAGTTGAGCACCGCGAACGGCACCATCGGGATCAGCCGCAGCGACGTCACCGCGAGCACGCCGTGGTGGTCGAGCCTGCGGCGCACCCACACCGCGCGCGGGTGGCCGGCGTAGCGGGCGACGAGCCGCCCGCCGGTGGCCCGGACGAGCGCGAACGCCACGACCGCGGACAGCGCGGTCGCGAACAGGGTCAGCGCCGCACCGCCGAGGGCGCCGAACAGCACCCCGGCGGACACGGTGAACACCGTCCGGGGAAAGGGCGGGACGTTCAGCGCGACCTGGAGCAGCACGAACACGACCGGGCCCCAGATCCCGGCGGCCTCCACGGCCCGGCGCAGCTCACCGAACCGGGGGACGGCGGACAGCCCCAGGGACCGGGCCACGAGTACGACGAGTGCGGCCGCGAGCACCAGCCCGAGGCAGCCCAGCAGAAACCGCCACCACCGCACGGAGATCACGGTACCGAGACCCGTGCCGGTGCCGTCGGCCGCGGTCGTCGCACGTGACCGGACTCCCCCGCGTGCGCCACCGGCCGCGGCCGTCCGCGTGGCCGGGCACCTCCGGGCGCGCCGCCGGCCGCGGTCGGCGCGCGTGCCGCCGCGGTCGGTCGTGAGAGGCTGCCGACCATGAGCGACTCGGGTATCGACCCCGCCGAACTGGACGCCGACGGGCTGGCCGTGCGCCGCGAGGTCCTCGGCTCGGACTACGTCGACGCGGCGCTGGGCCGCGTCGACGAGACGACCGCTGACTTCCAGAAGCTGATCACCCGCTACGCGTGGAACGAGATCTGGACCCGCCCCGGGCTGGAGCGCCGGATGCGCTCGGCGGTGACGCTGACCGCGCTCGTCGCGCACGGGCACTGGGAGGAGTTCGAGCTGCACGTGCGGGCGGCCCGGCGCAACGGCCTGACCCGCGACGAGATCGTCGAGATCATCCTGCAGACCGCGATCTACTGCGGGGTCCCGGCGGCGAACTCGGCGTTCCGGATCGCGCAGCGCGTCCTGGCCGAGCCCGCTCCCGAGTAGTCCCTCAGCCGTCGGCGAGCAGCGCCTGCAGGTGCGGGACGAGCGCGCGCAGCGCGGTCCCCCGGTGCGAGGCGGCGTCCTTCTCCTCGGCGCTGAGCTCGGCCGAGGAGCGGTCGTCGCCCTCCGGGGCGAAGATCGGGTCGTAGCCGAAGCCGTTCTCACCCCGCGGGGCGCGCAGCAGGGTGCCGCGCCACGTCCCGTGCACCACCGTGCGCCCGGGCACGGAGGCCTCCGCGTCCGGGCCGTCGGTGCCGTCGGTGTCGCCGGGGGCGGGGTCGGGGCCTGCGGTGGCCGCGTCGGGCGTCACCAGCGCGGCGGCGCACACGAACGCGGCGCCACGGCGCTCGTCGGGGACGTCGGTGGTCTGCCCGAGGAGCAGCCGCAGGTTGGCCTCGTCGTCGCCGTGCCGGCCGGACCAGCGGGCGGAGAAGATGCCCGGCATGCCGTTCAGGGCGTCGACGGTGATGCCGGAGTCGTCGGCGATCGCGGGCAGCCCGGTCGCGGCGGCGGCGTCGCGGGCCTTGGCGAGCGCGTTCGCGGCGAAGGTCGCGCCGGTCTCGGGGGCCTCCGGGAACTCGGGGACGTCGGCGAGCCCGACGATCTCCACCCCGGAGAGCCCGGCGGCCTCGGTGATCCGGCGCAGCTCGACGAGCTTCTTGGCGTTGCGGGTGGCGAGCAGGATCTTCACGCCTCGCCCTCCCCCGCGGTGTCCGGGACGTCGGCGGCGGCCTGCGCGGCGATCTTCGGGTGCGGCGCGGCGAGCACCTCGACCTGCAGACGCGCCAGTTCGGCGATCCCGGCGAGCGCGGAGTCCAGCATGGCGTCGAGGGTCGAGCGGGAGAACGTGGCGCCCTCGCCGGTGCCCTGGACCTCGATGAGGGTGCCGGTCTCGGTGGCGACGACGTTCGTGTCGACCTCGGCCCGCGAGTCCTCGGAGTAGGGGAGGTCGAGCCGGACGCGGCCGTCGACGACGCCGACCGACACCGCGGCGACCTGGCAGGAGATCGGCTTGGGATCGGACAGCTTGCCCTGCTCGCCGAGCCAGGTGACGGCGTCGCACAGGGCCACGTAGGCACCGGTGATGGCCGCGGTGCGGGTGCCGCCGTCGGCCTGCAGGACGTCGCAGTCGATCGCGATCGTGTTCTCGCCGAGCGCGCGCAGGTCGATGCAGGCGCGCAGGGACCGGCCGATCAGCCGGGAGATCTCGTGGGTGCGGCCGCCGATCCTGCCCTTCACCGACTCCCGCGACGAGCGGGTGTCGGTCGCCGAGGGCAGCATCGCGTACTCGGCGGTGACCCAGCCGAGGCCGGATCCCTTCCGCCACCGCGGCACCCCGTCGGTGACGCTGGCGGCGCACAGCACCTTCGTGTCCCCGAACTCCACCAGCACCGATCCCGCGGGGTGCTTCTGGAAGCCCCGGGTGATGGTCACCGGCCGCATCTCGTCGTCGGTCCGGCCGTCGGCCCTGCCCTCTGTTCGTGTCACCCGGCCATCGTAGGAAGCCGGTTCAGACCTCGAACACCGCGTCGGGCCGGGCGAGCTCGACGGTCCCGCCGAAGGCCGCCTTGGCCTCGGCGCCGAGGGACTCGCGGTCGAACCAGGCCGGGACGTGGGTGACGACCAGGCGCCGGGCCCCGGCGGCCGCGGCGTGCTCGCCCGCCTCCCGTCCGGACAGGTGCACCCCGGGCGGCCCGGCCTCGGCGTGCGGCCAGCTGGCCTCGCAGAGCAGCAGGTCGGCGTCGCGGGCGGCCTCGACGAGCCCGGGGCAGGCTGCGGTGTCCCCGGAGTAGGTCAGGACCCGGCCGCGGTGCTCGAGGCGCAGCGCGTAGGCGGGGCAGACGTGCACGACCTCGTACGCGGTGACGGTGACGGCGTCGTCCCCGGTGCCGACGGTGAACGGCTCGCCGACCACGAGGTCGTGGAAGGAGAAGACGTCGGTGAGATCGGTGCGGGCGTAGTCGGCCTCGGTGACGGCGTCGGCGCGGGCGAAGCGGGTGTGCGCACCGGCCGGGGCGTGCACGGCCAGCTTGCGCGCGGTCGCGTCGAACGGGGGCCGGGGGTGGTAGCGACGGTGCACCACCAGCGACGGGAAGTCCGAGCAGTGGTCGGGGTGCAGATGGCTGAACACCGCGGCGTCGAGGGAGAACGGGTCGGCGTGCCGTTGCAGGGCGCCGAGGGTGCCGTTGCCGAGGTCGAGCGTGAGGCGGGTCGTCCCGGCCTCGACGAGGTAGCCCGATGCCGGGGACTCGGGTCCGGGGCCGCTGCCGGAGCACCCGAGAACGATCAGCCGCATGCGCGACCCTAACCCGTTCGTGAGGTACGCCGCAGCCACCAGAGCCCGACGAACGGCAGCACCAGCGGGACGAAGCCGTAGCCGGCGCCGAAGTGCGACCAGACCGTCTCGCGGGGGAAGTCGGCGGGGACGAACGTGGTGAACGCGCCGACGACGAGCACGCCGACGAGCTCGAAGACCACGGCGGACCAGGCGAGGCGGCGGAAGCCGGGGCCGGTGCCCGCCAGACCGACGGTGGCCAGGATGTAGACGAAGCCGGCGAGCGCGGACAGCGAGTACGCGAGCGGCGCCTCACCGAAGCGCTCGGCGATCTGCACGCCGGCCCGCGCCGAGGCCGAGAGCGCGAAGATGCCGTAGACGGCGATGAGGATGCGCCCGGGGCCGGTGGCGGTGGCGCGGGGCTCAGGCACCGGGCACCCCCGGGATCCACAGGCCCTGCAGGCGCAGCACGGCGACGAGCGTCCCGATCGCGCCGACGGCGATCACGGCGCCGCCCCAGCGGCTCGGCTCGGCGGTGGCGAACTGCAGCGCGATCACCGGGACGCAGACCGCGACGGCGAGGTAGATGAGGAAGGTCGACTGCTCGGGCAGGGTGACCCCGCCGAGCAGGACCCGGTACGCCGCGATCGCCGCCTGCACGACGATGAGCGCCACACAGATCCCGACGGCGACGGTGTGCACCCGGCTCGGGGGCCGGTTCAGCGCCGTCGTGACCAGCCCGAACAGCGCGGTGGCCGAGAGCGCCACGGTGATCACCAGGACGAGCGTTCCGATCACGGCGGGAACGCTACCCCCCGCTCCCGGTGCGGCGCGGAGGACCCGCCCGTCGCGGCCGGTGGTCAGGCGGACGGGAGCGCGGCGCCCGCGCGGCCCACGACCGAGCCGATCTCGGGACCCAGGAAGCGGCGGCCGAGCCGGGCGAAGGGTTCCGGGTCGCCGGTGGCGAGGAAGCGGTGCGGCGCGGGCGGGGTCGTGTCGTCGCGCAGCAGGTCGTGCGCGTGCAGGGTCCGGACCAGGGTGCGGGCGGTCTCGTCGGCCGAGGACACCAGCGTCACGTCCGGGCCGAGGACGATCTCCAGCACCCCGGACAGCAGCGGGTAGTGGGTGCAGCCGAGGACGACGGTGTCGACCCCGGCGCGCTGCAGCGGCTCCAGGTAGCCCTGGGCGACGCCGAGGACCTGGCGTCCGCTGGTGGTGCCGCGCTCCACGAAGTCGACGAACCGGGGGCAGGCCACCGAGGTGATCTCGGTGTCGCGGGCGGCGTCGAAGGCGTCGGCGTAGGCGCCCGAGGCGATGGTCGCGGCGGTGCCGATGACGCCGATCCGGCCGTTGCGGGTGGTGGCGACGGCGCGGCGCACCGCCGGGCGGACGACCTCGACCACCGGGACCGGGTAGCGCTCGCGGAAGTCGGCGAGACAGGCCGCCGAGGCGGAGTTGCAGGCGATGACCAGCGCCTTGACCCCCGAGTCGACGAGCTCGTCGCCGATCGCGAGCGCGAGGCGCCGGATGTCGGCGAGCGGGCGCGGCCCGTAGGGGCTGTGCGCGGTGTCGCCGACGTAGACGATCTGTTCGGCGGGCAGCAGGTCGATGACCGAGCGGGCGACGGTGAGCCCCCCGACCCCGGAGTCGAAGATGCCGATCGGGGCGTCGATACCGGGCGCGTCGCTCACACCCTAGGAGGGTAGGCGGTCGGCCTTCGCGACCCAGCGGGCGGCGACGACGCCGCCGATCGCGCCGAACAGGTGCCCCTGCCAGGAGACCATCGGGTCCGACGGGAGCACTCCCCAGAGGATCGAGCCGTAGAAGAGGAACAGCACGACGGCGAGCAGGATCTGCCGTCCGTTGCGGGCCAGGAAGCCGCGGGTGAGCAGGAACAGGAACCAGCCGAACACGATGCCGGAGGCGCCGAGCACCGGCAGCGGCGAGGTCAGCCACACCCCCAGCCCGCTGATCACCCAGATCGTCGCGGTGACCGCGACCCACTGCACCGGACCGCCGGACATGGCGAGGAACCCGAAGATCAGGAACGGCAGACTGTTGGCGGCGAGGTGCGCCCAGTCGCCGTGCAGCAGCGGCGCGGTGAGGATCCCGGCGAGGCCGTCGGTGCTGCGCGGGTAGATCGCCGCGGCGGCGTCGACCATCCCGCCGGACGCCTGGTCGACCGCCTCGATCGCGTAGAGCGCGGCGGTGAACGCCAGCATGATCACCGCGGCGCGCACCGGCGCGGGCGGCAGCACGCGGGCGGGGCGGCCGTCCGGGAGTGCGGTCATGTCACCCACGGTACCGGCTCGGCCGCCCGCTATGCCCGTTGTGCCCGGTTCAGGCCCAGAGGTGCCCGTCGATGCCCTGCGCGGCGGTCCCCAGGTCACCGGAGTACGCGCCGGTGGACAGGTACTTCCAGCCGCCGTCACACACGATCATGACGACGTCGGCGCGCTGCCCGGCGTCGAGCGCCTTGTTCGCGACGCCGAGTGCGGCGTGCAGGATCGCGCCGGAGGAGATCCCGGCGAAGATGCCCTCCTGCTCGACGAGCTGGCGGGTGCGGCGCAGCGCGTCGTAGGAGCCGACCGAGAACCGTCCGGTCAGCACGGTCTCGTCGTAGAGCTCCGGGACGAAGCCCTCCGAGAGGTTCCGCAGGCCGTAGACGAGCTCGCCGTACCGGGGCTCCGCCGCGACGACCTGCACGTCGGGCTTGTGCTCGCGCAGGTAGCGCCCGGCGCCGACGAGGGTGCCGGTGGTGCCGAGCCCGGCGACGAAGTGGGTGATCGACGGCAGGTCCCGCAGGATCTCCGGGCCGGTGCCGCGGTAGTGCGCATCGGTGTTGGCCGGGTTGCCGTACTGGTAGAGCATCACCCAGTCCGGGTGCTCGGTGGCGAGCTGCTTGGCGACGGCGACGGCCTGGTTCGACCCGCCCGCCGCCGGCGAGGAGATGATCTGCGCGCCGTACATGGCGAGCAGCTGCCTGCGCTCGGAGGAGGTGTTCTCCGGCATCACGCAGATGATCTCGTAGCCCTTGAGCCTCGCGGCCATCGCCAGCGAGATCCCGGTGTTGCCCGAGGTGGGCTCCAGGATCGTGCAGCCGGGCGTGAGCAGCCCCTGCTTCTCGGCGTCCTCGATCATCGCCAGCGCGGGCCGGTCCTTGATCGAGCCGGTGGGGTTGCGGTCCTCCAGCTTCGCCCACAGCCGCACGTCCTCCGACGGCGACAGCGACGGCAGCCCGACCAGCGGGGTGTCGCCGACGGCGTGCAGCAACGAGTCGTAACGCACGGGTTCTCCTCACACGACGGCACCGGGCGGGGACGCCGCCCGGTGCCGGGGTCCGGTGGGGCTCAGCGACCGCCGGCCACGGCCGGGAGGATCGTGAACGTGGAGGACTCCGTGACCGGGGCCTCCAGGCCGCCGGCGAAACGGATGTCCTCGTCGTCGACGTAGATGTTGACGAAGCGGTGCAGCTTGCCGTCGGTGATCAGACGGTCCTTGATGCCGCTGTGCCGCGACTCCAGGTCGTCGATGACCGCCGAGACGGTGTCGCCCTTCGCCTCGACGGTCTTCTCACCGTCGGTGTGCGTGCGAAGGATGGTGGGGATGGAGACGGAGACGGCCATCTCGGTGATCACTCCTGGTGGGTCGCTCTGGCGTGGATTTCTCACGCGCGACAACGCGGCCGGAGTACGGCGACATTCCCGCGCGACCTCCGGCGCGGGTGCGCGAGAGGGTCGATCAGGCCCGGTCGGGCACGTCGTCGGAGCCGGTGTGGGAGAACATGTAGGACTCCACGACCGCCAGCTCGTCCTCCACGACCTCGCCGTCGGCGAGGTGGTAGGAGCGCACCTCGGGCTCGGCGTCGGCGGTGGCGAGGCCCACGATCAGCCAGTGCTGGTCGGGGGTCCACTCCATCTGGGCGACGTCCTTGGGCGACGGGTAGGCCTCGGGCAGACCGGTGTGCGCCACCGGCCGCCGCGGCAGTCGCGTGTGGGAGTGGACGACGAGCATGCGGCGCTCACCGGCCGCGTCCAGCTCGCGCTCCAGGCGGATGTCCTCGGCCGGGGCGAAGGCGAAGTCGCTCGCCACCTCGTCGGCGTTGGTCATCGGCACGTAGCGCTCGGGGTGCTCGCCGGTCTCGGGACCGACGAGCTGCCCGCACGACTCGACCGGGAAGTCCCGGCGGGCATGCGCGACGATCGCATCGACGAGGTCGGACCGGAGGACGAGCACGACCCGAGGATACGCGGCCCCGGCCGCGGGACCGAACACCCGCCGGGCCGGAACCGGCCGTTCACGCACCCGACACCACGTTCTGTGATCCCGGCCACGGCCTCCCGTGCAGGGGTGCGTCCATACTGCCCTGCGTGCCCGCCTCCGGTCGCCGTGTCGGATTCGTCCTCGCCGCCGTGCTCGTCGTCGTCCTCGCGGTCGCGGTCACCGTCGAGGCGGTGACGCTCTCGGGCCGCCCCGCCGCGGGCGCGCCCGGCTCGGGCACGGTGCGGCTCATCGCGCTCAACGACCTGCACGGCAACCTGGAGCCGCCCTCGGGGTCCTCGGGCCGGGTGACCGACGACGCCGGCGCGCAGGTCGAGGCCGGCGGCGCCGCGTTCGTCGCCGCGCACGTCGCGGCGCTGCGGGCGCAGGCCCCGGCGAGCGTGGTGCTGTCCACCGGCGACAACGTCGGCGCGTCCCCGCTGGCGTCGGCGCTGTTCCGCGACGAGCCGACCGTCGAGGTGCTGGAGCGGATCGGCGTCGCCGCGTCCGCCGCGGGGAACCACGAGTTCGACGAGGGCATCACCGAGCTGCGCCGGCTGCAGCGCGGCGGCTGCCACCCGGTCGACGGCTGCCGCTTCACCCCGTCCTACGACGGCGCGTCGTTCCCGATCCTGTCGGCGAACGTGACCGAGGGCGGGAAGCCCGCGCTCGCCGCGTCGACGGTGGTGGAGGCGGGCGGCGCCCGGATCGGCGTCATCGGCGCCACCCTGTCCGAGCTGCCCGACCTGGTCTCCCCCGACGGCATCCGCGGCCTGGAGGTCGGCGACGAGGTCGCCGCGGTCGACGCGGCGTCGCGCGAGCTGACCGCGCAGGGGGTACGGGCACAGGTGCTGCTGCTGCACCAGGGCGACGAGGCGACCGGCGACGGCGGCCCGGACGCCTGTGCGATCGAGCCCGGCGGGCCGGGGTCGCGGATCGCGGCCGCGGTGTCCGCCGACGTCGACGCGGTGTTCTCCGCGCACACCCACCAGCAGTACGCGTGCTCGGCGACCGACCCGGCCGGGAACCCGCGACCGTTCGTGCAGGGCCTGTCGTTCGGCAGGCTGCTGTCGGTGGTCGACCTCGCCCTGACCGGCGACGGCGACGTGGACCGCGCCGCGACCGGCACCGCCCGCAACGTGGTGGTCACCCGCGACGTCGCCCCCGACCCGGCGGTCGCCGACGTCGTCGACCGTGCGGTCGCGCAGTCGCGGCCGCTGGCCGAGCGCCCGGTCGGCACCCTGGCCGGCCCGCTGCTGCGCGCGGCCGCGCCGTCGGGACTGTCCCCGCTCGGCACGGTGATCGCCGACGCCCAGCTCGCCGCCTCGCGCGGCGACGGCGCACAGCTCGCGCTGACCAACCCCGGCGGGGTGCGCGCGGACCTGGTGCCCGGCGCGGGCGGGCGGGTCACCTACGGGCAGGCCTACACCGTGCAGCCGTTCGGCAACATCCTGCAGACCATGACGCTCACCGGCGCCCAGCTGCGCGCGGTGCTCGACCAGCAGTTCACCGTCGACGACGGTCCGACGGTCCTGCAGAGCTCGTCGAACCTGCGCTACACGGTGGTGGCCGGGAACCGGGTCGGTGACATCTCCATCGGCGGCGTCCCCGTCACCGACGACGGCCGCTACCGGGTCGCGACGAACAACTTCCTGTCCGCGGGCGGCGACGGCTTCGACACCGTCACCGCCGGGACCGAGCTGGTCGGCGGCCCGGTGGACCTCGACGCGTTCGTCGCGTACCTGGGCGCGAACCCGGGCCTGGCCGTGCCGTCGACCGACCGGATCGTGCGCCGCTGAGGGGCGGCCGGGCGGGTCAGAGCCCGCGGACGCGGACCCGGACCAGGGAGTCCTGCACGTAGGTCAGCCAGTGGTAGACGCCCAGGTGCTGGGCCCGCGGGTCGTCGTCGGGCAGCTGCTCGGGCATGTCCTCGTTCACGTCGAGGGCGGTGCCGAGCGCGAGCCGCACGTCGTTGAGGGCGGCCAGCCAGGCGTCGACCTGGGCCTCGGTGAGCTCGAGCCGTCCGCCCGCCTCGGGCAGGGTGTCCAGCACGGTCGCCGCGGCGGTGTCCTTGGCCTCGATCAGCGACGGCTCGTGCAGCGAGCGCATCCCGCCGGCGAGGTCGGAGTCCTCGGTGGTGAAGTCCGGCAGCAGCCGGGCCAGCACCCGGTCGGTCGGCCGCGACGTCGGGCCGGTGCGGATGCCGGTCAGCTCGGCCAGCTCGTCGGTGGGCGCGAGCTCGGCACGACCGGCGAGCATCTGGCGGATCTCGACGAACAGGCCCCGCAGGACGACGGCCTCCTCACCGGAGAACCCGGACGTGTAGCGGACGCGGTCGCCCCGCCCGCTGCGCTTCCAGCCGTTCACGCTCAGGCCCGCTGCATGGTGGCCCACAGGCCGGCCGCGTGGAGCTGGGCGACGTGGCCCTCCACGGTGTCCTTGTCCCCCGCCGACACCGCGGCGCGTCCCTTGTGGTGCACGTCGAGCATCAGCGCGGTGGCCTTCGCCTCGGGGTAGTGGAACACCTTCTGCAGCACGTAGGTCACGTACGACATGAGGTTGACCGGGTCGTTCCAGACGATGGCCTGCCACGGCGTGTCGGGGCCGGCGGACTCGTCCAGGTCGGGCGTGACCTGCTCGGTGGGCGCCGGGGACGGCGCTGGGGACGGCGCGGACATGCGCCCCATGGTGGCACAGGAGCCGTAGGCTCCCGGCCATGACCGGCACGGCCCTGCTGACCGACCGCTACGAGCTGACGATGGTGGCGGCGGCCCTCGCCGACGGCACCGCGGAACGCCACTGCGTCTTCGAGCTGTTCGCGCGCCGCCTGCCCGACGGGCGCCGCTACGGCGTCGTCGCCGGGACGGGGCGGTTGCTGGAGGCGCTGGAGCGCTTCCGGTTCTCCGCCGCCGACCTGGAGTTCCTCGCCCCGGTCGTCGACGCGGCGACCCTGGAGCGCCTGGGCGACTACCGCTTCTCCGGCGACGTCGACGGCTACCCGGAGGGCGAGCTGTACTTCCCCGGCTCCCCCGTCCTCACCGTGACCGGCACCTTCGCCGACGCGGTGATCCTGGAGACCGTCGCGCTGTCGATCTACAACCACGACTGCGCGATCGCCTCGGCGGCGGCCCGGATGGTGACCGCGGCGGCCGGCAGGCCGCTCATCGAGATGGGCTCGCGGCGCACCCACGAGGAGGCCGCCGTGGCCTCGGCCCGGGCCGCGTACCTGGCGGGCTTCGCGACGACGTCGAACCTCGCCGCGGGCGCCCGGCACGGCATCCCGACCGCGGGCACCGCCGCGCACGCCTGGGTCCTGCTGCACGACGACGAGCCGGCCGCCTTCGCCAGCCAGGTCGCCGCGCTGGGCACCGGCACCACGCTGCTCGTCGACACCTACGACATCCGCCGCGGTATCGAGCACGCCGTCGCGGCCGCCGGGCCCGGGCTGGGTGCGGTCCGCATCGACTCGGGCGACCTCGGCGAGCTGGCCCGCCAGGCCCGCGAGCAGCTCGACGCGCTCGGCGCCACCGGCACCCGGATCGTGCTCTCCGGCGACCTCGACGAATACGCGATCGCCTCGCTGCGCGCCGAGCCGGTCGACTCCTACGGC
>NZ_JAHLEK010000022.1:0-9154 GCF_020131375.1 Pseudonocardia sp. ICBG1034
ACAGCGAGTACGCGAGCGGCGCCTCACCGAAGCGCTCGGCGATCTGCACGCCGGCCCGCGCCGAGGCCGAGAGCGCGAAGATGCCGTAGACGGCGATGAGGATGCGCCCGGGGCCGGTGGCGGTGGCGCGGGGCTCAGGCACCGGGCACCCCCGGGATCCACAGGCCCTGCAGGCGCAGCACGGCGACGAGCGTCCCGATCGCGCCGACGGCGATCACGGCGCCGCCCCAGCGGCTCGGCTCGGCGGTGGCGAACTGCAGCGCGATCACCGGGACGCAGACCGCGACGGCGAGGTAGATGAGGAAGGTCGACTGCTCGGGCAGGGTGACCCCGCCGAGCAGGACCCGGTACGCCGCGATCGCCGCCTGCACGACGATGAGCGCCACACAGATCCCGACGGCGACGGTGTGCACCCGGCTCGGGGGCCGGTTCAGCGCCGTCGTGACCAGCCCGAACAGCGCGGTGGCCGAGAGCGCCACGGTGATCACCAGGACGAGCGTTCCGATCACGGCGGGAACGCTACCCCCCGCTCCCGGTGCGGCGCGGAGGACCCGCCCGTCGCGGCCGGTGGTCAGGCGGACGGGAGCGCGGCGCCCGCGCGGCCCACGACCGAGCCGATCTCGGGACCCAGGAAGCGGCGGCCGAGCCGGGCGAAGGGTTCCGGGTCGCCGGTGGCGAGGAAGCGGTGCGGCGCGGGCGGGGTCGTGTCGTCGCGCAGCAGGTCGTGCGCGTGCAGGGTCCGGACCAGGGTGCGGGCGGTCTCGTCGGCCGAGGACACCAGCGTCACGTCCGGGCCGAGGACGATCTCCAGCACCCCGGACAGCAGCGGGTAGTGGGTGCAGCCGAGGACGACGGTGTCGACCCCGGCGCGCTGCAGCGGCTCCAGGTAGCCCTGGGCGACGCCGAGGACCTGGCGTCCGCTGGTGGTGCCGCGCTCCACGAAGTCGACGAACCGGGGGCAGGCCACCGAGGTGATCTCGGTGTCGCGGGCGGCGTCGAAGGCGTCGGCGTAGGCGCCCGAGGCGATGGTCGCGGCGGTGCCGATGACGCCGATCCGGCCGTTGCGGGTGGTGGCGACGGCGCGGCGCACCGCCGGGCGGACGACCTCGACCACCGGGACCGGGTAGCGCTCGCGGAAGTCGGCGAGACAGGCCGCCGAGGCGGAGTTGCAGGCGATGACCAGCGCCTTGACCCCCGAGTCGACGAGCTCGTCGCCGATCGCGAGCGCGAGGCGCCGGATGTCGGCGAGCGGGCGCGGCCCGTAGGGGCTGTGCGCGGTGTCGCCGACGTAGACGATCTGTTCGGCGGGCAGCAGGTCGATGACCGAGCGGGCGACGGTGAGCCCCCCGACCCCGGAGTCGAAGATGCCGATCGGGGCGTCGATACCGGGCGCGTCGCTCACACCCTAGGAGGGTAGGCGGTCGGCCTTCGCGACCCAGCGGGCGGCGACGACGCCGCCGATCGCGCCGAACAGGTGCCCCTGCCAGGAGACCATCGGGTCCGACGGGAGCACTCCCCAGAGGATCGAGCCGTAGAAGAGGAACAGCACGACGGCGAGCAGGATCTGCCGTCCGTTGCGGGCCAGGAAGCCGCGGGTGAGCAGGAACAGGAACCAGCCGAACACGATGCCGGAGGCGCCGAGCACCGGCAGCGGCGAGGTCAGCCACACCCCCAGCCCGCTGATCACCCAGATCGTCGCGGTGACCGCGACCCACTGCACCGGACCGCCGGACATGGCGAGGAACCCGAAGATCAGGAACGGCAGACTGTTGGCGGCGAGGTGCGCCCAGTCGCCGTGCAGCAGCGGCGCGGTGAGGATCCCGGCGAGGCCGTCGGTGCTGCGCGGGTAGATCGCCGCGGCGGCGTCGACCATCCCGCCGGACGCCTGGTCGACCGCCTCGATCGCGTAGAGCGCGGCGGTGAACGCCAGCATGATCACCGCGGCGCGCACCGGCGCGGGCGGCAGCACGCGGGCGGGGCGGCCGTCCGGGAGTGCGGTCATGTCACCCACGGTACCGGCTCGGCCGCCCGCTATGCCCGTTGTGCCCGGTTCAGGCCCAGAGGTGCCCGTCGATGCCCTGCGCGGCGGTCCCCAGGTCACCGGAGTACGCGCCGGTGGACAGGTACTTCCAGCCGCCGTCACACACGATCATGACGACGTCGGCGCGCTGCCCGGCGTCGAGCGCCTTGTTCGCGACGCCGAGTGCGGCGTGCAGGATCGCGCCGGAGGAGATCCCGGCGAAGATGCCCTCCTGCTCGACGAGCTGGCGGGTGCGGCGCAGCGCGTCGTAGGAGCCGACCGAGAACCGTCCGGTCAGCACGGTCTCGTCGTAGAGCTCCGGGACGAAGCCCTCCGAGAGGTTCCGCAGGCCGTAGACGAGCTCGCCGTACCGGGGCTCCGCCGCGACGACCTGCACGTCGGGCTTGTGCTCGCGCAGGTAGCGCCCGGCGCCGACGAGGGTGCCGGTGGTGCCGAGCCCGGCGACGAAGTGGGTGATCGACGGCAGGTCCCGCAGGATCTCCGGGCCGGTGCCGCGGTAGTGCGCATCGGTGTTGGCCGGGTTGCCGTACTGGTAGAGCATCACCCAGTCCGGGTGCTCGGTGGCGAGCTGCTTGGCGACGGCGACGGCCTGGTTCGACCCGCCCGCCGCCGGCGAGGAGATGATCTGCGCGCCGTACATGGCGAGCAGCTGCCTGCGCTCGGAGGAGGTGTTCTCCGGCATCACGCAGATGATCTCGTAGCCCTTGAGCCTCGCGGCCATCGCCAGCGAGATCCCGGTGTTGCCCGAGGTGGGCTCCAGGATCGTGCAGCCGGGCGTGAGCAGCCCCTGCTTCTCGGCGTCCTCGATCATCGCCAGCGCGGGCCGGTCCTTGATCGAGCCGGTGGGGTTGCGGTCCTCCAGCTTCGCCCACAGCCGCACGTCCTCCGACGGCGACAGCGACGGCAGCCCGACCAGCGGGGTGTCGCCGACGGCGTGCAGCAACGAGTCGTAACGCACGGGTTCTCCTCACACGACGGCACCGGGCGGGGACGCCGCCCGGTGCCGGGGTCCGGTGGGGCTCAGCGACCGCCGGCCACGGCCGGGAGGATCGTGAACGTGGAGGACTCCGTGACCGGGGCCTCCAGGCCGCCGGCGAAACGGATGTCCTCGTCGTCGACGTAGATGTTGACGAAGCGGTGCAGCTTGCCGTCGGTGATCAGACGGTCCTTGATGCCGCTGTGCCGCGACTCCAGGTCGTCGATGACCGCCGAGACGGTGTCGCCCTTCGCCTCGACGGTCTTCTCACCGTCGGTGTGCGTGCGAAGGATGGTGGGGATGGAGACGGAGACGGCCATCTCGGTGATCACTCCTGGTGGGTCGCTCTGGCGTGGATTTCTCACGCGCGACAACGCGGCCGGAGTACGGCGACATTCCCGCGCGACCTCCGGCGCGGGTGCGCGAGAGGGTCGATCAGGCCCGGTCGGGCACGTCGTCGGAGCCGGTGTGGGAGAACATGTAGGACTCCACGACCGCCAGCTCGTCCTCCACGACCTCGCCGTCGGCGAGGTGGTAGGAGCGCACCTCGGGCTCGGCGTCGGCGGTGGCGAGGCCCACGATCAGCCAGTGCTGGTCGGGGGTCCACTCCATCTGGGCGACGTCCTTGGGCGACGGGTAGGCCTCGGGCAGACCGGTGTGCGCCACCGGCCGCCGCGGCAGTCGCGTGTGGGAGTGGACGACGAGCATGCGGCGCTCACCGGCCGCGTCCAGCTCGCGCTCCAGGCGGATGTCCTCGGCCGGGGCGAAGGCGAAGTCGCTCGCCACCTCGTCGGCGTTGGTCATCGGCACGTAGCGCTCGGGGTGCTCGCCGGTCTCGGGACCGACGAGCTGCCCGCACGACTCGACCGGGAAGTCCCGGCGGGCATGCGCGACGATCGCATCGACGAGGTCGGACCGGAGGACGAGCACGACCCGAGGATACGCGGCCCCGGCCGCGGGACCGAACACCCGCCGGGCCGGAACCGGCCGTTCACGCACCCGACACCACGTTCTGTGATCCCGGCCACGGCCTCCCGTGCAGGGGTGCGTCCATACTGCCCTGCGTGCCCGCCTCCGGTCGCCGTGTCGGATTCGTCCTCGCCGCCGTGCTCGTCGTCGTCCTCGCGGTCGCGGTCACCGTCGAGGCGGTGACGCTCTCGGGCCGCCCCGCCGCGGGCGCGCCCGGCTCGGGCACGGTGCGGCTCATCGCGCTCAACGACCTGCACGGCAACCTGGAGCCGCCCTCGGGGTCCTCGGGCCGGGTGACCGACGACGCCGGCGCGCAGGTCGAGGCCGGCGGCGCCGCGTTCGTCGCCGCGCACGTCGCGGCGCTGCGGGCGCAGGCCCCGGCGAGCGTGGTGCTGTCCACCGGCGACAACGTCGGCGCGTCCCCGCTGGCGTCGGCGCTGTTCCGCGACGAGCCGACCGTCGAGGTGCTGGAGCGGATCGGCGTCGCCGCGTCCGCCGCGGGGAACCACGAGTTCGACGAGGGCATCACCGAGCTGCGCCGGCTGCAGCGCGGCGGCTGCCACCCGGTCGACGGCTGCCGCTTCACCCCGTCCTACGACGGCGCGTCGTTCCCGATCCTGTCGGCGAACGTGACCGAGGGCGGGAAGCCCGCGCTCGCCGCGTCGACGGTGGTGGAGGCGGGCGGCGCCCGGATCGGCGTCATCGGCGCCACCCTGTCCGAGCTGCCCGACCTGGTCTCCCCCGACGGCATCCGCGGCCTGGAGGTCGGCGACGAGGTCGCCGCGGTCGACGCGGCGTCGCGCGAGCTGACCGCGCAGGGGGTACGGGCACAGGTGCTGCTGCTGCACCAGGGCGACGAGGCGACCGGCGACGGCGGCCCGGACGCCTGTGCGATCGAGCCCGGCGGGCCGGGGTCGCGGATCGCGGCCGCGGTGTCCGCCGACGTCGACGCGGTGTTCTCCGCGCACACCCACCAGCAGTACGCGTGCTCGGCGACCGACCCGGCCGGGAACCCGCGACCGTTCGTGCAGGGCCTGTCGTTCGGCAGGCTGCTGTCGGTGGTCGACCTCGCCCTGACCGGCGACGGCGACGTGGACCGCGCCGCGACCGGCACCGCCCGCAACGTGGTGGTCACCCGCGACGTCGCCCCCGACCCGGCGGTCGCCGACGTCGTCGACCGTGCGGTCGCGCAGTCGCGGCCGCTGGCCGAGCGCCCGGTCGGCACCCTGGCCGGCCCGCTGCTGCGCGCGGCCGCGCCGTCGGGACTGTCCCCGCTCGGCACGGTGATCGCCGACGCCCAGCTCGCCGCCTCGCGCGGCGACGGCGCACAGCTCGCGCTGACCAACCCCGGCGGGGTGCGCGCGGACCTGGTGCCCGGCGCGGGCGGGCGGGTCACCTACGGGCAGGCCTACACCGTGCAGCCGTTCGGCAACATCCTGCAGACCATGACGCTCACCGGCGCCCAGCTGCGCGCGGTGCTCGACCAGCAGTTCACCGTCGACGACGGTCCGACGGTCCTGCAGAGCTCGTCGAACCTGCGCTACACGGTGGTGGCCGGGAACCGGGTCGGTGACATCTCCATCGGCGGCGTCCCCGTCACCGACGACGGCCGCTACCGGGTCGCGACGAACAACTTCCTGTCCGCGGGCGGCGACGGCTTCGACACCGTCACCGCCGGGACCGAGCTGGTCGGCGGCCCGGTGGACCTCGACGCGTTCGTCGCGTACCTGGGCGCGAACCCGGGCCTGGCCGTGCCGTCGACCGACCGGATCGTGCGCCGCTGAGGGGCGGCCGGGCGGGTCAGAGCCCGCGGACGCGGACCCGGACCAGGGAGTCCTGCACGTAGGTCAGCCAGTGGTAGACGCCCAGGTGCTGGGCCCGCGGGTCGTCGTCGGGCAGCTGCTCGGGCATGTCCTCGTTCACGTCGAGGGCGGTGCCGAGCGCGAGCCGCACGTCGTTGAGGGCGGCCAGCCAGGCGTCGACCTGGGCCTCGGTGAGCTCGAGCCGTCCGCCCGCCTCGGGCAGGGTGTCCAGCACGGTCGCCGCGGCGGTGTCCTTGGCCTCGATCAGCGACGGCTCGTGCAGCGAGCGCATCCCGCCGGCGAGGTCGGAGTCCTCGGTGGTGAAGTCCGGCAGCAGCCGGGCCAGCACCCGGTCGGTCGGCCGCGACGTCGGGCCGGTGCGGATGCCGGTCAGCTCGGCCAGCTCGTCGGTGGGCGCGAGCTCGGCACGACCGGCGAGCATCTGGCGGATCTCGACGAACAGGCCCCGCAGGACGACGGCCTCCTCACCGGAGAACCCGGACGTGTAGCGGACGCGGTCGCCCCGCCCGCTGCGCTTCCAGCCGTTCACGCTCAGGCCCGCTGCATGGTGGCCCACAGGCCGGCCGCGTGGAGCTGGGCGACGTGGCCCTCCACGGTGTCCTTGTCCCCCGCCGACACCGCGGCGCGTCCCTTGTGGTGCACGTCGAGCATCAGCGCGGTGGCCTTCGCCTCGGGGTAGTGGAACACCTTCTGCAGCACGTAGGTCACGTACGACATGAGGTTGACCGGGTCGTTCCAGACGATGGCCTGCCACGGCGTGTCGGGGCCGGCGGACTCGTCCAGGTCGGGCGTGACCTGCTCGGTGGGCGCCGGGGACGGCGCTGGGGACGGCGCGGACATGCGCCCCATGGTGGCACAGGAGCCGTAGGCTCCCGGCCATGACCGGCACGGCCCTGCTGACCGACCGCTACGAGCTGACGATGGTGGCGGCGGCCCTCGCCGACGGCACCGCGGAACGCCACTGCGTCTTCGAGCTGTTCGCGCGCCGCCTGCCCGACGGGCGCCGCTACGGCGTCGTCGCCGGGACGGGGCGGTTGCTGGAGGCGCTGGAGCGCTTCCGGTTCTCCGCCGCCGACCTGGAGTTCCTCGCCCCGGTCGTCGACGCGGCGACCCTGGAGCGCCTGGGCGACTACCGCTTCTCCGGCGACGTCGACGGCTACCCGGAGGGCGAGCTGTACTTCCCCGGCTCCCCCGTCCTCACCGTGACCGGCACCTTCGCCGACGCGGTGATCCTGGAGACCGTCGCGCTGTCGATCTACAACCACGACTGCGCGATCGCCTCGGCGGCGGCCCGGATGGTGACCGCGGCGGCCGGCAGGCCGCTCATCGAGATGGGCTCGCGGCGCACCCACGAGGAGGCCGCCGTGGCCTCGGCCCGGGCCGCGTACCTGGCGGGCTTCGCGACGACGTCGAACCTCGCCGCGGGCGCCCGGCACGGCATCCCGACCGCGGGCACCGCCGCGCACGCCTGGGTCCTGCTGCACGACGACGAGCCGGCCGCCTTCGCCAGCCAGGTCGCCGCGCTGGGCACCGGCACCACGCTGCTCGTCGACACCTACGACATCCGCCGCGGTATCGAGCACGCCGTCGCGGCCGCCGGGCCCGGGCTGGGTGCGGTCCGCATCGACTCGGGCGACCTCGGCGAGCTGGCCCGCCAGGCCCGCGAGCAGCTCGACGCGCTCGGCGCCACCGGCACCCGGATCGTGCTCTCCGGCGACCTCGACGAATACGCGATCGCCTCGCTGCGCGCCGAGCCGGTCGACTCCTACGGCGTGGGGACCTCGGTGGTCACCGGGTCGGGCTCGCCGACGGCGGGGATGGTCTACAAGCTCGTCGAGGTCGACGGGCGCCCGGTGGCCAAGCGGTCGAGCGCGAAGGAGTCCCGCGGCGGGCGCAAGGCGGCGCTGCGCCGGTTCAAGCCGACCGGGACCGCGGTCGAGGAGGTCGTGTACCCCTACGGCACCGACCCGGTCCTCGGCCCGCACGACCGGGTGCTGCCGGTGCCGCTGGTGCGGGACGGGAAGGTCGTCGCCGACGACGTCGTCACCGGGCTGGAGGCCGCCCGGGAGCGGCTGCGGACGGCGCTGGTCGCCGTACCGTGGGAGGGGTTGAAGCTGTCCCGCGGCGAGCCTGCGATCCCGACCACCTTCCTCACCGGGAGCTGAGCCATGGCACGAGCGTTGATCGTCGTCGACGTCCAGAACGACTTCTGCGAGGGCGGCGCCCTCGCGGTGGCCGGCGGGCCGCCGTGGCCGCCGGGATCGGGCCGCTCGCGACCGGCGGCCGCGACGGGCGGGTCTACGACCACGTCGTCGCCACCCGGGACGTGCACGTGGACCCGGGGCCGCACTTCTCCGACACCCCGGACTTCGTCGACTCCTGGCCGCCGCACTGCCGCGCGGGGACGCCGGGCGCGTCGTTCCACCCGGCACTGGACGTGGCGCCGATCGAGTGCGTCTTCGACAAGGGCGCCTACACCAGCGCCTACTCCGGGTTCGAGGGCGCGAGCGCGAACGAGTCGGGCACCCCGCTGGGCGACTGGCTCACCGAGCACGGGGTGACCGAGGTCGACGTCGTCGGCCTGGCGACCGACCACTGCGTCCGGGCGACCGCGCTGGACGCGTCCCGGCTCGGGCTGGCGACGACGGTGCTGCTGCACCACTGCGCCGGGGTGGCACCGGAGACGACGGAGCGGGCGCTCGCCGCGCTGACCGAGGCCGGCGTGGAGCTCCGCACCGCCTGACCCCCGGCGGCGCCGGCGCCGGACTCAGTGCCGGTCGGCGGTGCCGACCGGGGCTGGCCGGTCGTCGTCGGGCCGGTCGGCCGGGGCGAGGGGGTCGACGACGGCGACCGGGACGGGCTCGGCCCGGTCCCCCGCGCCGTCGGCCGCCGGCGCGGCGGCGGTCGCGGCGGGGTGGGTGCCGTCCGGGGAGGCGGGCTCACCGGAGTCGTCCTTCGCGAAGGACCCGACCTTCACGTAGAAGTCGTCGCCGTGGTTGTCGGTCGCCCACTCGACGGCCTGCTCCATCACCTCGGCGCTCTTCTCGGCGCGCAGGATGACCTTGTCCCGGCGCACGTCGCGGTGCAGCGCCAGGCACAGCAGCACCATGATCACCACGAACGGCGCGGCGACCAGGATCGTCAGGTTCTGGATGCCCGACAGGGCGTCCTCACCGCCGGTGACCAGCATCAGCACCGCGACCGCGCCCATCGCGGCACCCCAGAAGACCACGACCCACCTGCTCGGCTCGATGGTGCCGCGCTGGGACAGCGTGCCCATCACGATCGACGCGGCGTCGGCGCCGGACACGAAGAAGATCGCCACCAGCACCATCACGAGCAGGC